>NZ_CP093442.1:716464-1432929 GCF_022814725.1 Bdellovibrio reynosensis
TAATTAGGGGTTATTATGTTACTTTTTATTCTATCTTATCTTGGTGGGCTTTTAACTATTTTAAGTCCCTGCATTTTACCGGTGCTTCCCTTTGTCTTCGCAAAAGCAGATCAACCATTCAGAAAAAGTGGTTTGCCGTTACTGGTTGGTATGGCTTTAACATTTGCCGCGTTTTCAGGTCTAGCAGTTCTAGGTGGTATTTGGGCAGTACAATTGAATCAATGGGGACGCTGGCTTGCGATTATTCTTTTAACCATCTTTGGTCTGTCGCTGATATTTCCGCAATTCTTTGAACGATTCTATGAACCTTTTAATAAGCTTGGTGCAAAATTAACAACGTCTGTTGGCAAAGAACCCAGCGTTTTTCATTCTGTCGTCTTAGGTGCTGCCACAGGACTACTGTGGGCTCCATGCGCCGGTCCTATTCTAGGTTTAATTCTTACAGGTGCGGCAACTCAAGAATCTCCTATGGAATCTGTATGGTTTTTATTCGCCTATGCTTTGGGGGCAGCGACGTCATTGATGTTAGCGCTTGTTGCTGGCGGAAAATTTTTGAACTCCATGAAAAAAACTTTACCTATGGAACGCAAAATAAAAGCGGGTCTAGGTGTTGCTGTATTAGCGGGTGTAGTGATTATCGTTTTTAATTTAGATAGAACTATCTTAACGCAAATTTCAAAGCTTCAAACTGAGAAATGGGAAAGCTATTTAGTTGAAGTTTTTAGACCAGCTAAGCCACTATCAAAATCTCAAGGTGGTGAGACTTCAGAACTAATAAGTCGAATCACCCCGAATCTACAAGGGGGAACCAAATGGTTCAACTCCCCGACTCTCGTTTTAGGAGAACTTCGCGGCAAAGTCGTGCTCATCGATTTTTGGACCTATTCATGTATCAACTGTTTAAGAACTCTTCCTTACATAAAAGCGTGGCACGAAAAGTACAAAGACATGGGACTTGTTATTATTGGTGTGCACACACCTGAATTTGCCTTTGAAAAAGACCCTTTAAATGTCGCAAAAGCCATAGAGGATTTAAAAATCACTTATCCTGTCGTGATGGATAACGATTATCAGATTTGGAATACCTTCGAAAATAACTACTGGCCCGCGCATTATTTTATCGATCGCAAAGGAGTGATTCGCGCCTATCATCATGGTGAAGGAAAGTATGAGGCTTCAGAGAAAGTTATTCAGGACCTTTTAAAAGAAGACGGTTCCGAGGAAATGGACTCTAAGCTTGTGCAAGTGGAAGCTAAAGGTGTCGCGGCCCCCGCACAATTTAAAGACATTAAAACCCCAGAGACTTATGTTGGCTTCAGACGCGCCGAGAATCGCCGCTTGCAGCCTTATTTAAAACAAAATCAGGAAGAAACATATGTTCCGGTATCACCTATTTATTCAAACGAATGGACCATGGCCGGAACTTGGTTGATTGAAGAAGACAGTGCTCTTTTAACCAAACCTGGGGGAAGAATACATTTTAAATATCACGCGCGGGATTTACATCTTGTCCTCGGACCGAAAGAGCCCGGCGCAAAAATCCGTTTTAAAGTGACCATTGATGGAAAACCACCCGGCAAAGATCGTGGTTTAGATGTGGATGCCAATGGTTTTGGAACTGTCACCGAAAACAGACTTTATCAATTGATCCGACAAAGCCCAGAAAAAGAGGTGAAAGAAAGAACCTTTGAAATCGAATTCCTGGATTCTGGAGTTCAGGCCTTTGCTTTCACCTTCGGGTAATTAGAAAATTTTAGAGCAGCTCATAGCAGAAAATGACTTTACTTTATTCATCTCTGCTAAGAACTCATAACCATCTGCTGCGTAACGTTTTTTAAATGCTTCGCCGGGTTCATTTAAATTGTAGTGAACACCTGTCTTAGCAGTGATTTCTTTTACAAATGTCTCTAAATCACTCAAAGTCCTAGATCCTTCTTCGTACTTGATGATCTCATCAGGAAAGATTATCAGTGGAGCAAGCAATTCGATTTCAGTTCCATACATAGATGGAAGATTCGGAACTAGACGTCTTGAATCCATTTTTACTGCTAACAATCCGCCACCAGGTGAAACCACTCGTTCATCACCAACGATCTTTACTTTATCCTTCCCAATGAAACCATAGGCAACACCTGGATCATAAGTGAATGACAAGAAGCTTGAAGCTACAGGATCACGAGCGTGCTGAGTCATTTGATCTGTCATTTTACCGCTGCGGAATTTACTTCCGAACAACTCAAAACCATGGTCACCATTTTTTTCTCTGTTTGTAACTAGCGATCTTAAGCGACGAGTGTAATTTCCTTGGTTTTTTGTAAGAACTGTCGACATAAATCCATAAACTTCACCGTGGGCTGTTTGGCGACGCTGAATTTTATCCGTGTCATAACTAACACCACGGAAGGCCACAGTTGTTTTATCTTTACTTGGGTTTTCAATAGCGTCTAACCACATTTTCCAAGTATTAGCTTCAACAGGTTCCATCAAAGCCCATGGTAAATAGGCCTCTAGCATTTTACGAACGCCTTTACGATCGTTTTTAAGAATCAAATCGTTCAGCTTTTCTTCCATTGCTTCGTATTTATCTAAAGCTTGGGTTTCTTTTTTCCAGCTATCTAATTCTTTTTGCTGCTTTTTAGCTAGTTTTGTTGCTTCTGCTTCAAGTGCTGGAAGTTGCGTCTCAAGTTCGGCACGAATTTCAGCGACAATATTAGAACTCACACCAAGGTCTTGAATAAATTGCGGTTTCAAGGAAGTGGATTTTAAAAGCTCCACTTGCAGCTGAACCCAGCGAGCCTTCGCGGTGACACTTCCCATTTGTACGTTCGTTAGAAGTTCAGCAATTGCATGGGGAGATTCAACCTGACCTTTACTTTTTAGCTCTAAGTTCGCTTTAAAGCCTTTGTTATCAACATACCCATTACCGCCTGAAGTGATAATGGCGATCATAGCTAAATCTTTAATTGCTAACTTCGGATTTGCGATGGCCTTAGCATCATAACGAAGTTTGAATTTTAGGCCTTCAGCCGTATATTCCGGAATGATTTCCGTGTGCGATTCTGTTTTCACTATATCCACACGCTCTGCCATTACTGTAGATACTTTTCTTAATGGATCATTATACCAATCCATCGCCGTGAAAGTGCTTTTAGATGAAGTCGCTAAGGCTTGGATAAAATCCTTTTCAACATCAATCGCCAACGCTTTCACTGGACTTACACTTAAGCATAGTGCAAAGGCTGCGGCTGCTAGATAAGGCATTTTTGTAATTACATTAGTACGGCTTCGCATCTCATACCTCCAGCAGATTCAGTCACTTCACGGAAGCGCACGCCACCGTTTTTATCGATTTCTTTAGTTAGGCCTAGTTTCTTTAAAATGTTTTTTTCATAGTGATCAGCAAGAACTTTCTTAGAGCGTGATCCGAAGAACACAGCTTCGCGCGTTTTCTCTGCATCATAAGAAAGAACTTCGATTTGCAATTCTTTACCCATGACTGATTCAATTTTCGCAAGCTCTTGCGCGTAAGCGGCTTTTGCTTCAGTCGCTGACATATTGCCAACCATCATTTGCAACTTCAGGACTTTTTTCGGGTTCCAAGTGCCGTTCAGAAGTTCATCGCCACCTGTGATCGCAAAACTTCTGCCTGAAACTTTTTTCGCAATGATTTCAAGGGCGCCAGAGAATTTTTCTAATTTATCCATCAACATCTGACGATCAAATGAAGGTTCTGCTTTAATTAACGCTTCTAATTCAGCATCTGTTTTAAGACCTTTACGAATCGCAAGCTGAGTCAGTTGCAATTTAGAAGTCACATCGCGAGACGCTCTTAAAGAATCAATTTTATGATACATAGCTTTAACAACTGGTTCTGCTGAGATCATTTCAAAGTTTGAAACCGGAGCTTTGATGCCATTATTGATAAATAAGCTCTCTAAAAGCTTTAATTGACCGTTCTTACGCTTTCCAGAATCAGCAGCCGCTACCGCCAGGGATTCATGCTCTGAACCAACTACGTCAGAAATAAGAAGGTATGGCTGGAAGCTCACTTTAGAACCCAAGTTGTCTTTTAAGTAACCTGTCTCAAGCTCAACAAGGTCAATGCTGTTATTCCATTTTTTAAGCCATTTCTGAGTTTCATCAAAAGGAGATGTCACTTGACCTAAGGTCATGCCAGTTTTTACGAAATCAGTAGCGTATGTCGGCTTTTCTAATTCAAGCAAACGACCATCTTGAGTGTAAGTCTTAGATGGGGCAACCACGTCACCAACCTTAAGACCTTTACCGATGATTCCACCGGCAGTGCCAATGTAAACCACTTTATCATGGCCCGAGTTTTTAATAGCGCGAGCTACTGGAACAACTTCATCTCCCCACATGTTAGAGATAAATCTCCAGCGTACGATTTTTCCGTCTTTAGTTTCTAGTAAAACGTCAGAAACATCATGGCTGGGTTGTTCAGAATTAAAGATTTCATAATTTTGCGCTGTTGGGCTTGGGATCTTTTCGAATTCAGTTTTAACGATGGACGCTTTGCTTGTTACAGAGAAATAGCTGCCAGTTTCAGCCACACGTTGAGACAACTTTTGAATTTGTGTTTTGTTTTCACCCACCGCCGTGCCAACGTCAGGTTGGATTTGGCTCATCATACCTGCCATCGCAATCACGTTTCCGATTGCTGATTTCTGACCGATGACAACCATGTCTGCTTTAGGAAGGGTTTTAAATAGCTCAGAAAGACGCTCTTCTTGGGCACGGTGAACTTTGTTTGGATTTCCGTACACACGAACAGAATCATTTTTAAGTGCTGTTTGTCCTTGGTATTTTAAAATCCCAAGTTGCGCCATTAAATGTGTCACACGGTCATTTCCAGAAATGCGTGTGAAGGCATAAGAGTACTCTTTCGTGTGCGGATTAAAGACTAGGTAGATTTTGTTATAGTTTGCTGCTCTGGTTTTAACTTCGGCAATAACTTCTCTTTCTTCCTGAGAAATTCTTTGGCGGAAGTCGCGCTCAGTACCTAAATGGAATTCAATCGCTTTATGGCTTAAAGCTGCATCCCAGAAAAGCGCACGAGTGGTTTTTTCAGAGATATAGCGTTCAGCATCTAGAAGGATTGTTTTGCCATCCACTTTAGGAATAGTTCTTTTGTTAAATTGAACAGGTTCATTGTTTAAAGACGAAACCGAAGCTTCTTTTTTCAAAGAAATGGGATCAGCCTTAAAGCCTTCCATTAATTTTTTACGGAAGAAGTTATAGTTCCACTGGATATCTTGCAGAGTTAAATTTTTAAATTCAGGGAATTTTTTATGTAACACAGATAAAATCAATTCATTCCATTTATCTGGATTGTTCAGATCTTTTCCTGCGAATTGTTCTTTAGCGTAGTCTTCTGGTTCGATCTTACGAATCGCCTCAGCCGCAAGCTTTTGTTCATGCTCCATCAAATAATCTGCTAGACCGTCAGAATAAAAATCTAAGCGATCCACCGCCAGTAAGTAATCTAACTGAGCGATCTGAGATTTATGGTCTGCTGACACTTGAGCGTAAACCGGAGCACCAGTTCCACCTGTAGAGATCAAAAACGCTAACAACAGAGTATAGATTTTTCGCATAAAACACCTCAATGGACGTTAATGCAAACTCTGTGAATAACTTAAGTGGTGGAAATAACAGTGAATCTCATTCTGAGAAGGGGATTAAAATCAAAGATTGTCACTGCCCTGTCAGGCCCCGTGACGTATCAATTTGAGAATAAAAAAAGGGGAGCTGCTCTCCCCTAGTCGGTTCTAACTTTAGTCGTTAGTCCATTCTTTAAAGCCCGCTTTAAGAGCTACATCAAGATCTTTACGGTCGATCTCGTAAACATTGACCATTCCCGTAGGGGATCCGCAAAGTTGGATTCTCATCATCCCATCGTTTTGATTGGTGGCAGAATACACCTTGATACCTTTAAGCTCCTTTTGCATTTCAGCTGCGGGAATAGCTTTTCCCTGACCACATTGCAAAGATCCATCGGCTTTAAATACTTTCACACGATCAACGGCTGATGATGGCATAGTAGCGACCTCTGCAGATGCCGCTGATTTAGTGCTGGCATCAGTGACTGTGGTTTGTGGGGCTTTTTGCGCGCGGCAATTGCCATGGGAGCAAGCTCCAAGAATAAAGAACATAGGAACTAAGAACAAAAACTTCATTTTCTACTCCGTGAAATAAGGTTTTTTAGTCCAGCCAGCTTCGATGGCGTAAAGATTTGCTTCGCCTGAAATAAAATAAACGCGGTTGGCTTTTTCATCCACTTGAGGTGAAGAAAGAATGCCTCTGCCTGGTTCCATACCACCAAGAACAGCGCCTGAATTCATATCTAAGAACTGCAACCGACCTTGGGATTCACCGAATACTAAAGAGCCTTTATAAGTCTTTACTTGGGTAGCAATCCCATCTTTCACTTTGTAAGACCAAAGTTTTTCACCATTGGCTTTTTTAAGCGCCCAAACTTCACCATTCGTTGTAGGGAAAAACAATTTATCCCCAGCCAGGGTCACAGCACTATACCCGCCGCCGTCGATACGCCAAAGGACTTCGCCCTTATCAGCTGAAACGCTGTAAAGCTTGTCATCATAACCCGCAATATAGATTTGATTTCCATCAATCACTGGGGTCGCATCAATATCACGGAAGCGCTTATTGTTATTAAGCTGAACTTCCCAAACGGCAGATCCATTTTTTGCATTTAAGGCAACTAAGGATCCATCGGTGAAGCCGACATAAATAGTTCCATTATGAAGTGCCGCCTGACTGCCACCGCGGATTGAAAATTGGGATGTATCTTGGCGCGAATAAAGCCACAACTGACGACCTGTCGCCGCATCTAAAGCATAAAAAACGTTGTTTCCAGCTAGGAAGTAAACGATGCCTTCATCCAAAAGCGGAGTCGACAGGTTTTCAGCCTTCGTTGGGAAGGTCCATTGCACTTGGCCCGTGCTAGCTTCAATGGAATAGAAATTTCCATCGCTAGCCCCGACAAAAAGACGGTCACGGATCAAAGCAGCACTGGGTTCAGCGCCATTGGGTATATTTAAACGCCATTTTTGCTTACCGCTTTCACGTTCATAAGCAACAATACCGTCTAAACCATTTCCTTGAATCACTAATTCCCCAGCTAAAACCGGGGTCATACGATTGATTTTACGGAATCCCAAGTTGTCTTTCACTGTGGTCTGGCGAACCCAAGCGGTTCTAACTTGGTATTCACGTTTAGCATCGTTTTTAGAGCTCCAGGTTTCAAGCACACCATTGATGGTGGTGCAGCCTGTAAGCACTAATGCCGAACCAATAACCGCTAATAATTTCATTGATGGTCCTTACAACTACAGATTTTGTTTTGCTTTTAATAGGCGCAAGTATTTTTGCGCTTCTTTAGAAGCAGCGAAATCAGTGGTGCTAGCGTCTTCTTTTTTAGTCACTTCAGTGTAAAGAGCTTCCGCTTTTGCAGTGTCATTCATAGTTTCAAAGCAAAGACCCATGCGAAGTTTTGCTTCATCATGAGCAAACGCTAGACCTTTTTGTGAAGTGATAGATTCCCATTTAGAGATCGCACCTTTGCAGTCACCACGGTCTGCGTACACGTTACCCATTTGCATCCATACAAGACCAGCAAGAACGTCATTCTTATCAAGGCCTTTTTCTACTTTTTCTAAAGCAGTTAAAGCTTCAGCATTCTTTTTATAGGAAAGGTAGATATCGCTAAGGTTCACTGCCGCCATTTGCGCGGCTTTTGTTTTTGGATTTTCAGAAATGAATGATTCAAAACCACTCACCACAGTGCCATAGTCTTTTTCTAGTTCACCAGAAGCTTTTTTAGCAGGATCAAAAGCTGGAGCTGCCTTTTTATCTTTAGCTTGCGCCTGCATGATTTCAGCACGGCTAGCTTCTTCAAAACCACGTTTTTTTTCTGTGTAAGTCTTTTCAAGAAGGAAGTATTTTTCTTGAGAAGAAACTTCTTTCTTCTCTGAGAAATAATTCATCAAAGAAACGCCAACGCCAATCACGATAAATGCGCCAATAGCGCCAATCACCATTTTTGAGTGTGAAGTTGTCCAAACGAAACCTTCGCGTAAGGTTTTAGTCATTTGGTCTGGGGATTTTAAATCTTCTTTAGAAATTTTAGTGCTCAAGCTGATCCTCGTTGTGTCTAAGGCCCCGAATTTGCGGGGATTATTCCTATTATTACGACAAAGATTGTTCTTTGCCCGAGGGACCTTGTCAAGTGAAGGGGGAGTCATCAAAGCGCCATCACTCGGCGCATAAAAAAAAGGGACCTTGCGGTCCCCTTGTTTTTAACGGTTGTAAACTTCTTTTAGCGTCGTGAAAGAGCGAGAAGATTTACCTGGATGGCGCTGTTTCAAGCGGCCGATTGTGCTGATACGTTCTTCAGCCAAACGGTCAGCAGCTGTGTGCGTACCGATATTATCGCGTTTTGCGATCTCGTAAACTTTAAGGATGTTATTGTAAACGCGTTTTGTTTTTTCAAATGCGCGCTCTGGAGAATAACCTTCAAGCTCGACGAATACGTTCATCAAACCACCAGCGTTGATTACGTAGTCTGGAGCGTAAAGAATGCCCAATTCTTTCAATTGGTCACCATGACGTGCTTCAGCAAGAACGTTGTTCGCGCCACCAGCGATGATTTTGGTTTTAAGCTTAGTGATAGTTTGATCGTTTACGATCGCACCCAAAGCACATGGAGCCAGAACATCTGACTCTACAAACAAGATTTCGTCTGGAGAAACGGCTTTAGCACCGAAGGCCTCAGCGATGTTTTTAGTGCGATTCATGTCGATATCAGCCACTGTGATGATCGCGCCTTCTTCTTTAAGGTATTTTACAAGGTTAGAACCTACGTTTCCAAGACCTTGAACTGCGATGTGCAGACCTTTAAGAGCGTCTGTACCGAATTTTTCTTTGGCAGAAGCTTTGATACCCATCAATACACCGTGTGCCGTGTAAGGAGATGGATCACCTGAACCACCGAAGTCTTTAGGAATACCAGTCACCCATGGAGTTTCCATGTAGATGTGTTCCATATCTTGAACGCTAGTACCTACGTCTTCAGCTGTGATGTATTTACCATTTAAAGAGTTCACGAATTGACCGAAGGCACGGAACAATCCTTCTGATTTTTGTGATTTAGGATCGCCGATGATAACAGCTTTACCACCACCAAGGTTTAGACCCGCAGCAGCTGCTTTATAAGTCATACCCTTAGACAAACGAAGAACGTCGATCAACGCCTCGTCTTCATTTTTATAATTCCACATACGAGTACCGCCAAGCGCGGGACCCAAAGAAGTATTGTGAATAGCGATGATCGCTTTTAAACCAACATGAGGGTCGTGACAGAATACGACTTGCTCATGGTCACCATGCTTAGAAATAAGCTCAAAAGTTCCCAAAATCAGGCTCCTTCATTTTTATTGCGAGCCGATCATCTTTGTATTTGAGTAAAAAGACTAGCGTTAATGCAGTGGATTGCTTGCGCCGCGAAATTTGCTATGAAAACAAACAAAATAACGGCGCAACGACTCTAAATGAAAACTAGATGTTACATCTTTTCTGGAGCCGGGATGCCCAACACAGAAAGACCTTGCTTCAGTGTCATCCCCACAGCCGCACTTAACGCCAAACGAGCTGCGCGCACAGTTTCATCTTTCTCAGTTCCAATCGGGCATTCGTGATAAAAGACGTTAAACTTTTTCGCCAGCTCATAAAGGTAAGTACACATCGCTGCGGGTCTGAAGTTTTCAGATGCCAAAGCCATGTTGGAATTGAATGATGCCAAGGCTTGCAACAACTGACGTTCAGAAGAATGCGTTAAAGAGGCCCAGTTTATCTTAACACCTTCAGTGCGTGGGAATTTTCGTCCCAAGCTTGCGATACGAGCGTAAGAATACTGAACAAAAGGTCCTGACTCACCATCAAGCTTCAACCATTCATTCATATCAAATACGATCTTTTTGTTAGTGTCGATGCGAAGCATGCCATAGAAAATCGCACCCTTTGCTACTTGACCCGCAATCGTATTGATATCTTCTTTAGACCATTCATTTTCATAACGACTTAAATAAGTCGTCTTCACGTGGTCTTCCATGCGATGAACAAGTTCTGTCAATGGAACGATATTTCCTTTGCGCGAACTCATTGCTCCATCAGGAAGCTCTACGTAGTTGTATTGTAAGTGGAAGCAGTTTTTAGCCTGCTCAAAACCCAGCATCTCTAAAACTCGAAACACCTGTTTAAAGTGCAAAGCCTGGCGCATATCCACGATGTAAACGCTTTTTTCAATGTGCACGTCTTCGAATTTATGTTTGGCTAACAATAAATCCTTCGTGGCATATAGACCTGTGCCGTCCGTTTTTAAAAGCATACAGAAACCTAGATTTTCTGCTTCCAGATTTTTACCGATGGCACCTTCGGATTTTTCAAGTTTACCTTGGGCGTAAAGTTCTTTTACCCACGCCGTAGACGGACCATCCATTTCTGATTCAAAATACCATTCGTCAAATTCAACATCAGCCCACGCGTAAACGCTTTTCATTAATTGGATAGACCATTCCCGGGTCTCTTTCCAAAGTTCATAATAAGGACCTGATTTTGATTCAAGCTCTTGAAGGATGGCAGTCAACTCTTGGCGATTGATAACCTCTTGAGGTGTACCATTCTGATCTTCAAGCAAAAGGTTGGCCTTTGAATACATGCGCCCCAACCACTCCCCTTTTCCAGTTTCTGGAGCAGGTTCTTGGTTGTGCTTTTTCATATACCAAAGACATTTCGCCACGTGGGTGCCCATGTCGCCAGGGAACGTTGATGAAACCACATCCCGACCCGAATACTTAAGCATGGAAACAATGGCAGCGCCCAAACAAAGGTTGCGCATATGTCCCACGTGAAGCTCTTTGTGGGTGTTCGGCTGTGAATACTCGAACATTGTCTTTGGAGAAGATTCCACAAGCTGTTTTTTAAACATAGATCCATCAAGGATGCTTGCGACGACTTTTTCACCATGAAATGCCGGCGAGAAAGTAAGATTTAAATAAGGACCGGCTGCTTGAACTTTTTGAACTGTTGAATCAGCAGTAAAATTTTGCGCGATTTCTGCAGCGATTTGCGGAGGACCTTTTTTAAGCGCTTTTGCCAAAGTAAAACAACCAAATGCCAGATCACCCATTTCAGATTGTGGTGGTTCAACAAGGGCCTTATAGATTTCATCATCAGAAAGGTTTTGACCCATTTTTTGAATGGCTTCAGAGATTTTTTGAGTCGCTAAAAGGCGAACGGCGTCGTGCTTGATCATAGACCCTTCCAAAACAAGAGCGTGGCAATCGATGAGATACTCACCAAAAGGACGACTATACTGATTTTTTTGTGAAAGTTCAGGTCTTTTTTCATCTGCAAAAGCTCGCTAGAGAGCTGATTTTTCTCTGACAGAATGATTTGCAGCTTTGAAGACAGATTTTCCATGGTTTCTAAGCGTTCCTGGCGCTCTAATTCCACTTCTTTAAGGGCCTTTTGGTGCAAAACCTGGGGATTTGTACTGATAAAATATTGCGGCGTAAGCCCCGGGATTTTCTCCCTTAAAGCCATATACCATTGCAAAGCACGCCAAATATGCGGGGGAGCTTCATCCCCATTTTTAGTCCATCGGGTCCAACTGGATGGATCGACCAAAAGAAGTTGGGCCATCTTTCTTTGAGAAAGGCCTAAATTCCCACGAATTTCATCGAGATTTCCTAACTGCTTTTGAATGACTGAAACCTGGGCTTCGTAATGCATCCGTAAAGATGTCTTTGAGCGAGGGTTTAAATCAGGGGGTAAATCAGTGTGTAAATCGATGTCTAAAAAACCCTCGTTTGAAAGGCTGTTTTCAAAGCCTTCCCGAACCTGGTCTAAAACGTCCTGCTCCATTTTCACCCCTCTGGACCGTTGCACTTCACAACATTTATGTTGTTTTACGCAATATTTTACGTTGTGATTTACAGATATGATTCCAAAAGGGCATTTAGGGTGTCAAGCTAAGTCATTGAAACTACAAAAGAATCTGCCATGGGTACCCCTGGGCACCCCTTTTTCAAATCTGACTATAGCTTATAGTTATAAGCTATAGCATTAAGTATATGATTTTTCTCGTTATTTTATGCGGTAATGTCAGAGGGTTTTATCGTGACACCATGCATCTATATCGGACTCACTGCGTCTAAACAGAAATAATTTACCTATCATTACTTTGAATGCGCAGCGTCATACAGCTTTGAAAAGGCCTTGTCAAATAGGCCCCTTCTTTTGAATCATCAATTATGTCTTCGCCATCCCGGTACCAACTCAACAAAAACAAGTATCTTTTAAGCCCCGAAACGGAACGCTTACGCAAGATTCTGGGGGATTTCCAGGATAAGGATCCCCGCAATTGTTTGATGATTTGGACAGCTTTAAGAACCGGGGCCCGGGCCCAGGAAGTTTTAAATATCCAAAGAAGTGATCTGAATCCCTATGATGAAAGTGTTTTTATCCGGGGTTTAAAAGGCTCTAATGACCGGGAAATCCCCCTTCATTCTGACCTTTTTAATCGACTTCATCGTTTCGCCGAAAATCAAGGGGGAACCAAGGTTTTTCCGATCACCTATCCCCGGCTTTATCAGATCTGGGAAATGTACCGCCCAGTGCCTAAAAAATTCCACGCTTTAAGGCATACTTTTGCGATCGAGCTTTATCAGAAGACGAAGGATTTAAGATTGGTCCAGGTAGCGTTGGGGCATCGAAACATCACGAATACGATGGTTTACGCGGATTACATCTATTCTCAGCAGGAACTTAAGAAACTCATTCTTTAAAAAAAATAACTCCGGGCAAGGACTCCGGAGTTATTGGTGGTTTTAAACTGTGGTGGTTCGCAGGGATTATTCTTCGAAAGAAGAAATCTCGTTAGCTAAGCGTTCAAATTGCTTATCTTCAGAAGCTCTGTGGTGAGATCTTTCTTTTTTAAAAGCTAAAAGCTCTTGGTCTGTTGGCGCATTGTAAGAGACACCTGAATTTTCAACTACAACGATACGCTCACGCATTTTTGCAGCCGCCGCGATGTCACGGGCTTCTTCAAGATTGTGTTTCACTGTGGAGTGAAGTTCTGATTGAGCTCTAGAGTTCTCAGAGATCAAATCACCAAAATCTACTTTTTCTTTGGCAAAGCTTATAGCAGGAATCAAAACCATAACTGATACAAGTAATTGCTTTTTCATAAATTCACTCCTTGCGAATACAAAGAGTAAAAGCAAGGGCGGTGCCAAGCCTACTTTCAATTGGTCGCTTATAGCCGGAAAACACTGACCAAAAATTTAACAGCTGTCGACTGGAGTCTGACAGTGTTGAATAGATGTCTCAAAATGAGATTACAAATAGTGACCGACTCTCAGATCAAAAAAGCTTAGGAAACTGTCTACTCATATAAGAGTCATTCCTTTGAATGGGACAAAATCCTTCGCAGTATCCTTCACTAGAGCAAATTCCCCGGCTCTACCAAAGATGAGTCAGGAATTTTTCGCAAACTTTTCTTATGCTGAAACTTCGACAATTAATCCAGCATATTAGAAATTTCTAGTCTTCGGTTTCAATCTTACGTCTAGCTTTCAGTCACTGTGAAACGACATCACCTCGTGTTCAAAAGTGCGGGAACTTTTTAGCTATGGCTCTGCTCTATTGCTCTTTAACATAAAGGAAATAATTTTTTAGGGAGAAAAATTTGATGAGAAATTATATTAAGCCTGTGGGGGCTACTCTTGCTCTCAGCATGATTCTGCACGTTTCTCCTAACTTCGCATTGGCTTCAGCGGAAAATCCTGGTCTTCGTGAGATGACAGCTGAAGAAAACCAAAAACTTCATAAAACAAAGATCAAAAAGGTTCGTCCTAACCGTTTGGGTCTTGAGCGCGTAAATAAAGAAAGACAGTCTCGCGGTGAGGCTCCAATTTCAGAAGACACAAATCTTCCAGAAGTTGAAACAGAGGACTCTTTAGGTGCTAGCGCTAAAAAAGGTGGAAACACTCAAGAACCGATTCTATCAGCAACAGCTGTAACGACTCCGGCCCAAGTGGACAACTCAAATCATCCTGCCTTTCCACCGATCGGAAACCAAGGCTCGATTGGTTCGTGTGTAGCGTGGGCAACAACTTACTATATGATGAGCCACGAAGTGTGCTTGACGTTAGGTTGTAACAATAAAAACTACGCTCAGCGTATCTATTCGCCAAAGTGGACATACAACATGATCAACGGTGGCGTGGATAACGGTTCTTACTTTTCTGACGCTTTTTCAGTGTTAGAAAAACACGGAGCTGCGACTCAAACAGATTTCCCCTATGACTCTGATTACAGAGCTTGGGATATGAATTCTGAACACTGGAAACGCGCTATTAACTCGCGCATGAAAGCGGCGAGCTACGCTACTATCAATACGGACGCTGGTATGGCAACAGTAAAACAACTTTTAGCCAACGGTCACGTGGTTGTAGTTGGTACTTACATCAATAGCTGGCAATACCGCACAGTTCAAGTTCGTCCTGGCGTTTCGTCACCATTTGCAGGGCAATGGATTGCTACGCACATGAATGGCAAAGTGAGCGGTCACGCAATGACGATCGTTGGTTACGATGACAACATCTGGACTGACATCAATGGTAACGGTGCCGTTGAAGCCGCAGAACTGGGCGCCTTCAAGTTTGCCAATTCATTTGGTAACACTTGGAGAAATGCTGGTTACGCTTGGGCTTCTTACGATGCTTTCCGCGTCAGCACGACAGTTCCAAATTTTTATCCATCAGGTCGTATTCAATTAACCCAAAGTGGTAATGCGACTTATTCTACTTACACGTCTTACACTCCTAAGTTGATCGCGGAAGTTAGAATGTCCCATGCTCTTCGTTCGCAAATTTCTTTAGCGTTCGGACAGTCAAGCACTTCTGGCACGAGCCCCTCTTCACAATGGACGCCATTTGCGTTCGTAGGTCGCGGTGGTGGTTACGCGTTTAACGGAACGACTTCAGAGGTGGAAGGAAGCTTCTTCTTTGATATCTCTTCTTTAGCAGCTTCAGATGTGAACACCCAAAAGTTCTATCTGATCTCTAAAGACAGCACTTCTGGAGCTGTTTTAACTACAAGAGCTTTCAACGTTGTAAATCCGTCGGTAGGTAATACTTTGATGGCTGCAGCAGGTGTTCCAATGACAACTGATGCAACAACGAAGACTTTGGTAGCTTCAGCAGCGGCTGCACCGGCGCCTGCTCCAGCTCCAGCTCCAACACCGACTCCAACACCAGTGCCTTCTGATACGACGGCTCCAACAATGCCGGGCAGCTTTAATATTGCCCCAGCATTGTACAACAACGGTCTGAATGCGAAGGTGACATTAACTTGGACTGCGTCTTCTGATAATGTGGGTGTGGCTAAATACCGCATCTTTGTGAACGGTTCTGTTTTTGCTGAAACGACTTCCCTAAACTACGTACATATGAACATCACTAAAAACGTGACTTATAACTATCAAGTTGCAGCAGTGGATGCTGCGGGCAACGTGTCTGCTAAAACAGCTATTAAGTCTATAACTTGGAGATAAAAAACTTAACAGTTAAAGACAGTATTGTTTTTCACCGGCCCTCTTAGAGATTCTAAGGGGGCTTTTTTCTTCTTGCCTGCTCCAAACCTCAGCTTGTATCGTCGGATCATGATTAAAACTCTTTTTCCGACCTTTGTTTATTATGCTCCGTTAAAATCCAAAGATCTTGGTCCGCTTAATAAGGATTTAAAAAAAGAATCCTTAAAAATTGCTGAAATCGATGAACAAGGCCAAGAGTGGTCAGAAAAAAACTATCCAGGGGGATTTACTTCCTATGGATCCATGGCGCAGTTGCATCGCTTTTCTTCGACTTTTGAAGAGCTAGAAAAAGAGATCGATAAACACGTAAGAAAATTCGTAAAGCATCTTGAGATGGATATTAATCCAAAAGAACTTAAGATGACGTCCTGTTGGGTCAATATCATGCCTAGCAACGTTACTCACAGTATGCACTTGCATCCGCTTTCAGTGATCAGCGGCACTTATTATGTTCAGACACCAAAAAACTGTTCAGCAATTAAGTTTGAAGATCCGCGCTTTGATTCCTTTATGGCGTCCCCACCAAGAAAACATAACGCCAAAACTCACAACCAAAGACATTACGCCTTAGAACCCCAAGAAGGAAATGTGGTTTTATTTGAAAGCTGGCTTCGTCATGAGGTCCCTAAAAATGCTTCAGACAAAGAGCGCATTAGCATCAGCTTTAATTACGATTGGGTGTAGGGATGGAACAAGCCCTGGGAATTAAGATAAAAACGCTGTCGAAAAGTTTTGGCTCTAAAACAGTCATCAAAGATCTTAGCGTTGAAATTACTCCTGGCAGCTTTGTTACATTGTTAGGTCCTTCTGGGTGCGGTAAATCCACTTTACTTCGCCTGATCGCAGGTCTTGATAATCCAACAGTAGGGGAGTTAGCACTCTCCCCGTCTGGAAAGAAAAAATTTGGCTTCGTCTTTCAGGAAGCCAATTTACTTCCTTGGAAGACTGTAAAAGAAAATGTCAGCCTGCCGTTTGAGTTGGATGAAGACTTAAAGAGCATTTCTAAACCAGCCCGCGACGAAAAAGTTTTTGAGGCTTTAAGAAAAGTAAAACTTGAAGGCAGTGAAAACTTATTTCCCCATGAACTTTCTGGCGGAATGAAAATGCGCGTATCCATTGCGCGCGCCTTAGTTAGTAATCCCAGACTTTTGTTAATGGATGAACCTTTCGCCGCTTTAGATGAAAACACCCGTTTTGAAATGCAAGATCAGCTTCTGCAATTATGGGAAACCGAAAAGATGACGGTGGTGTTCGTGACCCATTCATTGTACGAAGCTAGCTACCTATCCCAACGAGTGATCATGTTAAAAGCCCCTGGCGCGATTATTTCTTCAGACATGAACTTGGCACTGCCGCCAAAAAGAAACTTGGAATTAAGAACCTCTGAAGCTTTTAACAGCGTATTAAAAGAACTTACTGAAAGGTTTAGATCATGAAAAAGGTCTTACCCGCTTTAGTCTTTTTTTGCTTATTGGTTCTTGGTCTTGAGCTTGCTGTAAAATGGGATCTCTTAGCTGAATCCCTAATACCCGCACCCAGCACTGTCGTAAAAACTTTGGTAGAGCTGCAAGCTGATTTCTTAGCTGCATTTTTTGAAACATTAAAAAACGTCGTCATTGGCCTACTCATGAGTATTGTTTTCGGTGGCGGATTAGCTTTGATATTTTCACTCTCAGATCTTTTAAAAAGAGCGATCTTACCTTTCGCTATTTTCTTTCAAACTGTTCCAATCATCGCAATTGCACCTTTATTGGTGATCTACTTTGGCTTTGGCGCACCGACGGTTATTGCTTCTAGCTTTATCGTTTCAATCTTTCCTATGATCGCAAATACTTTGATGGGGCTGGAAAGTGCCAGCGAAGCTCAGAAAGATTTGTTTAAAATCTATCATGCCTCCCCGTTAAAAATATTATTTAAACTAAAACTTCCCATTGCTTATTCGTATGTCTACTCAGGCTTAAAAATCTCTGCGGGTCTTTCCATCATCGGCGCCATTGCTGGTGAATTCGTCAGCGGCGGGGGCTTAGGCGCCTTGATTGATTCTGCGCGCACCCAGCAAAGGGTAGATATTGTCTTTGCAGCCCTTTTATTGTTATCACTGATGGGTCTTTTATTTTTAGCAACTTTAGAAATTCTGAATCGATTGATTTTAAAGCGTCGACCTTTTGCGATGAACTAATCAGGGGTAAAAAAATTATGAAACACATTCTTGGCTTTTTAATTTTCCTTCTTTCTTTCAACGCCACTGCGGAAACAATCACTTTGGCACTCAACTGGAAAGCAGAGCCAGAGTTTGGTGGCTTTTATGCCGCAGCTTTAGAAGGAATGTTTAAAAAACACGGTCTTGATGTTAAGATTCAAGAAGGTGGCTCTGGAACTCCGACAGTGCAAATGCTTGCAAACAATAAAGTGGAATTTGCCATCGTCAGTGCGGATGAAATCATTCTTTCCCACGATAGAAATCCAAAAAACAAAGTCAAAGCGCTGTTCGCGGTTTATCATACAGCTCCGTACATCATCATGACCCATGCTGAAAGAAACTTTAAAAATCTTAAAGAAGTTTTTATGAGTGACGGTGTGATCGCCTTGCAATCAGGACTTCCCTACTATGGATTTTTAGTGAACAAATTCGGTAAGCCAAAAGCGAAGATCGTTCCCTATCTTGGTGGTGTTGCGAATTTCGTGAATGACAAAAAATTTTCGCAACAAGGATTCATTCTTTCTGAACCAGTAAGTGCAGAAAAAGCAGGAGCAAAAACTAAGAACTTCATCATCGCTGAAGAGGGATTTAATCCCTATCTCGTAGTGATCGCAGCGACGGAAGAAACTTTAAAGAGAAAACCAGAAATTGCGAAAAAGCTCGTACAAGCCTCCCGCGAAGGTTGGGAATCTTATTTAAAAGACCCAACGGCCACTAATAAACACATGGCGACTTTGAACAAAGCCATGGATTTAGATAGCTTTAATAAGGGCGCAGCAATGCAAAAGCCTCTAATTCAGACGAAGGGTTCACCCCTAGGAACGATGACTCTAGAGCGCTGGCAAACGCTGGTGCAACAGCTTAAAGACCTTAAACTTATCAAAAACGACGTGAAGGCCGCGGAGCTTTTCACCAATTTCTAAAATCAGAAGATATTATGAAGAAATATAGGGTTCTTTGGGAGTAAGCCCTCCTAAAGACCTTAGGATTTTTGCCACTCTTAGGGATGTGGAGTATATTAATCTATTGTCTACTTGACCTGGTGTTCCATTTCACATAAAACGAACCCCTTGTAGAAAACTAGGAGCCTTATATGAAAATTAACTTAATGGAAATCCCTGAAGAAGGCCGTAGCTACCACTGGGACACACAGTCAGGTGAATTGAATCAGATTTTAAATGACCTGATTGGCAAAACCCCTCACGAAGCTGAGTTTTTTATTAAGCCCTTGAATTCCCGTGATTTTGAGCTGACTGGAACTATTAAAACAAAACTTCCTGAAACCTGCGCCCGTTGCGGGATTGAGTTTCCTTTTCCAGTGAATTCTAAGTACCGCGAATTCTTAATTCCCAAACAAGATCACCCCCGCGGAAGTAAATATTCCAAGGTCAATCATATCAGTGACTTACCCGAAGATGGCCCTGACGTATCTGAATACGATGGCCATATATTTGATATGGGTGAATTCCTTCATGAAGTCGTTGCTCTTGCTGCGCCTTTTAATGCTGCAGGCCCTGAGGACGAAAATGGAGATTGCTCAATTTGCAAAATTCCCGTGAAAGGACAAAGCTTTAGCTACGACGAAGAAATGCCGGGCGTAAAGCCAACTAATCCTTTTGGGGTTTTAAAGAATATCAAGATCAATTAAATTGTTGATTTTTATCATTCTTTGGTTAAATTAACGTGCTTCGAATATAAATGACTCAAAAAGAGGTTTGAAATGCCAACTCCTAAGAAGAAAACATCTCGTTCTAAACGTGATATGCGCCGTTCTCACGATGGTTTGTCTGCACCAGCAGTATCTGTTGAAAAGAAAACTGGTGAATTGACTCGCCCTCACCGCGCACACAAAGGTGCTGACGGTGCTTTGTACTACAAAGGCAAGCAAATCAGCGCAGCTAAGTAATTTTAAAGACAGGTTGATTCCATGGCTGGACAATTTCGTTCTCGAGTTTCAGGGGTAGGTTCCTACCTGCCAGAAAAAGTGCTTACCAACTTTGATTTAGAAAAGATGGTGGACACTAATGACCAATGGATCGTCGAGAGAACTGGAATTGAACGCCGTCATATTGCTGCCGAAGGCGAGTTCACATCGGACTTATGCTTAAAGGCTTCGCAAAGAGCTCTTGAAGACGCAGGGCTCACTCCCCATGATATCGACATGATCGTTGTAGGTACGGTTTCTGGTGATCGCCAGATGCCGTCTACTGCGTGTTACTTACAAAGCAAACTAGGTTGCAGAAATATCGTATCTTTCGATTTGAATGCAGCCTGTTCTGGTTTCGTTTACGGCGTTTCAGTCGCCGATCAATTCATCCGCTCAGGAATGTATAAGCATGTTCTGGTTGTAGGCGCTGAGGTTCTTCACCGCTTCGTTAACTACCAAGACCGTGAAACCTGCATTCTGTTTGGTGATGGCGCTGGTGCGTGGATTGTTTCCCGTGCTGAAGCAAACGAAACAAATCTGATTGAAAGCAGTCACCTTCATTCTGATGGTGACCTAGCTGAATTACTGACTGTTCCTGGTGGTGGCAGTATCATGCCACAATCTCAACAGGTTCTAGAAAGCAAATTGAACTTCGTTACGATGAAAGGTCGCGAGATCTTTAAAAACGCAGTTCGCACTATGGCTCTTTGCTGTCGTGAAGCTTTAGAACATAACAATCTTCCGCCTGAAAAAGTGGACTGGATTGTTCCTCATCAAGCCAACAAACGCATTATCGAAGCTGTGGCTGATCAATTTAAATTCCCAATGGATCGCGTGATTGTTTACTTGCATGAAACTGGCAATACATCCGCTGCATCAATTCCTGTAGCCTTTGACTGGGCTGTAAAAACCGGAAAAATTAAAAGAGGCCAGACGATCTTGTTAACCGCATTCGGTGCAGGTCTTACTTCTGGCAGCATTCTTTTGAGGTATTAAAACATGTTTACGTTAGCATTCCCTGGACAAGGCTCCCAGCAACCTGGCATGGGCCGCTTTTTATTTGATAATTTCAAAATCGCTCAAGAAACTTTTGAAGAAGGTTCTGAGGCATTAAAACAAGATATGAAAAAGCTGTGCTTTGATGGCACTGAAGCTGAACTTGCTTTGACTGAAAATACTCAACCAGCGTTATTGTTGGTTTCTACTGCGACCCAAAAGGTTTTGCGTAATGATCTTGGTGTTAAAGCTGTTGCAGCTGCAGGACACTCTATCGGTGAATACGCGGCCCTTGTTGCGGCTGATGTCATTCGTTTTGATGAAGCTATGCGTGCGGTTCGCACTCGTGGTCAAGCGATGCAATCCGCAGTTCCGGTTGGCAAAGGCGGAATGGTAGCAGTTCTTGGTTTAGAGCCAGATCAAGTAGAAACACTTTGCAATTTCGTTGTGAAAAACTCTGGCTTTGGTCCTTTGTCTGCGGCGAACTTCAATTCCCCTGGGCAGATTGTTATCTCTGGCTCGCAACAAGCTATTAACTGGTTGAAAGATAATTTCAAACCAGAAGTGATCTTCACTGAAGCTCCTAAGCGCGCGAAGTTAATTCCTTTGACAGTTTCAGCTCCGTTTCACTGTGAAATGATGAAACCCGCTGAAGATAAAATGCGTCTTGTGCTGACTGCGATGGAGTTTAACAAGGCCGCATTTCCAATCATTCAAAACTTCCACGCCAAAGCTGAAACCGAAGGAAATATTTTGCGCGAAAATTTAATTCGCCAAGTTTCTGCACCTGTTCGCTGGACGCAAAGTATGGAAGTTTTAAAATCCATGAACCATGCACAAGTCCTTGAATGTGGCGCTGGTAAAGTGCTTCAAGGCCTTCTAAAGAAAATCGATGGTGATTTCTTTAAAGTGATGACGACAACAAGCATGGAAGATCTTAAAACTATTGAAGATTCTTTGAAAGCTTAGTGTCATTGAAATGTCTTGAGATTTATTCGGAGTTCAGACAGAGTGTGGGCAAAATAACACGCCCCTGATCGGAACATCCGAATTTTACAGCGTTGTATTTGCAAAAAAGGACACTATAGATGAGCGGAAAATCGCTTCAAGGTAAGAAAATCGTAGTAACTGGTGGCAGCCGTGGAATCGGTGCCTCTATCGTGAAGCTTTTGGCTGACGAAGGCGCTCAGGTTGCATTTACCTATTCTTCACGCGAAGAAGCCGCACAACAAGTGGCACATCAACTTTCTGGCGAAGGACATTTTTATATTAAAATGGACATCGCAAACGAGGAATCGGTCAACGAAGCCGTAGATCACATCCTTGAAAAATGGCCTGAAGTAGACGGAGTTGTGAACAACGCCGGCATCACTAAAGACCAACTATTACTTCGCATGAAAGCGGAAGACTTTGATTCCGTTATTAATACAAACTTACGCGGAACCTTTTTAGTAACAAAAGCTTTCACAAAACCAATGATGAAAGCGCGCAAAGGGTCCATCGTTAATATCACTTCTATCATCGGTGAAACTGGCAATGCAGGACAAGCAAACTACGCAGCTTCTAAAGCTGGTACGATTGCCTTTGCAAAATCGGTGGCATTGGAATTGGCGTCTCGCAATGTTCGCGTGAACAACGTGGCTCCAGGCTTTATCGCGACAGAAATGACAGATATTCTTTCTGAAGATGTTAAAGGCAAAATGATGGAACGTATTCCGCTTAACAAAATCGGTGAAGGCAGCGACGTTGCTCAAGCAGTCAGATTTTTGCTAAGTGATGAATCAAAATATATCACTGGTCACACATTAGATGTGAACGGTGGTATGCATATGAACTAGGATCAATTCCTAATTCATATTCGGATCTCAGATTGAACTTGTGAGATCCCACGGTAACTAGACTTGAAACAGTTGTTAAGATGAACGCACTATAAGGAGAAACAAAATGGCAATTCATCCAAAAGTAAAAGATATCATTGTTGAGCAATTAGGCGTAGATCCAGATAAAGTTAAGCCTGAAGCTTCTTTTATCGACGATCTTGGCGCTGACAGCTTGGATATCGTTGAACTTGTGATGGCAATGGAAGAAGAATTCGATCTTGAAATTCCTGATGAAGACGCTGAAAAGCTAAAAACAGTTCAAGACGTAGCTTCTTACCTTGAGAAAAAAGGAAAAGCTTAATTTTTATGACCTCCCGATTTGAACGTCCATCTAAACCGCAAAGAAGAGTAGTCGTTACCGGCGTTGGCGCAGTGACTCCCCTTGGTAATACCATTGAGGACAGCTGGGCTAATGCAATTGCAGGTAAATCTGGTATTGCACCGATCACCCGCTTTGATACGACAGGCTTTGATGTGACTTTTGCTGGTGAAGTGAAAGGATTTAATCCTGATCTTTACGTTGAGAAAAAAGAGCAAAAGAAGATGGATACATTCATTCACTACGCGATTGCAGCTTCTAAAATGGCCGTGGAAATGGCGAAATTAGAACTGACTCCGGAAGTGAAAGCTCAAGCGGGAGTGATTATCGGTGTGGGTATCGGTGGTCTTCAAATCATCGAAGAATCCACACTGAAAGTGAAGGAGAAAGGTCCTGGTCGCATCAGCCCTTTCTTCATCCCTGCAGTTATCACAAACTTAGCAGCAGGCCAGGTTTCCATTGAGTTGGGTTTTCAAGGACCAAACTACTCTGTGACATCGGCTTGTGCTTCGGGTGTACATTCTATCGGTGATGCTGTTCGCTATATTCGCGATGGCAACACAGATGTGATGTTGGCCGGTGGTTCTGAAAGCACCATCTGTAAACTTGCAGTCGGTGGTTTTGCTGCGATGAGAGCTTTATCAACTCGCAATGATGCCCCTGAAAAAGCCAGCCGTCCTTGGGATAAAGACCGTGATGGTTTTGTTCTTGCGGAAGGTGCTGCCGTTCTTTGTATTGAATCTTTAGAGCACGCTGAAAAACGCGGCGCTAAAATTTTGTGTGAAATCACTGGTTACGGTGTTTCATCGGATGCTTACCACATGACTTCACCAGCTCCAGAAGGCGCTGGTGGTTACAAAGCCATGTCGGAAGCACTTAAAGATTCAGGCTTAAAAGCTTCAGACATTCAATACGTAAATGCTCACGGAACAAGTACACCGATGGGTGATGGTTTGGAATCTTCAGCGATCAAACGCTTGATGGGTGACCATGCTAAAGACGTTTGGGTTTCTTCTACGAAATCAATGATGGGCCACGCACTGGGTGCGGCTGGTGCCATTGAATCTGCTTTCTGTGTGATGGCGATTCGCGATCAAATCGTACCTCCGACAATCAACTTGGATAATCCAAGTGAGGATTGCGATCTTGATTATGTTCCACACGAAGCTCGTCGTGGAAACATTAACAATGTTCTAAATAATAGCTTTGGCTTCGGTGGCACAAACGCCTCGATGATCTTCTCAAAGTATCAAGGGAAATAAAAATGGTTGTATATACGGGCTGTGATCACGCTGGGTTGGATTTAAAACTTAAAGTGATGGCGGCCTTCCCTGATCTTCAATGGAAGGACATGGGAACGTATAGCGGCGATTCTGTTGATTACCCTGATTATGCCGACAAGGTCTGCAAACACGTTGTCGAAGCAGAACTTTCAAATCAAAAAAACAATATCGAAGATTCTATCAATGGTCCTGCTATTGGTATTCTGATCTGCGGATCAGGCCAAGGTATGGCTATTCGGGCAAATCGCAATCCTCAGGTGCGTGCAGCACTTTGTTGGAATGAGGATATTGCTAAGCTTTGTCGTGAACATAATAATGCTAATATACTTGTTCTTAGTGCGCGATTCACGGCTCCGGATTTGGCTGTGAAGATGGTTAAGTCTTTCCTTGAAGGCCGCTTCGAAGGCGGACGTCATCAGAAACGGGTCGCTAAATTGTCGGCTCCTTGCTAGCTGGCTCTTTGGCAGAGTTTATAGGCTTAGGCCTCTGCGCTCAGACAGTCCTCGCTCGTTTCTTTTTCTCTTGGCTACCGCTGGTTGTGTGTTGGCTCGTCTGCGGAACTCGCTCCGAGGACTAAGCCTATAAACTCTGCCAAAGAGCCAGCGCGAAGTTCTCGAAATTTACGAGATTCTGATGGGGAAGGTTTAACCACCGCTCCGGTTCTGCGCAGTGTTACCAAAAGGTGCCTGCTTGCTGCGGGCTCCTGCCCTTGCCCTTCGGGCTGGCGCGAAAAAATGCCGTCATGGCATTTTTTGCTTTTTGCGGTTTCACCGCGTCAAAGGGTGCACTACATTTCTTGATCGAGAGTCCTTCAACTTCCGAACTCGTGAATCATATTTTGAATATTAAAATGAACCTTAACATAATCTTGAAACTAACACTCTCCGTTGAGTCTTTTCATTTATCCTCTTTCGGGGAATAATTTTTTCTAACAATGCCAAGGTTGGCGAGAAGGGTTCAGCTGCAAGGCGGAGGATCTTTTGCGAAACGGAGGCGTACCTGTAAGGTACGTCGGAGAGAAGCGAAAGACCGCACAACGCAGTCAGATGGGCCCTTATCGGCGACCGCCTTAAAGGAGTTTCTTATATGCATTCCATCTCGTTGCCTCTTGCTGAAGTAGATTCTGAAGTTTCTGCGGCTATTAATAAAGAAGCTGAACGTCAGGAGCTTGGTCTAGAGATGATTGCTTCTGAGAATTATACTTCTCGTGCTGTTATGGAAGCGCAAGGGTCTATTCTTACCAACAAGTATGCTGAGGGTTATCCTGGCAAACGTTATTATGGTGGTTGTGTTAACGTTGATACAGTTGAATCACTTGCTATTGATCGCGCTAAAAAACTTTTTGGAATCAACTACGTAAACGTACAACCTCACTCTGGTTCTCAAGCTAATATGGGTGTTTATCTTGCGGCTTGTAAGTCGGGTGACACTATTCTTGGTATGGATCTTTCTCACGGCGGGCATTTGACTCATGGATCGCCTGTGAATTTCAGTGGCATGCTTTTCAAAGCGGCTTCTTACAAATTGGATCCTGAAACTGGTCGAATTAATTACGATACTATTCGTGCTACTGCGAAAGAAACTCAGCCGAAACTTATCATTGCTGGTTATAGCGCTTATCCGCGCACTTTGGATTTTGCTAAATTTAAAGAAATCGCTGATGAAGTTGGTGCGCAGCTGCTAGTCGATATGGCTCACTTTGCGGGGCTTGTGGCTACGGGGCACCACCCGTCTCCGGTTCCTTATGCTGATTATGTAACAACGACAACTCATAAAACTTTGCGTGGTCCGCGTGGTGGCATCATCATGACTAACTCTGAGGAAAAAGCGAAGATCATCAACTCACGCATTTTCCCGGGCATCCAAGGTGGACCTCTTGAGCATGTGATTGCTGGTAAAGCGGTTGCGTTCGGTGAAGCATTAAAACCTGAATTCAAAAAGTATAGCGAACATGTGATTCAAAATGCGCAAGCTTTGGCGGAAGGAATGCTTTCTGAAGGGTTTAAACTTGTGACAGGTGGTACAGACAATCACTTGATCTTGGTTGATTTAAGCGACCGGGAGATCACTGGTAAACTTGCGGAAAATTCTTTGGATGAAGCCGGCATCACCGTTAATAAAAACACTGTGCCAAATGAAAAACGTTCTCCGTTTGTCACAAGTGGTGTTCGTATCGGGACACCGGCATTAACAACTCGTGGAATGGGCACAAAAGAAATGAAGCAAATCTCGAAGTGGATTGCTCAAGTTCTGAATAATCCAGAGGATGTTGGTCTTAAAAATCGCATCCACGAAGACGTTAAAGCTTTATGCAAACAGTTCCCTCTGTATTAAAAACAGGCAGATAACAAAAAAAGCCCCGCACAATTTCAATAAAGACTTTGGAATCAGGGGCTTATGTCGTATACTCAAAGCATGTCACCAGGATGGAAACAGCTCGTAAAACTTGCAGGATGCATTATTTCAGTAGGAACTTTAGGTTCCTGCACAACCTTTCATACTCCCCTTTCCCGGGAGTATTTTGCTGCCGGATCTCCGCCACCGACTCAAAGTGCCGCGCGAAATCCTAGCTCAGATCAAAGTCCTTACATCGAAAATGAAATGACCTTTGACTGGCCCGTAGACAGCGCTCGTATGACCAGAGGTTTTTTACCTCACAAGAAACGACCGCACCTAGGGATTGATTTAGCAGCTCCAAAAGGAACGCCTATATTGGCCTCTCAGACCGGCACAGTGATCTATGCAGGTCGTGAGTTCCGTGGCTACGGAAAAATGGTTCTAATCGAGTCTGGCGACGGCTGGGCAACACTGTATGCTCACTTTGATAAGATCCTTGTGGTTGAAGGTCAAAAGGTTCGCCAGGGTGAAGTGATCGGCGCCATGGGAAGAACTGGCAGAGCCACGGGAGTGCACTTGCATTTTGAGGTTCGCAAGGACAGAGGGCCCATTGACCCTCTACCGCTACTTCCTCATGTGCCGACGGCGGGACTTTAACAGACCGCCCCCGCCACTAAAAGCATTACTGCGTGTACGAGTAACTTAGAGAAGCCCTTAGGTACTTCACTTTCACGGCCGATCTATCGGCTACTTCTAAGTCATTTGAGATTCTAATTCTTACGGTTGTTACGCCCGCATGGGACGAGAACACGGAAGCCTTCGAAACGACAGAGCCATCGGTGATTAAATTACCCAAGATACCCTTCGTTTCGTCACTGAGTTTACTTTTACTCATTTCAACAGAACCGTTTCTTGTCGATTTAAATTGAAAATCCCAGCGGAAAAGATTCACGTTGCGCGGATAATAGAATGTATGAATTTGGCTACCATCATTGATGGTCCCTTTTTCAGCTAACTGGAAATCCATAAACAAAGTAGGCCTGATGCTTACGCCATCTTCCACCTTACTAAATTCCACCTCATGCTCTAAAACATCCACATCAAAAATTCTAACGTTTTTGTAGTATTGGTATTTTGACTCAGGAAGCAGGATATCCACGTATCCATAGTGATTTAGCACAGCCAGTTGTTCACTGTTAAGAGTGAGAGGCGCGGTCGTCGCCAAAGTGATACCGTGATTCGATTTTAAAAGATTCGTCGTCAACTCTCCGATTAAGCTTTGAATTTGAGCGAAATAAAAATCTTTCAATAGTGCAATAGCCACCTCAGTGTCAGTTTTGTCTAACTCGACTTGAAGCTTTTCACGCAAAGCTTTTAGGCTGTCAGCTTGCTTTGACTGATACTCTTGCAAAGTAAGGTATTTATAGGAACGAGTTAATTCACTAAATAAGTAAATCAAACGTTCTTCCGCATCCCGCGCTGCATTTTCCGCAAATCTCGGAAGAGTCCCATCAAAATTCCACTCACCATCAAGATATTTTTTTGAAATCAATCCGCTAGCTTTTACTAAATCATTGGTATGGGTGAAAAGTTTTTCAACTAAGTTGCTATACTCAACATGATCTTTTTGAATTTGCAGTTTTGTTTGCATTAAATCTTCTAACAACGAAGTCAATTGATTGAACATCGGAGCTAAAACGGGATCGCTCACGCGAAGTTTAGCAATTTCTTGTTCGATTTCTGATTGCGGAAATTGAGGTTGCTTTAGCGGAATGTCTGCTTTCTCAATTTTCTTAGCAGTGTCATAGAGGTCTTTTTGTAAACGACTGTAATGGTCGAATTTTTCCTCAATAGTCAAACCATCCAATTTTGAATGATCAAACTTATCCTTGAATTTAATCCAATCTGCCTTTGATTCATTGAACTTGGCTTTATTTTCGAATCCATCAAGGTGACCACGAATTTCTTCATAGTGAGCAACAAAGCCCTCTAGGGTCATAGCATCTGGTCCTGACCACACTGTTTCTAATAGGCCTGCAGTAACCCCTAATGCCGGTTGAGCGTAGGGTATTACCTTCGCTATGGCGGCGGCTGATTTTAAAAAGTTTTTAAACTGATCAGCTCGTTGGCGCGAAATTACATTTTGCTTCGCCTTTTCCTCAATCTGCTTGTTGATGTTTTCAAGATAAGCAGCAAGATAAGCTTCTTTTTTTTGTGCCAAATCCAGATTCGAAGAAAGGTTGGTAAATTTCTGTTGTGCATGGGAAATTTCTTTCAAAGTAGTCGCTAGATTAGCTTCTACTGCTTCCATGGCGCTTTTTGCCGCGGCTTCTTTTTCTTCTTTGGTTTTTAGTGATTTCTTAAAGATGGAAGCTAAGTAATAAGACCTTATAGCTCGATCTACTTCAGCTTTGTAAAGAGCTGCATTAAAAGAGAAAGTAAATTTGGGAACGTCGTTAAGGCCCCGCCCGAAATAATCTTTCTGCGCTAGAAGGGAATTATTAATTTTTTGGGCACTTAGTTTTACAGTTAAGTAGTCAGGATGATTTTCAGCATTTTTTAACTTTTCTTTAAAAGCTTTCAACAATACGGCCGCTTCTTCGAAGTTATTTTTCAAATAAGCTTCCTTAATTCTTGCAAGATTTAATTCAAAATAGATTCGCGAAAAATAAAAACTTGGACTTTGTTCAGAACGAACTCTACCGCCCTGATTCTGATGATCTGGTTGCGACGGGCTTAGTACTGAGGCGCCGTCTTTTTTATAGTACGGCCCATTGAGCTCAGGTACATCTTCCTTAAAATCATCTCTGTGGGTTGGAACTTTTCTCCAAGAAATTTTATAGTAAGGATTAGGCGTTCCCGCCAAGGAGCCAAATCTTTCCGGATCACCTAGTCCATTATTTCCCACAGTTAAATCAAAATAAATATTAGGAATATTTTTCGACTCTGCACTTAGAAATAAATTTCCACCTGCACCGCCAGCGCCTGGAAGTCCACCAGCTGTTGCATCTTTTCCATCGTCGGGAGTCACGCCCTCTAATCCAAGGGCCTTAACTATATCAATAAGAGTTTTGCAGGATAAGATAGGGTCATTTTTAGGCCCCGTATATTTACAGAGGTCTCTGCCTAGTGTTCTATGTTCGGCAGAAAAAATAATAGAACTAGCATGACTTAAGAATTGTTTTGGGACTGCGGCATCAGTGATCGGCACAATACTTTTTGCTCGAAGGCGGCCAAACTTATTAATTTCTTCCTGGGTCTGTCCCGTGCCTTTTCTTGCGTTTTGACCCTGCCCGCCGCGAATGATGATTCGCGCGTTTTGTGCACCCAGAACTTTGAATGATTTAGTATGAAGAAAGACGTTGCTTCCAGCAGCGCCATCGATCGCTTCTTTTGATGAATGTCCTTCACCAAGAGCAATTGGAGTCAGATCAATCTTTCCATTTTCTTCAAAAATGATCTCATCCGCAATTAAACGTAAATGAGTCGAGGGGAAATGCACCCGAGTTCTTACGATGATTTTATCCGCTTCGATTTTAAGATTTTTTAAATCCCTTGCTGAATGCAACACATTCCAAGGACTTTTATTGGCGTCGACAATCACAACTTGTCCACTATAAAGAATATTTCGAAGTTCTATACTTTGAGGGCATTCATTGTTTTGGTCAGGAATGCAATTGAATGATCCGTCGTATTTCTTTACTGCCGTGTGAATGGATCTGTAACTTGAATTTGTTGAAAGGTCTTTTTCCTTATCCGAAAGATAAGGAAGTTGATTTGATGATGCTGCCACAATTGCAGCTTGGGCTGATTCAAGATCCAGCATCTTGCCACTGTGAAGTTTCTGATCACAACCTACAAAGGTTAGGATCACTATGACTGCGAACGAACCGGCATATAACTTTTTAAGAATCTCCTGTCCCATATTCACCTCTAGATAAAGAGGTTCGCAAGGATCATTCCAGCCTCAGATGTAATATATTGCATATGAGATCCACTATTCCAGAATCCTGGATGAATTCGAGCATAAAAAAAGACAGCCCGAGGGCTGCCTTTTTAGAAACTTAATTCTATAGCAGAAATTAGAATACGTTAAGAGTCGTGTTAAGACCAACGTTTGTAAGTTCTGGCTTCAAGTTTTCTGGAGCGAACTGCATGTTTGGATACAAGTAGATGTCACGAGTAATCGCGATACCAAGACCCATAGATTGAGTGTACATGCTCTTTTCGAAAGTGCCTGCTTCATCAGATCTCATGTGGCTGTAGCTGAATGGACGGAATACAGTGCGGAAAGAGAAAGTGTCATTGAAAGCGTACTCAGCAAACGGATAAACACCGAATGAGTAATCGCTTCTTCTTCTTTTATTGCCGATTACGTCAGTAGCAGTAGCGTCGTCGCTAAACACAGAGTAACCGATAGAAGTAGAGATACCTGGTTGCCAGTTTGAGTTTGCGATATCAAAGATCATTGTGTGACCGAAACCTACAGCACCAATTGATTTGGTAACGTTCACATCATAGTCTGCAGTTGCATGTGAGTAGCTAGCAGAGAATGAATTTTGAGTCGTACCAATACGAGCCGTGTGACCGTAAGAAATAGATGGAGTAGAAACGTCAGTAGCACCACCATCAGAAGACATTTTAGAGATTTCATCAGCAGAGCTGTGAAGAGGGTGAACTACAGAAATACCTGTTGAAAGGCTCAAACGGTTTTTTGGGTCAATACGGTAAGAAACACCGATATCACCAAACATTTGAGTTACACCTTGTTGACTTGCTTCGCCAGAGTAGTTAGGACGAACTTTACCCAATGGATCAACCAAGTTACCACCATTGTAAGTAAGGTCAGCGCTCATAGACCATTTTGATTTAGAACCAGATTCAGCACGCATTTTAGCGTTTGTGATCTCGTTATCGATGTCTTTTGCTGCTTCTTCTTTGTTTTGAACGTCAGTCACTTTTACAGTGCTAGTGTTCGCTTGTTGGTTAGCTTGCTCTTCAGCGTGAGCAGCAGTAACCATAGATCCCGCCAAAATCAGTGATAATAAAATTTGTTTTTTCACTGGATTCCCTTTCATTCGTGGTTATTTGTTTCTTAATTTGTGAAACTTTATTTTTAAAACTTATCTAAAACCCCAAACACCACGATCCATGTGTTGTTCCATGAGCATTCTGTGGTCCCAAATTGGATCCGCCGAACGCTAATGAGCAAGTAAGGTGCCACGACTTCGGTCCCGATTCAACACCATTTATTCTGCATTTGACGAGCTGTAATCAAATATAGGCGATCTAAGACAAATGCGTCCGACTTTATTACGCGCCGTGCAATATTGGCCACAACACTGGTTTGTTGAAATCACATTCGCTGGTGAAAATTATTCACCTTTAATTGCGGTCTGCAAACCTACAGATTGCGCGGTTCTTCGGGTGTTTTAATACTTAGTACACGGAGGTTTTATGGCTGAGGTTACTAAGGTTCACTCCCAGGAAAAGGAATTCTTGCATGACGTGGGAGTTTCTTTGAATGCGGCTCTTTTCATCGTAGATCGGCTTACAGAAGAGCTTAAAGAAGAGCAGGGAAAATTAGAAACCGACGCTGAAGTAGAAAAACTCTTTAATCATCTCGCGACCTATTTGATCAAAATTGATCGCCTGGTAAAATCCCGCCACTCTCACCTTTCAGACATCATGGATGAAGAGCTGCAAAAAGAAAGAAGGGAGAGACTGGTGAAAGCCTCTCCCTCGCGAAGTTTATAAATTTTTAGCTCTTAGGGTAAAGATTCAACATCCACTAAGCTTGCTTCATACAACACGTTTGTAAGAGCTTCGAATGATTTAGCGCTGTCTGGAGCATACCATTGGTATCTGTTCTTATCTGGATCAACGAAATCTCTAAGAACACCTTCTTGAATAACTAGGGCACCGTTTTTATAGATTTCTAATGAAGCGTAGTAGCGCGAACATGCTAATTCCGTATTTGATGCGCAGAAGCTGCGGAAAACGATAGTAAATCCTGCTTTTTCAACGGTACCTTGAGCAACGCCGCTAGCATCATAATTTCCTGAATTTCTAGCATGAGTCGTAGAGACTAACATTTCTTGATCATTAATAAGAACAAAAGCTTCAATTTTTGCAGATTGAGAATTGTTATAAGCGCTTTCAATTCGAACCACATCAGCTAATAGACCTTGGGCCTCTGCATTTTCAGCAGCCTCTTGAGTTTTCTTACCATCAGCCACTGGCGCACCCATTCTGTTTCTTGCATAGCGTGCAGCGAATTCAGAATCCTTCTTAGCGCAGGCAGCAGTCATAGACATAATCATTAAAGAGCAAAAAATCAGTTTAAGGTTTTTCATAGTGAACTCCTTGTTCACAGTGAGGTATTGCAACAGCTTGGCCAAGCCAGTGGCACAGACAAGTGCCTGAAACGAAAGATGATTCTCACAGTGAAACAAGAAGGACAGAAAGAATTAAAGCCCGCGAAGACATTTTAGGCGCTAAGCTGCCAAGGAATTGGTCGGGACCAAGAGTAGTCTCAGAATGAGAAAAAAGAAAAGGCCCCATTTCTGGAGCCTTTCAGGTTTAGACTAACGAGGTGGCGGTCTATTTTTTAGCGATCAATTTAAGCGTCAATTCAAACTCATCATTGATGATCTTATCACCAGCAAGTTCTTTAAAGAAGTTACCAGATCCATATTTAAGACCCCATTTAGTACGATCGATTTTAACAAGGGCTTCACCAGTCACAGTGTTTTTCTCTACAGAAACCTTCGCTGGGAATTCGATAGGTTGTGTCACACCGATCATTGTTAAATCACCAACCACAGTCACTTCACCTTTTTTGACAGAAGGCTTTACTGTTTTAAGCGCAAATGTAGCCGTCGGGAATTTAGTCACGTTAAAGAAATCTTCATTAGAAAGATGACCCACAAGTTTTTTATTGTACTCAGCATCTTTGACGTCAGCGTTAGTAATAGTTGCCATATCCATAACAACATTACCTTTCGTGATTTGACCTTTATCAACGGTCACTTCACCAGCCTTAACTCCGATAGCACCATCATGAGAGCTTCCCGTTTTCTTAGAACCTTTCCAAGCAACTGTACTAGCCTTAGTATCAATTTTATAAACATCAGCCGCGAAAGAAGTACTAGCAGCCGCAAACACCAATGCACTTAAAACCAACTTCATCATCACAAAACTCCTAAATTGTGGTTTGTTGTTTTACACCATCAAACTATTTACCAAGATTTTTTTCGAAGCAACAATCAGCACAGAGAATTAAACCTTCATCCATAAAATAGAATTTAATACCCCAAATAAAGTGTGCAGAAAAAATCACGAAAGCTAATTCTAAAATCCAGTCATCGACGGAGCGAAACCGCAAAAAGCAAAAAATAAGCGAGACACCTTTCAGCGACGACGAAGTCGAGCGCCCCCAGCGAAGGCGAAGCCCAGCCAGGAAGCCTAACGAGAGTTAAGACGGATCAAAAGGGTTCAAGCACAAGGCGGAGGGGTTCTTGCGAAACGGAGGCGTACCCGCAGGGTACGTCGGAGAGAAGCAAGGTTCCCGACAACGCAGTCGATTGAGCCCTTTTCATCCGTCTCCGTTCGAAGCAAAGAAAAAGGAGAGCTTTTTGCGGCTCTCCTTTTTTTGTGAACCTAAGGCCTACTTGAATTTGTTCCAACTTGTGGAACGTGATTGATAACGCTTTTTGGTTATCTGACCTTGGTTACACATTTATAGTCTCTCTGTTTGTATTTTCTAACAAGTCCAGATTTCCATTCTAAATACTGCCTCGGGGGAATAGATTTATTTTAATAAGAGGAAACGAAATGTCATCCCTAGGTCTGGTCCTTTCTGGCGGCGGCGCTAAGGCTGCATACCAAGCAGGAGTGATTTCTGCTGTGGCTGACATATGCTCTGATGAAAAGATCGCTAATCCCTTTGATTATTATTCAGGCTTAAGCGCAGGCGCTCTTAACACCACGTTGTTGGCAGCAACCCCACACTGCCATTTCGGTGAAGGCGCAAAGAAACTTGCAGATCTATGGAGCAACGTTCAAGCAGAGCAAGTGTACGTCACAAGTCCACTGTCGTTATCCCTTGGTGGTTTGCAATTGATGGCGGATTTATCTTTGGGAGCTTTTAAAAAGAATGCTCCGCGAATGGCTTTGTTAGATACGTCACCACTAAAAAAATTAATTAATGAACACTGCAATTTTACGAACATTCAAACCAACATCGACAATAAAGCTTTTAAGGCCCTAGCGATTTCAACGCTGGATTATTTCACAACTTCGACGGTGACATTCGTTCAAGGTCACCCCGAAATTCCCATGTGGCAACGAGTGCGCAGGCAAAGCGAAAGAAGTATTATCACTGAAAAACATGTGCTTGCCTCTGCATCGATCCCCGTCTTGTTTCCACCAGTCACCATCGACAATCGTCACTTCGGTGATGGCAGTATTAGGAATCAATCCCCGTGCGGTCCTGCGATCTATATGGGGGCGCAGAAAATTCTGGCGATTGGCGTAAGGAAAAAACAAGATCTCTGTTATTCCGCTCAACAAACGAATCATAGTAAACCGCCGACGGTGGGTCGAGTGCTTAACGTTTTACTTCATACGCTGATGATGGATGGGATGGAAATTGATATCGAAAGGATTGAGCGCATTAACGAGAATATCGAAAAACTCACAGAGACTCAAAGAGCGACACTTTCTGTTCGTCCAATAAAATATTTATGGATTTGCCCAAGTCGCGAAGTCGGCGAAGTCGCAGCAGACAAACTGCAAAACCTTCCACCAATGATCAGATATCTATTAAAAGGTTTAGGCTCACTTCACGATGCCACAGAAATCGCAAGTTTTTTGTTATTTGAAGCCGAATATTGCAAACAACTTTTACAACTTGGCTTTGAAGACGGAATGAAACAAAAAGATCAAATTCGAAGACTCATCTTAGATTAGTCGACGCGCTGTAGACCCAAAAAAGAAGCAGGCACCTTTAGATTTAGATTAGTCGACGCGCCGTAGACCCAAAAAAGAAGCAGGCACCTTTAGATTTCTACTTGAATGCCCACTTCGATAACTTGGTTCGGTGGAATGCGGAAGAACGCTGTTGGTCTTTGGGCATTTTTCGACATCACGGCGAACAATCTTTCTCGCCAGTGGGCTAAGCCCGGCTCACCGCTTCGGACTTGTTGAGACTTATCAGCAATGATGGTTTCCCGCCCCAGAACGAAAGTTGTTTCATTCACGTTGAAGTTGATATCGCGTTGGCGACACGCCTCTAAGATGTGCTTCATCTTTGGAATTTCCATAAAGCCGTAGTTCGCTAAAATACGGTACATGTTTGGAATGACTTCCTGAATAGTGATGCGATCTTTTTTAGAAACAAACGGAACTTCGCGAGTTTGAATTGTTAGAATTGCCACGCGCTGGTGCAAAACTTTATTGTGCTTCAGATTATGTAACAGTGGAACTGGCACACCCCAAGGGTCGCCGGACATGTAGATCGCGGTTCCTGGAACGCGTAAAGGGGGTTCGCGCAGAAGCTTCTGACAGAAGTCTTCAATCGGCATTGAGCGTTCTTTTAAACGACGGAATAAAATCTGACGACCTTTTTGCCAAGTCATCATCATTAAGTAAACCCCAGCGCCTACAACCAATGGCACCCAGCCACCGTGGGTGACTTTACGAATGTTTGCACTAAAGAAGGCAAAGTCGACAACAATAAAGCTTCCGAAAATGGCTGAAGCTTTTAATAAGCTCCAGTTCCATTTTTGGCGTGCTACTTCGAAAGCAAGGATCGCTGTAATAACCATGGTGCAAGTCACGGCAATGCCGTAGGCCGCAGCTAGGTTGCTAGAGGTTTTAAATGTGATAACCAACCAGATCGTACCGAAGAAACAAAGCCAATTGACTGCAGGAACATAGATCTGACCGATTTCTTGGCTTGAGGTATGGATGATTGAAATGCGCGGGCAGAATCCCAACTGTACGGCCTGCCGAGTGATCGAAAACACTCCCGAGATTAAGGCTTGAGACGCGATGACGGTCGCAAACGCCGCAAGAATGACTAACGGAAACTGGGCCCACTTAGGCGCCAACATATAAAACGGATTTGTGATGGCTGCGGGATCAGTTAAAAGCAAGGCGCCTTGTCCGAAGTAATTAATTAGCAAGGCTGGAAGTGCGATAAAAAACCAAGCAAGACGAATAGGTCGTTTACCGAAGTGTCCCATGTCTGCGTAAAGAGCTTCACCACCGGTTACCACCAGGACTACCGATCCCAACACTAAATAACCATGAACACCATTTCTTAAGAAGAACTCAAGGGCATAGGTGGGCATGATCGCTTCTAAGATGACGGGATTTTGAATAATCCCGCCCACACCAAGAACTCCCAGGACAAAAAACCAAATCAAAATCATTGGACCAAAAATCACACCGATTTTACCGGTTCCGTATCTTTGCACTAAGAAAATCCCGTTAATAATCACGACCGTCAGCGGAATAATATAAGGCGCTAAATGAGGCTCAGCGATGGAAAGACCTTCCATTGCTGAAAGAACCGAGATCGCAGGGGTAATTATAGCATCGCCATAAAGCAGGGCGGCTCCACCAATTCCCAGAACAGTCATTACGCGACGGCGACTGACGACATCTTTATCGTGCTGGCTTCGTACGGCCAGAGCCATTAACGAGAGGATTCCACCCTCCCCTTTATTATCGGCGCGCATGACAAAGGCCATGTACTTTACGCAAATGATGACGATCAACGTCCAAAAGATCAGAGAAAGAATACCGAAGATATTTTCCGGCGTTGGGTGCAGACCGTACTCACCACCAAAACATTCGCGAAGAGCGTAAAGAGGACTTGTTCCAATGTCTCCGAAAACAACGCCAAGAGCGCCAAGAGAGAGCATTAAAAGATTATTATTTTTTGAGTGGTGACCTGTTTCTATAAAAGAAACCCCTTTTAAATTTTCACAAGTCTTAAGTTTAGAGAATATAAAGGGGCTTGTCAGCTGGGACACCGAGACAATGACGCGACCCCGCAAGATTAGTGATTATTTAATCAAAGATCTTTTACATTACATGAAGTTCAGTTGCCAGATCCTAGGGTGAACGAGAACATAAAGCCTATGATTCCACAGTCCATCTTACATTCGAAATGGTTTCTGGCGGCTTTGATACTGATCGGCCTTCTTTATTTCGAAGGCCGAGTTCACGCAAAACATTTAGAGAAAAATGCTAAGGCTTCTTTTTCTGTGCAATAACGGCATTGGCATCTAGTTTTGAAGTTTTCAGCGCCTCAGTGAATTTCTGGAACCCTTGAGCTTGTTTCATTAACAGGTTTTTAATCAATTCATCTTGAACCGATCCATCCGCCGCTAAAATTTTGTGCACATTCATAATGAACACGCGCTCTGGAAAGATAAACGCATTTCTGTAACCAAAAACTTGTTGAAGATGTTCCACCGGGCGAAGCGCGCCGAACATTCCCCCAAGTCCTACGAAACAAACTGGACGATACTCAAAAGACTCTGGAAACTTCAAGTGATCGATGAAGTATTTTAGGACGCCCGGCATAGATCCATTGTACTCAGGAACGACAACAATTAAACCATCACTTCCTAAAACTTTGTCGATATAGGGCTGCATGCCTGCGCTGGTTTTTCCGTAGTGAATGTCATCATGAAGGTGGGACTTCATTTCCTTCATGTCGATGATCTCAACTGCTTCCCCTAAACTTTGATAGATCGATTGGATGTGTTTAGAAATTTTAAGAGTGTTGGAATCAGGACGATCAGTGCCCGCGATAATGTACTTCATGAATTAATTCTCCTAGACAAAGTGATATACATTTCGCTGTAATAAAGCACAAGCGGCAATTATTAGGAGACTCTGTGGCGCATCCAAAAATTTGGTTTATTCTTAGCGAAGGTCAAACCACCGGCCCTTTTGATCAAGATGAAATTGAAGCTCGCTTGGGCTCTGCAAAAGACCCACAAATCTGGGGCCGCGGTCAGAGCGAATGGATGACTCCTTCAAAATGGCGTCAGGCTTTAAATGACGTGGGAATGAAAGTTTCAAATGCAGAACCTCCGGGTCTTTGGCGCATTCGTGTGGAAGGCCAAGAGCTGCCGCCGCGAAAATATTCTGAGTTGATCGCCCATTTAAAAACTCTTTCTGATTATTCGTTCGTTGATATTTCCCCTGATGAGAAAACCCCATGGAAAGAAGTCTATTCTGTTCCACGAGTTGTGGAAGATTTAGGAATCAGTCGCCGTTCACACCCACGGGTTCCAATCGTCGGGACATTGGCTTGTGAAGGTCCGAAGGGGTCTTTTAGCTGTCGCGTGATTTCTATCAGTGAAGGTGGCATTGGAATCAACGATGCCCGCAACTTGCAAATCGGCGAACGCTTCGAAGGCACTTTAACCAGTCCGAATTTATTCATCACTATTCCTGCCACTTGCGAAGTCGTTTACGTAGGCGGCGATGGCTATGCGGGACTGCGTTTTATCAATTTACCAACAGAATATAAAAGTTCCGTGATCGAATACGTGAACAAGTTCGCCACCACTTAAGCCTGTCTTTTCACAAATAGTTTTAAACCAAAAGCTGTGATCTTCTATAAAGATGAAATCATGGCTTTTATTTTTTCTATCACTCATGCCCGTCTTTTCGTGGGCAGCCAGCGCGACTGAATGGAGTCTTAATTTAGATTCAAAAATAGAAAGCACCTATTTTCCTGAAATTTATGGCTACGATACCAATCGCGAGCTTTATAAATTGGAACTAAACCCTATCTATAAATGGAAATACAAAGATTCCTTGCGCTTATATTTAAAGCCGACACTGATCGCTAATCCCAATAACAACTCTGAAGAAGAAAGATATTTCGCTGACCCCACCGAAGCCTACCTACGCTACAAAGGCGAAACCGCCTCTGTGCAAGTGGGCTACACGATTTTTTCTTGGGGAGTCACGGATGGCTATAATCCCTTAGACGTGATTAACTCTAAACAATACTTTGATCCTTTGCACAGCCGAAAACTTGGGGCACCCGTTGTTGATTATTCTCAGACCTTCGGTTCTTGGGATATTGAGCTGGTCTATATTCCGCAAAACCGTGGCGCCATATTGCCAGGAACAGAAAGCCGGTGGCTGCCGCGGGAAATTTATGTTCCTGAAGCTCCGGAAAATGACTTGGTCTTAGCTTTGCCCGATCGCCCCCGATATAAGTATGGAACTGAAACAGAACTTGATGATGCTTTAAAAAACAATGCTGCTTTTCGCGTGCAGTATCACGGAGCTATAGTAGATGTGGGTTTAAGTTTCTATGAAGGCGTTGCTGCTTTTCCCATAATTCAGCCTGTGGTTACAGGAGACGTCATCGAGGTCTCGCCCAAAACAGTCCTCGCAGTGGCCCCCGATATCACTTTAAACACCCGCAACTATCGAACTCGTCATGCGGGCCTTGCATTTACTAGCAATCAATTTGGATTCCTTTTTAAACTTGCTAGCGCCTACAACCAAAGCTTAGGAACAGACCCTTACTTACCCGGTTGGAGTAACGACAGTGTTGTCGGCTTCGAAAAACAATTTAGTTTTGATAAAGGTCTTTTAGTTGCAGTCCTTCAGCATTCTTTCACGAGATCGCAAAAAGAAAGCGAATCCAATCTTTCCGTGAGTGAGATTTTCCGAAGTGCTTGGATGATGGGGTTTAGACTAAGTTGGGCTGAAGTTTGGACTTATTCCTTATCCGGCTTGTATGATAGTAACCACGGCAGTAACTTTTATGAAGTCGGATTGAGTCGTCGTTTCTTTGATCGCTGGGTCTTGGGAGTCTCAGGAAGTTATATTGCAGGTGAAAGCGATACTCCTTTGGGAGTGTACGAAAAGAATGATTCCTTCAGTATGAATCTATCCGCTTCGTTTTAAAAAAAAAAAGGAGCCTTTTTACGGGCTCCTTCTATTTAGGTCTTAATATTTTTTCTATTACAGATTTAACTCTAGAACTAAATCTTGCGACGAGCTCGAAAGAACCTTTTTCACTTTTAAAGACAAACCTTCTGTTAGCGGAATATCTGGAATCGCCACAGAAACAGTTTTTCCCCAAAGTCCACCTACGATCTTATCGCGAATCGTGGACGCCTTAAATTTACGGTTCGCCCCGTATCTGCTTAAGTAAGACGGTTCCCAGTATGGAGTCAGACCCATAGTTGGATTTACAAAAGTAGCTTGTGCTTTTGAATTTTCAACTTTCAAAGTCACCTTTGAGGTCAACGGAATAGCAAAGTTCATAAATGGAACGTATTGCGATCCTTTAGGTGCCTGCATCTTAGAAAGGAAGGTTCCCTTCACTTGGTAAGACATCCCTGATCCATCCACTGTCACATCTTTAGATGAAAAAACTGAGAAAAGGAATTTATCGTAACGAGAATAGCTCATCAACTCAGGCCATACAAACCACTGAGCAAAACGAGAAGCCATAACATTAGAAAAGCCAGGAAGGTTGTCTGAAGTTACTTTATGCAACCAAGAGTTCGCTGAATAGGCGTGGCTAACAACTTCTTTAATAAAGTCTTTAGGCAGACGTAGGCTAGCTACCGTCGCGTCGGCGAAGGCTTCTTCTTGGGAAAGATTAAGCACTTTGACTTCACTATCAGCCGCCTGCAAGAAATCAATAATCAAGCGACCTTTAACTAAAGCACCTTGATTAGCAACGTCTTTAAACTCATCAACCTTCATAGTGACCTTGATATCAGGTCGAGCTACGACCAATTGACGACTTTGTGAGAAATCGAATTGATATCCACCTAAATAGTCTTGCACGTACTTTTTAATTAATTCTTTTTGCGGCTCGACGAAACGTGCAGAGTCGTTGGCAATCTTATTGATTTCATCTCTGATCACCGTTTCAAAACCCTGGGCACCCTCACATTGCATCCCTTGAGCGGTCCAGCTGCCCGGAAGCCATGAGATATTCACAGACTGAAGTTGAGTTCCTGCCGTAGAATTTTCTAGCGACGGCGAAATCATCATCGAAAAATTTCCCTGGCCTGGATTCAAAGATAACAAAACGTTTTTACAGCTTGCTTGAATTCTAAAACGTCCGATAACGCCGCTGACTTCCCGTTCGACTATAGTGTCGACAGAAACTTCAGACATTTGAATTTCTGCTTCCAATTTTTTTGAACTCAACTGCAACACGGTGGCGTTCGGATCAAGTGAAGGTTTCTCTAAAAACGTTTTCACTTTCATTGTGATGTTTTTAAATTTCACCGGCACTGCTTGAGCCATCACCTCTTGATCAGGAAATTGCCAATTTCCCTGAAACTCTTTGTTCATGAGGGATTCCCATTTTTTGTTGATCAAATTTTGTTGGAATTGTCTAGGTATCGACAGTTGAAATTCTGAATTAATTTGCGAAACTGAAAATGCATGCGAGCATGTAAAGAATGTGAATAGTGCAGCCGAAAGGCTTTTTATATTTTGCAAACAAGTTTTTCTCATCGTGTTTCCCATCATCATGTTTATAAGATACGGCGCTATTGAGTTTTTCTAAAGGGACAAATTTAAAAAAGATCGAAAGAAGACATCATGATGAAGAAATCTAAATCACCAGGGATGAATTTTCCTAAATCTGTAAAAAGACTTTCCATTTCTACTCTCCTATTTGTATTTGCAATGACCGTGTTAAGTCTTTTTGCTTTACCTAAGTTGCAGACTCAGTACAGCTTAAAACAATTTCTTCCTGCGGATAACCCGCTTTTGAAGAAAGATGAGAACGTGCGACAGTTGTTTCAACTTTCTGAAGCTCAACCGTTCATCATTACAGCAAAAGTTTCTGACGACCAAAAGACCTGGTTTGAAAAAGATAAGATTCAAAGCTTAGAAAGACTCACAGATCTTCTTGCGCATTTTCCTGGCGTGAAGAACACATTAAGTCTGGCTACTGTTCAAGGCGCTATTAATAATGAAGATGGCTTAAGCGTCGGGCCTCTTTTAAAAACTTTGCCACAGGAAAAATGGCAGGCCGAAACAGTGAGCAATCCGTTGATCTCCCCGACTTTGATTTCAAAAGACGGAAAGACGGCTTCGGTTATTGTGAATATCAAATCCTTGAACACTCAGGATCTTTTAAAATTGCGCCAGAATTTACAAGTGACTGCGATGGCCTCTGTGCCATTTGCGCAGGTTGAAATCGGCGGAACTCCAGCGGTGCAGACTGATGTCGGCGTATTACTGCAAACTGAAATTAGAAACTTCGTTGTACTTGGTTTCTTTGCGTGCTTTATTGTTTTAGGCTTGGTGTTTGCAAACTGGTCGCCATTGATTGCAGCTTTCATAGTTATTATTTGTGCGAACATCATTGTATTAGCAGTAATGGCTTTAGCAGGATATCCTTTCTCGGTTCTATCTAGTACTATTCCAATTCTGACCACCGTGGATGTGGTGTCGCTGATAATCCATTCGCTTCTTCGCTATACGGAAGAACGAAAAAACCAACCCCACTTAAGTCACCATCAGCTGGTAAACTACACTTTCAAAGTTTTGCTGGGACCAAACTTGATCGCATCAACGACGACGATGATTGGTTTCTTGGCATTATTAACGGTGAAAGTGCCTCTTATTAAAGATTATGGCTTAACAGCTTCCATCGCGATTATGCTGGGTTGGCTTGTAACGACTGTGACATTGTTCCCTCTTTTGCATTTCTTAAACCCACCGAAGGCAAGACAATGGGCATGGAGCAAAGCGCGTTGGGGTCTTTATTTATTCCGTCGTTCTGGGGTGTGGGCTTTCTTGATTGTGCTTGTGTGTACGGCACTTGCTTTCAAAGGCCAGACTCTATCTTGGTCAGCTCGTTTGTTTGATGATCTGCCAATGAATCATCAGGTTCGTTTATCAACAGAAACAATTGATAAAGAACTGGGCGGAATGATTCCCGTGGATATTTCCATTAAAGGACAACCTGATTCTTGGAATGATCCAGCGCTATTAGGTAAATTGGATCAGCTATTAACTGATTTAAGAAAAATCGAGGGTGTAGGTAGCGTTGTAGGTCTTCCTGACCTTGTGGCTGCAGCCAACATTCATCACAACCGTTTGCCAGCAAGTCGTTCGTCGACCGCCGAGGTGTTCTTCCTTTATTCTTTATCTAGCAATAGTCCTTTAAAGAACTTCTTAAATACGGACTCTTCAAACACGCGTGTGTCGGTTCGTACTCAAGATTTACCAGGAAATAAATTGCAGGAAGTGGTTTCAAAAATTGAAGCAACTACTTTAAGCAGCTTCCCTGAAATGAAAGTGGAATTAACAGGTATGGGTCGCACGATCCATCATCTAAATAATGAACTTTCCCATGAACTGATCTTCGGGTTCTGGCAATCTATGGCGGCTATCTGCTTGGTGTTGGTATTTGTCTTTAGATCTTTGCGTTGGGCCTTGGTGGCTTGTATTCCGAATCTAGTTCCACCGGCAGCGCTTTTAGGCTTCTTGGCGCTTTCTGAAACTCCAATCAAACCAAGTGTGGCGATTATTTTCTCTATCGCTTTAGGTCTGGCGTTTAACAACACTGTTTATCTGTTAGAGCGACTGAAGTTGATTCAGAAAACATCCAAGTCTAAAACTCTTGATATCGAAAAGGCCCTATGGCGCGAAGGCAATCCTTGTCTAATTGCAAGTTTAACTTTGCTAGCGGGATTCTCGGTGTTTATGGCGTCTTACTTTGCGATGAACCGCATCTTTGGATTCTACATGCTGCTATCAATGGCAGCTGGACTTGTGGGAGATTTGATTCTTCTACCAACGATGTTGAAAAGTTGCCCATGGCTATTGACTTCAGTACCTTGGAAAAAGGAGAGAGTTATGGCCACAGCTGCTTCTTTATTAATCGCGTTCTTTATTTCTTTTGCTCCAATGAAAACCTACGCCCAGGAACCTGCGGCGGGTGCTGTCACGGTTGAACAAATCGGCGAAAGAATGAGTGCAAATCTTAAAACCAAGGATGAAGAATTCAACACCAAGATGAAAATCATCGAGGCTGATGGATCCAGCAAAGACCGCGAAATGAAAATTTGGCGTTTAAGTCTTGGCAAGAAAGAACACTATCTTTTAGTGCGCATGCAAAAGCCCCAAGATCTTAAGGGAACAGCTTTGCTAGCGACTCTTAAAGGCGAACAAGAAGAAAAGTGGATTTACCTTCCATCGACCAAACAAACTCGTCGTTTAACGGGCGAAAGTGGTCAAGGTGGAATTCTGGGATCAGAACTTGCGGTGGAAGATTTTGATTTCAATCGCGAGCAAGGCGCAAAGAACGAGCTAAAAAAACAGATCGAAGTTAAAGGGAAAAAGTACTTCGTGGTTGAAAGTGACGTGAATGCAACTTCGGCGAATTATTCTAAAGTTGTGAGCTATATCTCTGCTGATGATTACTTGCCAGTGAAAGCGGAATGTTATGACAAGCAAGGTAAGCAGATGAAAGTCCTAGATATCACTGGCTATAAAAAGGTCGGCGGTAATAAGTTTCGTGCTGGCAAAATCAAAATCCGTAACTTGCAAAACAAACGCGGCACTGAAATTTTAATTTCCCAAGTGAAATTAGATCAAGGCTTAAAACCCACGCGTTTCACACCAAAAGCTTTAGCCGAAGACTAAAATACGTCTTTAATTTTTTCTGTTGGGAGCTGATAAGCAATCGCTCCCAATTCTTTTAGATAAATCGCTAAAATTTGATCGTCCGATAAATCCGGGAATTCTTGCTTCATCGTTAGCAGCATCATTTTTTCTGCTTGCTGCAAAAGTTTACCGACCTCTCCCCCACCGTTTTTTTCTAAAAAGAATAAAACGAAAAGAAATGGCATTTTACGGATATCCATTAAAATAATCTTAAGTCGTTCTTGCAGGCTGGTGGTCTTGACTCTTTCCACATTAAAGAAGTGGGCGATCACGAACTTGTAGGCTTCCTGCAGAGCTGATTCTTTTTCTTTACCGAAGTAATAATAGATCAAGGACCTAGTCACCCCTGATTCCCGGGAAATTTCAGAAAGGGTCCACTGAAGATGACCTTGGGCCACTTCCATTTTTAGAATGGCGTTACATACCGCAAAATAGATATCTTCTTTGGATTGAGTCGACATTTGGCAATTTTGACAAATACTTCCGTTTTATGTCAATGGAAGAGGTCGTTTTCGACAGATTTGGGCTTTTTCTGTCAATGGGTTCTCGGGACACCTGGAATTACTTGCAATAGATTCTTCTTCACACAGAAGGAGACCTATTTATGTTTGCAGATTCCATGATTCACAGCTTAGGGCAAAGATATTTAAAGACCTACTCCCAATACATGAGCACCGGCCACCAGGATCTTTTAGCGAAACAGGAAAGCAATTTCCATAGCTTAAAAAGATCACTGACCGGGACGCGCCTTTATAAGGACCTGCGCCTTTCCCACATTCATAACTACGAAGAGTACATTCAACATGTCCCAGTATGGAATTACGATGATTACGCTCCGTATGTAGATATGATCGCAGCAGGTCACGACGACATTCTATTTAAAGATGAAGTTGCGCACTTCGGTCTTTCTTCTGGGACTTCAGGTAAAGACAGCAAAAGAGTTCCATATAACGAAAAAATGATTCGTATGTTTTTAAAATCTCAAAAGCGCATCGCTTCTCGGTTAAGCGAATTAGAACCAGCCATCAACTTTCTTAAAGTAGCCAGACTTACTTTTGGTTCTGATCCCTACGTCTATAGCCATAATGGTTTTAAATTTGGATATATTTCCGGGATTCTTTCGACTCGCATTCCAAAAGCGTTAAAGAAAAATACTTATCCTTCCCAGGAAGTTTTAACGATTTCTAACTGGGATAAAAAAATAGACATGCTTATTGAGGAGTCTTTAAAGCAAGACATCCATGTTGTTAGTGGTATTCCCACTTACATCATCAGTATTTTTGAAGCGATCTTAGAAAAAACGGGTGAAGAAAATATCGCAGCTATTTGGCCGAATCTAAAAGTTTTCGTTTACGCGGCTACACCAATTAAACAATACCAAGAACGCATCGACCGTTTGGTTGGTCATGAGCTTAATTATTACGGAGTTTACGCAGCGACTGAAGCGGCCGTAGGTCTTCCTTACGAAAAATATCAAAATGGCAGACAACGCTATTTTTTAAATCCTGATCTGATTTATTCTTTTACCCCTGTTGAAGGCGAAAAAGTACAGGTGGGCCTTAAAGATATTAAAATGGGTGTAAGTTACTATATCAACATCGGTACACCTAACGGCTTTGTTCATTATGCGATGAAGGATGTTATTAGCTTTGAAGAATACAATGGCGACCTTGTCTTTGAATTTGTGGGCAGAAAAAGCACCGGCATGAACTTAGCTGCTGAAAAGGTCAGTGATGATGAAATCTTAGACTGCTATATAAATGCTAAAACTATTAATAACGTGGATTTGCGTCATTTCTTCTTATCGCCGACTTTAGGCAATGATGGTAAAGCGTCTTACCTTTGGACATTGTTTGTTCCATCGAACACTACAGTAAATGAAGAAGCCCTGGCGCAGTCGTTAGATAAAAAAATGATGGAACTGAATGGTGACTATTCGGACTGCCGTGAAGTGGGCGTTTTAGGTCCAGCGAAGGTCACAGTTATTAATGCGGATCGCTTGCAAGCTTACTTTGAACAAAACCGCAGTCGCGGTCAGTTTAAATTAAAAACCACTTTTGAAACGGCAGAAGAATATCTGCGCTTCTTAAGCCAAAACATCGATAATACCCAAGGAGCCCTGCAATGATTTTGTGGATTGCTTTTTTGGGATTCATATCAGCGTTTGCCCTGGGTCCTGCGACATTTAATATTATTCAAAATCTCATTCAGAAAAAGACGTGGCCATGGAAGGAAATCTTCGGCTTTATGGTGGGGGATATTATTTATCTAGCTCTAGCGTTAAGCCTGATAAATACTCCGCTACTACTGGGGTCCAAGATCAAGTCAGTCTTGACCTTACTGACAGTCGCATTTCTAGTTTTCTATTCACTGAAAATTCTTTTAAAGAAAAAAGCGAAAGTGGAAACAGCTTTGGCAGAAAGTCACGGCTTTTGGCGCAGTCTTTTTATCACCTTGTGCAACTTTCACTTGGTGTTTATTTATGCCGGACTTTTTGCTCCGTTTGCTTCTACTTCAGGAAGTGAACTTTTATTGGGCGCAGGCTCTTACCTTGCTGCGTTTTTTGTTAGCTTTATTAGCTTGCTGTGGGTTTTGCAAATTGCGCAGAAGCACCTAGAGCGTTTTTTACGAAAAATCGAAATCATCGCTGCTTATGGCTTTTTAACCTTTTCATTCATTCTTTCTTTGGAACTATTATGAAACATTTATTATTCATCTTTGTATTTCTAATTCCATTTTATGCTAGTGCTGAATGTTTATTAAAAAATGAACTGAACGGCCAAAAACATTTTTCCTGCAAAGCTCCGGGCACCAATAAGTCTTTTCACGTATTAGATCTTAAGGGCGGCTATGCTGAGACCGCTTATTATCATGGTTACTTTCTGAAAAATGAAATCGACACAGGAGTTCTAAAAGGAATTATCGTGCGCACTGAAAGAGCCTTTGCGGAATTAAGCGCTAAAGAGCTGGAACAAATCCAACTTATTCGCAAATGCGTAATTAATAATTATCGCGCCAGCGTGTCTGAAGAATTCAAGAACGGCCTAGTAAACTTGTATGCAGGATACAAAGCTGGCGGCGGCACGACACCATGGAAAACTTTTGAAGAAGCCAATTACATGGTGGAGTTTTCGATCTTTGCTGATTCCATGCAAAGACAGCTTGCGGAAAACCCCACAAAGGGAAAACTTAAAGTCTTTGGTTCTTGCGCGCCATACATTATTGGCAAAGCCTTATTATCACCGTTTAAAAAGCTGGCCGAAGGATTGCGCTCATTAAAAATGGGTTGCACAGGGATCAGTGCTGCAGCTTCCTTTACAGGCTCGGACTTAGTTCACGGCAGAAACTTTGATACAGGGCTTTTAAGTTTTTATGAACCTGAACAAGTTGTTATTATCAATCGCCAGCGCAGTGGCTTAAATGCTGTGGGCCTGGCTTCACCAGGTCTTCATTATGCGGGTGGAATTAGTGGTTTTAATAACTATGGGATTTCAGTAAGCCTGCATGAGTTGCAAACTGAAGGCACAAAAATTCGCTATGCAGATGGAACGTCTGATGTTGCACCGTATCTGTTACATAAAGTTCTATTAACAGCGCGTACTTTGGATGATGCCATCCATATTATCAAAACCAGAAAAGGCTTCGGCGCTTGGACTTTCTTTGTTTCTGATTCTAAATCTGATGAACAGGCTTCGATTGAACTTAGTGGTGACACGGTCGTGGTTGCTAGACGTGCGAAGAATAAATACTTAGCACAAAGCAATCACTTCGTTGCTGCAGAAACTTCCGCTGAAGGTTATGAATACAGTCTTAATAAAACTTTAGAAACTCGCGCACGTTTTAAACACGTGTCTCGCACGCTGGAAGAAAACCAAGGCCGTATTGATGCACAATGGGTTATTGATCGTTTAACCGGTCACTATGATGAGCTTGTGGGACCTAGAGCTTTTGGTCGCACCACAACCAAACTTTATACGGCTGCGACCCATGTCATCGTTCCAGGCCGTCAAGAATGGTGGATGAGTGTCGCTGAAACTTATCCAACCAATCGTTCACACTTTGTGGGTTTACGACTGGGTGCTGGTGGTTCGACACCTGTTGAATTTATCGGTGTGACGAAAGCTTACGAAGAACCAGGTAAAGAACTTTGGTATGACTCCATGAAATATTATGTTCAGAGTTATTTAAGTAATGAACATGATCATAAAACGATTGCAGGACTAGATCGCACACTAGGTCTTTTAGAACAAGCCCGTGCTAAATCATTAGAAAATGATATCTATGAATACACCTATGAATTCATGTGGGCTCGTATCAAAGTTTTGCGTGCAGCAAAAAATATCATGAACAAAAATAGAACTGCGGCGTTGCAAGATTTGACGCAAGCTCAAGATAATTTCAAAAAGATTTTTGAGAATGTCCCAAGTCTTCATGCTTACGAAAAGTTTCAAGTCCACATGTGGATTTTTAGAGCAGAAAGTTTGAAATCCCAAAAGCTTCAAAACGCCACGACTTTAAATTTCCATCGCACACAAGCATTAGGAATTTTAAAGACATTGATTCAACAATACCCACGACAAAGCGAACTTTATGATCTTGAGTGGAGCTTAAATCAGTCAGAACAACTTTATACAGTTTTAGGCGCAGGTATTCGCTTAGGAACTGTGGAATAATTAGAAGTTCTTTGTACCTAACGTAGAATTCCGTTTTGACATAAAACCAGGACGGATAACAAGGTTAAAGCCTGCACGGGTAAGAGCATTTTTAAAACTCACCCTGCAGGCATAACTTGATACTAAAGCATTCTCAGCAGTGCCTTCTTTAAAAAACTCCGTTAGAAATTCTTCTTCCCACAGGTGCGGCGTCGTCTTAGAGCTAAAAGCGTCGTATAAAATGCAGTGATATTTTGATAACGGTTTTGAGTCCGGCAACAGTGCGGTTTGGATATCATCAACAGACTTAAAATGATTTAAGACAAAATTCTTTAAATCTTGCGCTTTAAGGTTTGAATCAGCTAACACTGCGGCTACGACAGCCTCATAGGTTTTTACGACCTCAGGATGTAACTCTGTCGTACGACCCTGAAGCCACTTATGAAAATACTCACGCAATTCAGGAAGGCTTTCATAACTTGTGATCAATCCCACATCTTGCGAAGATCTTCCCAGCAGCAAAGCTTCTTTAGCGATAACCAGCTCAATATACCCGATCCCTAATCCAACGACTAAAAAGTGAGGATTCTGGATCTTTTCAAGAGTCTCCTTGATCGGGGCTCCATAGATTAGAAAGGTTTCAGTGGCGGCGCCCCCTGAATGGTGCATGGATTCCCCATAAGGCTTATTAGGATCGATAGAATGAAGTAAGCGCAACGAAGGGCTTTCATCCCTCGTGATTTCGATCTCAAACCCGATATCCGCCCATGACTTCATTGACTTCCCGCAAAATAAAACTATAAGTGTTCTATGGAAAAAGGCTGGTTAGGACTTCCCTATCATACAATCAGTGAGCACTACAATAAGCTCTTTGGCGAAAAGGTTTATAAGGTGCCTGTATCTGTCGTGGATGATTGTCCCAACCGCCGTGGCCTTAAGGGCATGCAAACTTGCGTGTTTTGCGATGTCTGGGGATCAGCGGCCAATGCGGAAAGCCTTTCCATGGAATTACGCACGCAAATTGAAAAGTATCAGACTCAGATTGGTGATCGTTACAAAGCGAAAGCTTTTTTGATCTACTTCCAAGCTTACACAAATACATTCACTAAAGTTTCAGCTCTTCGTCACAACTTTGATGTGGCCCTTTCTTATCCGTGGGTAAAGGGTTTTACCCTAGGAACTCGTCCCGATTGTCTTTCGAAAGCGGTTTTAGATTTATGGCAGGAATATCACGAAAGATCCTTTGTCGCTGTTGAACTAGGTGTACAGAGTTTCTTTAATGACCAACTAGAATTCATGCGTCGCGGGCACACTGCGGAAGCTTCGATTGAAGCCGTTCACAAGATTGCGAACTCTACGAAAGTGGATTTAGGGATTCATTTGATTTTCGGAAATCCTGGCGAAACGGATGAGCATATCATCAAGACTGCTGAGATCGTAAATACCCTGCCAATCACAAATGTAAAGCTTCATAACCTACACGTCCTAAAACAAACCCCACTTGAAGAGATGTATGCGAAGGGTGAATTCACTCCGATTGATCGCGAAACTTACGCTCATCGTGTAGAGGTGTTTTTAAAACATTTATCTCCGAAATTTGCGATGCATAGACTTGCTGCTTATTCGTCTCGCTGGGATGAATTGATCGCTCCAGAGTGGACGAAAGATAAAATGGGCACTCACCAGTATATTATAGATCATTTGCGCGCTCAGAAGGCCTATCAGTCGCAGAATTTCGTGGCGACGACGGCGGAAGACATTGCGGCCCAAAGTTACTTACAAAAAAAATCGGTGCCTTTGTCCCCAAACCTTGTTTAGGTTTTCAGCAATTTAAGATCTTGTAAGATCAGTACAGAGAAAATACCGTTTAAAACAGCTAAAAACAGACTTTTCTACCTAGACTTAGGTTTTAAGAGGTAAAATGGCAAACCTTTGCCGCATTTCTTTGCAGGAAATTTAAGTCAACAAGGGTTCCAAGATTGCTTAATTGATGAGCAACGTCACAAAAAAGTTAGCGTTATCTGCAAAAATATACTTGCCAGCGCCCGGAAAGAATTACAAAGTTTGAATTGAGACCGATACCCGCCTTATGGACAAGGCGCCTGTAACTCACCCCTAGATATAGGGGGTAAGAGAGGGAGGTTCGAAGAGATCAGACAAAGATACTCTAGAAACCAAATCGCTAAGGAATAGCAACTCAGTCTCATCAATTAGACATTTTTATTTAACCACGACCTGACTTTTTACGAGGGGTAAAAGGACGGGCGGGGATTTTTTTGCCCAGAGGGAACGGGGCAGAGGGGATTCAACATGTTGGAAACAACAGCTCACATCATGAGAGTAAAAAAGAGAGATGGCACACTTGAGCCGGTTGACGTAACGAAAATCGTTGAGCGTGTTACAAGAAATTGCCAAGGGTTGACTCAAGTAGACCCTCTTCGCGTAGCTACAAAAGCTATTAGTGGTCTATATGATGGTGCAACGACAAACGAACTAGATAATCTTTGTATTCAGACAGCGTCTTTGCTTATCGGTGAAGAGCCTGAGTATTCTCGTTTGGCTGCCCGTCTTCTTTCTACTTATATCGATGAAGAAGTGCGTTCTCAAAAAATCCAATCATTTGCTGATTCCGTTTCTTTTGGTTTCAACAAAGGCCTTTTGTCAGAAGCTACATATAAATTCGTAGAAGCTAACAAAGCGGCTCTTTGTGCCGCAATTGAACCATATCGCACAGATCGTTTTGAGTATTTCGGTCTTAGAACGGTTTATGACCGTTATCTATTGAAAAACCCAACTTCACGTCAGGTGTTTGAAACACCTCAATACTTCTTTATGCGTGTGGCTTGCGGTTTGGCGCAATCTGTAGACGAAGCAGTCGAGTTCTATCGTTTGATTTCTTCCCACGATTACATGGCGTCTACACCGACTCTATTTAACTCTGGTACAGCTCGCCCACAAATGTCTTCTTGCTATCTTTTGGATTCGCCAGATGACGACTTGTCTGCGATCTACGCTAAGTACACAGACATCGCTTTGCTTTCTAAATTCGCTGGCGGTATTGGTGTAGCCTACTCTCGCGTTCGTTCCCGTGGTTCTTTGATCAAAGGAACTAATGGTCACTCAAACGGTATCATTCCTTGGTTGAAAACCATGGATTCTTCCGTTGCGGCTGTGAACCAAGGTGGAAAACGTAAAGGTGCTGCCTGCGTTTATCTTGAAACTTGGCATGCTGACATCGAAGAGTTCCTTGAAATGCGCGATAACACCGGTGATGAAGCAAAACGTACTCATAACTTGAATCTTGCGAACTGGGTTCCAGATTTATTCATGAAACGCGTTGAAACTGATGGCATGTGGTCTTTGTTTGACCCACGTGTAGTGCCTCATTTCGTCGACACTTACGGTCCCGAGTTTGAAGCGGCTTACGCTGAAGCGGAAGCGAACAAACTTTACTCTAAGCAAATCAAAGCCCGTGATCTTTACTCTCGCATGATGAAAACTCTTGCGCAGACTGGTAACGGCTGGATGACATTTAAAGACGCTGCGAACTTAAAAGCCAACCAAACTGGCGAAGCTGGCAACGTTATTCACTTGTCAAATCTTTGCACTGAGATCTTAGAAGTGACTTCAAATAAAGAAACTGCAGTGTGCAACCTTGGTTCTGTAAACCTTGGTAGACACGTTGAAAACGGTCAATTCAACTTTGAAAAGCTTGCGAAATCTGTTCGCACAGCTGTGAAGTACCTAGACCGCGTTGTAGATATCAACTTCTACCCTATTCAAACTGCTCAGGACTCTAACCACAAATGGCGTCCAGTAGGTTTGGGAGTGATGGGTCTTCAGGATGCTTTCTTCCAATTGAAGCTTCCATTTGACTCTGCAGCGGCTCGTGATTTGTCTATGAAAATCCAAGAAGAGATCTACTACAATGCGCTAGTAACTTCTTGTGAATTAGCTGAAAAACACGGCCCTCATGGCGCTTACGAACAAACAAAAGCGGCTAAAGGTTTATTGCAATACGATCTTTGGGGCGTGACTCCGTCTCAACCAGAGCGTTTTGAAAAACTAAAAGAGCGCATTAAAAAGCATGGCCTAAGAAACTCTCTTCTTATCGCTATTGCTCCAACTGCGACTATCGCTTCTATCGTAGGTTGCTACGAAGCCATCGAACCGCAAGTTTCTAACTTGTTTAAACGTGAAACACTTTCTGGTGAATTCATGCAAATCAACAAGTACTTGGTTTCTGATTTAAAAGCGATTGGTCTTTGGAATGAAGACGTTCGTAACGAAATCAAACTTCAAGAAGGTTCCATCCAAGACGTCGCTGCAATTCCTCAACAATTGAAAGAATTGTACCGCAACGTATGGGAAATCCCGATGAAGTCATTGATCGATATGGCTGCTGATCGTGGCGCTTACATTGACCAAGCTCAATCTTTGAACTTGTTCATGGAAAGCCCGACAATCGGAAAAGTTTCTTCAATGTACATGTACGCGTGGAAGAAAGGTGTAAAAACCACTTATTACCTTCGCTCTCGTCCAGCGACTAAAATCGCTAAGACTACAGTGAAGGCAACTTCAAACAACGCAGGTCTTGATTCAACTCCAGCGAACATGATGGATGCAGCTCCTGCGGAAGCAGCTCCGAAGAAAACTTATACTGATTCAGAAGTGATCGCATGCTCTTTGGAAAACCCAGAAGCTTGCGAGGCTTGTCAGTAGGCCGGCAGGCCGCAGTGCCGAAGCGCGCTCTCGGGCGCGCGTAGGCTGAAGCAGCTCCGGAATATCTTGCGATATTCCGGTTCAATTAAGGAATATATTTTATGATTTTAGATCCCGGTTTTGACTTAACATTACGCCCGATGAAATACCCAGTTTTTTACGAAATGTACAAAAACGGTATTAAGAACACTTGGACTGTAGACGAAGTAGACTTCTCTACAGACCTTGTAGACCTTCATTCAAAAATGACTCCAGCAGAAAGACATTTGATCTCTCGCTTGGTGGCATTCTTTGCAACTGGTGACTCTATCGTGGGGAACAATCTTGTATTGAACCTTTATAAACACGTGAACTCTCCTGAAGGTCGCATGTACTTGTCTCGTCAGCTTTATGAAGAGGCTTTACACGTTCAATTCTATTTGACCCTTTTGGATACTTACATTCCAAATCCAGATGAAAGAGCGGAAGCTTTCGCGGCGATTGAAAACATTCCTTCTATTAAGAAAAAAGGCGATTTCTGCTTTAAATGGATGGATTCAATCAACGAATTGGATTCTTTGAAAACCAAAGAAGACCGTCGTCGTTTCTTGATGAACTTGATCTGCTTTGCAACTTGCGTGGAAGGTCTGTTCTTCTATGCAGCTTTTGCTTACGTATACTTCTTGCGTTCAAAAGGTCTATTGCAAGGTCTTGCATCTGGTACTAACTGGGTATTCCGTGATGAATCTATGCATATGGCATTTGCGATGGAAGTGATCAAAACGGCTCGTAAAGAGGAGCCAGATCTTTTCAATTCTCAGATGGAAGACATGGTCACTCAGATGCTTGAAGATGCTATCGAGTGCGAAATGGAATTTGCGAATGACGTACTTCAACTGGGTGTTGCCGGTCTTTCACCAAAAGACATGAGACAATACCTTGAGTACTGCGCAGACCAACGCCTTGAAAGCTTAAGCATTGCTCCTCGTTACAACGTGAAAAATCCATTCGCGTTCATGGAGCTTCAAGACATGCAAGAGCTTGCAAACTTCTTTGAAAGAAGAGTTTCTGCTTACCAAGTCGGCGTTAGCGGAGCTGTTGCTTTCGACGAAGCATTCTAATTTTTTTTACCCGCTAGCCGATCTCAAGGGCTGGCTCACTAAGGGTAGCTCTGCAGGAGCGAAGACTGGGACTTTTTAAGTAAAAAAAAGAGCGTTCACAAGACGCTCTTTTTTATTTTTAATCCCACCAAATCTTAAAATCTGTCCCACTTCTATTCCATTTAACTCAGCGATACCTGGCGCCCCTATAGTTACACGTAATCTTACTACCGCGTCGGTGCTGCACACAGTCATCGGAGCGGTGGTGATTTTTGTAGCTTTGAAATGTATAGAGTGGATTGCCAATAGAAACTTCATCGTTATTTTTAAAGCTATTTTCCGATTATCGAAAGTTCGAAGTTCTCATATCAACTAAGACACTTCCGAAGTTTCCAATTAAAAAAAAATCTGAAACAGGCTATGATTGTCCCAATGAAAACGAAAATTCTGTGGTTTCTTTTTTTTCTAGTATGTATGGGTGTGGGCTTTCTTCATGGCGTTCTTCCCCATGGACTTTCAAAAAGCGTTTTCATTAGCCCTGAAAAAATCCAAATCATCACAACAGACGCAGCATTCTTTCCTGAACAGCTTCAAAAAGAATTAGAAGCTGAAATGCATGTGAAGTTTTCTGTCACCGTCAGTCGTGATTGGGAAAGTTTACTTGCGCACACCGTAGCAAGCCCTGGCGTGGATCTTTTGTTACTTCCGTCCTTTTGGGCACATACACTTGCACAGCAAATTCTGCTTTTGGATCTTTCTAGTCATGGTGAATTAGCACAAAGAACTGCCTCTGATTTCTTAGGTAAAAACGACAACGGATTTTTCTTTCTGCCCTTTTACTGGATGAAAACCCACATCCAAACTCCGGATGGAACTGGTTTTCAGAATTTCCTTAAAAACAAACAGGTTTCCACTTTATTTTTACTAGCCGATGAAGACCTACTTTTAAAGCACTTCCAAACTTGGAAAGAACAAGGCCTGCTAGAACAAGTAAACCAAAAGAAAATCCTGACTTTGCAATTAGATCAGCTTCTTGCTAAGAACGCAGATGAAGGTGCCATTGAGCTTCCGTTAAAAGAAGATTCTAAAGATACACTTGCTAACTTAAGCGCACTGTTAGTATGGGGAGCCGCGATCCCTCAGACATCAGAGAATAAAGACTTGGTGTTAGAAATTATTGATACTTTGGCGACACCCTATTATCAGGAAAAATACCTTTTACAGACTCCGTTTAATTCTACGTTCGCAACTGTTACCGGCGATGAAATCCCCTTACAGCGAAGAGCTGAATACATTCGCAATTTACAGTTAAAGGACATCTTGATCCTAGAAAAAAAGGATTTCGAAGCTAAACAAAAGTTAAAGTCCGAGTTTAATTTTACTTTGTAAGAGTGATGGCACTAGCACCTTGGGCATCATTCACAACCACAGCGCCGTTTTCGTCATAGGCTTGTAATAACAAGCGAATAGAATGGATACCTCCAGCCAAAGCTGAAGTATTGATAGCTAAATTAAACTTCCCGTTTTTGCAAACAGCGAACCTACCGTTGGCGTCCGTCGTGGGATTTAGATCTACGATATCTAACTGCACGCCATTTTCTAACGCGACGATTTTGTGATTCGGATAAGTGGATATATAACACTCTCCAGAAACTTCGGCCTTAGCTTGACCTGCAATAGTGTTGATTGTGGGACTGTAGGATTTTAAATAAAGCTCTTCAGACTTTGGCGTTTTATCTAAAGTATGACTGGAATCATCAGATCTTTCGTTGGTAAGTAGTGACTGACCTTCCATCGGAGAACACGCCGTCATTAATAAAATGCTCAGCAAACTTAAAATCTTAAGTGCTTGTTTGGACATGTTTTCCCCCTGGTCGGCGGATGCCAGCAGAGCGCAGCGGCCCCGGGCCGCGTAGCTGAAGCAGGATCCTCTTGATAGGATAAAGAAATATACAAAAAACCTAAATCAGATTCTACGGCGGTCTAGTTTTGAGACAAGGGGCAGGACTTTCTGTTCCAAAATGAGCGGATCAATAAACAGAAAATAGGTCGACATCATAGTTGTGGCAAAAGGCCCTAGACCCATAAACACACCAATCCCCATATGGAAAGCAACCCCAATAAGAAGCCAGACGTTGCGGGTTTTAGGCCAAGCCACCATCGCAGGGAAGTAAACCTCAAAAAGAATGGTCAGATAAGCCATGATAGGGATAATCCACGGAATGGATCTTAGGAAAGAAAAATCCATGGTGGTCATTTGCGGATTGGCCATTACACTCCATAAGGCCGTCCCGTCCCACCAGCTACCGCCCTTTAATTTTTCAAATCCTGTGTAAGCGTAAATCACGCAAATTTGAAATTGCATCATGCGAATCATGAGCGAACTTAAGATGTCGGCATTCTTAAAATAAGTCTTCTTCCGGAAAAGATTGATAATACTTAAACGCTCGCAGGAGTTTGCGAAGATCATATAGAATAAAAATAAATTAGCGATGATATCAGCACCGAAATTCACCGAATAATTGCGCTGGATAAATCCCGCACCAATCACCCACGCTAGCGCCGCAAAAATTCTTCCGCCTACACCTAAAGTTAGACAGCCCAAAAAGAAAACCAATAATCCGTGCATCAGCGGGTTGAAAGAATCGGGCCAAAAAGCCCATAAAAATAACGGGCGTGACAGCTCTGGCATTACCTCTATTGCCAGGGATTTTGGGATCCAGCTTTCATCGGTATAGTAATGCAGATTAGATAAACGTACTGAGTATAAATAGAACATGGTTCCGCATAAAAGAATGCGCATGAATGCTAAGCCTAAAAGACTTTGCGGAGCAAACCAGAAGTCATCCCAACGCTGCCATAAACGCTTCATAACTCCACCTCATCAGCCCCACCGCGGCAGGACACTTCTTCGCGGATGTATTGCACTTCTTGGGAAAGATCAGCCAAGGTCTGTTCCTTTAAAGTCACCACTTGGTCAAGAGAAGGAACGGTTTCAATAATGTGTTCCATTTCAACTGAACTTGCGCCCGGGTATTGTTTGCAAAGCCATGGGCCTAGAAGAATCTTTAGGCGCTTGGGATCAATGACCATAAAACGCATGGCGTACAGATCGCGCTTGTGAGCGGGGTTTACGATCCCCTTGTTTTTTTCTTCAGGGAAAAATCCTTCGATGGACTCTTTGATCTCATTGCCATCTTGATCATAGAAGCGAGCCACATAACGAATGTACATGGTGTGGGCCGGATCTGGAGAAAAGAAATTCCAGGTGGCATTTAAGCCCACAGTGTTTGCGTAGGGAATTATGAATCTAGAAGCAGAACGCCCAAAGTAGTTACCTACGTTGGGCATTACGAACATTGTAAATATATTATAAACGATCCACAGGCTTAGTAAGCCCTTAAACAGAAGCTTCGCCTTCTTCGTCGATGTCATCAGCTTCTCCTAAAAATGGCAGCTCATCTTCATCAGAAGACTCTTCGTCGTCAGAGTCAACATCAGATTCTGCATCTGCCAAAAGCTGATCATCAGAAGCTTCATCAAGGTCTTCGTCATTATCGAAGTCCTCAATCGCCTCAGCCATTTCGTCTGACATCTCTTCAGACTCTTCGCCTTCAGAAGCCATCATTTCTTCTGAAGCTGCTTCAGCTTCCGCGTCGTCTGACGCTTCAGCACCGCCGGCTTCCGCCGATTTCGGCTTCATGAAAGCAGCTTTCTTTTCAGCAGCAATTGCTACAAGTGAAGTACCCGCAGCCAAAGCTTCATCGTATTTTTTTAACCAATTCGCATCACGAGTCGACACAGGCTCACCGAATGCCAAAGCATCACGGATGTTTTGTGCGCGCTCTTGATCGCGTTTTTCAGCTTGGCGACGTTTTTCTTCTTCAAAGAAATTTGAAGTTGTCGCGATATCTTCAAGCTGAGATTGGATTTTCATAAGTTCTTCTTCACCTTGAGAGTAAGAACCGTTGAAAGTCTCAGACATGGAATCTGTGATTGAGGCTAGAGTTGGTTTTTCTTCAGCTTGAACTTCATCGATACCTTCCGGTAACAACTCATCGATTTGTGATAAAGTTGGAAGTTCTTTTAAAGTGCGAAGACCAAAGATTTCTAGGAACTTTTTAGTCGTTCCGTATTGCATAGGGCGACCTGGAAGTTCTGATTTACCTTCAAAGCAAACCAAGTTCTTTTCCATCAATGCGCGCAACAAGTGACCAGACTCTACGCCACGGATTTCATCCACCTCAGCTTTTACAGTTGGCTGTTTATAAGCAACGATAGAAAGAACCTCTAAAGCTGGACCAGAAAGCTTGAATTGACGAGCTTTCAAAGTGCGCTTTAAGAATTCCATATTGTCGATTTTGGTACGAAGCTGGTAGCCGCCTGGAACTTCTTCCAAAGTAACACCACGACGCCCGCCCGCGTACTCAACCGCTAATTGATCAAGGGCTCTACGGATTTTATCCGTGCGGATATTTGTGCCTTTAAATAGTAATTTTAATGATGCTAGGCTCACTGGACGATCGCTCGCGAAAAGAACGCTTTCTACGATGCTTTCAAGGCGCTCTTCTTCTACGAATTCAACTTCTTCGATTTCAGCTGAATCAAAGCCATCAAGCTCTGTACCTTCAACAGAAACGTCATCAGCAGCCATTTCAGCTTCTTCAGTTTCTTCATCTGTTGCTTCAGGAAGGAAGCCTTCTGATTCTTCCTCTTCTTGTAGGAAGATTGAAGCTTCAGACTCAATTCCATCTAAAGAAAGTTCAGCACCTTCTTCGATTTCAGTTTCTACAGCTTGATCTAATTCGTCGTTCATCAAATCTTTTTCGTCTGACATCGTTCCCTCTTAAACTTCAGCATCCGGCATGTCATTAGTAGCCACCTGATCCACTCTAGCTTCACTGGAGAATTCTAATTCAACTCCAACTTCGCTAGCGACTTCTACAGGCGCAACTTCTTCATTAAACAATTCATTTTCAGCGGCAAGAATTTCGTCATCAGACGCAATGTCGTCTGCTGCGTTTTCTAAAAAATCAATTCCATCAGGAAGACCTGCACCCAGTTCCAATTGCAATTGTGCTGGTTGCGCTTGCTCTTCTTCTGTATCCGCCAACAAATCTTCGTCTTCAGCGATCTTTTTGGAATCTTCCATCATCTTCGCTGCGACTTCATCAGCTCTCATAGAATCGTACTCTTCAACACGGCTAAGAACGTCGGTCTCAATCGGTTTTTTAGTATCAACCCAGATGTCAGAATAAGCTTCTGATTGGTAAAGGCCAACAAAGCCCATTTTACCAAGTTCAAGCAAAGATAAGAATGTGATCAAAGTTTGGCGAGCACGGTCTTCTGTTGCTGTTACTAGCTCAATCAAAGTGATTTTTTGACCCACTAACAAACGATCCTTCATTTCAAGGATGCGGCTAGAGATCGACTGAGCTTTCGCAGCCACTTGGTGAATTTTCTTTTTCACCGAACGAAGAACGCGGCGGTAGCTAGAAATTAAAGAAAACAAAGCATTGTCTTCTAGGATAATTTCTTCTTCTTTTTCAGTTAATGATTCACGGGTCCCGCGCAACCATACGTCACGACCAACCAACGGACGATCATAAAGAAGTTTTGCGGCTTCCTGGAACTTTTGATACTCAAGAAGTTTTTGAACAAGTTCTTTACGTGGATCTTCCGCTTCAACAACCTCACCGTTTTCATCGTACTGAGGAAGCAGCATGCGGGATTTAATTTGAATCAAAGTTGAAGCCATAGCGACAAACTCGCCGGCCACTTCCAGATCCAATTCTTTCATCAACTTGATGTAATCAAGGTACTGCTTGGTGATCTCATGAACTTTTATGTCCATGATATCCATTTCTTCTTTACGGATTAGATAAAGAAGAAGCCCCAGCGGTCCTTCGAATTTAGGCAACTGAACTGTAATACTCATGAATGATGGATCCCCTCTACCACTTCATATTGGAACGTACTATTTGCAGAGTCTTCTGTGCTTCGGCCCTCGCCTTTTCGCATCCAGCGTCGATAATTGAATCAAGCAGACCTGGATTATTCAACAATTCTTTTTTCTTTTCTCGAGGTCCTTTGGATACTTTTTCAATATTCTCGGCCAAGCGGGCTTTGCAGTCCCCGCAACCGATTCCGGCTGTACGACAGCCGTGTTCAACCCACGGGATGTCTTCAGCAGAAGAATAAAGTTTGTGGTATCCATAGACAGAACATTTTGTTGGCTCCCCTGGATCTTCACGACGCACGCGCGCTGGATCGGTCACCATCATGTTCACTTTTTTGCGCAAATCTTTTTCTGTATCTTCAGTTAAATACAAAGAGTTGCCATAGGATTTAGACATCTTACGACCATCCAAACCTGGCACTAGAGGAATTTCAGTTAAAAGCGGCTCCATCTCTGGAAGTTTCGCTTTATATAAATGATTAAAGCGACGAATGATCTCACGCGAGATTTCTAAGTGTGAAATCTGATCGGCACCCACGGGAACTTTTTGCGCGCGATACATCGCAATATCTGCAGCCTGCAGAACCGGATACATAAAACGGCCCAAATTGTGGGTGTCATTGGCTTTCATCTCTTCAATCGCATCTTTCCATGTATTCACACGCTCTAACCAGCCCATTGGGACCATGTTTGCGAAAATCATGAAAAGCTCCACATGCTCTGGCACGCGGCTTTGAATGAAGATAGTGGATTTATTTGGATCGACTCCCCATGCGATGAATTCCGCGATCATCTCGCGAGTCCATGGCGCAATTTCTTTGGGCGCTTTGTAGGCCGTGGTCATCCCGTGCCAATCCATCGCACCAAAAAAGCAGTCGTAGTCATCTTGAAGTTTCACCCAATTTTGTAAAGCACCCCAGTAGTGGCCGATATGAAGGCGGCCAGTGACACGCATCCCAGACATAACGCGTTGGCGTCTTGCCGGTGGAGAAGCTACTTTGGTTTCTACATTGGGTTCAGAACTCATATCCCGAAGCCTCCTAAAGCTAAGGTCACAAGATGGTTGTAACTCCAGATCACCGGCACAGAGAGAATTTTTAGGGTTCCAGTTAATACTAGAGCCATCAATACCATGCTGGTGATGTGTTCGTTTTGTTCTAATTTATAATTCAATTGCGCCGGCAAAAAGCGCGCAAGAACTTTACCGCCATCCAGTGGATGAAGAGGTAAAATATTGAAAAACGCCAAAAATAAATTCGTTACGATAAATGTTTTTAGAATTTCAATAACACCTGAAGCGTAACTTGCAGCTAAGAAGTACTTAGCAACAACGGCGATGACGATGGCTCCGACAAATGCCAATAAAACATTTGAAAGAGGTCCCGCAATCGCAATCCAGAACATATCAATTCTTGGATTTTTCAAGTTTCTTGAGTTCACTGGAACTGGTTTTGCCCAACCAAAGAAGATGGGGCTTGCAAACAAGATAGAAACAATCGGAAGAACAAGTGTTCCAATCATATCCATGTGGGCCACAGGGTTCATCGTTAAACGACCCATCATTTCTGCGGTGTTGTCCCCACGTTTTTTTGCCATCCAACCATGAGCGAACTCGTGGAAGCACAGTGCAAAAAGAAACGGAATAAAGTAAATACCAATCTTGGCGCCAATTTCGACCATATCCATATCACCTCACGCTAAAGCACACCTGGACCCTTGTCTAGTGTGTCCAATCAGTTGCTTATATAAAGTGCATCCATCGTAACACATCTTGTTAAGAGAAAAGCTCTCGTCCTTTCAACCCCTTGAATAATTTCTTTGAAGCGGATACTTTCCTGAGCGCACTTGAACTTATATGACTCTACGAAGGGGAAGACATGTCCAACGTAACTCATGCACGTCCTGCATTGACAACTTTATCTGAAGACGAAGCAGCATTTAGAGAAGCTGTTCGCTCATTTGCTGAAACTGAAATCAAACCTCATGTGACACACATGGACGAAAAGGCAGCGATGAATCCTGAAATCATCCAAAAGCTTTTCCAAATGGGTTTGATGGGTATTGAAACTCCGGAAAAATTCGGCGGAGCAGGCTCGACTTTCACAATGGCGTGCTTAGCGGTTGAAGAAATCGGTCGCGTTGATGGATCTGTTTCTGTTCTAGTCGACGTTCAAAACACTTTGACGACAAACGCCTTCCTTAAATGGGGTACTGAAGCTCAACAAGAAAAATACTTAAGCAAAATGGCTTCTGAATGGGTTGGCGCTTACGCACTTTCTGAATCTTCATCTGGTTCTGATGCTTTTGCTTTGAAATTGAAAGCTGAAGACAAAGGTGACAAATGGGTTCTTAACGGAAACAAACTTTGGATCACCAACGGTAATGAAGCAAACGTGTTCATCGTGTTTGCAAACATCGATTCTTCTAAAGGTTACAAAGGCATCACTGCTTTCGTAGTTGAAAGAGGTTTCAAAGGTTTCACAGTTGGTAAAAAAGAAGACAAATTAGGTATCCGCGCTTCTTCAACTTGCGAATTATTATTCGAAAACTGCGAAGTTCCTAAAGAGAACGTTCTTGGTGAAGTTGGTAAAGGTTATAAAATCGCGATCGAAACATTGAACGAAGGTCGTATCGGTATCGGCGCACAAATGATCGGTATCGCTCAAGGCGCTTACGAAGCAGCTCTTGGTTACGTTAAAGGCCGTGAGCAATTTGGTAAACCCATCGCCCACTTTCAAGGCGTTCAATTCCAGTTGGCTGAAATGCGTACTGAATTAGAAGCAGCTCGTTTGATGGTATACAATGCCGCTCGTTTAAAAGACGCTGGCCAAGATTTCATCGAAGAAGCTGCGATGGCGAAACTTTACGCTTCTCGCGCGGCTGAGAAAATCACTTCTAAAGCGATCGATCTTTTCGGTGGTAACGGATTCACTAAAGAATACCCTGTAGAGAAATTCTGGCGCGATGCTAAGATCGGTCAGATCTACGAAGGTACTACCAACATGCAATTGCAAACGATTGCTAAGATGGAGTTGGATAAGTAGTCGGCGGACGCCGGAGCGCAGCGGCCTTCGGGCCGCGTAGCTAAAGCAACTTCGAAGGCGAAGATCATACGGTCTTCGCCCTTTTTATTTTCTACTAATTATCATCTGGGTAGGTACTGCACTTTTCATCCACTTGGGCTTGAAGATCATCAATGGATTTTTGTAGGTCCGCCATGATTTCGCGCATTTGGGCTTTCATCGCATCGGGAGTATAATCGTACTGCACTTTCATCATGCGTAATGAGTCTTTGAGCTTTCCGATTTGCAGTTCAGCTTCAATGCAATTGATTGTTTCTTCTTCTGCGAATGCAGGCGCTGACAAAGTTCCAAAAGCCGCCACTGCTAACATTAAAATGATTTTTTTCATCATGTATCCTTGGGTTTGTGTTTAAGAGCGACGCAAGTTATTCGCCCTTGCAGTAAACAACAATCACTTTCTTGTTTATGATTGAATAGCAATGAAAAGGTTAGAAAACGCCTGGAAAAATTATGTTCCAACATTGACGAGATCTGCAAAGCCATCGAGGTGTTTGGCTTTGAATCCGAAAGGAAGAAAAATTCAGGAGTATATCATTCAGATCTATGAGACGAACTGATACTCGTCCGTCTTTTTCTTATTTCTCTCAGTGTCTAGAATCCTGACACCTTAGAATATTTTTTACATTTGCCTTCTTGTAATCTGATTTTTGGTAAATATAGAGTAATTTACCTCCACTTTAAATCCGTGGAGAATTTCATGAAGTTTCTTGTCTATTTCGCTCTGATTTTTACTCTTTCGTTGAACGCCCAGGCTTGGAAGTGGCCGAAGCTTGGCGGTGGTAAAAAAAGCGAACCCGTGCGTATTAAGACAGTTTTTTATAAGACTGAAAATAATTGCTCACTTGAATTACCGGAAACATATAAAAACGAAACTGAAAACATCCTAAAAAACTCTTGGCTTTGGGATGGAGCCTGCCCGAATGGTAGAGCTGAGGGCTTTGGATGGCTGAGATATCGAAATGCAGACGGCATCCCGTTGCCACAATTGTTTCTTCAAATGAGCAATGGATTATTCATGAAAAATCCAACAATCATTTATTTATCCGCCGGTCTATTTAATACTTCTACCGCTAAAGAGTTTTACGATCCTCTCTTTACAGACTGCTTCAAAACTAAAAACTCTTCCTGTGATGTCTTCTTTTCAGAATTAAACAAACGCAGTTCTCCGAATGAAATTACAACAGCCGAAGGCTGCAGATTAACTTACCCTCAAAGGTTCAAACAAATAGTCAAGCCTTCTTGGCAAGGGGCCTGTATAAACGGAAATGCCGATGGTATTGGTATTCTTGAGTATGAGGAAACTCATTCCGGTACCGTAAAGGTAAACTTACAAGAGGTACTTAGTTTTTCGAACGGAGTATCAAATAATCCCTTCGTCATCGGGAAGCGAGCAGACCTCTTAGAGTACCTTCTCTTTCACCGTTATTCTGAATTCCAAACTTACTATCCACCCACACAAGAAGAGTGTTCTAAAATGCCACAATGCAATCGTATTCTGACGGCAGCAAAGAGTCTTCTGCGTGGAGGCAGTCATCAAGACCCGAGAAAGACTCCTCCGCAAGAAAATGGCTCTTCCAATTCTGGTACATCCGGTCTGCGCGGTACAGGCAAATACAAGGCGCCAACAGTGGCGTGTAATGATGCGGCTCTTTCAGCAGAGTTTGATCGATGGTCAGCCCTAGAGATTAAACCGATTCCAGATGCTGTTTGTTACAACGCGAAGCTGGCCGCCAAAATGTATGAGTACGTGTTCAACCTTTATTCAAACAGCTGTCCTAATTCTATTGAAGAGCAAAAAAGGCAGGCATGGGAAGGGCTTCAAAGCGCCAAAGAAACTATTGCTGGAAGCTGTGTAGACTCGACATACTAAAACAAGCCAAGAATTATGTTCCAGGGGCAATCACTTAGGTTGCCTCATGGAAAAGACGCTTCTTTTTTAAATTCATTACAGCTAAGATCTTAGCTATGAAATACATCTTTGCAATTTTAGTTCTTTTAGCGTGCTCGACAGGTACTGCTGCAGAAAAAGTATTTAGACTGCATCTGGCGAACGAGCCTGGCGGGCTTGATCCCAACAAACAACGCACATCTTCTTCCAGCTATTTGCTGACCAACCTTTATCGCAATATTTTTTCATTTGATGATTCTAAGGGTTTAACTCCTGATCTTGGTGAAGGTTGTAAACGCGATAAGAAAAATGCAACACTGACTTGCACACTTAAAAAAGATCTTACCTGGAGTGATGGCTCGCCCATTACCTCTGCAGATTTCCTTCAAACTTATAAAAAGATTCTGAATCCTAAAACGGCCGCCCCCCGTGCGGATTTACTTTTTAGCATTAAGAATGCCGAAGAAGTTTACGCCGGCAAAAAGCCAGTGGATTCTTTAGGTGTGAGCGCTCCTGATAAAACAACTTTGAAATTTGAGCTGAGCAAGGTTGATCCAGACTTCGAACACAATTTGGCGAATTATATTTTAGCGCCGACAAAAGAAAAGCTTGATGCGTATACTGGTCCTTACAAATTAAAAGAATGGAAACGCGGGCAGAAAATTGTTTTAGAATCGAATCGGACTTATAAGATGGGTCATCCGGATCGCCCTCTGGTAGAAGTTCTTTTCATCGAGGAAGACACCGTAGCTTTGCAGCTTTATGAAAAAAACGAACTGCAATTTTTAAGGCGTCTTCCGACATTATTTATTCCAAGTTACAAAAAACGTTCTGACTTTTATTGGGTTCCGGTTTCACGTTTAGATTATATTGGTTTTGGCCCTGAATTAGCCAATCAAGAGGATGTCAGAAAAGCCTTCACTTACTCTCTAAACTACGTGGAACTGCAAAAGATCTTTTCTTCTGAGGGAAGACCTGGTTGCATCGGACTTCCCGACTCTTGGTTTCCGGAAAAAGCGCCGTGCTTTGATTATGATTTAAAGAAAGTACCGAAAGTTAAAAGCGATAAGACTTATAATATGATGTTTTCAGCTTTGGGCGGAGAAGATCATAAAAGAGCTACTGAATGGCTGCAAAACCAGTGGAGCAAGAATGCGGGACTTAAAACGCATTTAGAGGTTAAAGAGAACAAAGTTTTCTTGCAGATTTTAGGTCAAAATCCTCCGGCATTATTTAGAAAAGGTGTCGCGGCAGACCGCCCGACTTGCCTTGCAGCTTTAGAAACCTTTGGACCTTTAAGCCCAGAAAATTATCTCAGAATTAAATCGCCAGAGTACGATAAGCTTTTGGCTAACCTTGGCAAAGCGAAGACTCAAGCTGAACAGAAAAATGCGTGTCTTGCCGGTACAGAATACCTAATGAAGAATCATCTGATGATCCCATTAGGCGCGATTCAATTTTCAATCTTAGTAAAACCTGAATTCACCGGATGGAAACTCAATCAGCTGAACCAACTGGATCTAGCCAACCTAAAAGCAAAATAAAAAAAAAGGCGCTGGTAAGGCGCCTTTTTTTGTTTCATATTTTTTAAACCAATTAGCGGATGTAGATAACTACGCGAGCTGGACGACCGTTACCCTGCAAGTTCTGCATTTGAATTCGTAAAGAGCGAAGTTTTGAAATTGGGAAACTCGCACCACCACGACGTGGGGACACATAATCACCTTGCACATTCCACAATGGAAGTTGGTGCAACGACTCTGTCATAACGATCGCTTGTGAAACTCTCACGACTCCCACATCAACTTGGATCATCACTTCCGAATACTCGTTTCCATCATTAAGATGGTAATCTCTAAAGAAAGGAGCATTGGGCCAAATCGTCTCGTTTGCCATTGGCTTCCAACCGCTATTTGAGCGAGCTTGCGCAGTTAGACCAGAAAGAATTATCATCACAGTAGCTAAAAATAGTTTCATAAAAATCTCCCGAGGCGGTTAAGTATCAAGACTCCAGAGCCTTGTCCAGAGGATGACCTTTAAAACCTCTGTAATGGGAGTCGACCGAGATATAATTACCGGAAATTTTTAGAAAATTTCGGGGACCTGGACTTGTCGCTGCACCTTCTAAAGCCTAGAATTAGATCCATGAATTCACCAGCTCAGTCCGTCGACATACATAAAGATCAGATTATTTTTAGTGAAGGTGATGCAGGAGATTGTGCCTACATCATCGAAAAAGGCCGGGTGCTGGTTTACATCAGCAAAGACAAAGAGGAAATCCCTTTAACCATTCTAGGTGAAGGTGAAATCTTCGGTGAGATGTCCTTGATCGACAATCAGAATAGATCGGCTTCCGTTCGTGCTCTTGAAGATGTGCGTTTAGCGATCGTTACTAAGCAACAAGTCCTAGAGCGCGTATCCACTGCCGATAAAGTCGTGCAGCTTTTAATGCGTGTTCTTTTAAAACGTTTACGCCGTAAAAATTTGAATACTCCTGCTGGCACTAAAATGTCTGAAGTAGAGTTTGAAAATTCAGGTGCTGGTGATGACGGGACTCAAGGCGCTTTAGATCAAATCAAACTTGAAAATCAAATCTTTCAGGCTTTTCAAAATAAGGAATTTGAACTTTTTTATCAGCCGATCGTGAATCTAAAAACCAAGCAAGTTATGGGTTGCGAGGCGCTTCTTCGTTGGAACTCTCCGGTTCATGGATTGATTTCTCCGAATTTGTTTATCGATGTGATTGAAAATTCTTCGATGGTCATTCCCATCGGTCATTGGATTATCAATCAAGCTTTGAAAGATTTAAAAACGATTCAAGATCAACTGCGTGACGCTAAAAAGACCAAGCTTGCAGATGATTTTATGATGAGTATCAATATCTCTGGTCGTCAGTTCACGCATTCTGATTTCGTGAATAACTTAGAAGACCTTCGTGAAAAACATGATCTGCAAACGAAAAATATTAAATTAGAGATGACTGAACGAGTGATGATGGATGGCGCGATTGCTCTTGAATCACTGAATCAGTGCCGCAACCAAGGTTACGCGATTTCTATTGATGATTTCGGTACAGGATTTTCAAGCTTGCAGTATTTGACTCAGATGCCAATCAGCTTCTTGAAAATTGACCGCTCTTTTGTGATGAAAGTGCTTTCTGATCCAAAATCAAAAGCCGTTGTAAGTTCTATCATCCACTTAGCGCACGCTATGGATTTAGAAATTATCGCAGAGGGTATTGAGAACAATGAAGAGTCCTTGGTTCTAGAAACTCTTGGCGCTCGTTATGGACAAGGTTACCTGTTCTCGAAACCTGTTGATCTTGGTCGCTTTCTAAAACTGATCTAATTAAAAAAGAAATATAGAAAAAGGCTGCATCTCGCAGCCTTTTTTATTTTGAACGTGCAATATTCACCACCGAATCGGTGGTAGAGACCCATTTGACGCAGTGAAACCGCAAAAAGAACCAGGCACCTTTCGAAAAACCCCTTCCAGAAAACGCGCACTTAACGCGGCAAAACCTTAAAAAGCAATAAATGCTACGATGGCATTTTTTCGCGTTTACCCGAAGGGCAAGGGCAGGAGCTCGCAGCAAGCAGGCACCTTTTGGCTTTCTCGTTTTGAGACGGGGAATTGCGAGAAATAGTCGGAGTGTTAAGTTCCTTTGTGGGACGCCGATAAGACCTATGTCTTAAGACTTTTTTACGGCTTAAGAAACAACATGGGGGTCACAATGGCTGACAAGAAATTCGAAAAACAAATCCCAAACAACGTAGTGTCGCTTGAATCTTCTCGCTGCACGGGCGAGGGCTGCAAAAAGAAAGCTGAAAAAGCAGGTTTCTGCGCAGAACACTTTGATTGGTTTAAAGCGGGTCTTATCACGAAGGATGGAATGAAAGCTCCGGACTTCGATAAGAAGCATTATCACTACACTGCGAAAAAAGCGTCTTAATCGCTTTGTTTCGTGGAAACAAAAAAGCCGGGTGCTCCCCGGCTTTTTTTATTTCTAAAATCTAAGGTGTTTAGAACTAAAAAGATCCCCAAAAGGCGACAAATAGCACAACGCCAATTACAAAATATTTTATCGCCACATTCATCGCTTCGCGCATCGACATGCCTTCCTATCGGTCCTTATTTTTGCTAGCATAAGTCCAGTCTGGAGAACGTTGTTATGAAAAAAGCCGCCCTCATTACCGGAGCTAGCAGCGGAATCGGTGCTGCCACTGCCATTGAATTCGCAAAAAACGGATATTTCGTTTATTTGATGGGAAGAGATAAAGAAAGACTTCAAGAAGTCGCTCTTCGCTGCCGCAGTGGCGCGACCTTACTTTCATGCGATATCACGGACGTGGCTGCTGTTCAAAAGCGTCTTGATGAAATGCTTTCTTCTAAAATTCACAAAATCGAAGTGTTAGTGAATAACGCCGGCATTTATGAAACCCACACCACGGAAACTGGGACTGATGAAATTTGGAAACGCCAGTTTGAGGTGAATCTTTTTGCCCCGATCCGCATCGTGCGCACACTCTTCCCCTATTTTAAAGAGCACGGCGGCGGAAGCATCGTGAATATTTCTTCAACATTGGGACTTAGACCTAATGGCCCAACGGCAGCGTATTCAGCTAGTAAGGCCGCCATGGTGAATTGGACTCATAGTTTAGCTGTCGAAGGTGGCCCAGCGAACATTCGCGCCAACTGCCTATGCCCAGGTATTGTCGACACTCCTATTCATAGTTTTCATTCATTAGAGACAACACAGAAAACAGCGGCTTTAGAAAAAATGAAGTCCCTTCAACCTTTGGGAAGAATCGGAACCCCTGAAGATGTGGCTAGGGCCGCTTATTTCTTCGGCTCTGAGCTTTCAAGTTGGACCACGGGCGCCATTGTCCCAGTGGATGGCGGTATCAACCTATGATCCTGACTCTTTCAACCATCTTTAGCAGTGCGCATTTTTATGCTCAAAAAGAGTGGTCGGAAGAACAGAACCTAAAAAACTTTGGTCGCTGTTATACGCAATACGGCCATGGCCATAACTATAAGCTAGAGGTGGGCTTTAAAATCAGTGGGGTTTTAGAGCTAGAAAAAAGAAACTTTTATCAGGAAACCCTTAAAGTTTTGACCAGCCCTTTGGATCATGAGCATTTAAATTTCGTGATTCCAGAATTTAAAGACAAAGTCCCGACCACGGAAAACATCAGTCTTTATTTGCTAGAGAAATTAAAGTTATCCATCGATGAAAAACAGATTTCCTATCTGCGCCTGTATGAAATGGATAATTTATGGACGGAGATCCGCCTATGAGCGAAGAAAAAGTAAGATTATCAAAGTTAATGGCGGAAAGAGGCATTTGTTCTCGTCGTGAGGCCGATGCTTATATCGAAAAAGGTTTGGTTCTTGTTGATGGCATCAAAGTCGATCAACTTGGTACCAAGGTTGATCCAAAGGTAAAAATCACTTTAGAAGCCCAGGCGCTGAAACAACAAAAGCGTTTAGCAACGATCATTCTAAACAAACCCGTAGGATGGGTTTCAGCACAACCAGAACCACCCTACCAACCAGCGATCAAACTTATCACTCCAGAAAATCAGTTCGGCGAATCTAAAGTTCGTCTGAATCAAGATCACTTCCAAGGTTTGGCCGTAGCAGGTCGTCTGGATATCGACTCCCAAGGTCTACTACTTTTCACTCAAGACGGTCGTATCGCTAAAAAGATCATTGGCGAAGAAACCAAGGTTGAAAAAGAATATATCGTGCGCGTGGAAGGAAAACTTCCTCCCGAAAAGTTGAAACTTCTAAATCACGGACTTTCTTTGGACGGAAAACCTTTAAAGCCAGCAAAAGTAGAATGGTTAAATGAAGACCAACTGCGCTTTGTTCTTAAAGAGGGAAAAAAACGTCAAATCCGCCGTATGTGCGAGATGGTGGGACTTAAAGTGACTGGCCTTAAACGCGTACGCATTGGAAATTTGCGCCTAGGAAAATTGCCTGAAGGCAAATGGCGCTTCCTCGAAGAAGATGAGTCAGTGTAGTAAGTCAAAAAGTACCAAGCGCAAAGCGGAGGCGCCAGTGCTTTTTCACTTACCGCGTGGCTTTAGGAAATCCTGGCGAAGAGCTTCGTAATACGCGATTTCCTCTTCGCTAAACCCCGCCTTCATTCGCAAGTCACGATTTAACGGCTCTACCCGCTTCGGCAAACGAACTCGCAAAGAATCCATGCGCGCCGGGAAATCATTGGCTGGATCTAATTTTTCTAACTTACAAATCTCTCGATACCAGCGCGAACCAAAATCAACGTGACCGATTTCTTCAAAGTTAATTTGTTTTACAATATTTTGAATTGTGCTTTTACTTGCGGGGCCTTCCAGGCGTTTAATCAAGGTATCCCCAGCATCAAGGCCGCTGCCTTCAAGATAACGATGCACGATCAAAATACGATCTAATAGGGTGTCTTCAACACTCACCGATTTCCATAAAGCCAAGTGTACAGGCCAATCACCCCATTTATAACCCAAAGACTCAATGCCTTCGATGCACATGCTTAAATGTTGAGCTTCTGAAACTGTGACTGCCAATAATTCTTCTTTAAAGCCTTGGGGCGCATCGGGATACTCCACCAGCGTTCTTACCCCTAGCTCCATGGCCTGCAGTTCAATGCTCGCCAAATCATGAAGCATACGAGCTTGGCCTTCGATAGTGGCAAAACCCTTCTTTGGGGGATGGAATTTGGGATGTAAAACTTGAATATCTCTGGCTGGGTCTTCAGGAACCAAGTACGGCGAGGTCAATTTTAAGGCCTCTTCGCAGGTATTTTGGATATTTTTGATCTTTTCCCAGACATCCGGGGTCGAAAAGCTGAACATAGAGGCTTTTTACATCCCGCTCCCTTTGTTGCCAAATAATTCCTGAACTGGTGCAATGAATACCTTCAAAAAGGGAAGGATACTCATGGGAAAATCGTGGAAAACCGCCGGAAAAGTAGAAAAAGCCCAACAAAAAGGGCAAATCTTCACAAAGCTAGCACGTGAAATCGCCGTTGCTGCTAAAGCTGGTGGCCCTGATCCCGCAGCCAATTCCCGTCTTCGTTTGGCGATCGATGCTGCTAAAAAAGTGTCTTGCCCGAATGACACTATCGAACGCGCCATCAAAAAAGGCGCGGGTCTTTTGGATGACGGCAAAGTTATCGAAGAGATTACCTACGAAGGTTACGGCCCCCATGGTGTGGGCGTGATCGTTGAATGCCAAACAGATAACAAACACAGAACAGCTCCAGACATGCGTCACGCTTTCAAATCCCACGAAGGAAATATGGGCGAGGTGGGTTCCGTTGCTTGGATGTTCGAACGCGTAGGACACATCGTTGGCACTAAAGATGGCACTTTTGATCCAGATGAAGAAGCCATCGAAGCTGGAGCAAACGAAGTTGCTTCTGACGACGAAGGTGGTTACGAGTTTTATACAAACTCTGATGACCTAGATGCAGTTCGCGATGCCCTTGTAAAACGCGGCTGGAAAGTCACGACAGCGGAACTTTCTTACAAAGCAAAAAACATCACCGAGCTTAATGGCGATCAGAAAAAAGACGTCGAAGAGTTCCTAAATTATCTAGATGATATGGATGACACTCACAGAGTCCATGCGACGATCTAGTTAGATCAGACTTAATTCATAAATAGTTCATTAAAAAGCCGGAAGAAATCCGGCTTTTTTTATACCTTCGAAGAGCATTCACCAACACTTCCCCTGCTCGCTTTAGATACATGATAAAATACTAATGAAAGACGAACAAAAAAAAGGAGGTCATATGAGATCCACTCTTTTGGTAGCCCTTCTTTTAGCACTAACACCAGTCACATTCGCTGCGCCTGCTGCGGAAACACCTAATGGTGATGCCGAATCTTTTAGAAGAGAAACTTTGCGACGGGACCTTATGGAAGAACAATATGAAAATCGCGAAAGCGATCGTTATATAAGTCGAGATCCAAGTGCTATGCCTTGTCCTTCGCCTCAAACGAAGTTAGATGAAGCGCGCACCATGTCTCAACTTGAACCTCATAGCACAACCTGCCCCGCGGATGGAGCCATCATGAAAAGTGAAGCCCCTGAAGCATTCTCTCCCAACTCAACGGTTGAATGAGGTTAAATAAAAAAGAGGAGTATCTTGTACTCCTCTTTTTTTTATTTTTAAATCTTGAAGTCAGATTATTGGTTCAGAGCCTGAACGATGTAAGAGATGTTCGTTACATCTTCACCGCGGCAAGAATCATTCGTGCACACGTTACTGCGCGTGCACTTGTTAGCGCGATCGTAGGCAAAATCTTGAGCACCGCGAACTAGGATACCAACCACTTCATTTGTTGCAGCATTAAATACCGCTGAACCCGAGTTACCACCGTAGGTGTCTAAGTTTGAAGAAAAGTAGTTTCCATTTTGTGCGCGAACTTCAGCACCATCAGCAACCTTCGTTGGCAATCCCGCTGGGTGACCAACGACGTAAATCTGATCACCTGGTTGCGCTGGAGTTTGCTGTAACTTTAATACGCGATGACCACGAACAGCGCGATCCAAACGAACTAAAGCGTAATCTTGCGATCCTGTGTATTCACGAGCTACGATCTCCTTACACGTAAACACATCGTCCGTCGAAATCATTTGCGGACCTGTTTTCGCATCGGTCATTTTGAAACCAAAGACGAATGAATAAGAGTTGTTGATGCAATCAGAAGCGCTGATACAGTGACCTGCTGTCGCAATAAGGTCTTCACCCACCAACGAACCAGAACAGTTCGCTGCCACCGGTTGGTGGTAATAAGGTTCGTCAGCGCACAAGTTCATTTGAGTGCCGTATTTTTCAGTCAGAATTTCAAAATAGCCGTTATTTTTATTAACTACATCTCTGGATGGAATCAAAGCCACTGTGGAATCCGCGATATCTCGGATATCACTGCGAGTTACTTCGTATACATCGACACGATTGTCGTCACCATAAATGACCTTGGGTGTGACATTCACAAATCCAACTGAAAACGTCGCCAGAACCGCAACACTGATGGTTGCTACAAATGAATTCCTTTTCACTTTTTCCCCTCTGAGAGTTCATCCTGAACTTCTCTTACAAAAATTTTCTGTAATCAACGGGGGAAAGACAAACTATTTTTTAGATTTGACCAGGTAATCGAAAGCCGTTGCATAAAGCTTAATTTGCTTAAGCATCGAGTGCAGGCCATTGGCCCTGCTTGGTGAAAGATTACCTTCAAAACCCAAAGCCTTTAAAAATTCAGGTGGAGTTGAAAGAATCTCTGATGGAGTTGCGCCGGAATAAACATACAAAAGCAAACCCACTAAACCTTTAACAATCAAAGCATCACTATCCCCGTGAAGCAGCACTTGATTGTTTTCATTCAAATTCGCAGCAAGCCAGACCTGCGACTGGCAACCTTTCACAGCGTTTTGTTCGACCTTCAAGGCTTCCGGCATAGCAGGCAAGGCTTTACCCATTTCGATGATTTTCTTATAGCGATCTTCCCAGTCAGTTAACGCTGAAAAATCTTGAATCACTTTGGCTTGTCTATCTTGAATCGTGGACATCGAACTAATCTACTTTCTTCAAAGTCGGTAACAGGGTGAAAATATCTTCTTCTAAGGACTGTCCTTGCTCACCCAGCAATTCATGGAAGTCTTTCTTTTGCATGTTGGCGATGACGGAATAGGCTTTTTTATAAAAGCCTTCTTGGTCATCGTAATAACCATTCCATAATTCTTTGGCTTTCGCTTCCGGCATCACCCAGGATTTCTTTTCAGCAGCAGTTCCTTCGAAACGATTGTGATAATCAAGAAGCGTCATCACTTGGCGCGGGGAAAAATCCAGCATCACTAAAGCTTCCTCTAACAACGCAAGCTCTACGTACCACAGGTAACTTCCCATCTTTTCCCAAAACTTAAGACCAGGTTTACCGTAGGAACTTTTGCAGAAGAATGTGGTGCAGACGACGCCGCGATTTCTCCACACGTTGCAGTTTTGCTTTTCTTTATTGTAGTACGGGCAAAGCCACTCTTCGCGCTGACCGAAGTCACCTTCTTCGCGTGCATTGAAAGCCACTTGGTATTTTACGGGCGCAACCATACCGATCGGAAGCGCGTATTCACGGCGTTCGATTTTATCGCGGAAAATTCTGTGGGCGTCGGTGGAAGACGACTCGTTAAACAATGCACCCACCATGAAATTTGGAAGAAACGGATGAAAAGTACAGCACTTCAAATCTTCACGATAATGAATCTTGCCGCGATGACGAGGCTTCGACATCGCACAAGTATCGCAGGTCGCTTTTTCTTCCTGGGGTGAAAAATCTAAAATTTCCCGCGGCAGTAAATTTTCATAAACGCGCGGTAGCTGGTACTTTAAAATCATCTTACGGCTTCAACTTACAGCGATCAAAAATTCTGCCTTTAACGTCTTTCATGATCGCAAAACGCGAAAGACTGTCATCCCAAGACCACGCAAGGTCGCGGCAGTTTACAAAATAGGGAAACACAACATCGCCGTTCGCCATGAAGGAGCTTGCCCCTGCCGAATAACTAGGTGCCATTAGAATACTTTGAGCAAAGTTATCTATCATCCATTGGACAGAGGAACTGGTCAGTAGACCCGCTTTTTCTAATTCAAATGAAACTTCCAAAGGGGTCACGAAACCCACTTGCTGACCCAAAGGACGGGCTGCTTGGAAATCCATAAAGTTATTTGAATAAACAATGCGAATGAACTGATAAAACTGAATCGGTTTATGGGCAAACTCTAGGGAGATTTTATTATAAAACTCTGCATCTCTTTCACCGTTATCACCCAGCAAAATAACTTTGTCTGGTTTTACTTCGTTAATCAGGCGGCGAAGATGAGTAAGCTTATGGAAGTCAGCACTTAAATCAGTGCGAGGAATGTAGGTTCCGCTTGGGAATTTTCCGTTCAGTAAAAAACGACGGTGGGTATTTCCCATGAGCCAATTTGGAGCATTGGAAAGATAAACGATCTCTAAATCCGGCTGATCATTAACGATCAAATCATAAAGCGCATTCATTCCCGCAAAACGGCTGACGTCGTCGCGAGAAAATCTAATGGCCTCGGTGATATCTTTAACGTGTGCAAGCTTGATGGTGTCGTCTACGTCACTTACTAGAAGCGTTCGTGCCTCTGCAGTAAAACCCAGAAGCAAAATAACTAAAGCAATCCAGTTTTTCATTAAATAGCCTCCCCTTTTTTAGAGAGGCTTTTATAACATAAAAACCCAAGACTTGAGGAAGGGTTTTTCCCTTAAGATAATTTAAACACCCTGCTCATTATATTCGATAATAAAGCTTTCTGGGGTCATGTGCACCAGAGTCTTCCCCGCCTCGTCTTTAAACGTCAGTGAAACGCCATTGGTGTGGAATTGATCAAAAAGAGCCTTCGCTTGCTCCCCTTGCATAACAAACTTCCCCCTGCCTGGCCCGATTAGGGCAAACGCGGTTTTATGAATGAGGATCGCGCAGTGATAGTTATTTTCAGCTTTTTTAGCGCAGATAAAATTCAAAGTCTTTTTATCAATCTCTAGGGCTTTTCCGGGACCCAACATAGAGCTTTGTTCAGGTCGATTCATAAGTCCATAAAGCACCTGGGGCGATCCATCATTAGAACCATCCGGGGAATTCGAAGTTATATTCACAATGAAGTTGATTCCCATAAAGTTACCGCGAGTCACGGCATGGGCATTTAAAGAAAGAAGACCTACAAAAATCAGTGCAAAAAATCTCATCCGACACGTCCCTTTGTTTGATTTTTTTAAAAGCTTAGCACTGACTAAACTTTAATCAACCGCCTTACCCTGGCTGTCATTTTTGGCCCCTAGATAGGGAGCATAAAAGTGACTCACTATGAGACTGTTTTCCTTTGTATTTACAGTTACTTACGCGGTTTTTTAGCGGTGCCAGATGATCATCTCTGGCCCGCCCCTTGCTCCTTTAATTCTACAAAGACTGAAACCGATAAAGGGGAACTTATGAAAACATTTAAAACTTTCGTAACTATCGCGATCCTGGCTTTTAGCTGCACTTCATTTGCGTGGATTTCTAAAGAATCCACAGGCAAAGAGTTTACTTTTAAATACAAACTTTCAGGTCAATCTTTAGAGATTAAAAAAGCTGCTGGTAGCTATGAAGAAGCTTATGAAATGGCAGCGCAACAGTGCTTTAACTTTTATAAAGGTGCCGGCAAAGTGTCTGAAGACCGTGGTCTAGACATTATCGACGTGTGCGCCAACCCTCGCTCATAAGTTTGACTAAGAGCATAAGTCCCTCGTTTCAGTCTACCCTGATTGCTGCGCCTGGCTTATAATGGGGCCATATAAGGAGCGCAGCTTCATGGGAATTCTTAAAGCCATCGGTGATTTTTTAGTTGGAAAAGATCCAGAAATTTTTGACGAAAAGGGAAATGTTTCCCACAAACTTCCAAAGAAAAAATGGGAAGCTTGGCACAACCGCACTAAAACAGATCCACAATACAACTGGAGAAACCACACTGGTATCTCTGGCGCACCAAAGAAAAAATCTAATTAATTTTGTATTTTTCCTTAAGGGCAGCAATCAGCTGTGAAGCTTCCCCTGCTGCCTTTACAAAAAAGACGTCATCCACCTGACGACCCCAAGTGTGAACTCGCGCAGACTTCACACTGATCCCCAGATCACTTAAAGATTTAGCAGCACTCGCAAGCAATCCTGTTTGATCCGGTCCTTTAAAGCTGATCACCCATTCTTTATCATCGGCACTGACTAATTGAATGCTATCGAATTTCACTTCTGGCACGGCTTTGCTTTGCACTTGCGAGTTTTCTAAAACTTTCGCAAGGGCCTGAATATTTTTTGAAGTGGAAACCTGGAACCAGTCGTAAACTCCGACATTGGGAAGAGTATGAATAGAGGCATGGCGTACGCCCAGCCCCAGTGAATACAACTGCCCCACATAATCGCTTAAAAGGCCTTTACGGTCCTTCTTTTCGTGGAAGCGTATCCACACCTCCCCTTTGCGGGTTTGATAAACCCAAGGCTTTAAGGCGTGTTCACTGAGTTCGGCTTTTTTCATATCGCCGACGAGATCCTTCATCGCAAGGCTATCTAATAAAACAGGTCCTAACTCTTCGATGACCTCAGAGGTGATTTTTAATTTTTTACTTTTCCCTAGACTCTGGAAGGCGAAATAGTCTTGGGCTTTTTTGGATTCTAGTGAAAGTACGAGATCTCTTAAAAGTTTAGCCTTCCATTCATTCCACGCTTCTGGATTTGTGGCGCGAATATCAATAGCAGTGAATAAAGCTAAGCGATACAGGCGAGCTTCTTGAACACCGGCATCGCGCAGCTCTTGCCACACCTTGGGATCTTTTGGATTTTTTCTGAAAGCGGCTTGGGAAAGTTCCAGGTGGTTTTTCACCATCCATTTTACTTCCTGAGTAAATGATTTTGAAAAACCGTAGGTTTTAAAATCTCTTTCGACAATAGTCACACCTAGATCACTGTGATGATCTCCACTTTCTAAACCTTTCGCTAGGTCATGATACAGACAGCTCCAGGAAAGGATGCGCCAGTCTTCGGGGGTGAGTTTTGTATGCAGGGACTTTAATGGCCCCAACTCGGAAGGTTTTTTGTAAATGCGTTTTACTTCGCGGCAGGCCTGCATGATATGGGAATCAGCGGTAAAGCGATGGTACTGATCATGCTGAACATAACCTACTAATCTGCGCATTTCTGGAAGTAATTTATCGATAAATCTGCTGCGAAAAATACTGACAAGATGCTCATCGGTATTTTTAACCTGAAGCACGTTTTCTAATACAGCAGCCCTTCGTTTCGCGAAACTTTTTAGTTTCGCATCTGGCATCAAGGCATCTAGATTTTCACGAACTTTCTTTTGCACTAAAACCGTAGAACTCTTATGTAACGCAACTTCCATGTCTTCGAATTTTTTGAATTCTAAATTTTCTAAATTGCGAAGTTCTTGATCTGAAGATTCAGCAACCTCTACGATCCAGTCAGAATAAAAATGCACTCGCGAAAGACCGCGCTGCAAATCGCGCATGAAATCTTTGTGGGTTTTAAATCCCATCCAGCGGCCCAAATCAAATTGAATGGCGTTAGAAAGTATATCGCCGTGGCCTTCTAAATGAAGCCTTTGACGGATATTCAGTAAGTAACTGCGATAGTAGTTTAAGACATTTAAAGCATGACCAGGATGGGTGAACTTTTCTGCGAAGAGTTCATAGATCTGTAAGCCCTGTTCTAAATCTCTTAAACCACCAGGACCGAATTTTAAATTCGGCTCTAGGTAATTTGTGATGGAATCAAATCTTTGCGCGCGTTGTTTGCGCTCATCTTTCACAGCTTTTAATAAAATTCTGCGATAGTGTTTTTTCTTAGCCCATATTTTCTTTTGTTGCTCGTAAAGTTTTTGCGCAGCTTCTGGTGTTGTCGGACGAGCTTTAAGCAACGCTAAGATATCAAAGGCTTCGACATTCTCGGTCCAATCCTCAGGATTATGAGGCATGCGATAACGAAGCTTTAGACCTTGTTCTTGGATATGATCCACGAAGGCCTTTACTTTTTCTTCAGGACCGCAGAATAAAATATCAATATCCGATTTTGGGCACAACTCACCGCGGGCCCAGGAACCTAGAATGATCGGATGACTTTCTTGCCATAGCGGTGAAGCTTTGAAGCGTTCTTCCAGTTTAACTCCAAGTAAACTAGAAAAGTTGCTTGAAGAGAAAGTAAACACCTGACGAACATCTCCATCAGGTGTCATTAATGGCGGCGTTAATGCTTCTTGGGCTTGTTGCCATTGTTCTGAAGTCAAAAACGACCGGTGTGCCATACTTTAAGCTTCCTGTCCTGTGCGAGCGACGATTTCTTTCCACTTCGCGATTTGATTCATGGCCTCTAGCGGGCTCATATTCATCAGCGGAAGTTTTTCAACTTCATCGATCAGGTTTTTCCAGTTTTCAGGCATTACTGGTGCAGCGACATCTGAATGGATTTCTTCCGTCTCAAAAGACAAACTATCCAGAAGTGATAACTGGCTGCTAGCTTGAACGCGTTTTGATTCAATATCGCGCAATAAGCTTTTCGCTCTCTTAGTCACAGACGCCGGAAGCCCCGCTAGTTCTGCCACTTGAACCCCGTAGGATTTTAAAGCAGGACCTTTAACAAGAGTGTGCAAGAAACGAATTTCGCCGTTTCTTTCTGCCACTGTCATGTGGGCATTGGTGATTTGACCAAAGCTTTGATCAAGCGATGTTAGCTCGTGATAGTGAGTCGCAAAGAACGTTAACGCTTTCACGTCACTTAAAAGATGCTCTAATATAGATTGCGCCAAACACATACCATCAAAGGTGCTCGTACCGCGACCAACTTCATCTAAGATCACTAGTGAATCTTTCGTCGCGTTTTTTAACATCGCAGACGTTTCAGTCATCTCAACCATGAAAGTTGAAAGTCCTTCTGACAACTGGTCACTAGCCCCAATTCTTGTGAAAATCGCATCAAAGATTGGCAGTGAAGCCTCATCACACGGAACATAAGAGCCCATTTGCGCAAGGATTGAAGTCAAAGCCACCTGACGCATTAATGTTGATTTACCGGCCATGTTCGGACCTGTTAGCAACAAACAAGAATGTTTACGAAGCTCGATGTCGTTTGCGACAAAATTCTTTTTAACTGTTTGTTCAACCACTGGGTGGCGGCTGGCTTTAAGCTTTAATGCGCCATCTTTACTGAAGGTTGGACGAACATATTTTTCTTCAAGACTTAACCATGCAAGGCTTGAGATCACATCAACTTCACTGCACTCGTGCGCAAGTTTTAAAAGATCAGGACATTGGCTTAGGATTTGTTTTCTTAAGGCTTCAAAGAATTCAAATTCAAGATCCGCGCGTTTTGTATTCGCGCTTAGAACTTTTCGTTCAAGCTCAACCAGTTCATCCGTGCAATAGCGTTCCGCATTCGTCAAAGTCTGTTTACGTTGATAGTGGGCAGGCGCTTTATCTTTATGAGTGTTCGTGATTTCGATGTAGTAACCGAAAACATTGTTATACCGAATCTTAAGACTAGAAATTCCGGTCTTTTCTTTTTCTTCAGCTTCCATGCGCGCCACTAACGCTTGGGAGTGAGTTGATAGTTCAATAAGCTCATCAAGCTCTGAAGAAATCCCTTGGCGGATCAGGTAACCTTGTTTTGTCGCTAAAGGCGGTTCTTCAACGATGGTGCGTTCGATTTTATAAGCAAGCTCTCTTAATGGTTCAAAGTTCGCCGTGGTTTTTGCGGCATTTACGAAAATCTCTAAAGCACTGACGCCCGCGTGGATACTACCAGCTAGCGCTAATAGATCTCGACCGTTGCACTGAGGTTGCGAGATTTTACCTAGACGACGTTCGATATCACCCATCTGGCCTAGGATTTGGCGTACGCGCTTTAATTCAAGCACGTGATTTCGCCAGAATTCGACAGAGTCTAAACGCTGCTCGATGGCTTTTTCATCTCTGAGTGGGAAGCTTAACCACTGTCTTAAAAGACGACTGCCTGCTGAGGTTTGCGTGCGGTTGATAGAATAGAAAAGACTGCCATGACCTTCACCCTTGTAAGTTGAAAACACTTCAAGGTGGCGCATGACCGTGCCCGAGATATCTAAGCGGTGTTCAAGATCTCTTTCAACAAACGGTGAAAGTGTCGCTAAGGACTCTTCACCAGAAAGCTGCTTAACATAAGATATAAGTCTAGCAGCGGAAAGTGGCGCTTCATTCTTTAGTAATGGATGAAGTGCATCGGCGTGATCTTCATGCAAGCTGATCAAAACGCCTGATACCGATTTTAGTAATGCTTCGTCATCTTGAGAAACAACGATCTCTGCCACGGGCAAGATTTGCACGAAGCGCAAAAGCTCTGTCGTGTTTTGGGATTTAAAAAAGAAAGCTTCCCCCGTCGTCGTGTCTAAGAAGCTGATCGACGAAGAATCAAGACTCACAAGATAGTGTGGCTTTGTTCCATCTAACGTATCAGAGTCATAAACCATTCCGGGAGTAAGCACGCGAGTCACTCCGCGCTTTACAATACCTTTAGCCATCTTTGGATCTTCAAGCTGATCACAGATAGCCACTTTAAAACCTGCAGCTAAAAGTTTGTTGATGGGTCCCGCGATACTGTGATGGGGAACTCCGCACATCGGAGTTTCGTCTTGGGATTTTTTATTTCTTTGAGTCAGAGCAATGCCAATGACCGGAGCTGCTTTTACAGCATCATCAAAGAACATTTCAAAAAAGTCCCCCATGCGGAAAAGAAGGATCTTATCTTGATGAACGGATTTAATATCCCAGAACTGTTTCATAAGCGGAGTTTGATTCGACATAGGGTCAAAAAGTTAGCGAACAACCTGGGGTATTTCACTCTAGAACGCACTGCATCCACGACCCTCGCGGGGAAGAATTTTTGAAGCTTTCGCTTTCAAACTTAGTTTTTTGTTTGCAATGGGCAAAATACATTATTTTTGGCCATTTTTTAGGCTCTTACATGACAAGTTTGGTAAACGACATCGCCGTTTTGACGAAAAGTAGTTTTGCTCACTAGCCTCCAGGCAAATCTTTTTTCGCGGAGGAAAAAATGAAAATCGCAATCGCAGTTTTGGGACTACTTGTATCAACAACGGCTTCAGCTAAGTGGGGTTTAGAGAGCTTTTACGGTAAAGTTCGTTACTCTGACGGACAATACCACTGTGTGTACACGAATGATGGTGGCACTAAAGATTTTAAATACGTTTACTTCCAAATGGAACGACGTGTGGGTAAGGAAAGAGAATTCTCTAAGCAAATCCGTATCGATGAAGTGGTAGAGTCTGGCGACACTATTTCAGCTCCATCGGGCTTGTCTATGCAGTATGTAGCTTCTTACTGCAAATTCCTGGCTAGATAGTTGATGAAACCCCTGAGTGATCGGGGGTTTTGTTTTTCCACCCTATCACTTCCTCTTTCTACTTTAATTTAATTCTTCCTTTCTTCCACTACCTCAACCGCTTGCTTTTCGCCCATCTCTGCTTTTCTACTTACTCCTACTTCATTTTTTTCTTATATTTTCCGCTCCTCTTTTATTGTCGTCTATTTTTCGTTTTCCACTCACAATCAATTACTGCTGATTCTCTTTCCTTTTCCTTTTCCTTTTCCTTTTCTCTTTCTTTTTTCTTACTCTTTAACTTACTTCATCATCATCTTTACTTTTTCGATTACTGTTCTAGTGTCGTATCTATTCTCACTACCAAGCAGAAAGTACTTACTTATAAATTCAGAATCAAAATTTGTGTTCCGATTTACTTTACTTTGGGACATCGATTGGTTTTGTAGACATCAAAAATATTTATTTATTGTCTTCGTTTACCACCGATTCGGTTACTCTGTATGTCATAACTAATTTGTCATTCATGAATTACTTGACGGGTTTTTTTAAGGTTTAACTTTCGCTAGATTCAATTTCGTATTCATTTTTTCTTTCAACAGTGAAACTGATCAATTTCTCTCTTCTGAGGCGAAGTGTGTGCGAATAAACCGATCCTACACCCATCGATCAGTCGTGATAAATTCATCAATTTAAAACCCATGATATACCTTTCTTAAATTCAGGGAGGTTTATATGAATCCACTTTCACGATTCACGAATGAAGAACTTGAAGCACGTTTAAAGGATCTTGTTCAAAAAGAGCGAAAGCTTTTGCATGTGATCATTGAGCATATTCGTGAAATCGATGGTCGAAGGATTTATCTCACTAAAGGTTATTCATCTATTTATGACTATCTCACTAAAGAGCTGGGATACTCTGGATCAGCTGCTATGAGAAGACTTGAAGCTGCTAGACTTCTTCGTGAAGTACCGCAAGTTGCTGAGCACCTTCAAGAGGGTACTTTAAACCTTTCACAAATCGGTGAACTTTCTAGAGCCATTAAGGAAAAGGAAAAATTGTCTGGAGAAAAGGTGTCTTCTTTCCAGAAGCAAGACCTCGTTGCTGCTGTTTTCGGAAAAACAGCCCAAGAGACACAATATGAAGTGGCGCGAATTTTTGATTTACCTTTGAAGGATTATGATACACAAAGACTTCAAAAAGATGAATCTGTGAGACTTGAATTCACGCTTACTAAGGAACAGCATGAGAAACTTCTTCGATGCAAGGATCTAGCAGCGCATATTCTTTTACAAGGAAATGGTTCTGTTTCATTAAATGAAGTCATAGAGTTTTTGGCTGATCAATATCTTGATGAGAAGTTTAAGAAACCTAAATCTTCACGTATCCCTCAACAAAAAAGCCTACATGAAGAAATCAAAAAATCAGTACGTCCTTCAGCGCAGAAATTAATGTCCAATCCTGCAATAATCACCACCGATTCGGTGGTAGAAAGAAAATCAATTACTCCAAAAATGCGAAAGCTCATTTTAGCGCGGGATAAATGTTGTCAGTACGTAAATAAAGATACGGGAGCTAAATGTCACAGCACCTTCGCACTTCAGATAGATCATAAAACTTCTAAATGGGCTGGTGGAATGAACACGATAGATAACTTACAGCTCCTGTGCTCCCAACATAACAGAATGAAATACAAACGCGAGGCAGGAATTGAATCTCGCTGACCGACAATTACACGCCCATGTTACGCTTGAAAGATGGCGATATTGGTAGATGAAGTATCTAGACCTGACCGATTTAGAAGCACCTAAGGGGTATATACTATTGGAATAAGTGTAGGATTGTCTTGGTTCAAAAAAGAATCCCCTGATTTTATTCAGGGGATTCTTTATATTTTGATTTTCAATTTCTATTTATTTCGGAGCCCCCGTTGAAACCCATTTTTCGACCACGGCTCTCATGGCTGAGCTCATCAGTCCATTTGTCGGCATCGGGCTTCCGGCATCGTTGATTCTCGTAAGAATCACACTCGCCTTCGCTTTCGCGGCATTGTAATTCGTTAAATCAAGACCCGCACGCGCACCAGCACCTGTGTGACAGCTTAAGCATTGCGACTTAAACACGCCCAGTTTAGGATCGTTTGATACCAGCTGCGTAAAGCTCACTGTCGCTGGAGTATTATCCACTGGAACTGTTTCAGTCGAAGTCGTACCGCACTTCGCAGTAGCATCCACTTTTTCAATTGAAGAGAACTGCAACGCAAACTTATCAGTCGCCTTGATTGAAGACAGAACCAACAACTGCGCATTACCCACTGGGGCTAAATTCACCGGCGTCCCAGCACAGATCACCGCATCGATATTGCGATAGACTGTCGCCGAATCTAAAAGTTTATCATTTACATAAAAGAACAAACCTTTTACGCGATATTTTTGTGTACCGGTCGTTAAAGACATAATAGGATTACGAACTGCATACCCAACTTGATTACCACTGACCATCGCCACTTGCGCTTCAATCTTGATAGACAAAGGAAATTTAGCAGCATTTGTCGGCATATCAGCCGCTGTACTCATATTCCAAGAAAGCGCACCCCAGTAAGCTGCATTGGCTTTATTTTCTAAGATCGCCGCATTGGTTTTATAACCGGTGACGACCGAATTATTCGCTACAGATCCGCCTTTACAATCAACCCAACTGTTTACAGCCGATTCCCACTCTGTTTTTAAAGACGAAATAGTGCCTGTATGGTGAGTGCCTGTGTAAGGGGGATTGTGGGCTGCACTCAACGCATTCGTTGAAATCAACTGATAACCTTTATCTTTAAACACTTGATAGGACATCAAAGAGTTCTTAGAAGCAAAACCCGGAGCTTCATGGTCACCATTATGACAGGAAGCGCAGTTGTTTTTTAAGAAGACATAATAACCAGAACCGAACTTTGCATAAAGTTGATCTTCACAAAGATCCCCGGTGCTTTGTTCCTCTGGGACTTCTTCTTCATCTTCATTTTCATCAGCGGATTTGTCGCCAGCATTCAGTTCGGCGTTTTGACTTAGCTCTTGCAAAGCCTTTTGGTCCATCTGAAAACCTTCACCTAATTGCTGACCACAGTTTTGAAAGGCTGTAATCAGAAGCAAGGCTCCGGCAATAATAGCTACAATTTTCCCCACATGCATTCGCTTGATTCGCTTCATTCGCTTCTTCCCCTTAAGCTACGTGAAGTTTCACTACTTTTTCAACGTCATCGGCTTGCAATGTTGCTGGAGCCAACTGTTTGAACATCCCCAATTTTTTATTCAAATTCAGATAATTTGCTAAGATCGCTGCCGCTACGTAGTCTGGGCGTGAACCAACAAGAGTTGTTGTATCCACACTTTGATCATTCAAATAGTGACCGATCTGAGTCCCGCTGGTTTTTAATTTTCCAGTCGGATCATAAGCAATAATAAACTGCACAGAAGAACTGTAATCACTCGACCAGATGCTAGTCGCAGACTCAGACACCTCTGAAGAACAAGCTCCATCCGTCGTAACCAGAATGAAAAGTGGCTTTTTCATACGGCTAGCAAGCTCAAGCATGCGACCAATTTGCACACCCGCTTGAAAGTCTTTTTGATCTGCCGCAGTTCTAATACCCGGAGCATGGTAATCGTAACCACCTAAAGTAATTCGACCATGGGAAACATTTCCTTTTAAGGCATTATAAACAACCCCCGCGGAAATCGCGTCAGCATTGTTAGCCGCCGTGGTTGACGTGATTTTATAAACTGCAGAGGCATTCGCATCAGTGCGTGGATCCACACCCGAAGCGCCACCGGCTGCGATAATATCACCTTGTTTTACACCGGCTTCTTCAAGAACTGTTTTAATACCGTCATCTTTGGCATTTAATTTTGCCACTTGGGTTTTTGTCATACGACCCACAAAGCGGCTTAAAAGATCTTTTTGTTTCTTATTTAAGATCCCATTGTTTGCTAGAACACTTGAATAGTTCAAAGCACCAAACATGGAATCAAGACTTGCTAATTCTAAAGTCGAATTAGGAGCACCGAAAACAGGTTTAATATTTTCGGCATTGGATCCTTGGTGAACTGTTGGCAAGATTTTACCTACTAAGCCCGCTTTTTCTAGTGGGCCAGATAAATCATAAAATGGGCGAAGTGCTGACTGACCCGCAGTGTCGTTAGCCGTGTTCGTACAAACGCCAATCAATTTTGATTTTGATAAAGCGTCAGCTGAAGCGACCGATTTAATCCCTTTATGCAATTGCGCTGTCGCTGCGAAATCAGCACCCAGTACTTTTTCTATTTGGAAACCCGCGCTTCCAAGACCTAATTTCGTGTAAGCACTAAGTAAATCACCACCTGCATTTTTAACCACGAAGTTACCGTGAAGGGCAGCTCCCCCGCTCAGACTTAAAGTCACAAACGGCATCATTGCTGCTTCTTCGGCAGCCATCGCGTTTTGCATCGTAAGAATAGATGTCACCGCACCGGGTACTGCCATACGTGCAGCAAAGGTGATGATGCCCGCCTCTAATAGCTCGCGGCGAGACAGGCGGAGGCTTGAGTGGTCTGTTTTTTCATCCAGGACTTTTTTTAGTTTATCGTTTTTCATTTTCCCCCCAATCCCTTTTTGCTACATCACAGAAGATATGATTCAGGCACTGATAACATTCCTGAACACATAAAAATGGCTAATTTATCTGACTCTGCTGCTTTCCCCATCGCTGCAGAATCTAAGGTACTAAAATACTCATCCACTGTTTCAGAGAACATGGTGATTTCTTCCTTTGAAGGTTTGCGCATCCAAAAGCGATCGACCATCAGAATATAAGTATTGATTGCACCCATTTTTCCGTAGGCTTTGGGACCTTGAGCAAAATCAATATATTTAAAAATATCCTTCGTGCCTTTTTTCTCTTTAGCAACGGCCTGTTTACAAACCACGGCTGCTAACGAAGTCATAGCGATAATAGAAGGTGAGTTAATAAGTTTGATATCGTTTTGCGGCACAAGTAAGTTACGACGATAATTGATCTCGTTATTTACTTCCGTCATATTGATATCAGCGCCTGATAGATTCAATAAAGACATCATTGATTCCAAAGTTTGTTTGGCATCCGTGGGTGCGCCTTCAATTGGATTTTCAGACTTTTGTGCCACTGTTCCTGAATCAGTTTGCTCTTCACCGCCACCATCGCCAAACGCCACTGGGTCTGAAGACGCAAAATCAGATTGCTGGGCACAGTTTTGAAAAGAAAGAGTGACGCATAAAAATGAGAATGTAATACCGATGAAGACACCGATTTTTTTAGTCGTGATCATGAATTACTCCCCATCCTTAATAAGGCCGCACACTGGATCCAGAGCGATCTCTTGATAAAGACCTTTTAAGTTATAATTCAAAGCTTCGAAACGATCACCCAGGCGAACCAAAGTCGTGTACTGTGTTGATTCAAGTTTCTTCATACAAACGCCTTCATAAACACGTTTTGCCATACACTGACTGAAACGACGCGAATCCGCCAACATGCGGCCGAAATCCTTCGGACCATTACCGCCATCCTTATTGGGACCACGCCAGCCAAAGAACGTAGCCTTGCTACCCAAAGTCGCATTGTTCACGAAGCTATCGCTTTTAACTACGAAACCGTAAGCGTAACTTCCTTTATTCATTTTCGTCGCAACACCTGTGTCTGAATCAAACACGTTACGTGGGTAAAGCTTTAGTTGTTCTTTCGCTTCGAGGTAGGGACGAATGTAGTTGTTATTCGTTTGGCGATTGCGATTCACTAACTTACCCTGAAGTTTGTCAATATCCGCCTGTGATACACCTTTAGCAGCCATCGATTCACCATAGTAAGCGTAAAGAACTGACATATCTTTTTTAGAGTCCAAGTTACACTGTAAGAAACGTTGCTCTTGAACTTCGGCAGTGATTGCCGTGTTACCCAAATGGTCTAAGCACGTTTTTACGTAATTTGTTCTGTAAGTTGCATCATTGCGGTTCGTTCTAAAGTCAGCAAGTGCCGCTGCTTTTTTAACGCGATATTCAGCAATCAAAGACGTCACAATCTTTGGATCGCGGATTTGAATCAAAGCCGCATCTAGTGTGTTTTTAGCGTTAACAGCCGTTTGCCCACGCATAATCAAATAATCATAACGAGTTTTATACCAGATCGAGTTTTCTTGGTTAGTCTCTAGGTCTGGAATGATGGAAGCTGTTGTCGGATTCACGACATCCGCAAGGTACTTGTTATAAGCTGCTGCGATATCATTATCTTTAAAGAAATCACCATGCATCACAGAGTAAACGCCCGTTGCGCCTGAGTTTGTGAAGTTGGCATAATCCATCTTCGCAAAGGCACCCCGCATACCATCCATTACCGAGTGGCAGCTCTTACAAGAAGTAAGATATTTATTATAATCACCAGCTGGGAAACGTTCAACGTCGCGACCTACATATTGGTCAGAAGCGCTTGAATCCGCAGCTTCCGCCATGGAAACACAAAGAAATTGTTTTAATGAAAATTCAACCGCACGACGGTTGGTACCGCCTCCCAACGCTCTTTCAGCAAAGGTGCGAGTCGAAAGAACACCCGCTGGTTCTGGATTGTTCGCTAAAGTCATTAGCGGATAAGATTTGTCTTTTTGGTTGTACGGGGTATCCACCGAGCTAACAACCATCTGCTGGCGAGGCTTATGAACCAACGCTTTCGTTAAATCCATGTACGTCGTTTCAGCAGGAACGAAGTGGCTTTGATTGTAATGACGAGTTCTTAAGTCATCTTGGTTTGTAACGCCATTGAGTTCATAGAAATAATCAGCAGTGAGAATGTCGCGGAAGTCTTTGTTATCGCGAACGACACCCACGATAAGTGCTGCAAAATCACTGAAGCCTACCTTCACTGATTCGTCTTTGTTTGAAAGACGCAAAGCCAAGTTTTTAACCTGCACGTTAAGGAAATCCGGCAAAGTCGTGACATAGCGAGCCGCCTCAAGCTTTTTACCTTCAGCTAAAAGATCAGCGACCTTTTTTAATTCGGGTTTGCTTGAATTGACTTTCACGCCAGTAAGGCGCTCATAAAGTTTCTTAGCGTTACGCATATCTGTTTCAGATGCGGCTTGCGCACTTACACAAGCAAACGCTAAAGAGACTACAATCAAGTAAGGGCGTAAACCCAGCTTGTTGCCATTCATATTTTCATTCCCCCAAGTCATTACATTATCGACCAAATCTGGCGTTTATGTGACTGTCAGAAACCTGACGAAGAGGAATTTTCAAGAGGCAAAATGCGGCTTTTGTTTTTACTTGAGACAGTATTTAAAAGCACTTTTAGCTAAGTAGTTGAAGACTGGTAAAAACTTGTTTCAAGAAGAGACGAAACACCTTGCAACTAAACGAAAACAAAGTGTTCCGGTTCTGAAAATAAATTGAAAATCAGATGATTTCTGCTTCAGAGTGAAACAAAAATCCGCTTAAGCAAGCGCGTTCATAAGTTTGACATAGATCCCATCGAAGCCACCGTTGCTCATGATAAGAATCACATCTCCCCTTTTAGCGCGGGATTTAAGAGCAGAAACTATCTGATCAGCGGAATCAAAATCCTCTGCAGTCACTCCACTTTCGCGCAAATCTGCAACAAGCTCATGGGAAGAAAAACGATTTTCTTCATCAATCTTAGATTGATCAAAAGCTTTTGCCAAAAGGACCTCGTGGGAGCCTTTAAATGCCTCTACGTAATCTTTTTGAAATACCTTACGACGAGATGTCGCGCTTCTTGGCTCAAACACAGAAAACACTTTGCGGTTTGGATATTTTTTCTGAATACCTTTCACTGTTTCCCTTACTGCCGTTGGATGATGGGCGAAATCTTCAATCACCAAAATGCCGTTTGGCTCCCCTAGAATTTCTTGACGGCGTTTGACTCCTTCAAAACTTTCTAAGGCTTTTTTGATATTGCTTTCAGAAAATCCCAGACATTTTGAAAGTCCAATAACAGCTGTAGCGTTTAGGATGTTGTAGTCCCCCGTTAATGAAACAAGGTAAGGCCCTAAAACTTCGCCACCGTGACGAACTTGGAAATTCACACCCTTTTCATCTTGGCTTAGAATTTCAGCTTGGAAGTCACCTTTACCAATACCGTAGCTGTAGGAATTCTTACAGCGAGCTAGCTTTCTTAATTCCATCACATTGGCATCATCGGCACAGGCTAATAAAGTTCCGTTTTCAGGAATAAGATGCATAAGCTTAGCAAAAGAATCTTTCACTGCTTGCAAGTCTTTATAAATATCCGCGTGATCAAATTCAACAGACGTTAAAATAACGTGCTTTGGTTTATAGTGAACAAACTTAGGAACTTTATCGAAGTAAGCCGTATCATACTCATCACCTTCGATAACAAAATAGTTTCCTTCAGGATTTTTAAAGGACTGAGAAAAGTTTTTCGCAATCCCGCCAATCAGAAAGCCTGGTTTTACCCCTTGAACTTCCGCCACCCAAGACATCATCGATGTTGTCGTTGTTTTGCCGTGGGTTCCAGAGATCACAACGCTTTCACGATTCTGGATGATGAACTCACCCATGGCTTTCGGTAGTGAAGTAAATGGAATGCCCAAGCGATTCAACTCTTGCGCTTCTTCGTTGTTTGCAGAAATCACGTTCCCCACAATGACGAAGTCTGGTTTTGGATGAAGGTTTTCGGCTTTATAGCCTTTCATGATGTTGATTCCCAAACTTTCAAGTTGAGTCGACATCGGTGGATAAGGATTCAAATCACTTCCAGTGATCTTAAATCCACGATCTTTTAGTAAACCCGCTAAAGACGCCATCGCCGTCCCGCAAATTCCCATCAGATGAATGTGGCTTCCTGCTTTTAATTCCATTTAAAGGTTTCCTTTTACTTTATTGAATGTTTCTTACACTGCTTCAGCCAGGGGCGCCTTCGCCTTAAACACCGGATCTGCGATAATTTTCGACGATCCAGTTGTGGATTTCAGGGCGTAATTTGCTGAAGGCTTTGTTGTCAGAGCCATAAAGCACGCGATTAGATAGAATGATCACGCTTAAATCCATTTTCGGGTCATACCACATCGAAGTCCCCGTGAATCCCGTGTGACCGATCGAATCCAAACTAAAATAAGTTCCGCAGCTTGCTGAACCTGGAGTTGGCATCATGTATCCCATTGCCCAATCGCCTTTACCTTCTGGCAAAGCACGTTTAGCAAAAAGTTGGGCCGTCTTTTGACGAATCGAATATCTTGCAATCCCCATTAAATGAGAACGCAAGTGAAGCGAGAACCAACCCACATCATCGATACTTCCAAAAAGTCCAGCATGGGCAGAAACACCACCTAGGCTCCACGCATTTAAATCATGGACTTCACCTTGGATCAGCTTTTTACGAACGGGGCACTCTTCTGTCGGAGCATAAAGTCCGGCGCGCGTTGTAAAGGTGTTGTCAGGGTGAAATTCTAAAGTCGTTCCTAGGTAGAATTTATTTTTAATATCTTCCCAGACTTGCAAAAGCGGCTTATCAAAAAGTTTTTCTAAGATAAAGCCAAGACACCAAAAGCCCACGTCTGAATAAATAGCCTGATCCTGTTTATCTACTTTTACTTTTTTAAGAATCTCTTTAAGCTGCTCAAATTTCTTTTCACGAGAAAGCTCTGGCTTGATTTCTTGGTAAATCGGCAACCACCAAGGAACACCAGAACTGTGTGTCAGTAGCTCAGTCACTTTAGTTGTTTCTTCCGGAAACCACGGAATTAAATCTTTAACTTTCGTTTCAAAATTCCACTTCCCTTGTTCAAACGCCCACAGCATCCCTTGCACCGCAAAGATGACTTTCGTCAGACTGGCTAAATCATAATAGGCATAGGTGTTACCCACAGCGACGTCACAGATGATACGACCACCCTGATAGGCACGAACCATCACACCTGGAGTCGTATCACGAATATTTTCTTCAAGCTGTTTGATTAGATTTTTTTCTAACACTGAAAATTTCATTACTTGCGTCCTCCGGTTTCAATAACCAAACGAGCTTTGCCCTTTTCTAAGGTCAACTCGCAGGAAGTATTAAAGGGTACAGGTCTTTGTACGACGGCGTGTCCTGCTTCTAGACCCTGGTACATGGGAATATTCAAATCCTGGGCCCAACGTTTAAATACTAAGTTAAAATTATTCTTTTGCGTTGATGGTTCTTCCCCACCAATAAAATCGCCTAAAATTAGCCCCTGACATCTTTTAAACAAACCCGCTTGGCGGAACTGTTCAAACATTCTGTCGATGCGATATCCGCGCTCGCCAAGGTCTTCTACGAAGAGCAAAGACTTATCCGTCTTAATTTGCCATGGAGTTCCCAAAGTCGACTGCAGAACCGTGAGATTTCCCCCGACAATTTTGGATTGAATCTTCCCCGTCTTTTTTGCGGCGTCATTTAAAGGTTTTAACTTTTTAAATTCGATTTGGTCTTGTTTGCCAAAAAGAATGTTGTGAAGTTCCTTTTCATATTTCGGCGCTACTAAGTTTCGGCCTAAACGATCTAACAAGGGCGCATGCAATGTGGACCAACCCCACTCTTGAATAAAGAACGTATGAAGTGAGGTGATATCGCTAATACCGATAACAAGCTTCGGAGCTTTTGGCTTTTTTAGTTTCGCAAGCATCGGCACAAGACGATTGCTGCCGTAACCACCACGCAAGCACCAGATCACATGGGAATCTTTGGACTCAATAGCGGCCCTTAAAAATCCAAAACGGTCTTCATCTTCATGGGCATGCAAAAAATGCGGTTTAATAAGTCCCGGCGGAATACGACCTTGTAAATTCCATTTTTTTAGAAAATTTGCAGCACCTTCGACTTCATGGGCTTGCGATGGATAACCTGGGGCTACCACATCAATCACATCGCCTTCTTTTAAAAACTTCCAATCAGCCACTATTGCACTCGTTTGATAATATCTTTAATGGATTTCTTATGTTTTTTGCCGGTGAAGATTTCGTCAATCTCTTTCGGCTTTAAAAGCTTACGCACTTCTGGATCCTGATTTAATTTTTCGCGCAAGTGTTCGCCATAACCCAATGAATGACAAAGTCTTTGCACCAAAGCGTAAGCCTCTTCGCGAATCATGCCTTTTTGAATCAACGCAAGTAAAACATGGGAACTAAAAATCTGACCTTGCGAACTATCGATATTGTCTTGCATGCGCTTTTTATTCACATCCAGACCTTCAAGCAAGATCATCATGCGGTTGCAGGCATAATCAGCAACAATAAAGGCGTCTGGAAAAACCACCCGTTCCACAGAAGAATGGCTAATGTCACGCTCATGCCATAGGGCCACGTTTTCTAACCCCGCAATAGCATAGCTTCTTAACAGGCGAGAAAGCCCTGTGATGTTTTCAGCACTGATTGGATTTTTCTTATGGGGCATTGCCGAAGACCCCTTTTGCCCCTTGGTGAAGCCCTCTGTCACTTCAGCCACATCACTTCTTTGTAAATGACGAAGTTCAACTGCCAAGCGCTCTAATCCAGTTCCCAGCATTGCCAGAGCATTTAACATCTCAGCATGTCGATCCCGAGGAATTACTTGAGTCGCAATCGTTTCAATTTTTAGCTTTAATCTTTTTGCGACGGCAGCTTCCACCTTCGGTGATTGGCTTGAATATGTTCCAACCGCTCCACTGAGTTTACATACGTTCATAGTATCAAGAGCAGCTCTTACACGTTTAGCATTACGTTCTGTTTCAGCTAAGAAACCCGCCATCTTAAAACCAAATGTCGTAGGCTCTGCGAACATGCCGTGGGTACGACCTGCGCACAAAGTTTCTGCGTGTTTGTTAGCCAATGATTTTAAAGCTTTTTCTAACCCGGCGATAGAGCGCATTAGCACTTCACCGGCTTCACGCACCTGCAGACTAAACGCCGTATCTAAAACATCTGAAGATGTCATGCCGTAGTGAATGTATTTTCCGTGCGGACCGACGTTTTCAGCCAGGTTTGAAACAAAGGCAATGACATCATGCTTAGTCTCTTTTTCGATTTCGCTGATTCTTTTAACACTGAATCGTGATTTTTGTGCGATGGCCTTTGCTGCCGCTTTAGGAATAATTCCCATTTGAGCTTGCACAGCGGCCACAGCAATTTCCACTTCCATCATTTTTCCAAAGCGATGGTCTGAATGCCATAAAAGGCCCATTTCCGGGCGAGTGTATCTTTCGATCACGAAACGTGTTCCTTTCGTTTTTCTTTTTGCTCTTTAAGAAGCTTTTCTTTCCACCATACAGTGAGTTTATTTAAAATCATTTCATCGCGTTCAAAGTACGCGGTCCACGCATAGTGAGGCCATACTTCAGGATTGCTCAGGTGCAAGTTTTTATATTGTGCTTGCCCGCGACGAGACCCGTGTTTATCTGAAAACACCGGGAAACGAGTCGCACCCAATTGCGAGTAAGTATAATAATATTCCTGCGGGAAGCTTAAGACCTGGGGATCCGTTAAAGCCATTCTTTGGCTTAAATAATTCTTCATGCGCTGACTGCGCGAAGTTAAGTAATCTTTGTTGAATCGCTGCACCGTTGGCAGTCGCATCCACACATCAAACTGATCAGGCAAAGAAGTGCGCTGAAGGACCATCAGATTTTCGTGGGTCCAAGGCGAATTCATATCCTCAATCACCAACGTATGGGCTGGCAAACGATCGCGCTCAAAACTTTCTTTTAAGCCGACACGGTAACGAACCCAAGACCATTCAGGTTCAATAGCACCTTCGGGGAAAAAGTATTTTCCTAAACGCTCATTTAAAAAATAAGTCTCTTCACTAGAAAGCATCCACACAATTTGCTCTAGACGGAACAAACCTTGTTTCTGGCCTGAAAGCTCTAAACCGGTGATGGTCTTTTTTGAACCAAACGACACGTCCATGATTTGCTGGGGACGAATGATATCGACACCTTTGGTTTGCAACCACTCTAAAGATTTTTCTAGGCCGTTGCGAGTTGCCTGACGAGTTAAAAAGTTAGAAAAGACCGGCAAAGCCTCACCCGCCTGCGCCGACCAAGCATTGGCTTGATAAGTGGTCGCAGCAAACTGATGGGCAAGATGAAGCAACCATGACTGATCAAATTCTAAGGAGTCGATATTGCGATAAAGGGCACGACGGGCTTTCCCACTGACAGCCCCCGCCAGATGTTCTTTCACCTGGGAATCAAGGTTCGCTTTTTCTATTTTAAATTTAGTCAAAGGACCTTTGCACTCGAAGGGACCGTCTTTCATCCACAGGGTAAAACCATTCGGAAGTTCTTCAAAAGGGTCATCGGAATACAAACGTTCCAAATGGGATTCAGAAATTTTTTCGTTACGAAAAAAGCCAAAGGGACCTTCGACATCTTCTGTGGGCCACACACCAAGTTTTGATGAGACATCCACCAACGTCGTTTTGATTCCTTCATTTGCTAATGCTGCCGCCAACCAATGGCCTCGGCCAAAAGCAGAAATCAAAATCAATGGACTTCCCAACTCCATGGTTTTTGGGCTCCTTCTTTTTGTTTGAAAATATCTTCTAAACGGTCTTAATGATTAGAAAATCAGGCTTCCTTAAAGTCAAAGGCGCGCGCTGCATCTAAATATTATCAAATCCCTTTTTCTTGTCCTTTAGGACGAGGACTCTTAGACTTTAAACCGCTTGGGAGGAACCTATGCGCCACTTCATCTTTTTCATTCTTATTTTTGCTTCAACCCTGGTTTACGGGAAAGATGCTTCACCCAATGAGAAACCAGAAAATTTCTTTGAGCTTTCCGCAAATTCCCTGACTGGAAAGAAGATCAATTTTTCCACTTATCGGGGAAAAGTGGTGTTGGTTGTTAACACAGCCTCCCAATGTGGATTCACGCCACAGCTTAAAGGCCTTGAAGAGATGTACAAAAAATACGCATCCCGCGGATTCATCGTCTTAGGATTTCCATCTAACGACTTTAAGCAAGAAAAAGGCGACAACACCGAGGTTCAAAAGTTTGCCGAAAAAGAATTCGGCGTGACTTTTCCTTTGTTTGATAAACTTCCGGTCAGCGGCAAAGACAAACAACCCGTTTATCAATTTCTGACGGAAAAAAAGCCAGGCTTGTTATTCAAGGATGTCAGCTGGAATTTTGAAAAGTTCCTAGTGAACCGCAAAGGGGAAGTCATTGAACGCTGGAGTTCCATCACCAAGCCTTCTTCTAGCAGTATCATCAATGCCGTCGAAAAAGCCCTTGAAGAACCCTTGTAGGTAAAAGCATTTTAAATTTTTTGTTTCAAGTTGAGACAAACCTTAAGACCTAGCCTGGGTTTTCATACTTTTTTTTGAAGTTTTGCCCCGATTTATTCGATAATAAATAAAGGGAAGTGGCCTTTTTTGGAGGTGGCTTTCCTAAGGGGGAACTTGTGAAAACCGCTATTCATTTCGGCACTGCCGCACTTGTGCTGCTTTTTGGCCTGACCATTTCTAATCATGCCCAAGCACAGTCGGATCATAAATCATATCTTTTAGCGCAAGTCGATCCCGATGAAGCCTATGACCCCTTTACTGACTACAGTGAATTCGATGAAGAATCTGATGAAGAAGCGGATATCAACTTTTTCCGTAACGGTAGATTCTTTACGATCGGTCTTGCTGGCGGTACCCGCGGTTTTTCAGGAAACATGGCAGATACCTATGAAGCAGCCCCTACCTTCGGAATTTTCTTAAGCTATTTCTTTGATCTTCGTTTAGCGATGAGCCTTGGCTTCCAAACAGGTGACCATGCCGTGCGCTTTACGACAAATGATGAAAGTGTTACTTACACTGGGAACGTGTCAATCAGCTCTATTAACTTTGACTTAAAGTATTACTTGAATACTCAAAACGTAACCCGTGGTCTTGCTGATCTTAATCCTTATATCTTAGGCGGCCTTGGTCAGTTCTATCGCACTTACACTATTGCGGGTCTAGATGGATTCAGCCGTGACTCTGCTATGGGTGTCGACATCGGTGCAGGTTTAGAAATTCCATTGATGCGTAAAAAAGCTTATCTTGGAATTCAAGGTGCTTACCACTATGTGAACTTTAGCGATGAAAATAAGAACTTCATCCCTTCAGGCGGTGGTACAGAAAAACTTGATAAAAATATAACCGGGGACTTTTTCTCGTTCCTGGCGATCATCGGAATGAACTTCTAATAGAAAAGCCCACGAAAGTGGGCTTTTTAGTTTCTATCTTAATATAGCGCCTATAATTTGCAGAATCAGGCCCAACCCGATGACAAAGGGTGCAGCCCACTTCAGGGTGAACAACCAGTGGGGATACATCGTATAACTTACGAACTTATCTTTATCGACAAAGTTCAGCTCTTTTTCCTTTTCGGAAGTTCCTAGATTGTAAGCGACCAACATACCTAAGGCGACAATCGGTAGCGCCCAGTTGATCAACAAAGAATCCAGAGACTCAATCAAAGATCTTCCCTTCACTTCAAAGTCAGCAAACAACGTACTGGATAACGCAGGAAAGGTGGCAAGAAAAAGGGCGATAATACCCGAATACCAACTGGCACTTCCCCGTTCCATCTTCTTTTGCACATCCACCCAGTTAGAAACCACAACTTCTAAAAGTCCGATACTGGCATTCAGCGCCGCCATATAAAGGCAGGCAAAGAAAGCCAAACCAAACAAAGCTCCGCCAGGAATGCTGATTAAATAACTAGGTAAAACCTCAAACATCAAAGCCGGATCTGTAAGTGGAGCATTGGTCGCCTGAAAAGCCACGGGAAAAATCATCACAACAGCGATCAATGAAATGGCCGTATCAACCAAAGTCACACGGAATCCTGCCGTCGGCGGATGATCTTCTTCACGCATATAAGAACCAAAGGTCACCATGGTTCCAAAACCTACAGACAAAGTGAAAAACACATGTCCTAGGGCGTGATTAAGGGAAGCTAAATTAAGCTTTGAAAAATCAGGATAGAATAGGAAACGCAATACTTCAGGGGTTGATGGCAAAGAAAAAGATCTAACAACCAGAACGATAACCAAGGCCGCAAATAACGGCATGGTATAACTGATCCACTTTTCTAAACCTTCTTGCACACCCTTTACAACTACAACAACGGTGATTAACAAATGCGCGCTGGCTAACATAAATTGCAGCCAACCATTCGACATCAAAGAAGCAAGATTGGTTTTCGTGGTAACGACTTCAGGGGTGCTGAATAACGAGACTAAAAATTGAGTTAAAAAGTGCAGAACCCAACCACTGATCACAGCGTAATAAGAAAGTACAACGATACTTAAGATGACCGCAAAACGCCCGACCCACTTAAAATGTTTGCCGGCTTTTGTGCTAAGCTGTTGAGTTGCAACGATAACGGACTTGCGGCTGTTCTTACCTAGGATCAATTCAGCAATAAGCATCGGTGCACCGATCGCTAAGGCCATAAAGACATAAATAAGGATAAAGGCACCACCGCCGTTTTCACCTACCACATAGGGAAAACGCCAAAGATTTCCAAGACCACAGGCAGAGCCAATGGCCAAAAGATAAAACCCAAAGCGTGTTCTCCATGAGCCGCGTTTTGCCATTACTCGGATCCGCCCTTACGAGATTTCATACAGAAAATACGTATAGGCACACCGTAAAGATCCCAACGATCCTTGATGTTCTTAGTTAAGAAGCGACGGTAAGAATTCGTCACGCCGTCAGGGTGATTCGCAAACGCAATAAATGCAGGCGGACGCTGGTAAGTTTGAGTCAAGTAATAGAACTTCACGTTCGTTGTTCCCCAAACTGGAGCTGGTGCTTTACGAATCGTCTCAAAAAAGAAGTCATTCAACTCAGAAGTCGGAACTCTGAATGTTAATTGCTTACCTACTTTTTCAATCATCTCAAAAAGCTCTTCAAGCCCGTAGCCAGTTTTAGCACTCGTAAATACGACGTTCACATCAGTAAAGAAGTGGAAAACTCTTTCCACTTGTTCTCGGAAAGTTTTGCGGTATTCAGGAATTTCTTTTCCACCAAGGTCTGATTTGTTCGCAACTAGGATCACACCTTTATGATCTTCAATGATCGCTTGCATGATGCGCGCATCTTGATCCGTAGGGCCTACAGTTCCGTCGACCATCAATAAAACGATATCGGCTCTGCGAATCGCTTCTTGGGACTTAAATGCAGAGATGATCTCTAGATCATCTTCACGTTTAGCAGACCGACGAAGACCCGCAGTATCTACAAGAGTGTATTTCGATCCATTATAAATAAATGGGGAATCCACGGCATCAATCGTCGTACCAGCAACATCAGAAACGATCATGCGGTTAGAACCCAAGATCGCATTACAGATAGAGCTTTTGCCTACGTTCGGCTTACCAACGATAGCGATGTTTAAACCTTCTTTAACTGTTCCTGGATTTTCTGGAATTTGTTTTGTGATCCATTCCAAGATATCGCCTACGCCACGACGTTGTTCAAAAGAAGCTGAAATAATATCAACACCGAATTCGTAGAAATCAGCTTTGGCAATTTCTTCTTCCGTTGTTCTATCAACTTTATTGATAACTAATAAGAATGGCTTACCGGTTTGTTTAGCTACGCGGATGATATCACGATCTTCAGGCACTAGTCCTGCGCGACCATCCATGACAGCGACGATCAAATCAACAGAGTGCAAGAACTCTGTGACTTGTTCACGAATTAGTTTAGAAAAGATGTCACCGGCTTCAGTGATTCCACCTGTGTCGATCAAATCAAACTGTTTACCCCAAATATCAACGGGCTCAATCATAATATCACGAGTAACCCCAGCTTGGTTTTTAACCACAGCCTTACGGGACTCAGTGATAATATTAAACAGTGTTGATTTACCTACGTTCGGGCGACCAATGATGGCCACCTTGGGCGCAAACTCCGCTTTACTCAGACTTTGTTGCATATCCCAACTCCTTCATAATTCTCTTGTTCTCAAACCACTCTGGTTTCGCTTGCACTTTTAGATCCAAGAAAACCTTACTATCCATTATTTTTTCAATTTCTTTGCGGGCTTTCATGCCGATCTCTTTGATAACCGCAGCACCCTTGCCGATGACAATAGCTTTGTGGCTTTCTCTTGAAACCAAAATCTCTGCATAAATTTTCGGAATCGGAGATGCGTTTTCATCAAATTTTATGATACGCACAGCAAGTGAATACGGAACTTCTTGATGAACGCATTCAAAGCACTTTTCGCGGATCACTTCTGCCACCATCTCACGAACATTTTCACTAGTGAAAAGCTCGATATCGTATAATGGTGCTGGTGATTCAGGCATCATCGTTAAAAGTTCAATTAAAAGAGCTTCACGCTCTTCTGAATCTTGCAGGGATTCTTTCACGGAAATCGAAAGCGCCTTGCCACCCTTTTTTTCGATCATGTCCTTAAGGATAAGAACACGATGAGCTTTTTCTTCGATGTCGGCCTTAGTGATAATACCCATCCAAGGTTTACCGCTTTTAGCGACCATATCGACGATTTGTTCAGCATGCTCTGGCTTTTCTTCATCAACGCTGACGATCGCTAATAGCGCATCAGAATCAGAGATCACTTCGTTTGCTTCTCTTGCCAAGAAACTATTTAGGCCTTTTTCAGCTTTAATCACACCCGGAGCATCTACGAAAACAACTTGCCCCTGATCCGTACTCCAGATACCCAAGATTCTGCGACGAGTGGTTTGTGGTTTTGAAGAGACGATGGAAACTTTCTCATCAACCAGATAATTCATCAGCGTACTTTTACCCGCGTTCGGTTGACCGATCAGTCCTAAAAATCCAGCTTTGTATGCCATTAGTGAGTCTCCTTATACTTTGTTTCTAGAGCGTTTTTTGCCGCTGATTGTTCAGCATTCTTTTTACTGCGACCCCGCCCTTGGGCCCACACGTCTTCTTTTACCTTCACACACACTAGGAACTCGCGGTCATGGGGTGGGCCCTCTTCAGCCAGAACCTCATACTTCGGAGTTTCCTTCAGCGCCTTTTGCACAATTTCTTGAAGACGCGTTTTATAATCCTTTTCAAAATCCTCATTGCCGCAGACTTTTTCAGTCAAAGCTGCAAACTCGCGACGAATGAATTCCTTCGTCACTTCAAAGCCGCCATCTAAGAACAAGGCTCCAACGATAGCTTCAAACGAAGAAGCAACTAGACGAGGTTTTAACGCGCCACCCGTTAAGGTTTCGCCTTTACCTAGTTGCATGTACTTATTAAGCTCCATGCCGATAGCAAGTTCAGACAGAACCTCTTCATTGACGATGCTGGCTCTTTTTTTAGAAAGACCGCCTTCGGTGTCTGAAGGAAATTTTTCGTACAAGAATTCACCAACAACCAGATCAAGAACAGCATCACCTAGAAATTCTAATTTTTCGTTGTGTTCCGTTGGCGATTTTAATTCATTAGCAAAGCTTTTGTGAGTCAAAGCTCTTTCAAGCAAAGCTGCGTTCTTAAAGTTATAACCTAAACGTTGTTCTAACTGATTCATGTTAAAACCTCGCCGATCAAGTGACCTTCCATGTGTTGTTTATTGGAATGATCATAACCCGTGATTTTTAAATCCACTTCTTGTCCAGCCCAGTGATCTAAGAAACTCTCTGCACCCATGATGTCCACAGGCCAGTAATCATGACTTAGACCTTGACCACCTTTAGCGGCATTTTTAAGAACCAAAACTTTCTTAGTAGAACCGATTTGGGATTGAGCCATTTCTGTGTAGCGGGAAAGACTTAATTCACGAAGTTTGGCAGCTCTTTCTGCTCTGATGTGCGGATACACCGACACATCTAAGGCTGCCGCGCGCGTTCCTGGTCTTTCACTGTAAGGAAATACGTGGATTTTTGTCCAAGGAAGTTCCGCAAGGGTATTGTAAGTATCTTGGAATTGTTCTTCAGTTTCTGTTGGGAAACCTACGATCACGTCCATCCCCACGAAAGATCCCGGTACTTTTTCTGCGATGGCATTTAAAGACTTACGTACATCTTCTTGAGTGTACTTACGCTTCATATGAAATAGCACATCGGTATTCGCACTTTGAATGCTCATATGGAAATGCGGGCACAGGCGTGAATCTTTATATAACTCTAGAAGTCTTTCAGAAACTTCCACAGGCTCTAAACTTGAAAGTCTGAAACGTGGCATTTTAGTTTTTGCTAAAAGTGCTTCGATCAAATCTTCCATCACATATTTTTTGCCAGTGACTTCGTCTTCGTAATCACCAATATGCACGCCCGTTAATACAACTTCACGGGAACCTTCTGCATAAAGGTCATTAATTCTTTGCACCAGATCAGCAACAGGAATAGAGCGGCTTTTGCCGCGCGCATATGGAATAATGCAGTAAGTGCAAAAGCTATTACATCCATCCTGAATTTTCAGGAACGTACGCGTGTGGTGTTTCTCAATACCTCCACCCGCTTCAAGATCTTCTTTTTTAAAGATGTTCGACTTAAATACTTTTTCAGTCAGCTCGCCACGGAAATGCTTATTTAACAAATCAGGCAAACTTGATTTATGCGAGTTTGCGACAACCAGGTCCGCACCCGGAAGATTAGAAAATGAACCTGTATCTACTTGAGCAGCGCATCCCGTAACTACAACCGTACAAAATGGGTCTTTAACTTTAAGACGACGAATGTATCTTAATGCCTCTTTCGTTGCTTCAGCAGTCACTGCACACGTATTCAAGACGTGAATGCGCGCTGATTTATCACCGTGAATAACCGGAGTAAAGCCATTGGCATTCAAGTTCTTTTGTATAAGACCTGCATCGTAGGTGTTTACCTTACAACCAAACGTATGAACTTGATACTTTACAGTGTTATCCATCCGCCCCCCACAAGTTCTTTATCACGGTAAAACACGGCCGCTTGACCTGGAGTCACCGCTCTTTGTGGTTGTTCAAACTTCAAACGGTAACCACTTTCAGTTTTAAACACTTGTGCGGTTGAACCTTTATGTTGATAGCGAATTTTCACATTCATAACTTCGCCGTCAGCAATATCACCAAGAAGTTTTGGTTCAATCACATCCACTTCGTGAGCAAACAAGTGACTTTCATCACCCACCCATACCGTGTTTGTTTCAGCATCAATTTTAATAACAAAAAGCTTTTCATGGTGATCCATGCCTAAGCCTTTGCTTTGACCGATAGTGAAGTTGTGAATGCCTTCGTGGGCAGCCATCACGTCACCTTCTGGGTAACGTTTGATTTTACCGCGCTTAGAATCAAGAACGGTTTTATCCACCTGGCTTTTAATAAAGTTTTGATAGCCTTGGTTACCTACAAAGCAAATACCTTGAGAATCTTTTTTCTTCGCAGTGACCAAACCACGGCTTTCAGAATAAGCACGGACTTCCGGCTTTTTCATGTCGCCCACAGGGAATAAAAGTTTTGGTACTAACTCTGGATCAATAGTGAATAAGAAATACGTTTGGTCTTTCCAATCATCTGTGGATGTATGGATAGAAGCTTTACCTTTTTCATCGTAAACGATTTTAGCATAGTGGCCTGTTGCCAGGTAATCACACTCAAGCTCACGCATTTTTTTAACTAAGTGGTCAAATTTTAAATAGGTATTGCAGTTCACACATGGAAGCGGAGTTTGACCTTCAAGATAAGCTTTTAAAAAAGGATCAATCACGGAAGCTTTAAACTTCGCTTCGCAGTTTATTACATAAAACGGAATACCCAAGCGATCTGCTACACTTCTCGCATCATCCACATCGATGCTTGAGCAGCAGGTGCCGTTTCCTTCTTCGATGTCGCAAGTGGAATAGTCCCACACTTGCATAGTCGCACCGATAACTTCATAGCCTTGTTCGACCAAGAGCGCAGCCGCGGCAGAACTGTCCACGCCTCCGCTCATAGCAACAAGCACACGTCCTTTAGACATGGGTTGAATCTCCTTCATCACTTCTTAACGATCTTAATCTATTAACAACGGTTTTAAGATTTTCAATAAAACCATCAACCTGTTCTAGCGTCGTGTCCCAACCCAGGCTGACACGCAAACTGTTTTGCGCCTCTGCCCGACTTAGTCCCATCGCTAATAACACCGGACTTGGTTCAGGATTTCCGCTAGAGCATGCTGCTCCGGTTGAAACCGCGTAACCTTTGATATCCAAAGCCATCAACATGGTTTCCCCGTCGACACCATTTAACACCAATGAACTGGTGTTTGGTAAGCGCGCTGACTCCCCAGCTGTGATGGTCACTTCAGAAATCTCTGTCAAAATTCTTTTTTCCATGTAATCGCGAAGAACTGTGAGCTCTTTTGCCTTATCAGCAATCAAGTTCACACGTTTAGCAACCACACCTAAGGCACCAATACCCAAAGTGTTTTCAGTTCCACCACGACGATGTCTTTCTTGACCTCCGCCATTGATCAGCGAAGAAAAGTTGGAACCTTTGCGTGAATACAAAAATCCTGAGCCTTTCACTGAATAAAATTTGTGACCGGAAAAAGAGGCGAAATCCACTTCCAGCTCTTTTAAATTCAACGGCAATTTTCCAAAGGCCTGAACAGCATCTGTATGAAACAAAGCTCCTTTAGCGTGGGCCATTTTCGCCATTTCTTTAATGGGGAACAAGGTGCCTGTTTCATTATTGGCAAACATCACAGACACTAAAGCTGTTTCTTCTGATAAATGCTCTTCGAAAAATTTTAAGTCGATTTGACCTTGGCGATTTACCGGAATGAAATCCACGCGTGCACCCAAAGACTTCAAGTGATCCATCGCTTTGATAATGCTTGGATGTTCAACGGAAGAACACATGTAGTGAGTACGACGACTTTGTTCTGGTGAAAGAAACGGAGCCGTTTGATAATATTCAAACAAACCTTTTAGAACTGTGTTGTTCGCTTCACTGCCACCAGAAGTAAAAACGATTTCCAACGGGCTTACACCAACGGCATCAGCGACAGCTTTACGTGCATCACGCAGAATATTTTTTGGCATTCTTCCACCCCAGTGAATAGAACTGGGATTGCCCCAAGCCGTTGCCAACTCGGGCAAAGCTTCAAGGACCTCTTTGCACACAGGGGTCGTGGCATTATGGTCGAAATAGTGGAAGATCTTGGTCTGGGTCATAAGTTGGCGAAAGGTAGCACATTTCTTAAGTATTGAAAACTCTTATGAATATTTGAAGTTTTTGGGTGTCTACTGCGTTAACGAAGGTGGAAAATATTCACTCAAACCTAGACCTCTATAAGGCTCATATTGGTTATTTGGCCCCCGAATGCCCGGCTAAGCCTAAGGTTTTCCTTCTATTTTCCGATAAAACCATTAATGAGTAATCCAGTTTGGTTTGAACACTTTAAAGAGCAACTTCAAGGACTTACCGAATCTTTTGAAAAGAGCGGTTCATCCTTGAGCCTTTTGGCTTTTGCTTTAAAAGGAAAATCTCTCGACTCTGAGAAGTACCTTTCTTGGGCTATGACTCATTATAAACTACCTAAGCTTCAGTCACGATTTTTTACAGAAACTCCGTTTTCCCAGGAAATGTTCGCGAAGTGGGCGACCCATTTTCAATGGTCTGTGGAGTGTCTGCCTGTGGCGGAGTGGGATGGTTCCCTCATCGTAGCTTGTCTTCAACCGCCACAGGATTTCCCTTCTTCGGTGCCGGCCATTTTCGTATTGGCCGAATTTGAAAGTTTGAATTCCTATGCTGAAAAAGCAGGACTTCATACAGCAGTAACTGCAATTCCAATTACTCTTACTCCTGCTGTTGCAGCTTCAATGGATGCAAGTGAACTTCCTGAAGGTTTTGATTTATCTGTTGTCACTGTTACGAAGCAGTCTACTGACAGTTTTTCTTTTGATGACCTTGGGGTTCAAGAAGAGGTTGCTGTTGCTGATGAAGTGAGTGAAAAATCTGAAGAGGCAATGGATGGTCTATTTGATGGCCCAACACAGATTCGCCTTGAAGCTTTAAATGCGATTCAAGAAGCTGCTCCAGCTTTAGAACCCGTTGCTGCTGAAACCTCACAAGTTCTTGAAGAAACGGTTCCTGCGGTTCAAGTTAAGCCAGTTGCCTCAGCGCCAGCTAATGATGACTTAATGCTGATGGATGAGGTGCCAGCACCTGCTCCGAAAGCGAAGCCAGAATTAAAAGTAGCTCCAAAGCCCGTCGAGGCGCCAGTCATTCCCGCAGCTCCTGTTGCTGCGTCTGAGCCAGTGAAGAAGCCTTCAATGCCTCCTCCACCGCCGCCAAAAACGGAATTGCCTCCCGCTTTTGAAGACAGTTTTGGGAATAAACCAATTCCAATGACTCCTCGTCCACAGGCTGTTTCCCAAGCAAAACCGACTATGAATCCAGTGGCGAACGGAACTTTTGCTTTGGATAAAGTGAAAAAGAAAAATGCCGCTTTATTGACTGAGAAAATCAAAAGCACTTTAAGTGAAATGAAAGCGCATTTTGAAAAGTCCATGATCCTGACTTTGGATGATCAAGAAACGCAATTAACGGCCTTTGCTTGGGATGAAAACTTTAAAGGTATGAAGGACACTTCAACCCGTTTTCCTTTAGCAACACCGAGCATTTTTAGCATCGTAGCGAACACACAAAAACCTTATCACGGTTATATTTCTATCAATGAATTGAATGAAAAATTCTTTGATGATTGGAATGAAGCTAAGATCCCGGATCACGTGACGATCACACCTATTATTGCTAATGAAAAAATCATCGGCATGATCATGGGCTTTGCCGAAAAGTCTGCTTACAATAAAACTTCATTAAACCTGGCTGAAAAGCTTTCTGCTGAGTTTCTGAAGGGTTTTGCCGCCTAGTCTGATCCACCCGGCGTCTACTTTTTTGACAGCTTTTGTGAATTTCTCCCTATCTATATTAAGACTCTAAGCTTTCGATGTTCCATGGTAAATTGCCTTCTGAAAATCGGAGGCAGGCTGTGAAACTTTTTAGCTCGTTGTTGTTTGCTATTGTCCTTTTGCCGTTGGGCGCATTTGCTTTTCAAATTCGTGTTACCGCAGTTCATGACGGCGATACTCTTAACGCTGTTGGTGTGAATGATGGATTGAAATACAAAGTAAGATTGATGGGTGTGGACACTCCAGAAGTTGATTTCTTTGGTAACACCCAAGGTGAAATCGCTTACCAAGCCCGTGATTTCTTGCGCTCATTACTTCCAGTTGATTCCATCGTTGAAGTTTCGAATGGCAGCCAAGCTGACAAACACGGCAGAATCCTAGGTCGTTTAGTTAAAGACGGAGTCGACATCAATAAAGAGATGCTTCGTCAAGGATGGGGTGCAATGTACTTCATCTATCCATTTGATAAACGTTATGTCAGTGATTACAGCAAAGCTGCAAAAGAAGCTTACGATGCAAAACGCGGCATTTTTGCCTATGAAAATTCAGATGTAGAACTTCCTTATATTTTCCGTTTAACTTCGCGCAATCAAGTTGGCAGAAACCAAGTGGGTGATGCGCAATCTAAAAAACTATATGCAGCTGATAACTACGAAAAGGTGCCAGTTTATCGTCGCGTGTTTTTCTCTAACACCGACGATGCAAAAATGATGGGTTACGCAAACTAGGTTTGAATAAAATAGTTAGAATAAAAAAGGCAGCTCATGAGCTGCCTTTTTTTTATACTAGTCTTGTGGTGATTTTTCTTTCGGTTTCGCCTAGTTTTTCATATTTTACTTCCAAGCGCTGCCAATTCAAAGGCAGATAATCAAAATCCAGGCGATTGGCCCATTCAATGATGATCAAAGAATTCTTCTGCGCAAACAAATCCCAAAAACCAGAGCTTTCCAAATCATCATCATCTTTAAGACGGTACAAATCCAAATGATCCAAAGTGCGACCTTGGGCATTTTCATAGCGAAGATGAATCGCAAATGACGGCGACTGAACATCGCGCATCCCAAGAATTTCAGCGATAAACTGAACAGATGTGGTTTTTCCCGCACCGACATCACCACTCATCAGAAGAATGCAGCGATCATTTATGTGCGGAAGCAGTTCCACCCAAAACTCTTTGAGCTCGCTGAGATTGCTCACCGTTCTTTCAGAGTTTAAGGCAAATGGCATTACTTTAAGATCTTTCTCATTTTGCGCACAGAAGCTTCTAAACCGTCTTCTAGCGCATAGCAGATCAAAGAGTGGCCAATGTTCACTTCTTGCAAATAAGGCAGCTTGTTGATCATTTTAGAGTGACCATAATCAAGTCCATGACCAGCGTGAACATTCATACCTAAATAGTTCGCCCATTCAGCAGCGTCTACTAAACGCTTCCACTCTTTTTCTTTACGAGGTCCCGTAAGATGAACCCATTTGCCAGTGTGGAATTCAACAGCATCAGCGCCGATTTCATAAGACGCTTCCACTTGTTCAATGGAAGGCTCAATGAACATGGAAATTTCAATACCAATGCGTTGAAGTTTTTCAACCATCGGGGCCATTTTCTTAAAACCTTTTTTTACGTCTAAGCCACCTTCAGTTGTCAGCTCCGCACGTTTTTCAGGAACAAAACAAACCCAGTCAGGACGGTACTTTTTTGCAAAAGCCACCATTTGTGAAGTTGCAGCCATTTCAAGATTTAAAGGCACAGGACATTCTTTAGCTAGAAGCTTTAAATCATGAAGCTGAATATGACGACGGTCTTCACGCAAGTGAATCGTGATTTGCTCTGCGCCACCTTTTACGGATTTTTTCACCATATCCAAAACACTTGGATACGGCGTAGTTCCACCTCTCACCTGGCGAAGAGTCGCCACGTGATCCACATTTACACCCAAACGAATTTTATTTTTCATACTATGATAGCTCTTTTTCTAGGAAAGATGCGATTTCTTCAGCAAACTGATTGATCTGTGTTTTATCCACACCTTCTACTAAAACGCGGATGACCGGTTCGGTACCAGAGAAGCGAACAAACACACGGCCATTCCCCGCCAATTTCTTTTCGATATTGCGGATCATGTCGTTGTAACCAGGAAGTTCATGAAGGTCCGTGCGACGTTTCACACGGCAGTTAATTAAAATTTGCGGCATGTCTTCAAAGACATGGTTGAGTTCACTCATTTTTTTCTTAGTTTGTTTCATCACGGCTAAAACGCTTAAAGCCGCAATACAACCATCACCCGTAGTGGTATGGTCTAAGAAAATGATGTGACCTGACTGCTCACCACCCAGGTTGTAACCATTTTTACGCATTTCTTCGACAACGTACTTATCACCAACACCTGTTTTCACAAGTTTGATGCCCGCTTCGTTCATACGTTTTTCAAGGCCGAAGTTCGACATTTGCGTCGCTACTAATGTGTCACCTTTAAGCAGTCCACGCTCTTTCATGTGCAATGCACAGATAGCAAGAATACGATCGCCGTTAACGATCTCACCTTTTTCATCCACCATGATCACGCGGTCCGCGTCACCATCAAGACTGATACCGACGTCAGCGCGATATTGCAAAACAGCTTCAGCAAGTTTTGCTGGATACAAAGCACCCACCTTATCGTTGATGTTCGTTCCATTTGGATCATCACCCAATTGAATCACTTCAGCACCCAGTTCTTGGAATACGGACGGCGCGACTTTGTAGGAAGCTCCGTTGGCTGTATCTAGAACAATGCGCATTCCATCAAGAGTGTATTCAAGGGGGAATGTGCCTTTAACGTAAACGATATAACGACCTTGGGAATCTTCAATACGACGTGTGCGACCAATTTCTTTACTTGCTGGCAAAAACTGAGTCAGGTCTTCTTCAAGAACCAGGCGCTCAATTTCTTGTTCCATGGCTTCAGAAATTTTAAAACCATCAGAACCGAAAACTTTAATACCGTTATCGTGAAATGGATTGTGGGAAGCAGAAATCACGATCCCTGCAGACGCTCTCATCGTGCGAGTCAAATAACCGATACCTGGGGTTGGAAGTGGACCCACCAGTTGCACGAAGATACCCATTGAATTCAGTCCGCTGGCAAGAGCTTGTTCGATCATATAACCAGATAAACGAGTGTCTTTACCGATAACCACCTTGCGTGGACCTGAAGTTGAATGGGCTTCTTTTTGCAAAAGATAACCAATAGCTTGACCGATTTTCACAACAGTTTCTGGAGTCATTGGCCATTGGTTTGCAGTACCACGGATACCATCCGTACCAAAAAGTTTTGCAGGCTTTTTATCCAATTTAGTTACCTTCTTGTTTGTCATCAATCTGACCTTTCACGTTCACAATCTCAGCTTGAATTTGGTTGGGACGAACCCCCAAAATCCTTACGCCGATGGGCACTTCGATTTTATTTAAAGGGATATCAACGTACACAACCCCTTCACCCTTCTGAGAAACATCCAATGTGATACTCTGAGACAGGGAACTCTCCAAGAACTTTTTTAATGAAGAACGGGGACCTGAAACTTTCACCTTCACATGGTCCGCCGTCTGCGCCACCACCTGAGTTCCAGGTGCAGTGATAAGTTCGATATCGATATTTTTACTTAAGACGAAATCACGGCGCCCCAGAATCGTGAGCCACAAAATCAACGAGATGAATAAAGCAACAACCTTATAGCTGAAATTTTCAGTTAAGGCATTGGACCAACGACGTCTCATACGCCCTCCCCTTGCTGTGAGAAGGCTTTATATTTTAAGCCAAAGGTTTCATAAAGGGCTTTACGAATATCACCTAGCTCCACTTGGGTAGAAAGGTGCCCCCCTTGTACGATACCGATAGAACGATTTTCTTCAGACACCACAAACACCAAGGCGTCTGTTTCTTCCGTTAAACCAATCGCAGCACGGTGACGGGTTCCCAGGTTTTTATCCAAAGCTGGGTTTTTACTTAAGGGCAAAAAGCAGCCTGCAGAGTGGATCTTACCGTTACGGATAAGAACCGCGCCGTCATGCATAGGACTTTCGGGATGGAAAATCGAAGCTAAAAGTTCAGCAGAAACCTTTGATTCCATCTCTGTTCCGAATTCGATGTGATAGTCGATGACGATTTCACGCTCTACCACCACCAAGGCGCCGAAGCCTTTTTGTGCAGTTAAAATCACACCCTTAGCAATTTCTTCAATCACTTGGGTTTCTTGGACATTGGATGAATCACTAAAGAACGGATTGCTTCCGATATGAGCCAAAGCTCTGCGAATCTCGGCCTGGAACAAGACGACCACGATCACGAATAAGTTTGAAAAGAATTTTTCTAGAATCCAATTAAAGGTAAAAAGCTCTAACCAGATGCTGAGGATATAGCCAATGGCTAAAACCCCTAGGCCCGAGAGCATTTGAATGGTGCCGGTGCGTTTGATCAGAATTAAGATCCGGTAGACCACCATCCAAACCAGAAGCATATCGATCGCATCTTGAATACGAAGATGCTGAACGATAAAGATCAGGTTGTCGACAAACTGCTGCAACATCAAGATGCCCCACAAAGCTGAAACCCATTCCGAAGAATGGGTTTATTCAAAGTCAGATTGTTAAATCGTTACTGGCCCGGTATTACCCACCGGATCGCCTGATGAATCTTTCTTAGCGGCGCTGATAACCCCAACCCCGCCGTCTTTTTTATTAGAGCGGTATTTTTCGATTTCAGAAATCGCAGCTCCGTTCACAAGCATGTCGACTTCATGGCCGTCGATGGTTTCGTACTCTAGAAGAGCCAAAGCCAAACGCTCAAGCGCATCTTTATAGTCAGTCAGGATTTTCACAGCCACTGTGTAACCATCATGGATGATTTTTGAAACTTCCGCATCGATTTCTTCAGCTTTAGATTCAGAATAATCTTTATGAGTGTGACCATATTGCATTCCTAGGAACACAGGGCCTTCACGTTTTTCAAAAGCCAAAGGACCTAGCTTACTCATACCCCATTGGCAAACCATGTGACGGGCGATTTCAGTCGCACGTTCAATGTCGTTTCCTGCACCAGTCGTAATGTCTTTAAAGATCACTTCTTCAGCAGCACGGCCGCCAAATAAGAAGGCGATCATGTTTTCAGCTTTTGTCTTAGACAATGAAACGCTTTCTTTTTCAGGAAGGGTTTGAGTTACACCCAAAGCCATACCGCGAGGGATGATCGTCACCTTGTGAATTGGATCTAAACCTTCAAGCTTTTTACCAACCAGCGTATGACCCGCTTCATGGTAAGCCGTTACGCGTTTATCTTCTTCAGAAATGACCATGGATTTTCTTTCAGCTCCCATGATGACTTTGTCTTTCGCTTTTTCAAAGTCTTCCATTTCCAAATATTTTTTATCAGTACGAGCGGCCACAAGAGCTGCTTCGTTCACTAGATTTTCTAAATCCGCACCAGAGAAGCCTGGTGTACCGCGGGCAATCTTAGAAGCCTCAACGTCAGGTCCCAATGGTGTCTTACGCATATGAACAGACAAGATTTGTTCACGACCTTTAAGGTCTGGTTTATTCACGATCACGCGACGGTCGAAACGACCTGGGCGCAATAATGCAGGATCTAATACGTCAGGACGGTTCGTCGCTGCGATCAAGATCACACCTTCAGTAGATTCAAAACCATCCATCTCAACTAGCAACTGATTCAGAGTTTGTTCACGTTCATCGTGACCACCACCCATACCAGCACCACGGTGACGACCGACAGCATCGATCTCATCGATAAAGATCAAGCATGGAGCATTTTTCTTACCTTGTTCAAACAAGTCACGAACGCGGCTTGCACCGACACCCACAAACATTTCAACGAAGTCAGAACCAGAGATTGTAAAGAATGGCACACCTGCTTCACCGGCAACGGCGCGAGCAAGCAAGGTTTTACCAGTTCCCGGAGGACCTACTAGCAAAACACCTTTTGGAATACGTCCACCCAGTTTCGTATATTTTTTTGGATCTTTAAGGAAGTTTACGATTTCTTGAAGATCATCTTTCGCTTCATCAACGCCCGCAACTTCTTTGAAAGTGACACGGTTTTTGTGTTCAGTTAAAAGGCGCGCACGGCTTTTACCGAAAGACATCGCCTTACCGCCGCCCACTTGCACTTGGCGCATGATGAATAAAAACATACCGACGATTAAAATCAGCGGCAACCAGTTCACCAGAAGTGATTGGAAGAATCCACCGTTGTCAGCACGCTCATAGTTTGGAGTGATACCGTGGGATTGAAGGAATTTATAGCCTTCATCTTGAGTATTACCAACGAACGCAAAGTGAGTTCCGTTATATTTTTTTTCAAATTCTGGTTTTACTTCACCGACGATTTCACTGCTGTCTTGGCGGAAAGTCACACTAGCCACTTCATTGGCTTTAACAGCTTCAGTGAATTTTGAATAATTCATGTCAGCGATGACTTTTTGGTGCTTGCTCTCATAGGCTTGGAATAGAAAAACAGCCATAATGATCAAGAAGAACCACAGAGCTAGCGTTTTCTGAGTTGATCGCATTTAAGTTCCTTTCGGTCAGGGTCAAATCACCCTTCAAGACTAACATGAAAGCTACATCAACACAGAGAGATTTTCTCTCTAAAATCAGGACTGGACCTTGATTTGCTGTGCGTTAACTTCCCAATTGCATTTTCCTACTTGGAATGTGATCACTTTTTGCGACTTGTCTAGGCGCTTTTGAATTTCTTCGAGTTGAGATTGAGAAAAATCCCGTTTTCCGAGGGCAAAAAGGTACTGCGCCAACAATCTTTTTTGTTCAGTGGGATTCAATGACAGGTAAAAACCTCGCAAAAGGCCGTGTGTCTTATAATCCTCATTCTGCTGCAGCAAATCCCCTTGAGAAGATCCCTCTAACTCTAACGCGATGGTTTCTAAAGATCGTGCTAAGGACGCAGAACTACCTGGTTGTTTTTTTTCAAGCTGAGGCAACCATCTAAGGCGCACCCAATTACGCAAAGGGTCCAGATCCTTATTCGTGGGATCTTCTAAACTGCGCACTTTTTCAGCTCGCAGATAATCTTTGAGTTCTGATTTTGCAATTTCAAGCAGCGGCCTAAAGATCCCTGCTTTGTATTCATGCATAGCTTGAAGCCCCTGGGCCCCCGTGCCACGAATCAAACGCAAAAGTCGAGTTTCTAACAGATCTTCGCGATGATGGCCTGTTGCCAAAACCACAAAACCTTCCGTTTGCATCAAATCCTTAAAGGCCTGGTATCGCGCTTCGCGATATTGAGATTCTGATTTTAGTTTTTTTGCTGAAGCCAGAGGGAAAAACGGCACACCCCATTTCTTGCAAAGTTTTTCGCAAAAAATTTGAGCACGATCACGGTATTCTTTATTGGAGTCTTCGCCATGATGAAAGTAAGCCGCACCCAGAAGATTTTTTTTATGAACCTTTGTTAGCGTGCGCAGCAGTGCGACGGAATCTACACCGCCAGATAATGCCACAAGGATCTTTTTTTCTTGCAAAGCATGAAGTTTGATCAATTTCCAAACTTGATGGTCCAAATCCTGCTTTTTTAAAACCACCGTCAATTCCCTAGGGCCACCGTTTTGATGTTCACAAATTCCATAATTCCAAAGGGCCCTAACTCACGACCATACCCTGATTCTTTAACGCCACCAAAGGGAATTCTTGGATCCGATTTGACTTGGTCATTCACAACTACAAATCCTGCATTCAATTCTTTTTCAACGAGATCTTTGCCCTTTTTAACATCCTGAGTAAAGATCCCGCCCCCCAAACCAAAGGGTGAGGAATTGGCAATTTCAAGAGCGTGATCGGTGTTTTTTGCGACGATAACTGAAGCCACCGGACCGAAAACCTCCATCTTGTGAACTTCAGGATGGTCTTTTTCAAAAACTACAACCGTCGGCGGATAGAACGCCCCAGCCCCCTGTGGAGCCGTGCCACCCAGTACAACCTTGCCACCCCAGGATTTTAATTTTTCAACCTGTTCGATAATCTGTTTTTGAAAGCGGGAATGAGCCAAAGGCGCAATTTCAGCCGCCTGCATTTCTTTAACGAATTCTTTGATGTAAGCAGCAGAAACTTTTTCGTCGACAATAAAGCGTTTCCCTGCAACACAACTTTGCCCTGCATTCACAAGACGAGCTTTAGTACTTACTTTCGCAGCCTTTTCAATATCCGCATCAGCAAGAACCAAGTACGCATCACTGCCACCAAGCTCCAAAACAATCTTTTTCAAATTTTTAGCAGCTTCCAAAGCCACAGCCTTACCGCCCGAACTACTGCCAGTGAAAGTCACACCTTTCACTCGAGAATCCGCGATTATTTGCGCCGCCACTTCATGATCGACATGCAAGTTACGCAAAAGCTGAACTGTAGTTCCAAGCTCAGAAAAGATCTTCCCAATCAATTCCCCAGCCCCGGCAGTCAAATCAGCATGTTTTAAAAGAATCACATTCCCAGCCATCACCGCCGGCGCAGCAAAGCGAATCACCTGCCACAAAGGAAAATTCCAAGGCATAATACTAAAAATCACACCCAGAGGCTGAAAGCTAACTTCTGCAGAAGGATAAGTCGATGGAGTAGCCTTTTGATTTTGCAACATACTAGGACCCGATTCCGCATAGTATTCGCAAGTCATAATGCACTTATCAATCTCAGCTTTAGCCTCAGCCACAAGCTTACCCATCTCTAAATGCATCAACTCAGCAAACTCAGCTTTATGCTTACGAAGCCCGTCCGCTAATTTCTTAAGAACATCACTACGCTCAGCAAAAGAAGTCTTACGCCAAACTTTAAAATCATCGTTAGCATCGGCAATAACTTTTTCAGCTTTATCAAAAGAAATATGTTTGTAGGATTTTAGAACTTCGCCGGTAGCAGGATTAACAGTTGAAAACGACCCCATAAAAACACCTCACTGGTTCTTTGAGGCCGATCAAAAAGATGCATATGCAAGGCGGAGGATCCTGGCTGCCACGCAGGCGTACCCGTAGGGTACGCCGGAGAGCAAGACAGGACCGCACAACGCAGTCAGATGCGTCTTTTTCATCGGTCTCAAAGCAACTATAGCGAGGTAAATACCGAGTGAAAAGAATAAACGAGACCAAGAAGAAACGCAGAAGTCATTGCTCCCCATGCCATCGATTTATAGAACTTGCCAAGTTGCATAGCTGCTCTTGCATACGGGCGTTCGCTTGCTAGCATTGGAATTGGTGTCACAATTGTTTTGATAAATTGATGACAGCAACCGCAGAAAAGTACCACTGAAATGACGCTAAGTATTTCTTGTTCCATGGTAAATTTATCGGCCAAAAAGCGTCTCAACTTGAGATCGCCCTTAGTCTAGGATTTACGAAGATTTTTTATCTTTGTCGGTTGGATCTTTTTTGATGATGTCAATTTCTGCAGTGATTTTGAATTTATGGGTTTCTGCAAATTTCGACGCTTCCTTTACGAAGTCGATCTTTTGAATAATTGAAACGATCTCTTTAGTAACCTTTTGGGTCATTTCATCTTTGGATTTATTGGCTCCTTGAATCAGCATGTTCAAGGCTTCTTTAGGAAGTTTTAATTCAGACACATAATTTCGAAGACTTTCTTCCGTAAAAAAAGCGGCACCCATTCCTGCGGTGAAAACTTTTTTCACAGTATCGCCAAGAAAACCTTTCAGGTCCCCTTGGTTGTTGTCTTTTTCGTCTTTTTTGTGTGAATCATCAGACGCCATAAAGTTGTTTTACTCTTTTGTGATAGCTGCTGATCATATTTGGAAGATTCACGCTGACCAAGGCATTTGCGATAGGACCGGGAACAAACATACTGAAAGTCGCTTCAACGGTGTATGTTGCACGGGTTTTACCGGCTTCATTTTCTAACTTCCATGAACCCACAGATGTTTTAAAAATATCACCGGATGCAAATTCCCAAGTGATGCTTGTCGGAGCATTTTCCGTCATCCACAGCGAGTATTTCAAAGACTTGATAACTTGAACATTATATTCAACAAGCTTGCGATTGCCTTCAGTTTTAAGCACCTTGCATTGCTTAACTTCAGCCAAAAACTCGTGATATTTTTCGTAGTCTGAAATGATTTTATAGAATTGTTCGGGAGTGCAGTTGAAAACTTCGGTGGTAGATGCTTTTGCCATAAAGTAAGTCTGGCAACTTGTTTATCATGAGTCAACGCGAGGCTAGACCACGGTCGTCGATAAGCCAGCTGACTGCGTTGTGCGGTTCTGTCTTGCTCTCCGACGTACCCTTCAGGTACGCCTCCGTGGCAGCCAGAATCCTCCGCCTTGCAGCTGACTACTTCTCGCCAACCTTATGTTACGTTAGGTTGGCTTTTTAAACAAAGCTTCGGCCGCTGCAAGAAGAGCTGCTTTTTTATCAACAGCTCCGGTGCCGCCTTTGCGTGGCGTGAAGTAATCACAGAAATTGGCGCGATCTTTTTCGCGTACGACGTCCGCTGCTGTTTCACGGCATTCATTATAAACTTTGACGTCATAATGTTCGCAGTTTTTGCAAACATGAACATCAGAACGGCAATGAGGACATTCCTCCCGCCGTCCGATCAGACCGTGGAAGGTCATTTCCTTGTTGCAGTTAAAACAGATCAGCTTCACTTCCATAAAAACTAAACATTCAAACTAGGTTTGCGCGAAAGATCATGGAAAGCTTCAATAGTACGGATCGTGCCTGTTGCAGAACGCATAACTACAGAGTGAGTTTTTGCAGCGCCATTGGCACCGAAACGAACCCCTTTTAAAAGTGCGCCATCAGTGACGCCAGTCGCGATAAACATCACGGATCCAGAAGCTAGTTCATCAATGGTAAATTTCTTATCAAGATCTGTTACGCCCATGCGTTTTGCACGGTCACGTTCTTCTTGGTTTCTGAATTTCAAGCGACCTTGGAAGTCACCGCCCAAACATTGCATGGCTGCTGCGGAGATAACTCCTTCGGGTGCTCCACCGATACCGATTAACAAATCAATCCCAGAATCCGGCCATGCTGCTGCCACCGCTGCAGACACGTCACCATCACCAATAAGATTAATACGCGCACCCGTTTTACGAGCTTCAGCAATCAAAGCTTCGTGTCGAGGACGATTCAAAATCACAACTGTTAAATCGCTCACTGGCTTACGGAGGGCTTCAGCGACCGCGCGAATGTTTTCAGTAGCTGATTTATCAATATCAATTTTACCTTTAGCTGCAGGACCACAGGCAATTTTATCCATGTAAGTATCCGGCGCATGAAGGAATTTTCCTTTTTCAGCCACCGCAATAACAGAAATCGCGCCAGGTCCACCGGTCGCACAGATTGTTGTACCTTCCAAAGGATCCAGAGCAATATCCAAAGCGGGAGCATCTTTCACGTTGCTGCCCACTTTTTCACCGATGTAAAGCATTGGAGCTTCATCACGCTCCCCTTCGCCGATCACAACGGTTCCGTCCATATGAACAACGTCAAAGGCTTTTCTCATGGCATCGACTGCGGCCGCATCGGCTGCTTTTTCATCTCCACGTCCCATCCAACGAGCTGATGCCAAAGAGGCTGCTTCCGTTACGCGTACAAATTCTAAAGCCAGGTTTCTGTCCATTGTTCTTTCTCCATTGCGGCCTTCATATTAGCCGGAAGTCTTAGAAGTTTTAAATCAGGTCCTAGTGGCACATGCACCGTTTTCGCCACAGAACACACTTCGTTGTCACGACCACGCAGACGGTATTGGAACACGATGCGGTTTCCTTCCGTTCTACCTTGCACGTCGATTTCTAAATCATCACCAAAGAATGTGGGCTTGATATGCTTCACTTGTGTTTCATAAACAGCAAAGTGACTGGCTGACCCCGGCTTTTGATATTCCAATAAACCATGGGCATGGGCCCAAGCCACCCGCGCTTCTTCGTAAAAACGAAGATAGTTGCTATGATGGACAATGCCCATCAAATCTGTTTCGTAAAACTGCACTTTGTGACGATGAATAAACATTGATTATTTCTAGCTGCCATTGATAGGTTAGTCTAGTGCTATTCCAAAATGCTATGAGGGCTAAAAATGACGACTGAGTTTCAAAAACATCTGCCTATGCGAATCACCATGAGTCGAATTTTTATTGTGCCTGTAATTGTCGCACTGATGTGGCCCAACGACCTTTGGTATAACGTGATCGCTGCTGTCGTATTTATTTTTGCCTCTATCACGGATTATTACGATGGATACTACGCACGTAAATACAATGCCGTAAGTAACTTCGGAAAATTCATGGATCCGATAGCTGATAAAATTCTAGTGACCAGCGTCCTGACCATGCTTTTGGCCCAAGGCAAAGTCGATGCTTGGATGGTCATCATTATTTTGGCTAGGGACAATTTTATCAGCGGCATCCGCTCGGTTGCCGCGGCAGATCAAATCGTTATAGCAGCCAAACCAGCCGGTAAGTGGAAGACGGCCATGCAGATGGTGGCCATCCCCCTTGTAATTATTGGATCCATGGAGCCGTATTTGCCTTATTTGGACAAAATCGCCTACGGTGTCTTGTGGATCAGCGTCATTTTAAGTATAACGAGCGGTATCGAATACTACGTTGGCTATCTAAAAAGCAAAAAAGCTCTAGGAAGCCCTATTAACTAAGGTTTTTTATGCTGTTGCATTTATCTCCAAGTAATTGGTTTTTCATTTTTCTAGCTCTTTTATTGAGCAGTTATTTGAAAATTGCTTCAGCTAAAAACCAGCATCCACCGTCCTTTGCTGCCACGTCTTTTCCTTCGTTCGTGGTAACAAAATAAATAAAACTTTATTTAAAATCCGCAATTTTTTGACCGAGGCTTAATTCTAAGTTGATCAAAGCTTCGATGGCCCCCAGCTGCGCATTCACGACACCTGCCTGGGCGCGAAAAAGATCAGCTTCGGCATCTAGGACGTCGCTATTGGTTCTTGCTCCGGCCCTTAAGCCTTCCCGCGAAAGTCGAGTGCTTTCTTGAGCCTTAGCGATATCGCTGAGACGGGCGTCCACCAACGTACAGAAGTAAACGAACTTTCTTTTCCAAAAATCCAAATCTCTTTTGGCTTTAAGTTGCGCCATTCGTAAAACTTTTTCGGACTGATATTTCTGTTCAATGCTTTGTTTAGAGCGAGCTATGGAAAGCAATCCATCAAAGATATTCCAGGTCAGGGTCACACCATAATAATAAGCCTCACGATAGTTATCATAGTCATCAAATCCATCCGTGCGATTGTTATAGTATTGATACTGCCCCATTAAAAAAACCTTTGGCACCCAGTACTTTTCAGCCGCTCGCTCTTGATAATTCAAAGCTTCAACTTTGGCCATCAAGGATTTTAAATCAGACCTCTCAGTGATGACGTCAAATTTGATATCGCTTATCAGGTCTTTTTTTAATCGCGGCAGTTCACCTTCAATTTCGCCCACATCTTGATCTGCTCCCAACGCTTCACTGAGGCGTGCTTTACTAGTTTCAACATTATCGGCGGCATTTAATTCTTCGGATTGAGCTTCACTTAATAAAACTTCGACACGTAAAACATCAATGTTTGTTGAAGACCCCACTTTACGAAACAGCCGCACATTGCGAAGATGATTATCTAATGCTTTCAAATTTTGTTCAGCCACCGCTTGCATTTCTTTAGCTGCCAGGGCCCGATAAAATAAAAGAGTGATTTCGCGCTCGACTTGAAACCGAGTCCAATCTAAATCACTTTTTGCTGAGGCTTCTAAGGACCTTCCACTGCGCAGACGGTAAGTACTACTGAAGCCATCAAACAAAGACCACTGGGCCGTGATATATAAATTTGAGGTCGGTATCACTTGAGGAATCGATACAGGTAATCCGTTCAAGGCCACGTCGACAAGTAGGTATTTTTTATCAAACAGATAACTTGCACTGGCTGTTAAAGTTGGCAGAAATCCGGCGTAGGCCTCGGTTTTTTTCCACTCGCTTTCACGCAAGTAAGATTCGGCCCGTTGGGTTTTAGGAGACGAGCTTAGCCCCTGCTCTAATGCTTCTGAAAGGCGTAAAGGCGAGCCATGAGCATTGTAGGACCCGTAAATTACTACAAAAAAAATACTAAAACCCCAGGCCAACCGATTCATAAGAGACTATGGTATCCAGGGCGGCTCAGGTTTTAAAAAGATTAGATATAGATTTGCAGATCTACAGGGCGGAATGAGCTGGAACACCATTGCGGAATTTCGCGTGACATCATCTAAAAATCCGGTAAAAACCCGTTCCATGTCAAAACACCACTATCGCGATTATATTTTGAAAGAATTAGAACGCAGACAAAGGAAGAATCCTTCTTATTCTCTTCGTGCTTTTGCTCGCGATCTGGAAGTTCCTTGCTCTCGCCTTAGTGAAATCATCAATAACAAAGTTGGTCTTTCAGAAAGTCGTGCGGTAAATCTTGCGACGAAACTGAATCTTTCTGCGTCTGAAAGAGACTTCTTTGTTGATTTAGCATTAGCAGAACACGCTCGCAGCGCCGTACTTAGAGAAATGGCGCAAAAACGCGTGCAAGTTCGTCAGGAAGCTTTTGAAAAAATTGGTGAAGATGAGTTCGCTGTTATTTCTGACTGGCATTACACAGCTATCTTACAGCTTTTACATTTAGATAACTTTGAAACATCCATTGAAAATATCGCTTCCCGCTTAGGTCTTTCTCTAGACACCGTAGAAAAATCTCTAGATCGCTTAGAGACTTTGAAAATGGTGACTAAGGACGAAAATAAATGGGTTTCGGTTTCGCAAAAGTATTCTTCAAGTTATGGAGCTTCTTCAGAAGCAGCCCGCAACTTCTATTCACAGATGCAAAATAAAGCCGCTGAGGCTATGGACATCGCCAACCGCAAGCGTTGGGACATGGGCTGCACGGTCGTTGCAACTGACAGCTCTAAAGCAAAAGAAATTTCTGAAAAAATCCGCAAGTTCCGCTTAGAAATCATGCAAGAGCTTCATTCTTCAAACAACAAAGACACACTATTCGCTCTTTCAACAAGCTTCTTTGAAGTGACGGAAAGAAATTAAAAGAAAATAAAATCGGCGGTGCCCGCCGATTTTTTTATTTTGACGCTAAAAACCTATCCACCTGATCTAAGACCAATTCCGCTTTTTCTTTATGGGGCACGTGCCCGCAATCTGAAATAATTAATTTTTTCGAAGGCCCACCCGACAAGTTGCAAATCATTTCTGGAAATTGGACAGAGCCATATTCGTCCTTATCCCCATGAATAGCCAAGACCGGGCACTTTACTTTAGGCAAAGCATCTTTAAGACTCCATGATGCAAACTCTGGCGAAAGCCACACATCGGTCCACGCCTTAAAAACCCATTCAGTTTTTTCACCATGATATTTTCTAAGTTTATCAAAACTGTGTGGATTAGAAAAAGCCACCTTGGCTTCAGAAATTCCTTTAACGGTTAAATCTTCAACGAAAGCTTGGGCTGCCTCTGTGATGACTGCTTCACACGGGCCTTGAAATTTTGCGGCACAGGCAATCGCCATCGCTCCACCAACACTATGACCGAATAATACAAATTTATTTAACGACAGAGCATGAATCAAAGCAGGAAAATAAACTTCAGCTTCTTCATCAACGAACCTTACTGAAGGCAGTCCTATCCGCTCGGACGATCTACCGAACCCCAAACGGTCATAGGCGATAACAGGTCGTTGCGTTTTTTCTGCGAGATCTTTTGGAAAAGATCTCCACATATCAATACAACCTAAGGAGTCGTGAAAGAGAAGGATCGGTGAAAGATCAGTGCTGACCGGCAGCCATGTTTTGACATAGATTTTTCCACCGGGAACTAAAATGAACTGTTCAGAATCAGAAATCATATTTGTATTTTCAAATAACTTCTTCGCGAAGGCAAACGAAGGTTCACATCCGCCTCCGTAAAAAAAGATTAACAACGATCAAGATGACTCCGAACACCGTGTTGTTATCATTTCCATTATTTGGAGTCCTATGGGTCAACACCGTCCGGATCTACATTCAAATATTCCTCACAGCGGGCGTTACTCTCGTTTGCATTCCTATTCGGCCCATCCACGAAATGCCAAGATCATTAGAAGAAATAAAGATAGGATCTTGCAAGACTTCATCGAAACCAGCCGTGAAGTTTTACCGGCCGCGGAAGGCAACTCCACTGTGGCTCTGATCGACTCTTTACCCACTTTGCTAGAAGATATCGCGAAAGCTCTAGAAAGAGACATCACTCCGGAAAGTCCCGAAATCTATCAAGACGCTAAAAGCCATGGCAAACAAAGAGCAACACTCCAAAACTTCACTTTGGATCAGGTTCTTCACGAGTATTCGATTTTACGCCGAATACTATTTTCAGTCATAGATGAAGATGGCGGTTTAGATTTTGAAACAATCGCCATGATACTTGATTGCTTGCAAGAAGGTATCGAAGAAGCCGGAAGAGAATTTCTGGTCGCTTCGAGCAAGGAACACCAGCGGCTGACCGATGAAGTAGAGCTTGAAAAAATCCGCTTTCAAACGGTGATGAGTCAGTTACCTGCCGGAGTTATTTTTGCAGAAGCACCCACCGGAAGAATCGTTTTTGCCAATGAGATGACCAAAAAAATTTTTGGGCGTGAAATCAATCTTTTAAATTCCCTTGAAGAATATAAACAAAGGGAAGGCTGGCATTTGGACGGGACTCCCTTGCAAGCCCACGAATGGCCCTTAGCCCGCGCTATTAAAACGGGTGAAGTCGTTGAAGGTGAACTTATCAAAATCCAACGCCACGATGGCGAGTACCGCATTCTAAGACTGACTGCGAATCCAATCCGCAATGATGCCGGCACCATCGTAGCGGGCGTGGTTATCTGCGAAGATATGACCGACCAATTGCGCTTTGAAGAGGAACGTAACCGCAGCGAAGAGCAGTTCCGCACCTTGCTAAACAAAGTGCCTGGCATCATCTGGTATATGAATAAGAACATCGAGATTGAATACGTCAGTCATCAATTCGAAGAATTCACAGGATTAAGCCCTGAAGTGGCCGCCTTCGGCGATAAGTTCACTAAAGTTATTCATCCCGATGATGTAGATAACAGTTTAGATTCCATTTACGATGCTAAAAGAAAAGAAGCTGATATGGGCTTCTATCAAAGAATCAAAAGCCGCAGCGGCGGCTGGCGATGGGTTTTGTGTCGTGCAAATCCGACCTTTGACGACCAAGGCGTCTTGCAAGGTTGGATTGGTAAATGGACTGACATTCACGAACAAAAGCTTACGGAAGAGGCTTTAAAGGAAAGCGAATCAAAATTCCGCGAACTAGCAAATGCATTGCCGATGATTATTTGGACGGCTACGCCTGACGGTTATGTCGATTGGTATAACGACTGGTGGTATAAATATCTAGGGCTTCCTAAAGGCACAAAATGGGATGACTTAGATTTACAGCCCATGCATCCAGAGGATGTAAAAAAAACCAAAGAGCTTTGGCCGGAATCGTTTAAGCATGGAAAACCCTTCAATACTGAACAGCGCTTTAGAAACGGCGAAACCGGGGAATACCGTTGGCATTTAGTGCGCGCCGTCCCTGTTCTAGATTCCCAAGGAAATGTTCTTAAGTACGTCGGCGCCAATACGGATATACATATAGAAAAAGAACACCAGGAAGATGCTCAGTTTCTATTAGAGATAGCCCAAACCTTTACGGAATCTTTGGATATAAATACCTCTCTTCAAACTTTAGCAGAAAAAATAATTTCCAAGGTAGGAACCTGGTGCACGGCCGAGTTGTTTAATGGCGACAACGTCCTTCACCCTGTGGGCGTAGCTCACAAAGATAGGGATAAGGTAGACGTGGTTCGCCGTATGAGAAATGAATATCCCCACACGGAGGGCAATCCTCTTTGCCCTACTGAGGTCGCGCGCAGCGGGAAAGCTCAATACAAAAAAAGTATAACTGAAGATGAATTAAAAAAAGGCGTTACCGACGAAAAGCTTCATGATTATTTAGAGGAGCTCAATATCAGATCCCTGGTATGCGTGCCGTTGACGTCAGACCATGAAATTATAGGTGCCATCATGGTCGTTTCAGAGGCTGAAGCCATCTCTGAACACGACAAGACCCTGATTGAAGAAGTGGCGACAAGAGCCAGCGTTTCAATCGAAAAAGCAAAACTATATCGAGAACTAGCAGAAAAGAATCAGGAGCTGGATCGTTTCGCCGCCATCGCAGCCCATGACTTAAAATCGCCGTTGATATCGATCACTCAATTTTCAGAACTTCTTGCTGAAGACTTTGCAAGCAAATTGGGCCCTGAAGGCGAAGAGTATTTAGATTTCATTATTAATGCGGGAAATAGAATGCGCATTCTTATTGATCGCCTATTGGAATACGCCAGAGCCGGTACGGAGAAAAAAGATTTTAAAAAAGTCAGCACAGAAGAAGCCGTGGCTACAGTTCGAAAAAATCTTCTGGCGCAAATTGAAGAAACTGGCACTCGCCTATCTATCGATTCAGAGCTACCGGAAGTGTTTGGGGATGAAATCCAAATCCAACAGCTGTTCCAAAATTTGATAGCCAACGCCATGAAATTCCACAAACCCACCCAATCGCCTCAAATCAATATCGAGGTAACGACAAAAGGTGAACACTGGCAGTTCAGCATTCGAGATCAAGGAATTGGAATGGAGAAAAAACACCTGGAAAGAATTTTTGAAATCTTCAGCCGCGCCCACAAGGGCCAGTATGAAGGAACCGGTATCGGGCTTGCGGTATGTAAAAGAATAGTAGAAAACCACGGCGGGCAAATATGGGCCGAATCCGAATTAGGAAAAGGAACTACTTTCCACTTCACAATTCCCAAGATGAACATCGAAGGAGTTGGAAGTAGATAGTTCTATAATTATCTTACACCTGTCGCAGGACGCGCTGTTGGAATTGGAACGCGCTCGTTTGAAACAGAATCTTCAGTTTCTGCATCACCCTCTGAATCAGTCTCTTCGTGTTCATCATCAACATCAACTTCGTCATCACCCGTATCAGGAGTTACGACAACATCCTGCTGAGATTCCACTTCTGAAGGCGTATCGAAGTCCTTAGGACGAGGAATTGGGATTGGAATACCATTGGGGAAATCGGGATCTTTTGCAACCGTAGTACGATCACAGGCCGCAATTTTATGATGAGTATTTGGAAACAATTGATTCGCCATGAAATCAAAGGCCTTCGGGCACTTTTTCTCTAAAAGGTCAGGATAGACCACGTAAGCTTCAAAAACTTCAGCAAATTCTTCGTTAAATTTTGAAGCCGCATACCCCGTAATTGCGCAGCGAGTGCGCCCCGTGTAGCCAGCGTATTTTTGATAAATGCCGGAGTTACCAACTCTGTGCCCTAATTCATGCATCAAACGTCCCACATTGGTGCCCTTAGGCGAACCTTTAGGACGTCGCACGTTGATGGTCGTAGGACCTTGATTCCAACTTCCCGAGGCATCGATAAAGTTAAAATTTTGTCGCCACGGACGAGGCAAAGGATCACCCAGTAAGTTTTCAACCTGCGCGACCCCCTTAGCCAAAGCCGCAACTTCATCCCGGGAAGGATTCCCTAAATATTTAATTCCATTTCGTCTTAAAATTTCAGAAGGATTAGATCCATGCTCAGGAAGACAGGATCCTTTAGCAGCCACATCATAACGATAAACTGTATAATGACCACCCACCGCTTTTTTGCCATTACCTTTGGCCGCCAAAGCAAGATCAGCCGCAAATATCAAAGCAGCAATCAAAGACAATTTAAAAACGCTCTTACTATTCACAAGTGCAAATTTCTTTTTCATCTAAGATCTCTCCGTTTGCAGTTCAAGCCAACGAAGCTGAATAATGCAAGACCCAGTCCCAAAACCAAGTCCCAAAACAAAACGCACTGTCTAATTATTTAGTTCCTCTCAGTAGGAGTTTTTGCCAAAGGCAAAAACGACCGTAACTGAACCACTGACCCAAACAAAACGATAGAAAAGGGAGTTTTCAGCCGGCGGCTGAAAAAGACAAAACCAAAGCAAACGAATAAGGCGGGAAACTTTAGGTAATACTCCGCCAACGGCGGAGTGCTAACAGCACAAATAAAAAAACCGCCCTATGGCGGTTTTTTATGCGATCGGCGAAGCCGATTGCTCTAACGGAAATTTTCCACCACAAGGGAAGTATTAATACGACTATAACTGGTGGTTGGAAAATTTGGAGCGGGAGACGGGGCTCAAACCCGCGACCTATGCCTTGGCAAGGCATCGCTCTATCAACTGAGCTACTCCCGCGCTCGAAGAGAAACCAAAATTACAGTTGCCAGAGGTTTATGTCAACGGTTAAAAATCAAAAAATGAAAACTTGGTTGGTTAATCGCATCAAAAAATGGATGTTTTTCGCTCTTATTGGCTGTCTTGCCTATTTTGTGGGCTATAGCTGGGGGCATCGCAACCAAACTTCCCGTTTACCGGCCTCCCCACCGGTGATTCAAGCTCCAAAACAATAAAGTTAAGCTGCCACGGCTAGCATTAACAAAATCAAATTCGTATAAACGCCCATTTTAGGATACATATCTTAAAAACAACCGGGAGTTTTAAAATGCGCTTTATTCAAGGCATTCTATTTTTATGTGCCTGCCTCTATTCAGCTGCATTTGCAGTGCCTTTTGGGAATATGAAGGGCGACTATAAAATCCTTTCCTGCGACAATGAAAGCTCAACACCCTCGCCCTGGGATCGCACCCTTTGCGAAAATCTCCAAGTGACTTTTTATCCAACTGCCACTGGTTCCATGATGTATTTTTCGACAAATCAACCCGGAGCTTGGATTCGTGCCTTCGGATTTCCTAAGGACACGGCAAACCATCCCAAGAGCACTTATTACGAACAAGCAGACTATTTTGCCGCCTTCACTAGCAATGCACCTGATGCCGGTGGAGTCACCATCCTTAGAAGAGTGAGAGATGGACGGTACATTCTTTCCCATCACCAAAAATTTTCTAAATCTAAATACTTTGACAAGTTTGAATTAGAATTAGAAAGAATCACAGATATTCCGACTCCACCGCCTCCGCCGCCTTCATCTGGCGACGAGGTGGACGAGTCCTGCGACCCTAGTGACGAAAACGGCGGACCTATTCACGATTAAAGGAGCTCATCATGAAATTTCTATTGGCATTAGCGACTTTGCATTTAGTGGCATTTTCAGCGCAAGCCACTACTTTTTCTGCTTTAAAAGGCACTTACAAGATTCGCTCCTGTGAAAATCAAAGTTCTTCACCATCCGTTGCCGAGGTAAAGCTTTGTGAATCCACGGCCTTTACGGTTGATGCTCAACCTTATTACACAAGTTTTGCCTTCTTTAGGCCGACTTATGCGGGCGGCGAACAAGTAAGCTCTTTTGGCTATCCTTCCAAGAATGGTTTAGGCAGTAACGATAAATATGAAGAGACGCAATCAGAGTATCTTTATTTTTTTGAATCTAAAAGTGCTAGCAACTTCACGCGCATCCGTAAACTTGACGGCAACATCTACCACCTATCACTTTATTCAAAATTCAGTTACACTAAGACAGAAGATCTTTTTGAAATTGAGTTGGAAAAAATATCGGACGAAGTAAAGCCCGTACCGATTCAAAATGACGAAAACGGCTGCGTGTGCTGCGATTAACCAAGCGTGGTTTTAAATTTTCGCCAACTGGCAGTGATCACAGTCACTGCCATGGCTGAAAGAATTAATAAGTTAAAACTTATCAACCTTAGATCCCCGCCTTTTAACATGATATTTCTTAATAGCTCGATAAAATAAGTCAGTGGATTTATTAAAGCAAAAATCCTTAAGGCCCAGGGCATGTTTTCGATGGGAAACACCAAACCAGATAGCAAGACTGATGGGAAAAGGTATAAAAAGCCGCCCATCATACTTTGTTGCTGGTTGCGCGCGATGGTGGAAATAAATAATCCGATTCCGACAGTGCAACACACGAACACAAACGATGAAAGCAACAGCAATAGAACACTGCCGCGCATAGGCATGCCAAAGAAAACCATGGCAATCAAAACAATCAAAGGAACATTGCTAAGACCTAGAAGTACGAAGGGCACGGTCTTTCCTAAGATGACTTCTTCTGGAGTCACCGGAGCAGAAATTAAAGTTTCAAATGTGCCCATTTCTTTTTCTTTACTAATGGACATACTGGTTAACAGAACCGTGATCAAACAAACTAATAAGCTCATCACCCCCGGCACTAAAAACATCGACGTGCGCAAGGCGGGATTATAAAGAACTCTTAGATCAAACTGTAACGGCGGCGTGAATGGATATTGCGTTGCTACGATGCTTAGTAAATACCTCTCGATACTTTGAGCGCGGTTGACGTTCGTGGCATTCACTAATAGCTGAACTTTTCCTTGCTGCTTTCCGAGACTTGCTTCTAACCCACCAACCGGGGCGACCAGCACAGCATCAGCTTCGCCCTTTTGTATCTGTTCAAAGGGATCTGCTGATATAGTTTTCGCCGGGATAAACCATCCCGAAGCCAGGGCTAGTTGTTCCATCTTTTGCAAACTATAGTCTGAAGGACTGCCGACGATACTAAGGCGAATGTTTTTAGCTTCCGTGGAAAGAGCAACTCCGAAAATTGTCAGCTGCACACAAGGCGCTAGAAAAAGTAAAAAACGCATGCGTGGATCGCGCAGGGTTTGGCGAAATTCTTTTTTTATAAACCCCCAAAGTGTTTTCACGGCTCAACATCCTTTTTAAACTTCTTGGTCGCTAGCAAGATCATTAAGATAAACAGAACACAGAGCACTGCGAATGATGGAAGAATTTCTAGGAATGTTGAGCCTTGCAAGAACAGCTCGCGGCTGATTTTAATGAACCAACGAGCCGGCAAAAGCATCGTGAAATAATAGAAAAACGTGGGCATATGTTCATTGGGAAAAATAAATCCAGACAGTAAAATGGTCGGAAGAAGCCCTGATAGCATGGCCATTTGCATGCTCAGTTGCTGTTTTCGCGTGACCACCGAGATCAGAAGACCTTGCGCCAAGTACGTACTTAGAAAAATCAAACAAGCTAGAAGATAAACAAAAAAGTTTCCCCGAAATGGAACCTCGAAAACGACCTGAGAAAGTATAAAAACAAAAAACACTGAGGCAATACCCATCACTGAATAAGGCAAAAGCTTACCTAGGATGATTTCAATCGGTTTCACGGGCGTTGCGAGCAAGAGTTCCATGGAACCATTTTCCCATTCACGAGCCACGGTCAGTGCCGTCATCAAAATGGATAAGATCGCTATGATTGCAGCTGTCAGCCCCGGAACGACAAACCACTGAGAATTCAATTCGGGATTAAATAGGAATCTAGTTTTTATCTCGATCGAAAATTGAAAACTGCCGAACTCTTTTTCTAACACCCGCCGGTGCAGTCCCCCAATATAGCCAAGAATGGAACCCGCTGAAGAATTATCCGCGCCATCCACTAAAACCTGCACCGAGGCTTGTGAAAACGGGCGAAAATCCTGACTTAAAGTAGGTGGAATAATCAGTGCTGCATGGGCAAAACCGGCATCGAGATCTTTCTGTGCCAAAGCCGGACTGACAACCGAATAACCCACAAAGTATCCAGAGCTTTTAAAAGTTTCCGCGATAGAGCGAGATAAAGGGGTTTTGTTTCCGTCGTAAATAGCAAGACTGATGTGGCGCATGTTAAATTCAATCGCATAACCAAAAAACAGAACCATAATCACTGGCATCGCCAAAGCTAAGGCCAAAGTGAAGGGATCACGAACGATGTGAAAAACCTCTTTTTTAGCGATGGCTAAAATCGAATGAATTCTCATCGCCCTTCTACCTGCTGGATGAAGACTTCTTCTAAGGTGACTTTGTGGGGATCTTTATCCGGAAAACTGTGACGCTTTAAGTTTTCAGGTGAATCCAGCGCGATCAATTCTCCAGAGCGCATTAAAGCTATACGCTCACATTGTTCTGCTTCGTCCATATAGTGAGTTGTCACAAAAACTGTCTTACCTTCTTTAGCCAACACTCGAATCAAAGACCAAAAGCGCTGGCGATAGGCTGGACTGACGCCGGCGGTGGGTTCATCTAAAAAAACGATGTTGGGATTATGCAGGACGGATGCTATTAAGCTGACTTGCTGTTTGATTCCGCCAGGCAGATTTTTTACTAAGGAATTTTCATCACCTTTAAATCTAATAAATTCCAAGAGCTTTTCTTTTTGCAATCGAAGCTTTTCTTCATCCAGCTTGCGCAAGGCGCCGGTAAATTCCAGATTTTCTTTAACGGTAAGATCATCATACAAAGTAAATTTCTGAGACATATAGCCAACGCAGTTTTTTACTTTGGCGGCATCTTTAAGAACATCAAAACCGCAAACCTGAGCCTGACCTTCGGTGGGTAGCAATAGACCGCAGAGCACGCGAATAGTTGTGGTTTTACCAGCGCCGTTAGCGCCCAGAAAACCAAAGATCTCACCTTGTCCTACTGAAAAGGAAATTTTATTCACCGCAAAGTAGTCGCCAAACTTTACACTTAAAGATGCGACATCAACAACGTTCATAAACTATCCACGGTATCATCGTACTGCAAAAAAACTTGATCGAAACTTTCACAGTTCTTGGAAGCTAAAATTTCTAGGGGATTTCCTTCAATCAAAGTTTTTCCATCAAAAAGCAAATGCACTGTTTGGCATTTCAAAGCTTCGTCCATATATGAGGTCGTTACTATAATTAAAATTTCTTCGTTCTCTCTTAACTCATAAAGAAGCTTCCAGAAATCGCGACGGCTCAGTGGATCGACACCGTTTGTTGGTTCATCAAGTAATAAGACCGAGGGCGCTGACAACAACGCACAGATCAAGCCCAGCTTCTTATACATGCCCCCCGAAAGCTGCGAGGCAAGTCGATCCGTAACATCTTCCAGGCGAGCCATGGCCAAAAGTTTTTTCCGACGTGCAAAATACTGTTCATCAGTTAATTGATATAGCGTCTTAAAAAATTCCAAATGCTCGTGGATGCTTAATTCCGGATAAAGACTTTGTGTCTGAGGCATATAAGCAATGCCTTCGCGCATGTTAGAAAAATCAACCAGGCGATTTTGTTCTTGGTAATAGATTTCGCCAGCATCGGAATTTAAAAGGCCTATAATCAGTCTTAACAACGTCGTCTTGCCTGCTCCCTCAGGGCCAATAATGCCGTGGATTTCGTGGGCCTTGAATGACATATTTAAATTGCTTAAAGCCTGATTCGGTCCCATTTTTTTAGAAATGTTTTTTGCATCAATAGAAATCAGCATTCAATTATTCCTTAGTCGCGGCCCACTCTAAAGTCATACCGGGTTTTAATAATGTTTCGTTGTTAGCGAACTGCACTTTCACACCATAGACTAAGCGCGTTCGCTCTTCGCGAGTTTGCACATTCTTAGGAGTGAATTCAGCTTCAGGATTGATATACGAAATGGTCCCAGCAAACTCTTTTTCATCCATTTCCGGAAGGCGAGCTGAAATATTCTGACCAGGCTTTAAGTTGACGATTTCATCGTGGGGCAGATAAAAAAAAGCGTAAACGTTCTGCAGATCACCGATGGTTAAAAGTTTAGCGCCCGGTGAAACCATTTCCCCAGGTTCAAAATAGGTCGTAATGACAGTGCCCTTTAAGGGGGATGCTATATCACACCAACTGAGCTTCAACTCTGTATCAAGCATTTTATTATTCACCTGATCGTAGGCTTCTTGGGCAATACTCCCGCCCTTATATAACTTTCTTGTTCGATCATAGGAACTTTTGATAAGATCATAGGCGATGCGCACATCTTCGCAGGCAAGGCTTAATAACTTCTGCCCTTCTTTCACCGTCTCGCCTTCTTTTACTTCGAAGGTTTTGATGACCGATGGCACGCGTGCAGGAATATCAACTCTGGTAATTTCAACAGTTCCAGCATAGGAAAATTCTTTTTTAAAGAAAAACAGCTTCACGAGATAAGCAAGCAGCAGAAGAACTAAAACCACAGCGATGGGAAGAAGCTTCTTTTTAGGCATAGGTCCTAGCTTAGCTTAAGACCCTCAGAAAACCGATTTTTGCGATCAGGCCATTTTAAAAAACAAAAAACCGGAACCCTTTTAGGAATTCCGGTTTTTTATTGTATTCAAAACTTGAAGCCGGAATTACTTCGCAGCAAACCAGCAGCGTGGACGAACGCCGATAGAATCGCGAGGCGCATAGCAAGAACCTGCTTTATAGTCATCTTTGTTCACAGGATCAGTTTCGCTGACTGTGCAAAGCATGCCAGCAAAGTAAGTGTCCAAACGACATTGTGTCTCTGGATGCGCATCGTTCGTGCGAGTGACAGTTCTTTTATCTGGAGTACCAAAGTTTGGAGCTGTTGTTTCTTTACGAAGAGCTTGGAAAAGATTCGCTACAGATTGACCAGCCAAAGATGTTCTTAGGCAGATCAAACGATCTTGTTCATTGGGCCATTGAGCCGTACAAGCCGCATCAGCCACAGGATCCAAATCAAGATCTTTTAAGATCGCTGCATTGTCATCTTCAGCAAAGAAACGACGAAGACACTTTAAAGAAGCAAAGTAATCGGACCCACCTTCATTAGTAGCCCAGCTACCCCACATGCTTGCGGATTTCGGAGCGCCCCCATTGTGGTGACCGAACTCATGGCAGGCAACCAATGCAAAACCTTCAACATTCGTCGCTGGATGACGTGCCAAACCACCGTACATGTTCAGAATCTGTGTGTTACCACTGCGTTGAGCAGAAGCATTCACAGTGCCATCAGACCAAAGACGGTTGATTCTTAATTTATCGCCCAATCTTTCAACATCTGCTTTGTACAGACGCTCTAAGCGGTCCAACACATCGTTGAATTGTTTTTCTGTGATACCGCCAGTAGAAAATAAGCCCACCGGAATATTTAGATTATTTTCAGGTACAAAACCAGCGCACATTGTTTTTGAATCAGAGACTTTATGCGTGAATCCCAATGTAGCTACTAACGCAATCCCTGCAAGAACGCGACTTAATGTCGACTTTGTCATGACTACCCCCTCTTGTGGTCTAGACTGAAAAAAATCCTATCAACAGGACGCAAACAAACTCAAACAAATTAGACTTGAAATGGGACAGTGCGACTTTCAGCAAAAGTGAACCATTTTACAAACTAAAGCGACGCGTCTAAAAGGTCGATAAAGGCTCCAGCTCTGGCTCTAACAAGGATTTTTTCATGACAAAATGGATGCGCGGTCTACGCGGGAAACTCATGCTTTCTGCCATAATTCCCATCGTAGCTCTTTCAGCTGTGACTTTAATTTCCATTCGTTCCGCTTCAAAATTGGGAGATAAATTAGAAACTGCCTACGCAGATATCATTCCAAATATGGAAGCGTTAAGCACGATCGGTATGCAAAGAGCCCGCGTTGGTTATTTCATTTGGGCTGCTCTTGCAAATAAGGAAGATTTTGAATCGCGCAAAAAATTTATCAAAAGAGCGACGGATGCTTATGCCGAATTGAAAAAAGGTATTGAGATCTATGAAGCAACCGGGCTCGATAAAGAGCAAGAAGCAATCTACGCTAAAGCCAAAGATTTGAAGCCAGCCTTCTTCGCGATGACCGATGAAATTTTGGTTGGACTAGAGAAAAACAATGCAGAGGCCGACGCAAAAATTCACAAATGGATGAACGGCGGAGAATGGCACGTCATGGCCATCGACATTCAAGCCGCTATCACGGGAAATATGAAACTGGATCACGACCGCTCGGTTGTAAATAACAAAGAGCAAAAAGAAGAAAGAGCCTTTGAAGCTCAATTACTTATTTTGCTTGCAGGACTTTGCGGCTTCCTGGTGTTTGGTATTTTAACTTGGATCGCTGCTGTTATTAGTAAAACAGTCAGCTCTATTGGCAGTGATTTATCTGAAGCTGGAACTCAAGTGGCTTCAGCCATCACTCAACTAAGCTCTGCAGGTCAAAGCCTTTCTGAAAACTCAACCGATACGGCGGCATCACTGGAAGAAACAGTGGCATCCTTGGAAGAAATGTCTTCAATGGTGAAGATGAATTCAGATAACGCAAAACAAGCTGCAGCCCTATCTCAATCTTCAAAAGAAGTGGCTGAAAAAGGTCAGCAATCCATCGATCAATTGATTCACAACATGCAGGATATTTCTAAATCTTCAAAACAGATTGAAGAAATCATTTCTGTGATCGACGATATCGCCTTCCAAACAAACTTATTGGCATTAAATGCCTCTGTGGAAGCGGCCCGCGCCGGTGAACACGGTAAGGGATTTGCGGTCGTCGCGGAGGCGGTTCGTGCGCTTGCCCAACGCTCTGCATCTGCTGCCAAAGACATCAATACTTTGATTGTGGCAAGTGTTGAAAAGATCGAACGTGGCGCTAAAACAGCAGACACTTCCGGTGAAGCCCTAGCGAACATCGTAAGCTCAGTTAAAAAAGTAGCCGACTTAAATAATGAAATTTCTGCAGCCAGTTTAGAGCAAACTACGGGAATTTCTCAGATTAGCAAAGCCATGAATCAATTAGATCAAGGCGCACAAAGTAACGCAGCTTCCTCTGAGGAAGTGGCGGCTTCTGCTGAAGAAATCAACAGCCAGACGCAGATGATGCAAAAAATGGTGGAAAAACTAAATCAAATGGTCGAAGGCTCGGCTGCACGCCGTGCGGAGTCATCTGGTCCAAAGAAAGCAGCTAAGAAAAAAACAGCGCCTGTACCTGCGGCGGTTAAATCAGCAGAACTTGCGCAAGTAAAACCAATGCCAACTAAAAAACCGGCAGCGGCGGCTGAAATCATTCCTTTTGATGATGATCTTGCTCCTCGCAAAGTTGGGACTACGGACGGCTTTTAATACGTTGCCCCAATAAAGTCCTTGGGCTAGGATTAAACGGCATGAAAATACCGTTTAATATCCCGCCCAAGAGTCAGAACGAAGAGAAGTACATCATTCAAGCCATCGCCAACAAAAAACTTAGCGGCGAAGGCAGCTTCAACAAAAAGTGCTCTGAGTGGATTAATAAAAATCTTCCGACTTTGATGACTGTGATCACACCTTCTTGCACCTCCGCTTTAGAAATGGCGATGGTGCTTGCAGATATCGGTCCTGGCGACGAAGTCATCTTACCTTCATTTACATTTACTTCCACGGCCAATGTGGTCGCCCTCTACGGCGCTATCCCGGTGTTCGTTGATGTCGATCCGCGCACCATGAATATTGATCCTGCTTGCATTGAAAAAGCCATCAACCCCCGCACTAAAGTTATCATGCCTGTGCACTATGCGGGTGTTGGTTGTGAGATGGATAAAATCATGGACCTCGCAAACAAACATAACATCTGGGTTGTTGAAGACGCAGCACAAGGAATGTTTGCTTCCTATAAAGGAAAAGCCTTGGGAGCTTGGGGACACATGGCGGCTTTTAGCTATCATGAAACAAAAAACATCGTGTGTGGTGAAGGTGGTGCATTAACCATCAACGATCCTCGTCTAGTGAAGCGTGCCGAAATCGTGCGCGACAAAGGAACTAACCGTCAGGAATTTTTAAATGGCCAAGTTGATAAATACACTTGGCAGGACAAAGGTTCGTCCTACTTGCTTTCTGAACTTTCAGCGGCGTTTCTTTTATCGCAACTTGAAGAAGGCGAAATTATCACTAGCAAACGCATGACTATCTGGAATCAATATCACCAGGGTCTAGCGGCCTTAGAAAAAGCAGGTCGCCTGCAACGCATGGTTGTTCCTGAGGGAGCAAAGGCGAATGCTCATATTTATTATATCTTGCTGAATTCAGCTGATGAACGTGCGAAACTTTGGAGCTTTTTAAAAGAAGCTGGCATTCAATCCACGACACACTATGTGCCACTGCACTCTGCCCCTGCGGGGGTCAAATATGGTCGCGTGGAAGGGTCTATGAAAGTAACTGATGACCATGCCAATCGTTTGCTGCGCTTGCCGATGTTTGCTGATTTAAGCAGTGCTGATGCGTCTTTCGTTTTAGAAAAGATCCAGGAGTTTTTTAAGGGGACACCATGAAAGGTATTATTTTAGCTGGCGGAGCGGGCTCTCGCCTGTATCCAATGACTCGGGTTATGACTAAACAACTTCAATCAGTGTATGATAAACCGCTGATTTACTACCCTTTAAGTATTTTGATGTTGGGTGGGATTAAAGATATTTTACTTATCACCACGCCCGATGATCAGCCGCTATTTAAAAAACTTTTAGGCGATGGATCCCAGTTCGGGATTCACCTTACTTATAAAATTCAAGAAAAACCGAATGGTTTGCCTGAGGCTTTTGTTCTGGGTGAAGACTTCATCGGGGATGACCACGTCTGCTTGATCTTGGGGGACAATCTTTTCTATGGAGATTTGGATTTCTTTAGAAAAGCGATCGAATCGCAAAAGAATAAAGAAAACAGTCTGCACGGTCGCGTATTCGCTTACTATGTTGCCGATCCTTCTGCTTACGGCGTAGTCGAATTTGATAAAGAAACAAAAAAAGTAAAATCCATTGAAGAAAAGCCAGCAAAACCAAAATCAAACTATGCGGTTCCTGGTCTTTACCTTTTTGATAATACAGTTGCTAAACGCGCAAAGAGCCTAAAACCCTCCCCGCGTGGCGAAACTGAAATCGTGGATTTGATTTTATCTTACCACCACGAAGACAAATTGGGTGTGGAGATGATGTATCGTGGTCTTGCTTGGCTTGATACTGGAACACCGAGATCTTTGCTTGATGCAGCGGCCTTTATTGGTGCCATCGAAGAAAGACAAGGCTTGAAGGTCGCGTGTCTTGAAGAGGTTGCTTACCGTATGAAGTTTATCAATTTAGAGCAGTTACAACAAATTACGGCGAGCCTGCCAAAGTGTTCGTACCGCTCTTACCTAGAAAAAATTATTTCTGAGGAACTTTAGAAATGAAGAAGTGTGTTTTATTAACTGGCTGTGCTGGTTTTATCGGATCCAACTTTGTTAAGACCATCGCCTGCCGTGACGATGTGAAGGCTCAATATGACTTTGTTATCGTCGATGCTTTGACCTATGCGGGCCGCTTAAGCAATATCCAAAAAGAGCTTGATGCAAATCCGCATTTAACTTTTGTTAAAGAAGACATCCGTGACGCTCACAAAATGGATCAGCTTTTTAAGAAATATCAGTTTTATGGTGTCATTAACTTCGCAGCAGAAAGCCATGTCGATCGCTCTATTGAAAGTCCCAACATCTTTGTTGAAACCAACGTGCTTGGCACATTGAACCTGCTTAAAGAAAGCCTGGCGCAGTTTGAAAAAACTGGCAGCTTCAGATATTTGCAAGTCAGCACAGATGAAGTTTACGGAACTTTGCAGTTAGACGACCCCGCGTTCACTGAAGATACACCTATTGCTCCAAACAGTCCTTACAGCGCTTCGAAGGCCAGTGCGGATTTGTTATGCCGTTCCTTCTTTGAAACATTCAAATTGCCAGTGACGATCACCCGTTGCTCTAACAACTATGGTCCTTTGCAAGTGGAAGAAAAATTCATTCCTTTGATGATCAAACGTGCTTTAGCTAACGAAAAACTTCCGATCTATGGCACGGGCATGAACATCCGTGACTGGATTTATGTTGATGATCACAACGAAGGCGTGTGGAAAGTGTTCACAGCAGGCAAAAACGGCGAAGTATATAACTTGGGTGGAAATTCAGAACGACAAAACTTAGATGTGGCAAAAATGATTCTGAAACATTTAGGTAAACCAGAATCTTTATTAAGCTTCGTCCAAGATCGCAAAGGACATGATTTCCGTTATGCGATCAACTATTCCAAAGCACAAAAAGAACTGAACTGGCAGCCAACAGTTCGCTTTGAAGAAGAAGGACTAGAACGCACAATCAATTACTATAAGAATCTATGGGCGAAATAAAAGTACTTCATTGCATCCACTCCGTCAGCTGGGGTGGACTTGAAATTTACACTGCAGAACTTGTACAAAAGTTAGCTGAAATGGGCGTTAAACAAATGGTTTTATGCTCCGCTGAATCTCGCGTCAGTGAGCAACTTCGTTTGGGCGGCGTGGAAGTAATTTCTGTCACTTCTGATAAGATCTCTAAACTTTCGGAAGCAAGATTAATTAGAAAATTGATTAAGCGTCACGGCTTCACTCACCTACACTCCCACACTCGCTGGGATATGTGGGCTTGCGCCTTGGCTTTATTTGGGCGTAAAGACATTAAACACGTTTACAATCTTTATATGAATGCGCCTCCGAAACAGGACATGGTGCACCGCTGGTTGTTTTCAAAAGTCGATGTTCTGTGCAGTTCTTCAGAAAATATTCTGCAAGATGTGAAAAAGAACTTTCCTATTGCACCAGAAAAAATTCGTCTGGTTCGATACGGAAGAAAAACTGAAATTTACAAACCAAACCCCAGCGCACGCAAAGCCTTGCGCGAAGAAATGGCTGTCAGACCCAATCAAATCGTTTTCGGAACTTTGTGCCGAATTGACCCAGGCAAAGGTGTCCGCGAGTTGGTGCAAGCGCTAGAGTACTTAAATGATCAAGAGCTTTCACGTATGCAGCTATGGGTGGTGGGTGATCCTACTATCTTAGGTAAAAACTCTGACGGCAGTACCGCTTTTGAAGGACCTTCTAAAGAGCTGAACGATTGGATTCAAGATAAAACTGAAAATCCACGATACACACAACATCTGATTCGTATTCCTTTTCAAAAAGAATACATTTCCTACATTGATGCTTTGGATGTGTTTGTACTTGCGTCTTACAACGAAACTTATTCGTTAAGCGTTTTAGATTCGATGATGATGGGTAAACCTGTCATAGGTACCAATGCCGGGGGCACCTCTGAACAAGTGGGCCACAACGAGCGCGGTTTATTGGTCGAGCCCGAGGATGCAAAATCCATCGCCGAAGCCATTCGCCATTATTTAAAACATCCCGAAGTCATTGGTTTACAAGGCAAAAAAGCACAGGAATGGGCGCTGATGAATCATAACTGGGAAAAAACTCAAGCGACCTATTTGGACCTGTATAAATCCCTTTAAAACAAGATTTGAAATCAAAAAAAGAATGGGGCTTTAAAGCCCCATTCTTTATGGAACCCCTAGGAATCTAAGCCCCTGTACTACCACAACCACTAAAACATAGGCAGCAAGGTTGAAGGCCACAAGTTGCGTGATTGCAAATTTCCAGGAACCACTTTCACGGATCTGCACACCCACTGTCGACATGCATTGAAGAGCAATCAGGAAAAAGATCATTAACCCGATCACAGAACTTACAGTAAAGATCTTTTCGCCCTGTGAATTCACGGCCGTTCCCATTTGAGTCAATAATGATTGCTGTTGGGATTCTTCATCTGCATCCGTGATGTTAAAAGTGACTGCTAAAGAAGAAACGAAAACTTCACGAGCGGCAAAAGCCGAGATCAAACCAACGCCGACACGCCAGTCCACACCCATGGGTGCCACGACCGGTTCAATCACCTTGCCCAATTGTCCCACATAACTATCAGACAATTTTTGGTAAGGATCTTGAGCTTTATAATTAGGGAATGTCGAACCCACCCAAATCACCACGGCAAAAGCAAAAATCACAGGGCCCGCGCGCTTAATGTAAGAATACGTACGGGTCCATGACTGACGTAACAACACACGCAACTTAGGACGACGGTAAATCGGCAGCTCCATCATAAAGAAAGAATTTTCTTTACGTGGAATGAAACGACTGACAATCCCTGCCGCCAAAGCCCCTAGAAGGACCGAGCCAAGATAAAGCGCTGCTAACGAAGCCCCGGCCTTCCAGGCCGAATCGCCATGGAATAAAAAGGCGATACATAAAGCATAGACTGGCAGACGCGCAGAACAACTCATCAAAGGCACAATGAACGAAGTGATCAAACGATCCTTCGTTGAAGGAATATTTCGAGTTGCTATGATCGCTGGAACTGCACAAGCAAATCCGGATAGCAAAGGCACAAAGGATCGGCCACTCATACCTAAAGCACTGAACGGACGGTCAATCAAAGTCGCAGCCCGAGCCAGGTACCCTGTACTTTCTAAAAGTCCAATACCAAAAAATAAAATAAAAATTTGCGGTACGAATACCATGAAGGCTGCAAAACTAGTCACGACTCCATTGGCTAAGAAATCGGTCCACAAAGCATCCGGAGCCAACGCTACAACAGCTTCATTGGCTGTCGTGAACCATCCATCGATCAAATCCATGAACGGAGTCGCAAGCCAATAAACACTAGAAAAAAGCGCGCTCATAATGCCGACAAATAAAACGATGCCAAAAATAGGATGTAACAAAACGCGATCCAATTTTTCTGTCGTCGAAACAATCTTGTTTAATTTTTCCTGGGCTTTTTCGGTGAACTGATTCAAAGCCTTCTCTGCGATTTTTTCGCTTTCTTGAAGTTTAGTTTCTTGAATCTCAAACGGCCATACTTTTGGACGAATAGGTTCTTTCACCCACTGAAGTTTTTTAGCTTCAGCGACGATTTCTTTTAACCCGCCGGCAAGCAATCCATCAAATGGCAACACCGGACACGCCAGAGTTTGACTTAAGTAACCCATATCAATTTCTACACCTTCGCGGCGCAAAAGATCCGACATGGTTATGACAACCATCATTGGGAAACCAGTCTCACGAAGCTGCATCACCAACGGAAGATGACGAGAAATTTGAGTACCGTCGACAACGACGATAACACCATCCACTTTTTCTAAATTGGGATTTTCATAAAGAGCACGTAACGTCACCCACTCGTCGGCGCTTTTTGGGTGCAGGCTGTAAGTGCCCGGCGTGTCCATGACTTGAACTGAATCATCACCTAAATGTGGCGCCAATTTACCTAAAGAAAATTCAACGGTGGCACCAGGGTAATTCACTGTTTTAAAGCGCGAGCCAGTAAGCCAATTGTACAAAGTTGTCTTACCAGAATTAGGTGCACCAATCAGCGCGATGGCTTTGCCATCAACAGTTAGGCTTGTTTCACTTGAGCGCATAAAGCTTCCTCGTTTCGGAGAGCCAGAAAACTATTTTTGAAACGGATTAACAAGGGACCACCAAATGGGGCACGACCAAGAATTGTTAAGGTGATACCAATACGCAGACCCATTTCAATCAAACGCTCACGAAGTGCTGGATCACCGGAAAAACCGACAATTTCAAGCGAATGACCAGGTTTAATTTTTGAATCTAGTAAGTTCATGAAACCTCTTGAAAACATTAACCTTCTTGTTAAAGGGACGGCGCAGGAAAAGCCAACCCTTTACCCCCTCCAGGACCAATTGAAAACAAACTGAGAACGCCTAGAATACCCTTTAAAAATCGTACATCCTTTCATATTGGGGGGCTTAAATCTGAAACCCTTTGTAGGCCCTGCTTAATACTCTTCGAAAGTCCTGATTTCTGTCCTTCAGCTTAAGTTAAACCCGACTGGACCGATCTAAGTCTTATGGATTTAAGTAAAGCTATTATTTACGGCATCATGCTACTTTCTTCGACCTCAATGGCCTCCGAGATCGTCTATTCCACGGGCTTCTGTGAGCCCTCGGAAATGACCGTCACAATCAAGAATAAGACCCCAGAAATGCAACGGGCTTGGAGCCAAGTACGAATCGATGATGAAATCCAAGAGCAGCACTTCGACCTTGCAGGCGGAGCGCAAATCCAAATTCCCGGGGACCGATTTCTTAGTGGCAAACAGGGCTTCGCTTTTAAAACTTGGGATAAGAAAAGTCTTTCAATAACTGCCAGTTGCGCGGGGTCTTTAAATTACCCGTTAACGGATACGACCTCGCCAGAAGTGACTCACTATCTTCCAAGCGGAATCACAACTGTGAAATTGCAACTGATGAATCTTTTCCTTAAAGCCCAAACTGTAAAACTGCGTGGTTATGGAAAATTTGGAAATCTTTTAGAACAAAAAGAAATCACCATCGAGAAGTATTATGATACATCGGCGTTGAAATGGAACTTTTCTGAAGAAGTCCTGCGCCTTGAAATTATCGGCGAGCAAAGACTTCATTCGCTTTTAGTTTTCGAAGAAAAGAACTTAGAAAAAATCAGCCCGGCTCTTCCTAAAATTGTTTCCTTCAGCCCGGCCGCAGATAAAAACTATTTTATGGTTTCAACGAAAGGACCGAACCCCGAAGAATCTTTTGTCATTGCGTTGAGCGATTTACAACAAGTCGCTACGGCCCGAGAACAAATTCAGAATAAACAATTAGAAAAAATAATCGTGGCACGCATTGAATTGGGCCACGGTGGGTATAACAGAGCTCTTTCAGCGAAGGACAAATCCCCCTATTCATGGTCGGTTTATCACGTGGATGCGTTTGCTGACTTTGCGCACATTGATTGTGACGGCAGCCCTGATTTAACAGAAGAGCGTCTGCCACAAAAACTGAGTGAAGGTGGCGGCCGTATTTGTTTTTGGCGTTATAGAATTATTAAAGAGCTATCCGCTGAAGAGGTCGCTTTCGGAAAGGTGCGCTAGAAGGGTGCTACTGTCGAAGCGCCCTGCCCGCGGGTTTCTTCGACATACACTTTCACTTTAGCGACGCCGTACTGTTTGAATTCACCATAGAAGTCTTCTGCTAAAAGACGCGAAAGCTGTTCCACACTGGTGTTTGAAACCGGCAACAACAAGACTTCACTTAAAGGAAAAACATAAAAACGATCCCTGAAGGTCACTTCTAGAGATTTATCCGTTTGATTGAATTTCATGTCAGGATGTTCCTTGGGAAGCAGAACTATTTCGTCCCATTGGTCCAAGCGCCGTTTGATATATTTTTTAAAAACATTAAAGTCCATGAAGTAACCATCCCCGTGCAGCTCCTTATCTGTCGGAGCTTTAATGTCCACACGCACCTGATAATTATGACCGTGCAAGCGTTCGGCATGCTTTTCGTCGAAAATCAAAAAGTGAGCGGCTGAAAATTTGAAATTTTGCTTTGCTAAATGCAAGGTGGTCGTGGACATAGTTACCTCAAAGTGGTTATATCTTTAGCATGAAATTCGAACTGAAGCAGCATTTTCAAATTGAGTCAGCCCGATTCCTTCCAAATTTACCGAAAGAGCACCCCTGCAGCCGTATGCATGGTCACAGCTTTAAGATCATCCTTACCCTCGTGGGGAATCTTGATCCACAATTGGGCTGGGTGATTGATTACAATGACATTCAAGCTAAAATGAAGCCGCTCATTGAGCAGCTTGACCATCGCGTACTAAATGAAGTCGATGGACTTCCCAATCCGACTTCTGAGCTTTTAGCAAAGTGGATCTTTGATCGTGTCGTGCTGACCTTACCAGAAGTCATCAGAGTCACGGTTCTAGAAACTCCTTTCACAGAGTGTTCTTATCCCGCTCACATGTTAGCAGGCATATAGTAAGCCTTTCCCTTGTTTGCTATCATGTTCCCTAAGCAATCCTAGTTTTTGATCATGACAATGCTATTTTTAAGCCTTCCTAGAGAGGGCTTATGCATTGGCTTTTGGTTCTCTTCTTTACTTTTTCATTCAGTCCCAGTTTCGCTTCTGAATTAGAACTGATTTTTTATAAAGCTCCCCGTCCCTTGGATTGGTCAACACCAGGTTCTTTGGTTCGTTCAACTTTAAAAAACTCTTTTGCGCGAATCGAAGGTAGAAAATATCCCCACCCCATTTCCCATGTAAATGTTCGTTTAAAATGTGATGAAGACGAGCAGCATTTTGTCGGCATGACTTCCGATAAATCAACCGGTTCTTACTTAAAAGATTTCCTATTAAAAGGCATTTCGCTTGATACTTTTTTGATCAACGTCAAAGGTCAATTCATTGAAAAAGAAAAAGCTCTGCAGTGGCTTCCGTACTTAAAACAAAAAGGCTATGTGCGAACGTTAAAGATTCTGCTAAATCCAGGGCAGTGCTTGCGCGCACAACGCTATTTGAAAATCTATAAAGAGCTAGGACAAGAAAAAATCTATGGAGGTCTTCGTTCCCACCCACTGCGCGGCGAAGGCGCAGGTTGTGCTGCTTTTGCGGTGAGCTTTCTACAAGTCTTAAATCTTTTTCCTGAAGAACTTAATCAGGCGTGGCGACGAAAATTAAACGTGCCTTTAGAACTCTTGTCCTTTCAATCTCACCGCGCCAGCATCGGGTTTATAGGGTATTTGCGAGGCAAGGATCGTCCTTGGGCCTATCCTTCTGAAGAACAAATTCAAATGCAGTTTTGGGATCCAGAATTAATGTACAATTGGGTCGCAAAGAAAACGACGAAAATGACTTTAAAGTGGGATGTTAGACAGTATCGAGCAAGTGAGGAACCACTCTTTTCCCATTCACGAAAGACCATGGAAACAACGGTGCAATATCATTTGCAGAATTTGGGACGAAGACTTAGCCGGGAAGAAATATTAAACACTTCTTCCCGTACTTGTCGTTTATTTAGATTTTGCCGGTCAAAGGCGCATTAACTCTGACAACAGGGCCTAGATCCATCTTGCCTTCATACTTCTGACGGAAAGCTGGTGGATATAACATCACAACCGTAGAGCCCATACGGAACATTCCCAGCTCCGCCCCTTTGTGGGTCAGAATTTCTGGCGTGTATTTTTTGTGTTGGAAGATATGCGGGCCTTTTTGATTTCCTTTAATGGATTCATCAAAGCTAAGGCAGATATATCCCACGTTCGTGGCACCTACAAACATCACGCCTACAGGGCCAAGCTCCGTTTGAATTTCAATCAAAACGCGCTCGTTCACCGTGAAAAGATCTTTAATGTTTGTAGTACTCCACTCATTCACTGGCCATAACTGACCCGGCATATAGCGAACATCGGTAATTTCGCCATCGACTGGTGAATGCACACGGTGGTAGTCGGTGGGGCAAAGATAGTAAGTCATAAACATACCACCAGCCCATTTTTTTTCAGCCTCAGGATCTTGGGTAAAACCCTTAAGGCTGTAGGTGATCCCTTTAGCTTGAATCAAAGTTCCGCCATCAATTGCGGCACATTGGGTGATCTTGCTGTCAGCTGGGTGAACGGCAAAGCCTTCACCGATCGGGCGAATGCCTGATTTTAGGCGGCGAACGAAGAAATCCCCGATAGAAGTGTATTCGTTATAAGACTTTTCAGCCTCATCCAAATTGATATTATACATATTCGCAAAGGACTTAATGGATAGGTTGGTCCACCATTTAGGACCTTCCCAATGCATGAGATGCCCCATCCAGCGACTTAGACGACGTTTCGGAAGAATTCTTGTTATTGCTGACATAGAAATCTTTATAACGCTACTTCCGGGCTTTGTCACCCCTCCCGCCCTAAGGTATTATCGCATAAAACTCATTTGGCGTTTAAAAATGCCCGGAGGCCATAGTTCATGTCGAAGATATTCCAAAATATCGAAATCCCTATTGATCAAGATCTTGAAGAAAAGTTGCAATGGCTGATGCCGGAACATGGCCCCTATAGAATCCTCCGTCAAAGCGTGGATGCGCGACGTTCTCACTCACCTCACTTCGTTTATTCTGTCGAAGTTGCTGAAAAAGGTGAGACTTTAAATATTCCCGAGTTCGATTTAGAAAAAATTAATAAACCTCAAGACCGCCCCCTTATCGTCGGCACTGGACCGGCTGGCTTGTTTGCCGCCTTGCGCTTTGTTGAACGTGGCGTGCCTTGCGTTCTTTTTGAACGTGGATCCGATAGCGGAGAGCGGATAAAAGGCATCAATCAATTCTGGCGTTATGGAAAATTAGACACGCGCAACAACGTTTGTTTCGGTGAGGGTGGCGCGGGCTTATATTCTGATGGAAAATTAATCACTCGTATCAAGTCACCGCACATTCCTTATGTGATGAACCGTTTAGTACAATTCGGCGCACCAGCGGAAATTCAGTGGCTATCAAATCCCCATGTGGGATCGGACCGTATTCGTCGCGTGATCCCTAAGATGCGAGAGTTTTTAAAAGCCAATGGTTGTGAAATTCATTTCAATACCCAAGTGACTGAAATTCTTTTTGAAGGAAAACAAGTTGCGGGAGTCCGTACTGAGCACGGCACTGAATTTAAATCTCCACATGTGGTCTTAGCGACAGGTCACTCTGCCACCGACATGATTGAACATCTTCATGAAGCAGGAGTTCACCTTGATGGTAAGTCTTTCGCCATGGGTCTTCGAGTCGAGCACTCGCAAGCTGCCATTAATAAAATCCAATATCGTCAGTTTTCAGAGCATCCTAAATTAGGTGCTGCGAACTATAAACTTGCTCATCACAACAATGACACTGGTATCGGCGTTTATTCTTTCTGTATGTGCCCGGGTGGTTATGTGCTTTCTTCAGGCACGGAGGCCGACGGTATCGTTGTTAACGGAATGAGTAACTACAATCGTAACTCTCCGTTTGCGAATGCGGCTATCGTCGTCAGCATTGATCACGGCAAGAACTTTGGTAAAGACACCTTCGGTGGAATGAAGCTGCGTCGCGAGTTAGAGACCCGAGCTTATCAAGCCATCGTGAAACAAGGTGGAAGCCGGGAGTTACCGGCACAAAACCTAATGGACTTCCTTTACGGCACTAATTCAAAGACCGGCCCAAGGGCTTTGCGTGCGGGATCTTCCCCATCTGGTGCTTTAAACGTGCGATTGGATGAGTTATTACCAAAAGAAATGCGTAACCGCATTCGCGAAGGATTTGAAAACTTTCAAAGAAGCATGAAAGGGTTTTTGACTGAAGACGCCCAAGTTTACGGGGTTGAATCAAGAACCAGTTGCCCTGTTCGAGTGACTCGCAATGAAGAATCTTTGCAAAGTATTTCCCATGCAGGACTTTATCCCGCTGGGGAAGGTGCGGGGTATGCGGGTGGGATCACCTCGGCTGCTTGTGATGGCATTCGCATCGCCGAAAAAATTATTGAACTGATTAAATAGTCCGGACGTGTCCGATTTTTTGACAAACGAAAAAATTGTACACGATCCGTTGCTCATAGAATTACAAAGCTTAAATCAAGCAAATAGAATTTGCTTTAGTACCCTCAATTTGAGAAATCGTTCTTCCTTTAAAAAAACAAAACAAAATATAAAAAAGGAAAACTATGAAAACTCTTTTTTCATTGATGGTTGCTGCACTTATCAGCTTTTCTTCTTCAGCGTTCGCGATTACTGAACAAGAAGGCGCTGCCCTTGCGGAGTGCACTGTTCTTTTAACTGCATTGTCTGCTGGCGATGACTTCAAACAAATCGTTTTGCACGCTCAAGAAGACGCTGCCAACTTCATTATGTCTGAAGGTAAGGACGCTAAGTCAGCTCAGTTGAAAAAGGCCTTCGATTTAGTTCGTTCAAGCAATCCTAACTTGAAAGTATCTGATCTTGAATTAGCTCAGGCGATTTTGGATCTGTAATTTTCTAGGGCCGTCATGAAAACTAAAAATCACTTCAAAAAATTATTTTTCTTGGCGGTCTTATTACTGGCGCCCGCAGTCACGATAGCCAGTCCTGTTTTCAAACTTCCAAACAGTCCAAAGACCAAACATCTAAATGACAGTTTAAAATCGATTTTTTCCCAGGCAGAAACATTATTGCCGGCAGAAGTTAAAAACGTTTTACCAAAACCCATTTTAGTTCGCTTCGAGCGATTCCACGACGATAGCTTTGTTGGAAAAGCGGAAGACCATAATTCATTAATTTTGAACGAAAAACTGATTCCTGAAATTTTAAAAGGCGAAACTAATTCTACTGTTACCGGACGTCGCCATGGAAATATGTATCGCGAAATTCTTGCCACTATCTTGCACGAAGCGACTCATCTTTACGAAAGAAATCTAAAACACCCCCCTTCAGAAAATCGCTATTTTCTAGCTTTAGCTGGTTGGCCGCCAAAATTAACTACAGGCACCCCAAAGAATTTTAATGGATACACCGTTCGATCCGTTGATCTTTATGAATTAAAAAATCCAAGGGAAATGCTTGCTGTTAATATGGAGTATTTTCTATTAGATTCCGAATTTAAATGCAGAAAGCCATCGCTTTACCGTTTTCTAAAGGATTATTTTAAACATATTCCGTTTGAAAATCCGGCATGTACGACCCACTTCACTTTTATGAATTCCATTTCCCGTGAAGATGTGCCGTTTATTTCCATAGATCCAAAACTAGTTTATCAAATTCACTATTTGATGGCAGGTCCGGGTAAAAAAACTATGAGCCGCTGGGGCCATACCTTCTTAAGAATCGTAACCTGTGATCCAGAACGGAAAGCCGTAGGACCTGAGTGTCTTAATGATGTTGCTCATCACGTGGTTTTTTCATTTCGTGGATTTGTCGATGATTTCGTCGTGGATCAACTTAAAGGGATTAATGGCAGCTATCCATCTCGCCTCTTTGTTTTGTCCATGGGTCAAATCATCACAGAATACAATAAAACTGAAATGCGGGACCTACGCAGTTATCCCATGCAGCTTTCAGAAACTAAAAAGCTTAGATTACTTGAAAAGATTTTTGAAACCCATTGGACCTACGATGGCAAGTACAAGTTCTTTTCAAGCAACTGTGCCATTGAAACTTTAAATCTTCTTAAAGGTGCCCTTCCAGATACCGATCTTATCAAAGCACGCGCGTTGACACCCAACGGAGTTTTAAAGGATTTAGCTAAGGCAGGTTTTATTCAATATACCGGTGATTTTTCAAGACGAGAATTGATCGAACGCGGTCTGCTATTTGAATCCTATGCCCAACGTTTAAATCAGGCCTTGGATATTGCAGGAATGAGCCGTATCGTAGGGTACGATGATTATCTGAAATTAAAAACTTCCTACCTTAACAGGTATTTTCCTGCGGACCTTTCGCGCAAAAAAGCAGCTGCCTTTTATATCCTAGAATCAGCACGACAAAGAAAATACAGAAGTCGGCTGTATAATGTCGCTGTAAAGTCAGCAATGCAGGCAAAATCTGAAGGAAGAAAAAGTAGACTTGGCGACACTCCCACAAAGAATCTAGATTTAGCACGCTACTTTGCGTCCCCAGGGGCATCCCTTAATCAGAGGGGTTACGGAATTCCATCCCTTGAAGAACTTCAGAATTCAGCTTCAGATGTTTTAGATAAAAGCAGTTCAGGAAAGTTCTCTGAAACGGCCTTGAAAGAAAGCGCTAAGAACACAGAGTTTTCGTTTTTGGCTGAAGAACTGACTTTAATAGAAAATAATTTAGCATTTTTAAAAGAACGAATGAAAAGCTCTAAATAGGAAAACGAGCCCCCATGAAGGGCTCGTTTTTAAGCTTAATCGTCCCTCGACGTTCCCAGCAAAGCTCGATGCTGGTTAGCTTAAAGAAGACTTTCCAATTCAGATTCAGTTACTACTGGGATTGCACCGTCAACGATCGGAGTATAATCCCAACCATCATCTTCAGAAGAGTTTTCTTCTGGATCAGTCACTAGTTCTTCACCGCCCGTGTTATCACCACCAGTTGAAGTGTCACTGCCTTCATCTGAGCCAGTTTCTGTGTCCGAACCGTCATCTGAAGGAGTGCATGATCCAGTTTCACAACCAGGATTTGCTTGGTTGTCATCACCATCGCCAGAACCATCATCTGATTCTTCGTCATCTACTACGATGGGTGCTTTGTAAGCTGACTTCAACTTAAGCACTGGTTTTAACAAGCAACCACCGTTACCTTGAACAACCACTGATTTATGGGCATCAAAGTCCACAAGAATGTTGTACTGGTGACCTGCTTCGAAAGCGATCTTATTAGTTAAGATGATTTTCACACCGGTTTTTTGAGCACTTGGAGTCTTAAGCTCACAGACTTCATCATTCGTCTTAACTGCATAGTGACCTTCAGATTTTAAAACCAAACGAATCTGCTGAATTTGAATGCCTTCGGGCGCTTCAATATCTTGCAATGGCATAGTCACACCATTTTGCAACTTCAACAAATCCACAGGTCCTAATCCCTTAGCCAAAATCAAACGTCCTTGTTTGCCTTTACCTGCTACGAGCACTTCCATATGATCGATATCAACAACTACAGATTTCACTTCTTTATTAGGGGCATCTGTAAGGTTGAACTTTACTAAAGCTTTTTCGCTATAATTTCCCGCTGAAGAACTGGAAACATCCGAAGTTCCAGTTTCTGATTGCCCCGATTGGTTACATCCCACCAAACTTGCAATCCCGAACACACCCATCAACAATAATCTCTTACTCATCCTACCCTCCTGGCAGTTGATTTAACTCTTGAGACTAAAGTTACACCCGATTTGCAAAAAACAAAAAAATACCCTCTATGAGCCATTCAAAATGGGAGCACTGTAAAAAGCTTGGACAATATCTAAAACATTCCCTAGTCAAAAAACGAAAAATTCTGAGCCCATTCCACAACCCATGTCAGCGAGTTTTGCAGAATGAAAAACAAAGAAAAAAAAGAACTTAAAAATTTTCGCTAAGACACTGATCAAAAAAATGAAAAAAAGAGCGTCCCCGAAGGGAAGCCAAAAAAGGCAGTCAAAAAAGCGGAGCCCGAAAGGGCAAGCCCAAGAAGCGGCCCCCAAAGGGGCAGCGCGCCCTGAACTAAGAAGGAGGGCCGATCAAAAAGGTTCGAGCGCACGGCGGAGGATCTCGGCTGCAGCGGAGGCGTACCCGTAGGGTACGTTGGAGCGTAAGCCGAGACCGCACAACGCAGTCGATCGGGCCTTTTTCATCGGCCCGATCAGCGCGCTAAAGGTTGCGACGGTATTGGCCACCCACTTCGTACAACGCTTGTGTCATTTGATATAATGAGCAATGCCTTGCCGCAGTCATAAGCGCAGCGAAGATGTTTCCACCATTCAACACAGTATCTTTTAGCTTTTGAAGTTCACGCTCCCCTTGGGAAGAATGGTCCTTTTGATACTTATGAACGTTATCAAGCTGCGCATTTTTCTCTTCATAAGAAGCACGGGCTAGCTCAATCTTAGGTGGCACATAGTCCGTAGCCATTGTCTTAGGATCAATGAACGTATTCACACCAATGATCGGCAAAGTGCCATCGTGTTTAAGTCTTTCATAATATAAAGACTCTTCTTGGATTTTAGAGCGTTGGTATTGAGTTTCCATCGCACCTAAAACACCACCGCGTTCATTGATTTTCTTAAACTCATTTAGAACTGCTTCTTCAACTAGATCCGTCAATTCTTCGGTGAAGTAAGAACCCTGCATTGGGTTTTCATTCATCGTCATACCGAATTCACGGTTGATGATAAGCTGAATCGCCATGGCACGACGAACCGACTCTTCCGTCGGAGTCGTAATTGCTTCATCATAAGCGTTCGTATGAAGACTGTTACAATTATCATAAAGCGCAATCAAAGCCTGCAAAGTCGTTCTGATGTCGTTGAAGTCAATTTCTTGAGCATGCAACGAACGACCTGAAGTCTGAATGTGGTATTTCAATTTTTGAGAACGATCGTTACCTTTGTAAAGGTCACGCATTGCCACAGCCCAAATACGGCGGGCCACGCGTCCTAGAACTGAATACTCAGGATCTAGACCGTTACTAAAGAAGAACGAAAGATTCGGAGCAAAGTCGTCTACTTTTAATCCGCGGGCCAAATAATATTCTACGAAGGTGAAGCCGTTAGAAAGTGTGAAAGCCAATTGTGATATCGGATTCGCACCCGCTTCTGCAATGTGGTATCCGGAAATAGAAACGGAATAGAAGTTTCTGATTTTGCTGTTAACAAAAAACTCTTGAATATCGCCCATCATCTTCAAAGCGAAGTTGATAGAGAAAATACAAGTGTTCTGACCTTGGTCTTCCTTAAGAATGTCAGCTTGAACCGTCCCGCGCACTTGTTGCAGTGTCCAGTTCGCTGTTGCGGCCCATTCTTCAGGAGATAGCTTACGACCCAGCTCCGCTTCTTTCTTTTCAACTTGCTGATCAATGGCCGTGTTGAAGTAAAAAGCTAGAATCATCGGTGCCGGACCGTTGATGGTCATACTGACGGAAGTATTTGGATTGATCAAATCAAAGCCCGCATAAAGCTTTTTCATATCTTCCAAAGTACAAATACTTACGCCGGACTCACCGACTTTACCGAAGATATCCGGACGCTGATCAGGATCCTGTCCGTACAAAGTCACAGAATCAAACGCGGTAGAAAGACGATGCGCGGTTTCACCCTTAGTTAAATAATGGAAACGGCGATTCGTACGTTCAGGGGTGCCTTCACCAGCGAACATACGCTTCGGATCTTCATCAGCACGTTTTAATTGGAACACACCCGCCGTGTACGGGAATTCGCCAGGAACGTTTTCTAATTTTAAATATCTAAAGCGATCACCCCAGTCTTTAAACTTAGGAACCACCACGCGGCGAATTTTTGTTCCAGACAGTGATTCACGCACCATAGGTTGGCGCAATTCTTTATCACGAACTTTAAACACCAATTCATCGCCAGAATAAGTTTCAATCAACTTATCAAAACCCTGAAGTTGATCTAATTCATCAGAAGTAAAGTCTGCAGAAAGTTCTGCTTCGACTTTTTTAACTGAATCAGCAGGCGCATTTAATAATGGAGCGACCTTTTTAAGCCCCCCCAGTTGCGACGCTTTTTCCGCCAACACCTCTGTACGTTTTTTATACTTATGAACCGTATTAACGATTTCAGCTAGATAGTTTTGGCGATCCGCTGGAATGATCACATGCTCTTCAGCCGAAAGAATGTTGGACTTAAAGTGGGCATCCACTTCCCATTTCTTCGCCTGACGGGTTTCAAGGATGTCGGCAAGCTTAAAGAACAATTTGTTCACGCCGCCATCGTTGAATTGCGAAGCTTGAGTTAAAAACACAGGAACTTGCGTTTTTTCATCAAAAATTTTGCGCGAGCGTTTGTACTGCTTCGTCACATCTCGAAGAGCATCCAAAGCCCCACGGCGATCGGCTTTATTGACGGCAATCAAATCCGCAAAGTCGATCATGTCGATTTTTTCTAACTGCGACTGGGCCCCGAAGTCCGAAGTCATAACGTACATAGAAATATCACTGACTTCAGTGATGGCCATGTTGCCCTGACCGATACCAGAGGTTTCAGCAATGACGAAATCGAAGTCCAACTGCCGGATGAATTTTAAAATATCCGGCAATGAAGAGGCGATCTCACGACCTGAACCACGGGACGCGACAGAACGCATGTACACGCGGTTGCGTGACAACGAATTCATACGAATACGGTCACCTAGCAAAGAACCGCCGGTTTTTCGTTTTGATGGGTCCACGCAGATCACGGCGATCTTTTTATCTGGATAAGCGTTTAAATAACGCTGAACTAGTTCATCGATCAAAGAGGATTTACCAGCACCACCCGTACCCGTAATACCTAAAACTTGTGGTTCACCCGTCTTTGCTTTGAAAGATTGCAAACCATAGGTTTCTAAAGAAATATCTTTTATGCCATTTTCAATAGCACTTAAAGCCACACCCAATTCCACAGAAGGTATGGTGTCGCCAGCAAAGATGTTCTTCTTAGTTTTAAATTCTTTTTGTTTTTCTAGGATATCAAAGTCACAACCACGGATGATCATTTCGATCATGCCTTCTAACCCCAACTTACGCCCGTCATCCGGGTGAAAGATCTGAGCAATGCCGTAGGCTTCAAGCTCCTTTTTTTCATCGTGGACGATAACGCCGCCACCGCCGCCATAGATGCGCACGTACCCCGCGCCCGCTTCATCAAGAAGGTCCTTCATGTATTTGAAGTACTCCATGTGGCCGCCCTGATAAGAACTGATGCAGACACCTTGCGCGCCTTCTTGTAAAACGGCTTTCACCACATCACTGACCGAGCGATTGTGACCTAGATGAATAACCTCAGCGCCCAGGTCTTGCAAAATTCTGCGCATGATATTGATACTAGCGTCGTGGCCGTCAAAAAGAGCGGCTGCAGTCACGATACGAATAGGATTCTTTAAAGCATATGCCATAGTGATCTATTGACCTTTAAATTGAGGCTTTCTTTTTTCAATAAAGGCAGTAGTGCCTTCTTTAACGTCGTCAGATGTGAAAAGTTCCGCGAAGATTTTCGCTTCATTTTTCTGAGCTTCTTCCACATCTAAATCCCAAGCTTGGTTGATTGAAATCTTCGCCGATCCAACAGCGATAGGAGCCTTAGATAAAATCGCCTCCACTGTTTTCATTACTGTTGAAATCAGATCCGCTTGAGGAACAACCTTATTCACTAAACCCATAGTCAATGCTTCAGAAGCGTTGATCATGTTGCCTGTGTAGGTAAGTTCGCGAGCACGTCGTTGACCGATAGCACGAGCCATTCTAACGGTTCCCCCGAAGCCTGGAATCAATCCCAAAGAAACTTCTGGAAGACCAAACTTTGCGTTTTCAGAAGCATAGATAAAATCACAGCCCAAAGCCAATTCACAGCCGCCGCCTAAAGCAAAACCATTAACAGCAGCGATCACGGGGATTTTTAGCAAAGTCAGCTCATGGAAAATACTTTGACCGCGTTCAGCGAACGTCAAAGCTTTTTCTTCATCAAGCTCATTGATTTCTTTAATATCAGCTCCGGCCACAAAAGCCTTTTCACCGGATCCAGTGATGATGAGGGCGCGCGCATCTTCATAGGGCATTTCCCCGATTTGACGAAGAGCTTCGCCCATTTCATTTAATACTGTTGAATTCAAAGCATTCAAAGCTTCAGGACGGTTGACAGTCAGCACCCACACGCCTTGAGTTTTTTGTTCTAACAAAATTGTTTTGTAGCCGTTGTTACTCATATATTTCTTTCTTACTTGGCAGCGTAGTTATAAAAACCACGGCCTGTCTTACGACCCAACCAACCAGCTTCGACGTATTTTACTAGAAGCGGGCATGGACGGTATTTTGAATCACCCAAACCATCATGAAGTACGTTCATGATCGCTAGGCACGTATCTAGACCGATGAAGTCGGCCAAAGTCAAAGGACCCATTGGTTGGTTTGTTCCCAATTTCATCGCAGCATCGATAGACTCTACTGAGGCAATGCCTTCATGAAGAGTATAAACAGCTTCATTGATCATCGGCATAAGCACGCGATTCACGATAAAGCCCGGCATGTCTTTAACTGACTCAACGAAAACTTTATCCATTTTTTCAGACAACGCTTTTACCGTCGCAAAAGTTTCATCAGAAGTTTGCAAACCACGGATACCTTCAACAAGTTTCATCAAAGGAACTGGATTCATAAAGTGCATGCCAGCGACTTTGTCTGGACGTTTTGTTACGCCAGCGATCTTTGTGATAGAGATTGAAGAAGTATTTGAAACCAACAACGCTTCTGGTTTTACGTTAGCGTCTAGGTCTTTGAAGATTTTAAGTTTAAGGTCGATATTTTCTGTCGCTGCTTCGATCACGATATCGCAATCTTTCAAAGCGGCCGTTTCTTGCGCTGTCTTGATGCGACCAAGAAGAGCCGTTTTATCCGCTTCGCTCATCGCATTTTTTTTGATCAAACGATCACAGCTGCCAGCGATTGTCGCGATTCCTTTTTCAAGAGCTGCTCCGCTGACGTCCAACATGATGACGTTAAAACCGAAGTTCGCCGCTACTTGTGCAATTCCATTACCCATTTGACCTGCGCCGACGACGCCGATTGTTTTGATGTCCATATACCACCCTGCGTTAGTTAAACTATATTCAACGCCATACCAGTACTTTACTTTAGGCCAGAGGTCAAAAGTTCTGGTCTTGAGAGCACCACTTATTAACCTTCAAAATAGGTTGATGCGGCCCGTATTTTCCATATTACTTCCATTGCTATTTTTAACGCCTTCTTCGTGGGCGGCGTTGTCCACCGATGCAGGTTCTGCGGTCGCTATCTTTCGCGACAAACGCAGTCTTTTTCCCTCTGGCCAGGTGAGTCGAAACGCCCTTGAAACAAAACTTCTTCGCTCAGAAACGGAAATTTCTTACCGCACTTCTTGGGACAGAAAAGAATATCTTCTGCTGGGGGCTCAACTTCTGCGCGACATTCAAGTGGCTCGCTTTGTTGAAACGAAAACACCAATCACTCTTTTAAGCCTGAACCGCAGCGATGCATCTGCCGTTAAAAATCTTGCTGCAAAAACAAGTTTGGAAATTCTGTCCGTGGATGATTATTGGGCTCGGGTGAAAGAAAGAAATTCCACAACTCAAGGCTGGCTGCCTTTGCATAATCTGCAATCCCGACACGATGATCTTGGTGTTTATTCGAATTTGATTGAAACAGCTCTTCGTAAAGAGGCAAAAATTTCTGCTAAAGCGGTTACACAAATTCCGCCGCTCACCCGTGTCATCCCCCTAGAAGTCACAAAAAGTTTTATCAAACTTCAGTACAACGGAATTATCGGTTATGCCGATACTACACACTTTGTTTCTAGAGCGGACTTTGCAAGCCTTGCTTATCATCCAAAGAAAAATTGGATGGCGGTTCTTTATCGCAATAACGATGTGCTGATCACCCAAAAAGGCGAAACGATCCCTTTATCTGAGGTTCTTGGTTACGTTCCGAATACCCATCGCGGTATTGTCGTAAAACCAGAGTCTTCATTCTATGGCCCGCCTTTACGCGCACGAGTTGAGATTCTAAAACCTGAAGCTTTAATTTGGGCGATCAGCGCTGTTGATGGACACGGCGAAGTTTGGTGGAAAAGAAAAAACTTGTTAATAGATGAATCTGAGAAAAACGCACCGGACACAGTTTCTACGGATGCTCTTTTAAAAAGAGATATTTATTCCATCGCTTTTGAAAACAAAAACTCGGTGAAGGGTTTGGTTTCTTCTAAAGGTGTCTACCGCACTGAAGATGGCCTGACATGGACACAAATTCCCCTGTTCGGAAAAATGAATTTCCCGGTGAGCATTCATCCGAATGGCACTTGGTTTGTCGGCTCTTACAAAAGTACCAACCAAGGAAAAACTTTTGAACCGTTCATCCGCTGGGATAACATTGCTGAGGCCATTGAATCGGCTTACCATCGCAATCCCAAAATTTTAAGAATCACTCAGATTGAGTCTTTGCCAAATGCCCAAGTTCAAATTCATGTTGATACCGGCGGAAGCTCGGTAAAACTTCGGTCTTCTGTAAATTCTTTTAATTGGAATGTCGTAAAAAACTAAAATTCTCAAATTTCCCTGCTTGTGCCGAAATGAAACTTTGCTGGGCTAAGAGTCACCCAAAATATATTTCAGACGTAACTGTTGTTGCAAGATACCGGGTATAAAATAAAGCCATGAAGATCATAATATTTGCCTTAACCTTTATTATCTTCATTCTTGAACCCAGTTTTGCTGGGAAGTCGCGAATTATTGTCAAAGACGATCTGCCCCCAGTCACCTTCGTAGAAAATGGAAAGATCCAAGGTCTTGCCGTTGATGTCGTTAAAGAAATTCAAAAACGCATAGGTTCAACGGAATCATGGGAAGTTCTACCTTGGAGTCGCGCCAATCGCATGGTGCAGGAACGAAGCAACATCATTCTGCTGACTTTAGCGCGAACGGATGAACGCAAAAAATTTCTGTATTACCTGGGCCCTATAGCTGCCACTGAAACCGCCCTATTTGCCCGCCAAGACTATATCAAGAAAATTCCCTATCTTGAGGCCGTTAATGACGAAAAGGTCGCTGTGCGCTTTGATACGCACAGTGAAGCCACGATGTTACGTCATGGTTTCCAAAACTTGCAGACGACGACTTCCATTCGTCAAAATATTCTTTTAGTGCTTTCTGGTCGTGTGCGCTTTATCTGCGATACGTCCATGGAAATTGAAGGCGCGACAAAAAAATACAATCTTCCGCCACTTAAGAAAGTTTACGTGGTGGGCACGACGGATTTACATATAGCATTTTCTAAAGACACTGATAAAAAAGTTTTGGAACAATGGAAAAGAACATTCAAGGCAATCAAAGACGATGGCACTTTTAATGATATTTACGCCAAATGGCTTCCGAATGAAAAACCACCAATGGGAGTGGACTTTTATCCGCCAGGACGAAGAATCTCTCCGACAGGACCGCTGAATATTGGCCTTAATATCGACCTAGGCTTCTAAAAGTTCAACCTGCATGGGTGGAGGCGCATCTTTCAACCATTTTTTATGAATCTTAATAAAAGTTCCGTCTTCCTTCATATCAGTCAGAGCTTTTTTCCATTCATTTAAAATTTTTTGCGAAGTGTCCTTTGAAAACACGATATACAAGTTTGTTTTTTCAAGGACATACACCTTTCGTAAGGGCGGAAGACCATACAGTTCCACAGTGCCTAAAGTTTGCACGGTGGTGTCGGCTAAAAATTTTGCCCTGCCCGAACGAACCATTTGCACGTTCTGGGTGATGGAACCTGTGGGTTGCAGCTGCGTGAAATTCCGTTTTTGCAAAAGACGCTCTGTGTGGGTTCCGCCCCGCACGGCTACTTTTTCATTTCTTAGATCTTTAAGACCTTTCACTTCGCCCTTGAATTCTTCAGTAGAAAAAAATCCCACCTCTGTCACAGCGATAGGACCAAGATAATAAAGAACCTTTTTTCGGTCATCTGAAGGAGTGAGGGTGACCATGATAGTTTTCTTGCGCAACTGAACCATTTTATTCCCCCGGGCCCAGGGTACGGGATGGATGGGTTCGTTCGTCCCAAGGCGACGCTGAATTTCGTTAATGATGTCTATGGAAAATCCCTTTAGAACACCTTTTTCAACGTAATTTATCGGCGGCAAATTATCTTTGGCGAAGATAGTGAAATCAGCCTTCGCAAAGCAAACGGAATTCAAAGAAAAGAGAATAAGTAAAATGATTCGCACTTAGAAATGCTAGCGCAGACTTAAAGCAAAACTTAGTTAAGAAAAGGCAACCTAGCGGTCCTCTTTCCAAAGGCGTCCCATACACATGAGATAAAACATTTTAAAGTCACCGATCAGTGACCACAAAGGATACTTGAAAGTCGCAGGTCTATTTTTCTGCACGAAAAAATGTCCCACCCAAGCAAAGCCATAGCCCACAACCGGAAGCAACCACAACAAGCCCCAGTTTTGTTTTACAAGAGCAAACGCGACTATAACATGGACTAAGAAAGTTCCAACAAAATGAATTCGACGGTTTAAAGGATTTGAATGTTCCCCCAAATAGAAGGGCCAAAAATCTTTAAACGAATTCATTAAGGACCTTTCAATTCATGGTGTTGTGGAAATAAGGCTCCATTAACTTTCTAACTTTTTCCTGCAACTGCGGGCGACTTTCAATGGAAAATTCCAAAGGATTTACGGATGGCAAAACTTCGATAGTTACAGTTCTGGTCCATACTCCCCAGTTTGGTAAAAAGGAATGCTTAGGCATAATGGCTGCCGCCCCCTTTACCACCACTGGTACGATGGGAGCTTTTGCATTGATCGCAAAAATGAATGGGCCTGATTTAAAGTTACCAAGTTTCTCTTCTTTTTGGCGAGTACCTTCCGGCGCCAAAGCGAATCGTTCACCAGCCTTGATGCGGGCTTCAGCGGCTTGATACACTTTGAAAACTTCTTCGCGACGTTCACGGGCGATAGGCAGGATTCCAGCTCTTCTCATCGCAGCACCGAATACAGGAATTTTAAATAGCTCAATTTTCGCGCCGAAACGGAAGCTGGGCAACCACCCGTTCATCGCAAAAATATCAAAGAAGCTTGTGTGATTGAAAACGAAAAGACAGCCGCCAGCGGGAATATTTTCTTTTCCCTTCACGACCACTTTTACACCAAACATGCGACAGGCATTACGAGTCCAAAACTCGACAATATGATCTTCAAGCTTTCTATTGTGAATAGTTAAATTCACAATCACCATCGCTAATGAACAAAACATAGTGTGAATCGGCAGCAGAATTACACCTAATAAGGAACGAGGATATGAAAGCATTTTCCAAAACATAATGAACTCTTATTCAGGGAACAAACGCTTACGAGCGGCGTTCCGTTGTCTTTCTTTATAGGCCTGATGTTCGGAAGGGCCTGAAAGAATTTTTTCGTGGGCCGATTGATCCATGATTTGAACTTCAAAAGGATAAAAGAAACTGAAAGCTTCTTTGCCACCATGGGGTTTAATATGGATCAACTTGCGGGAAATAAATTTAATAAAACGATAGTCTTCGCCCGAAAAGAAATTTTCCTTGCGCAGGAATTTTACGTTCTCGCCTTGTTCTGCCATTTTTAAATCAAAGGCCGACTGAATGCTTTTTTCATCCAAGGTATCTAAGCGATGGGACAAATCATCACAGACTTCCATAAAAAGGCTGACCGGGTAAAGGTTATTCGAACTTTGATCAGGCATAATATGCGGAAAGCTAATGACGTTTTCACGAATTAAAAAGCGCACGACTTGAAAAGTATCAAACAAATTGCGCGTCACAAATCGCACGCCCAGTTTATCAAAGATCTTCATAGCTAAAGCATCGGGCTTTGCAAGCAGCTTAATCACCGTGCTTGATGAAGTCTTAAATGGTTTTACTTCAAAACCTAAAAGCTCAATGGGTGGCAGTGGATCCCCAGGGCTTTTAAGAAATGTTCGGTGAGTCGTCCCATCGTGCAAGATACAATCTTGAAAGGGCGTCAAAATTTGCGATTGGATTTCTTCCGAAAAAGAACTGAACAGATCATTTTCTGCATGCACAAAGACGTGCATACAGCGCAAGATCGCACACGCCCAACGTTGTAACTGCTGTTCCTGGGGGTCTTGTGAACTTGCATAAACTAGCAGCTTGCGAATGTCAGAAAGATTTCTGCGATCTAAAAACACCTCGGGAATTTCAGTTTCCAAAAAACCCAATTTTTCGATCATTAAAACCAAGGCGCGGCGGTGGTAGTACCAAAGTTTTTCAGAATCGCTTTCGCGGGAGATATCAAAACCGTAGCTTAACAAAAATGAGGTGGCTGCATCAATGTTGTGAATATTCAGCTTGGGGATTTCGATGGCCGAATGCCCCCCAACGACGGAATCAAGAATAGAAGAATCAAATATGAAACGTTGAGGCATGCCCCTAGTTTAAACCGGGGCAAGGTCGAAGCAAGACGCAGCGCTTTACTTAAAAAGCGCTGAAACTGGAATTCTAAATGAACCTAAGGTTCCTGACTCAGGCGTTCCGTTGTCATAACGAACTTTATTTTCGTAAACAACGTGGCCTTGGGCTTCGCCACCTACAACTTGACCCTGAATGTCAAAGGTGCCGAAAGAATCTTCAAAGCGAACTTCGAAAGTTCTTGATTGAGTGTCATAGTGTCCAGACACAGCGTTCGTAAAGTTGATTTCATAGGGCTTAATAACTTGGCCTTCTGACATCTGACCAACAAGGCTATCAACGATTTGAATGAAAATCGCCGAACCATTCTTAACGACATTTCCACTGGTATCAAATTTCAAAGTAGCACTGAAGTTTGCCTTACAAATACCTTGGAAGTTTTTTGGATCTAAAGTCGCAGAGATTAAACCTAGGACTTCCACTTCCGTTGTATAAAGAGTGCCTGTTCCAGCAGCACCTTTAGAACAAGTCACATCACCAGTATAAGGAGACGTTGGCACTGTTGTTTGCGTTACGTTATTGCCGCGGCCTGCGACGCGAGTTCCAGCAGTTTCTTTCTTAGCACAGCCACTAAAAAGGACTGCCGTTAAAAGCAAAGCGCTTACAGATTTATTAAAGAAAGTTGGATTCATAACTGCCTCCTACAATCAGTAGAGGCAAGGTTCGGACCATTTCAAATTTAATATATAGGCTTTAATAAGCAAAAAGCCGTCTCAGAGTGAGACAGCTTTATGAAAGAGACATTTTGCGGGCACTGTTGATCAGAGGGTTTACAGAACGCGGTCAATGGCCTTTAGAACGTCGATTTCATTCTTAAGCCAAGTGTAGGCGCCGCTATCTAACCAACCCTTATCAGAAAGGGCTTTAGCTACAGCCTCTGGATCCGCAGAGTTTAGATCAGCTAAAGGATCAGCCAGCTTCACAAATGCCGTTATTTTATCAAACTGATGCTGGCGAACTAAAGCTTTTTTAAGATGCATATCAAAGCTTAAACCTTTTGAAGACAGCAAAGACGCCCAAGTTGCTCTTTCCAAGGAATTTAGGAAGGGCTTCGGAACTGTCACTTCAGTTTGTTTTTCGCCGACTTTAACTTGAGCGGTTCCTACATGAGCTTGCAACAAATCTAGATAAAGCTGTACTAGGTCTGCTGCTTCTGATTCTTTCAATAAACCTTTGCCTAAGACTGCAGTGACAACATCGTTTTTTCCGTCAGGACTAGTGAGGTGTTCTTCCTTCGGCAAAAGAACGCGCATTGCAGAGTGAAGTGCTTTTGCATTCAACGGAATGATGGAGTTAAAGAAACCCAAGATCTTCCCTTGTTGATCATTGGTCAGAACATAATCACGGCCACCCAAGGTTTTTCCGCTGGTAAAATAAGGTGCGTTTTTAAGTTCATTGATTTGTTCTACAAGCCAATTTGTCGCAATTGAACCATCCGGATTTCTTAAAAGGGCATTTAACAAAGCGGCATAACCGCCCGCCATTTTTAAAGAACGCATTCTTTCGTATTGAAGACCTGCATCCGTTCCCATTTTTGAAACAAGAACCTGGCCACTTTTAATGCTATCTAAAGAAGCAAATGTCCCAGTAAGCTCATTATTTTTTCTGATTTCAAATAAAAACTTACCGACAAATTTTAAAGGCTCAACATTGATTTTTCCGAACTTCAAAGTATCTGCCAAAACAGTATCAATTTCGTTTACTACGGTCGGAGCATCAGCGGGATAAATTCGGCCAATGATGGAAGCAAAAAGAACTTTAACAAAATTCTTTCTTTCTTTTTGTTGCGACAGAACTTCCTGCAACATCGGGTTGTTGCCGGCATCAAAACGGTCACAGCCATAGATTTGCATGCCGTTGACACCAGCAACACTGATATCGTCGTCAGTGCAATATTTAGAAATTTTCTGATCCAAAGCTTTATCATCGGCAGAGTAAGCCCAGTCCATCGCCATTTTGTCATAGGCAAGCGGAGCCACCTTCAAACGAGCAGCCATCAGGATATTATCAATTCCTGAAGTGTAGTCCATGATGCTCGTGCTAGTTTCTAATCCCTGATGATTTGGGTCTTTCAAGTAATTTTTGGCTGCGGCTTCAATTTCTTGAACAGAAACTTTCGCGGAATAAGAACCGGCGAAATTATGGCGCATACCCAAAGCGTGACCAATTTCATGGGCGACAGTGGCTCTGACGCTGTCACGGGCTAAACGCAGTCTTTGTGAATCACTAGCTTCGTTGGAAATTGTCTGTAAGGCAGCAAGCGTCGGCTTAAGGTCACAAGCGATAGCTCCGCCAACTACTGGTGAATCACCGTTAAGCCCTACAAGGTCAGTACTTCCAACCTTAGTGAACACCGAAGGCATAAATACTTGAGCACGCAAAAGCTCTCCCGTTAGTGGATCTGATTGGCCGATGGCATAGGCTGCCCCCGCATCCAACCAAGGAATCCATCTGATCATGATGCTGCGATCTTGGGGACCTTCTGCTGGATTAACACCTGTTTTTACGGCGATAATCTCTTTACCGAAAACATGATTCCAGTATAGGGCCGCCTCTTTAACAGCATCCAAGTACAAAGCTGGAACTGAAGAAGAAATACGAACAGTGATAGGCCCTTTTTCAAGGGAGGTGTCCCACTTCGTAATAAGGTTCACAGGCTCTGTGCTAAAACCTTCTTTTGAAATCTTAGTGACGAAGAAACCGGCTCTGCGGGATTTGTCGTATTCTTTTTTATGGAAGCTTGAAGATAAATTATAAGCGCGGATTTGAATGTTCATCGCTAAAGTTTCTTCGCGATTTTCAATATCCATGGATTTTTCAGAAGAAGCTTTAATAACACCGCTATTGATTTTAGCGATTTGCTCTAGCTCAATATTTTTTTCGTCGTATTTGATATTGCGAACAAAAGAATCAATAACTGGTAACGAAGTAAATGAGCTTTCCACAAGATTGTTATTCTTGCCACGAACTGCATCCACATCATAGGAAGATTGCAGAATGAAAGTTTTTAAACCTTGGCCCCAATTGAAAGTGATGGTCTTTGCATCTTCGGATACAACTTCAAAAGTTTGAATCAGATTCACCGTCTGAATTTCACTGTAAATGCTGGTAAAATTTTGACCCAAGATGGCAATGCGGTTTCCTGATTTTTCAAAGCTTACAACAAGGGGTTTTAGATCGTACCACTGCGGAGTCGCTCCGGAAGTTTTGCCAGAAGCGATAAGTAAAAAGATTTTACCTAAAGAATCTTTTTGAATCGTGATGCAAGATTCACAGTTGCTTGCGCTTGGAGCGAACGTTTCAAGCATATTGAGTGGAGCTTGTTTAGCTTCAACGTTGATAACTTTTTCTTTAATGATGGTTTCTTTGGTGCAAGCTGCGAGACTTAAAATCGCCAACAAGGACGCAATCACAAACGGTGTGTTTTTCAAGCGCATTACAAGGACCCCCCAAATCTGAAAATCAGATAGCATTTATGCCAAAGAATTGTAAAGATCGAAAGGCACCTGAAAAAAAAGTACTTAGTGTTAACAACCTCGACACAGGAGCCCCTATGCAGGCCAATAAAACCTTCTTCGGTCACCCTCGCCCGCTTTTCACCTTGTTTTTTACCGAGATGTGGGAACGTTTTTCATTCTATGGGATGAGGGCGCTTCTGGTGCTTTATATGACCCAATACCTTTTTAACGAAGCCCAGGCCGGTAAAGAGGTGTGGGGATATGCTGCAATTCGTGGTGCGATTGAATATTTTTTCGGGCCTTTGAATAACCAAGCGCTGTCTTCTCAAATATACGGCCTTTATACGGGACTCGTGTATTTTACGCCTTTCTTCGGCGGCCTTATTGCTGACCGTTATTGGGGACAAAAACGCTCAGTTTACGTGGGCGGAGTATTGATGGCCATCGGCCACTTCCTTATGGCGGTGGAAAGCCTGTTCTTCCCGGCCCTGCTGTTTTTAATCCTAGGGAACGGTTTCTTTAAACCCAACATTTCAACCCAAGTGGGCGGCCTTTATCAAGAGGGCGACTCTCGCCGCGATCGCGCCTTTACTTTATTTTATATGGGCATCAACCTGGGGGCCTTCTTTTCGCCGCTGGTGTGCGGAACCCTGGGACAAAAAGTGGGCTGGCACTGGGGCTTTGGCGCCGCGGGTATCGGGATGTTGATTTCTTTAGTCGTTTATCACTTTGGTGGAAAGAACCTGCCGGAATCAAAAACTTTTTATGCAAAAGCGCAAGAGTTAAAATCAGACACCAAACTGACTCGCACAGAGTGGGTTCGCACTTGCGCATTAACTTTTCTTTGCTTAGTGACGATTTTTTTCTGGGGCGTTTACGAGCAACAAGGAAACACGTTGCAACTATGGGCTGATCAAAGCACCGACTGGAATTTCTTTGGTTGGGAGATTCCATCGACGTGGTATCAATCGTTCAATCCATTTATTATTTTCTTAGCGGCTCCGCTTTTGGATCGTTACTGGGGTTGGCAAGCACGCAGAAATAAAGAAGCTTCTACCGTTACAAAAATGGCCATTGGCTGCGTGATGGGTACGTTAGCTTTGGCGGTGATGCTTGTTGCTGCAAAAAATGTTGGCGATGGACGTGGCAGCGTTTTATGGCTTCTTGGATCTACGTTCCTGTTAACAATGGGTGAGCTTTATATTTCACCCATTGGTTTGTCTTTAGTGACGAAGGTTTCACCAACTAAAATCGTTTCGATGATGATGGGTGTTTGGTTCCTAGCGACTTTCTTTGGAAACTACATCGCAGGATACATCGGCAGCTACTATGACAGAATGCCGAAGGAAAACTTCTTCTTATTGCTCGCGGTCCTTAGCCTTGCGCCGGCGATTTTATTCCTGGTGAGCCATAAGGTCCTTACTAAAGCGTTAAGCAAAGAGGGTTTGAACAATCCAGCTCCAGGTGCCCAGCGCACAGTGGAAGTTTAGGTGGAAGTTTAGGCTGTATCTTCACAAGGGATCTTGAAACAGAACCATGCTTGCAATGACAATATCGTTAAGGATGGTTCTATGGAATGCAAAGTTCATTGTCCCTTCTGTCGCGAAAAATTTTCGATCGAAGTTCTTAAAGAAGACGGCGATGATCAGGATTTTATCTGGGATTGCGAAATCTGCTGTCATCCCATTGATATCCATGCCCGTTGGGATGCTGATCACGAGAAGTTTGCGATCTCCGTCAGTCGTGGCGAAGGCTATGACGAAATGCCTATTTAATTGACTTTTCCATCGGGTCCATGAGCTTATGGGCCTATGCAAATCCGGCCACTTTCTAAATCAGATCTGCCTGCGGTAAAAACTTTTACCGATAAAACCATTGGGCTTAATTATTTTAGCCTTCAAGAACTGCAAGAGTGTCATGACAAATCCCTTTCAAGTGGGATCATGTGCTCGTTTGTTTTAGAAAATGAAAGTGGCATTCAAGGATTTCGCTTGGCTTATCCACCAGGAACTTGGAGCAAAGGTAAAGGCAGTAAACTGCGCTCGGACTTGTGGCAGGTTCCGCTTGAATCAGTAGGCTACTTTCAAAGTTTATTTCTAGCTGATTCAGCACAAGGACAAGGTTGGGGGCCGCGCTTATCTGAGGCTTCAATTGAAAGTTTTAAAAAATTAAACACCAAAGCCATCATCACTCACGCTTGGAAAGAATCTCCGAATAATTCTTCGATTCGATATTTAACGAAATTTGGTTTTAAAAGTGTGACAACCCATCCTGAATATTGGGTGGATGTGGATTATGAGTGTGTTTTAGATGGAAAACCTTGTCGTTGCACCGCTGAAGAAATGATTAAATATCTAGAGGAAGCATGAGCATTTCTTATTGGCTGACTCACAAGGATAGCTTTAATTCTTCGGCAGCTTCGTCGTCCCATTATGATTTTATTATTGTCGGCGCGGGTATTGCGGGACTTTCAACGGCGTACTGGTTGCTTCAAGAAAATCCAAATTCAAAGATAGCCATTCTTGAAAGAAACACGGTGGGCTTCGGTGCTTCAGGCAGAAATGCAGGTTTTGTGACTTGTGGATCGACTGAACATTTTATCAAACTTTATGAACAATTCGGATTGCAAAAAGCTTCGGAAATTTGGAAGTTTTCAGAGGATAACCGCCGACTTCTATTAGAGCATATCGTGCAAGATCAGACAGATCTTGTAGATTATAGACATACTGGCTCTTGCACTGTTGCTCCGAGTTCTGCCCATTGGTCTAAATACAAAAAAACCGCAGACCTGATGAAGGTCTGTGGCATTGATGTTCATGAAGTTGATCCTCAAAATTTAGAAGCTGATTATGGTGTGACAGGATTTGAAGGTGGCATTCAGTATACTGGTGACGGTTATATTCATCCGATTAAACTTTTGCAGCTATTACGATCAAAAATCAAAGTTGACATTTTTGAACACACTGAAGTTCTTAAGATCGAATCTGCTGGGGATGAAAAGGTTCATACTTCTGCAGGCGTTTTCACGGCCGATAAAATTATTTTTACCGTGAACGCCTATTTGCCACTGCTTTTAAATAATTTTTCAGATGTGATCAAACCTGGGCGTGGTCAGATTTTAGTAACCGAACCGCTTCCCGCCTTCGTTAAAGGTCCTTGCTATCTTACCAAGCACCTTTGTTATTTTAGACAACTTCCGACAGGACATTTACTTGTTGGTGGTTTTAGAAATCTAGATTTAGACAAAGAAAACACCCACGAAGATCAAATCACCAACCTTATTCAGACGGCGATTTTTGATTTTATTAAAAGCCATTTCAAATTTGGGCCGCAGGCTAAGATTGCCTACCAATGGTCAGGCATTATGGGATTCACCCCGGATGGTCAGATGATGATTGGAAGCTTGCCTGAAAATAAAAACATTCATGTGATGGCAGGCTGTTCAGGCCATGGGATGGGACTTAGTTTCAACGCGGCCCACACCCTGGTGAAGTCCTTACATGGAATACCAGTACCTGAACATTTGTCGTTAGGTCGTTTTTTTTTAAAGAGCTAGTTCCGGTTTTCTAATTTGCAAATTCCACAACTGCGCATATGTTTGGCCCTTTTGCAGCAACGCTTCGTGAGTTCCCTCTTCCGCAATTTCACCGTTCACCACGACACAGATTTTATCTGCATGGGTGACGGTAGAAAGTCTATGGGCAATGATGATCGTCGTTCTATCCTTGGAAATCTCTGCTAAAGATTTTTGAATCACAGCTTCTGTTTCATTATCCACAGCTGAGGTTGCTTCATCCAAAATAAGCACCGGCGGATTTTTTAATATCACACGGGCGATGGACAGTCTTTGTCTTTGACCACCCGAAAGCTTCTGACCTCGTTCACCGATGATCGTATCAATTCCCTGTGGCAGCTTATCAATAAACTCATCAGCGTAAGCCTTTTTTGCAGCAGCAAGGACTTCTTCCCGAGTAGCTCCAGGTGCCCCGTAGGAGATGTTTTCATAGATAGTCCCATGAAACAAAAATACATCCTGACTGACAACACCGATTTGTCCACGCAGATTCCGGGGATCACAAGTTTCGATATCAAGACCACCCAACAGAATTTTCCCTTGGGTTGCTTGATAAAATCTTAAAAGAAGTTTTGTAATCGTGCTTTTTCCTGATCCCGTAGGCCCCACAATGGCGACGGTTTTTCCGGCTGGAACTTGAAGGTCGATATTTTTAAGAACCGGAATCCCGTTAGCATAAGAAAAACTAAGATTTTTAAAATCAATAGACATGTCTTTATTGAACATGACTGAAGGTTTCAACGTTTCTAACTGAATTTTTGCTGATAACAAATCCAGGACGCGATCTGCAGAGGCCATGGCTCTTTCAAAAAGATCCACGGTGTTTGCTAAGCCCGTTAAAGGCCACAGTAAACGTTGAGTTAAAAACACCAAAACGCCATAAGAACCCACATTCAGTTCCCCATTTAAGGTCATCATCCCACCCATCACAAACGTGGAAATAAACCCCATAAGAACAGCCATGCGAATCAGCGGATTAAATCGCGATGAAATCTTAATCGCTTTAGAATTTGATTCGACATAGTTATGGCTATCTTCAGATACTCTTTTTGCTTCACGGGCTTCAGCCACAAAACTGCGAATAGTCGCAATTCCACTGATGTTATTGGCTAACCTTGCACCAATAAGTCCAGCCCGGTCACGAACTTCTAAATACAAAGGTGCCGCCTGCTTTTGAAAATAAAAGGCGCCCGCCAAGATAATCGGAATTGGCAGAAAAGCAAAAATGGCGATCTTGGGCGCGATAAAGAAAAACACGGCTCCGATAAGAACCACAGCCGTAAATACTTGAATAAGACTGTTCATGCCTTCATTTAAGAATCTTTCTAACTGATTGATATCGTCATTCAGAATAGACACCAATCCGCCTGTACTGCGATCCTCAAAATACGCCATATCTAACTTTTGCAGATGGGTGTAAGCATCAACACGGAATTCGTGCTGCAAGGATTGCGCTAATCCTCGCCACTTCACTAAAAGAAGATACTCAAACAACGACTCAAAACCCCAAATGGCCAAGGTAAGAACAGACAATAAAATCAGTTGGTGCAGCGGCGTTTCTACACCCCATTGAGCCAAAAAAGACTTTTCCTGATTCACTACCACGTCAATAGCAATCCCGATCAGGATTTCAGGAGCGATATCAAAAAGTTTATTTAAAAAGGAATACAACGACCCAAGATAAAAATCTTTTTTGTGATTAGCGCTATACTTAAACAATCGCGCGAAGGATTTAAATGAACTTTTATGCAAGGCAGACATCGGAATTCCTTTGGTTGTGCACCTTATAGTAAAGCAATTCAAAAAAGTCATTACTCAGCCAGGAAATAACAACCAAGTGAAAGAAAATAAAAAAGGCCCACCATCTGGCAGGCCTTTTTAAGCTTATCTATCCTAGAAACTCCTATTTGTAGAACTTCGAGTTCGATTTCGCCATATTACTTAGAGGCACAGAAGGTTTCAAACGCGGCGCTTTTCTGTTAGCAGCGTAGGTCGCCAATTGGTCAGCCACGTATTGGCTTCCCACAGAGTCAGCGTACTTCATCAAACCACCACGGAATGGTGGGAATCCAGTGCCCATGATCATCGCTAGATCCACTTCATGCGGAGTTTCAACGATACGGTCTTCAATCAAAGCCAAAGAACACTCATTCACCATGGCAAACACACCCCGCTCAATGCACTCTTTAGTGTCGTGCGGATTCGTTGGTTGCCCTAAGCCTAAAGCAGCATACACCGATTGATCTACATCACCGCGTTTGCCGTCTTCAGAATAATGATAGAAACCTTTTCCATTTTTACGGCCCAGTCTTCCAGATTTTTCTAAAGCCACCATACAGTCAGCAAGCTCAATACGATCCCCGAAAGCTTTCTTGAAGATTTTTAGAACCTTGATACAAACATCAAGACCGACTTCATCCATCAACTCAAACGGTCCCATTGGCATACCAAATTCTTTTACGTACGCTTTATCAACCACTTCGATGCTCATACCTTCTTGCATTAAGAAAGCAGCTTCAGCCATGTATGGAAGTAACAAGCGATTTACCAAGAAGCCCGGTCCGTCTTTCACAACAACAGGCATTTTGCCCATTTTTTTAGAAAGTTCGTAAATCGTCGCAATAGTTTCATCCGAAGTTTTTTCACCACGAATAACTTCAACCAGTGGCATCTTATTTACCGGGTTAAAGAAGTGCATGCCTGCAAAATACTCTGGGCGTGGATGACCTTTGGCCATTTCAGTCACAGATAAAGAACTTGTGTTCGTCGCGATGATGGCGTCAGGGCGCATTTGGCCAGCGCACTCACCGATCACTTTTTGCTTGATACCCATGTCTTCAACGATCGCCTCTACAACCACATCAAGATTTTTAAATCCTGAATAGTCCGTCGTTACAGAAACGGCGTCGATCTTTTGTTGATATTGATATTTATCGATGGATTTACGTTTTAATAACTTCATCCACAGGTCACTAGCGTGTTTAAGACCCTTACCAAGAGCTTCTTGATTTAAGTCTTTCATTCGCACTTGGATACCTTTATCCGCAGCCACGTAAGCGATACCACCGCCCATTGTACCTGCACCTAAGATACCAAGACCTTTAACGTCACGAGGTTTTACATCCACCCCAGGAACGCCATTTTGTTTTTTCACCATTTCCGTTAAGTAAAAAACATGAATCAGATTTTTTGAAATATCCGTCGTGCCAAGTTCACAGAAGCCTTCACGTTCAATGCGCATTCCTGCTTCGCGGTCTGACATGCCGTAGGTTTTTTGAATTACTTCCAACGCTTTTAGTGGCGCTGGGTAATGACCTTTTGTCGCTTTAAGAACGCCTTCTTTCGCTTTCTTAAACACGATTCCGCGACCCAAAGGACCTTCTAAGATACCATTTACTAAACCTTGCGGTTTAAATTTCTTACGGCGTTTACGAGAACCACCCGCGATAATTTCTTTAGCCCATTTGATGGCTTGTTCTTGCAGAAGATTCTGGTGAACCACTTTATCAACAAGACCGATCTTCAAAGCTTTTTTAGAGTTTACTGACTTACCAGCTAGGATGATATCCAAGGCCGCTTGCAAACCCATCACGCGTGGCCCACGTTGAGTCCCGCCGAAACCAGGCAAGATGCCTAATTGAATTTCTGGAAGACCTATTTTGGTCGAAGAATCATCGGAAGCAATACGGTAATCACATGCAAGGATGAATTCACAACCACCACCCATACAAGCTCCGTTAATCGCAGAGATTGTTGGCATTGGCAGATCTTCAACTAGATTCATCACATCCTGACCACCTTTTACGGCAGCATCAAACTGCTCTTTAGTAGTCATAGCTTTGATTTCTTCGATATCCGCACCTGCGATAAAAATCTTAGGCTTATTGGATTTAAAGATAACTGCTTTATAAGAAGAATTTTTAAGTTCACCTAAAACTTCTTTTAGGCGCATCATCACAGGCGTAGAAAATTTATTAACTTTTTCACCAACAAGATCAAATTCAACAATGGCAATTTCACCTTCTGGAACAATCTTGATGCTTTCTTGAATAGACATTTTTGTAAACTCCTAGTTGCGAAATAAATCTGTTTCAAATTTTGGAGCAGCTCCGCAAGGAGCTACTCCAGCTTTTGCGGCCCTTCGGCCGCTGCAGCACTGTGGCCTGCCGGCCGCAGCACTGTGGCCTGCAGGCCGCTTACCCTTCATTTTCTAGTATCAGCGCGCCGCCTTGGCCTCCGCCGATACATAAAGTAGAAAGACCGTATTGTACGTTTCTGCGTTTCATTTCTTTAGCCAATGTAAGAACGATACGTGTTCCAGTTGCACCCACAGGGTGACCGAAAGCGATTGCTCCACCGTTCACATTCAAGATGTCATCACGGATTTCACCGACTTTAGAATTCAATCCCAATTTTTCCTGAGCGAACTTGTCTGAATCCATCGCTTTTTGGCAGGCCATAACTTGCGCAGCGAAAGCTTCATTCAATTCAACCAAACCAATGTCTTTCATACCAAGACCCGCACGTTTCAATGCTAACGGACTTGCGTAAGCCGGTCCTAATCCCATGCGCTCTGGTTCTAAACCAGCAAAGCCATAAGATCGGATAGTTGCAAGTGGCTTGTAACCAAGCGCTTCAGCTTTTTCACGAGACATCAATAAAACCATCGCCGCACCATCTGTGATCGGGCAAGAGTTACCTGCCGTGATCGAACCAGTGGCTTTATCAAAGAATGGTTTTAGTTTTGCCAAAGCTTCCATCGTTTGCGTGTCACGAGGACCGATGTCTTCAGAAACAACTTCCTTAAATTCAGGCGAAAGATAAAGCGGAGTGATTTCATCCTTCAATCTTCCATCCTTCATCGCTTTAGAAGCCAACATGTGGGAACGAAGAGCGAAGCGGTCTTGCATCTCGCGAGACAAGCCCCACTCTTTAGCAAGAATCTCTGCAGTTTGACCCATGTTGATTCCAACAAATGGATCCGTCAGACCTAGCATCACAGAAATTTGCGGGAAGTATTCACTGCGCATATTTCCTTGTAACAAGGCTTTGATTTGATTCATGTCAGCTTTTAAAAGCTTCCATAAAAGAGGTAACGCTTGCTTTGGACCTTTTGCTGCGAAAAGTTTTTCATAGATTTCTTGATGCTTTTTAGGCGGCAATGTCGGCATTTGCGACATGCTTTCTGTTCCACCCGCGATCACGATATCCATTGTGCCAGATTTGATTTTCTCAAAACCGTTTGTGATCGACTCTAACGCTGAAGCACAGTTGCGGTGAACTGTGTAAGCAGAAGTTTTAAGTGGAATGCCCGCATTCAAAGCAACCACGCGGGAAATGTTAACAGCGTCAGGCGGATTTCCGGTGTTACCGATTATCACTTCATCTACTGAATTCACGTCTAAGTTTGTTTGAGCGATAAGTTGTTTAAGCGCAACTTTTCCAAGTTCAGCGGGATGAACTTTTTTAAGTTTTGTTCCTGCTTTTGCAAACGGCGTTCTAACGCCTTCAACAAGAACTACATCACGTGGTGATTTCATGTCAGATCTCCTTAGCTGTATAAGCCTTTAAAATCATATGCCTTTTCGGCTGTTCCACCAAATATAAATAGAGGCAAATATGAGAGCATTCCTCGCTGACGCGCTGCCGATACAGTCCTGGACCAGGAGCAAATCCCCGAGGATGCAGGGAATGACGCAGAGAATAGTATTTTTACTCTAGATTTGAGGGAAGATCGCCTGACGAAAAAATCTTTCTGCTCAGAGGGGCCTTCACCTTTCCTCGCGTCCGTAACTCCCTCGACAGCGTCTCAATCAAAGAATGGTGGGACAAAAACAACACTCTTGATGCAAAAATTTTTTTTTGCAAAAGTCATCAGCATTTTCTGCATTTTCAGAGCGAAAAAGGCGTATTTCATATGATTGCCAACTGCGTAAACTCCCCCATTGTTTGACCCTTTTTATTGGGCCACTGTAGAGTAAGCCATCTAGTGAAAGAGATTGATTGGTACTTCGGCGCAAGCCGGAGTGTAGACCAGTAGAATCATCAAAGGAGTATCCTTGGATACAAAAACAGAAACAAAGGGCATGAGCACTTTAGATCAAGAAGCTCTCGTTTATCACCAACAACCTAAGCCTGGTAAAATTGAAGTTATCTCTTCAAAACCATGCATGACTGAAAAAGACTTAGCTCTTGCTTACTCTCCTGGGGTGGCAGCACCTTGTAAAGAGATCGCAAAGGATCCAGCAAAAGTTTACGACTACACGGCAAAAGGAAATCTGGTCGCGGTTATCTCGAATGGTACAGCCGTTCTTGGTCTTGGCGACATCGGTCCTGCCGCTGGTAAGCCGGTGATGGAAGGTAAAGGAATTCTATTTAAGCAGTTTGCGGGTATCGATGTTTTCGATATCGAAGTTGCCACTAAAAACGTGGATGAATTCTGTAACGCCGTTCGCGTGCTTGAGCCTACTTTCGGCGGTATCAACCTTGAAGACATCAAAGCGCCAGAGTGTTTTGAAATCGAAGAGCGTTTGAAAAAAGAAATGAAAATCCCCGTTTTCCATGACGACCAACATGGAACTGCGATTGTTTCTGGGGCTGCACTTTTAAATGCTTGTGCTATCACCAACCGCAAAATGTCTGACGTGCGCATCGTCGTTAATGGCGCTGGTGCTTCTGCAAATTCTTGCGCTAAAATCTTTATCGCATTGGGCGCTCGCAGAGAAAACATCATCATGTGTGACTCGCAAGGTGTGATCTACAAAGGTCGTACTAACGGCATGAACAAGTACAAAGAATACTTCGCTTCTGAAACTGAAGCGCGTTCATTGACTGAAGCTTTGAAAGGCGCTGACGTATTCGTTGGTCTTTCAGTCGCAGGCGCTTTGACTCCTGAAATGCTTAAAGACATGTCCAAAGATCCAATCATCTTTGCCATGGCAAATCCAGAACCAGAAATCACTCCGGATAAAGCAAGAGCAGCCCGCCCTGACGCGATCATCGCTACAGGCCGATCTGACTATCCTAACCAGGTAAATAACGTATTGGGCTTCCCTTCTATCTTCCGTGGAGCTTTGGACACACGCTCTACTCAGATCAACGAAGAGATGAAGTTGGCTGCGGTTCACGCCTTGGCTAAATTAGCCCGTGAAGACGTTCCAGAAAAAGTTTCTGCTACCTATGGTGGTAAAGCCTTTAAATTCGGTCGTGAGTATTTAATTCCAAAACCTTTCGACACTCGTGTGTTGATGTGGGTTGCGCCAGCAGTTGCTAAAGCTGCGATTGATACTGGTGTTGCAACCAGAAAAATCGAAGACTGGGATTCTTACCGTGATACTTTAGAAGCCCTTCAAGGTCCTTCTAAAGTTTTCATCCGTTCGGCAATCAACCGCGTTCATCAGAATGCGGAAGCCAACGGGGGCGAGTTACCAAAAATCGTATTCCCAGAGGGAACTAGCACGAAGATTCTTAAAGCCCTTGCGACTTTGGTTGACGAAAGAATCTGTCAACCAATCCTTTTGGGTTACCCAGATCGCGTGAAAGAAAAAATCAATGCTTTAGAAATTCACGCTCTAAAAGACGTGCCGGTGATTCACCCCTCGAATCACCCTGCCTATGCGAAGTACGTTGAAAGATTGTATTCGCTAAGACAGCGCAAAGGTGTTTCTTTGCGTGAAGCAGAACGCTTGATGGCAGATCCGAACTATTTCGCAGCGATGATGGTTCATATGGGTGAAGCTGATGGTATGGTCACTGGATCATCTATCAACTACGCTGATGCTGTTCGTCCAATTTTACAAACTATTGGTGTTTATCAAAACGGCGTACCAGCTGGTCTGAACTTTATCTTACTTGAAGATAAATTCCTAGTTCTTGCAGACACGACGGTTAACTTCAATCCAACAGCTGAACAATGTGCGGCTATTGCATTGCAAGCGGCAAAAATTGTTGAGTACTTTGGAATTGAACCGCGCATTTCTATGCTGAGCTATTCTAACTTCACTGGTGCTCCGGGTACCCCAGCGAAGATGAAAAAAGCAGCTGAAATCGTCAAAAGCCTTCGCCCTAACATGATCGTTGATGGCGATATGCAAGCAGACACAGCGGTAAATGCAGAGATCATGGAAAGACTATTCCCATTCTCAAACCTTAAAGGTGGCGCGAATGTGTTAGTATTCCCGAACTTGGAATCTGCAAACATCACATACAAATTGATTCAACAAATCGGTAAAGTAGAGGTCATTGGGCCTTTCTTGATGGGTGTAAGAAGATCAGCCAACGTTCTTCAACGCACGACAACTGTTGATGGTATCGTGAACTCTGTTGTGTTCACAGCACTTGAGGCACAGTTCATCAAAGACGTTTTGAAACACCGTGGTTGAGCTTTTCTGGCTCTTCCTTAAGCTTGGGGCCACCTCTTTTGGTGGCCCAGCTGCGCACATTGCGATGATGGAAGAAGAGTTTGTCCATCGTCGCCAATGGCTTACGCGCGAAAAATTCCTGCAGCTCATGGCATTGACGAATTTAATTCCAGGCCCTAATTCCACCGAGCTTGCCATTCATATTGGTTATCAAAAAGCCGGCTGGCGCGGGTTTTTTATCGCAGGTTTATCTTTTATTTTTCCGGCATTTATCTTAGTCACAGCCATTGCTTGGTTTTATCAAACCTATTCAAGTCTTCCCCAAGTGCAGGATTTTTTATGGGGCGTAAAGGCTGTGGTCTTTGCCCTGATCCTGATTGCCACTGAAAGATTCTTGAAACAGATTTTAAAAATCGAAAAGTACAAGGAACTCACAGAATCTTTTTTTTGGTCCCGTAAACAACGGGTTCTGATCTTTTTCATCCTCTTCGTCAGTCTTTACTTGGCATCTACAAACGTAAATGAAGTAGCTATTCTATTTAACTGTGGAATGATTTCGTTTTTTATCTCTCGCCGTCTTTCACCCAACACTTCCCGCGACCTGGGATCTCTGTTTTTAATTTTTCTAAAAATCGGTTCCATTCTTTTTGGAAGTGGCTACGTGCTAATGAGTTTTCTGCAAAGGGAACTTGTTTTAAATCGGGGATGGATCACGCAAGCTCAGTTATTAGATGCGATTTCGGTAGGACAATTCACGCCTGGCCCGGTCTTCACCACCGCGAGTTTTGTAGGCTATCTGCTGCATGGAGTACCCGGCGCCATCGTCGCGACTTTGGGTATCTTCCTGCCCGCTTTCATATTCGTAGCTTTAAGTATTTGGCTTTATAAGAAAGTCGCTGATTCCTTGGTATTAGTCGAAATTCTGAATGGTGTCGTCGCCGGGTCCGTGGGACTTTTGATTTATACTTTGTGGGTGATGGGACAGGATTTTTCAAAAAATTTAAGCTCCATTTTAATTTTTATATCGGCGTTTTTAATATTAAAATTCTCCCGCATTTCCTCTCCCATCCTGATTTTGGTGGGTGGCCTTTTATCCTTATTAGCTGCAAAAATTTAACTTTGTGTAAGCGCACTGCTATGATAGCCTTTAATTAGACCAAGGGAGGGTTAAGCGTTTTGACTAATCAAGCCCATGTAACAGCCCAGGATAGAGCGATCGTAATCGGTGTCGGATTAAAATCTGAGCCCCTCAGTGAGATCAAAGAAAATCTTTTCGAACTTGAGGAACTTGTATCTGCCGCCGGAGGCGAAGTCGTAGGTTCGATTATCCAAGTCCTTCCCCAATGGAATCCCGCCACCTTAATCGGCACCGGAAAAGTTGAAGAAGTTGCTGAAATGGTTCGCGATAGCGGTGCTAATATCGTCGTGATGGACCACCAACTTTCAGGCGTGCAACAAAGAAACTTAGCTCAAATAGTTAAAGCCCGCGTGATTGATCGCAATCAATTGATCTTGGATATTTTCGCGCAACGTGCACAGACCTTTGAAGGAAAACTTCAAGTGGAACTTGCACAGCTTCTGGATCAAATGCCCCGCATGGTCGGTGCTTGGTTAGAATCCTTATCACGCCAAGGTGGTGGTATCGGCACCCGAGGTCCCGGTGAAACGGCCTTAGAAAATGACCGTCGCCGTATTCGCGAAAGAGTCGCGATCATTAAGAACAAACTTGAAGGTGTTCGTAAAAATCGCGCGCAACACAGACAATCCCGTCGCCGCCACGAAATTCCATCGTTTGCTTTGATTGGTTATACCAACTCTGGAAAAAGCTCGATTTTAAATAAGCTCACGGGTGCCCAGGTCTTAGCGAAAAACCAAGTGTTTGCAACCTTGGATCCAACAACAAGAAAGATCTTCTTACCGGATGGACCGCCTGCTGTCGTGACCGACACCGTAGGATTCATTCGCAAACTTCCTACGCAATTGATTGAAGCCTTTAAAGCAACACTTGAAGAATCGTCAGAAGCTGATGTTTTACTTCACGTCATCGACCTATCGTCCCCGAATATGGAACGCCAAGTCGAAGTAGTTGAAGCTTTGATTAAAGAATTCAACTGGGCCGATAAGAAGATCATCCATGTTTATAATAAGTGTGATGTCGCACCTTTAGAACGCCAATTTAGAGTGAAGCACTACCCTAGAGTATTCGTGAGCGCGCTTACTGGCCAGGGCATGGAACAGCTTAAAAAGCTTATGGCGACCACTGTGAGCGAGATGCAAACCGACGTGCAACTCTACTTCCCACGCTCTGAAGAATACAAAATCTTTGATTTGGGACGCGAGGCTAACATTATCCGAAAAGAAACAGCGACGGAAGGAACAGTTTGCTACACGCAACTCACCCCGGCTCTGATCAACCGCTGGAAAGATTATCTGGTTAAATAAAAAAGGGCTTCTTAAAGAAGCCCTTTAACTTTTTAGAATTTAAAATCAATTATCTAGCTTTGTTTGCAAGCCGCACTTCGCGACGTTTCTTTGCGTCTTCGTATCGACGTTTGTCATCGTCTGTCTGCAAGGTAAGTTCTGGAATTTCACTGGGCTTACCGTTTGATCCTAAAGCAACGAAAGTACAATAAGCAGAAGCGGTATGAAATACCTCCCCTGTCTTAGGGTTTTCCGCATCCACGCGAACACCGACTTCCATTGAAGTTCTAGAAGTATAATTAACACTCGCTTTTAAGTTCACCACCCAGCCCGTGTAAACAGGAGCGATAAAATCCAAGCGATCAATACTTGCCGTGACAACTTCACGGTTTGAGTGACGTTGGGCGCTGATGGCTGCGGCAATATCAATCCAAGACATGATGGTGCCACCGAAAATAGTTCCAAGAGAGTTTGTATGTGAGGGAAGTACTAATTGAGTCATGATGACTTTAGAGGCTGCTACGGGCTTGCTGGTTTTCAAGATGATTCCTCCGGTTTTAAAAAACAAAAAGCGCAGTACCTTTTCAGGCCTGCGCTTTTTTAGAACATTCTAGTTAAAAAAACTAGATGCCACCCATACCAATGTCAGAATTACCACCACGGTTTAATCCGCCACCTGGAAGAGTCGTTGTTCCTGCAACTGTCGCAGATCCCGCAGGGATAGTTTGAGTCGCATTGTTATTGAATGCTTGTGCTGCACCCGCGTTTTGGTTGTTACCTTCAGCGCGAACTTCGGTTTCAACGAAGCCAAGGTGAGGTAAGCACCAAACGATCAATTGTGCACGAGACTTCACATTCATTTTTTTATAAATGTTAGTAAGGTGAAATTTTACTGTTTTTTCAGTAACAAAAAGCTGGTTCGCAACTTCCTTGTTGGACAAGCCCTTTGAAACAAGTTCAGCAACTTCTGCCTCTCTGTTTGAAAGACCTTTTTGAATCAGGACATCTCTGAGCATCCTTGCTCCCTCCCGCTAAATTGTTTTTGTTTTAAATCCGTCTAAACCTTGTACGCTGCCTAGGACTCATGTCCAAAATGCAGCACGACCACCTGTAATAAAGTCTGACAAGGTTTTAGAAACTTCGCAATACCTTTGGACTCTAGTTTTTAAAAACTAGACCGATACATATGTGGATTTTACACGATCATATCTTATCAGGAGATATTATGTTTCCCACAAGTACACGTTTTTTAGTCGTCGATGACTTCTCAACTATGCGAAAAATCATCAAAAAAGTGCTTTTGGAGCTTGGTTATACCAACGTCCAGGAGGCCGATGATGGCAAAACGGCCCTGCCCATGATCCAGGCTGCCCATGATGCAGGCCAGCCTTTTGAATTTATTATTTCAGATTGGAACATGCCTGGAATGCAGGGCATCGACCTTTTAAAGAACTGCAAAATGGATCCTCGATTTAAGTCAGTTCCATTCATGCTCGTCACAGCTGAATCTGAGCAAAAACATATTCTTGAAGCAGCCAAAGCCGGCGTTTCTGATTACGTGGTGAAACCATTTAATTCAGCAACTCTGAAAGGCAAGCTTGAGAGATGTTGGGCAAAACACAATTCACCAGTAACTAAGACCGCATAGTCGGGAGAAATTAGAACATGTCTGCTGCTCCAACTCCAATGAACCCCCTCTTTGATAAACGCCTTATCACGGCTTTTGTAAATGGAGTTCAAAGAACATTAAAAGAGATTGCTTCCACAGATGCTACTCCCGGCAAGCCTTTCATCGAACCAACATTTGCGCCTAAGGGTGACATCGCTGGTATGGTGGGAATGGTGGCTCCTCCTATGAAGGGAAGCTTGATCATCTCTTTCAAAAAACAAACGATCTTCGCAATCATCGAAAACATGCTTGGCGAAAAATACGAAGAGATCACTCCGGAAGTTTCTGACGCTGTCGGTGAACTTACGAACATGATCTATGGTTGCGCTAAGACCAGCCTGAACGAACTTGGTTATAAGTTTGAAATGGCTATTCCTACGGTGATCTCCGGAACTTTCAATATCACCCACGCTGAAAAAGGTGCCACTCTTGTCATTCCATTTAATGTGACAGACGGTTCAACTTTCCACGTGGAGATCATGGTTCAGCAATAATGAGCCAGGCCGCAGTGACCGTCGACATTCTTGTCGGTTCTTCGCAAGATTCCTTCTGGAATTCGGTCACTGCCATACTTAAAGGGTACTATCCCTACCAACTTAAAAAATTCTCGGACCCCAGCGACATGCTGGACGAGGATGAAGCGACATTCGATCCCCTGCTTGCTTTGGTTGATGGACAAGCGGGCTTTGATGTCACGAATGAGTGGGTGCAATCCACAAAAATGAAATACCCAAAGGCCCGCGTGATCGTTTTGCACGCCTTTCAACAGCCGTTGGATTTCAACGTCCTTAGAAAAAATGGCTGTGACGAAATCATGCACATCTCTTTTGATCGCGAATTCATTTCAGACATGGTTTTGCAATTAGCACCCATTGAAATGACTGGGGATCACATCCCGATCACCGCTTTAATGCCAGTGGATTTGCGCGACTTGGATTCTGAGGTTGAAATCAACTTTGATGTTTTCGTCCATCTGCCTGCCAATCACCGCTCTGTCTTAATCAGAAAAAAAGGCGGATTAGTTGAAGAAAAGCAGCTTGAAAAATTCCATAGCCTAAAACAGCAAATGTACATTCGAAAAACAGAGATGAAAGCGTTTTTCGAATATGCTAGGCAGGTTTTGACTTTAAGAAATGGGCAATTTCCGATTTCGATGACGGAAAAGTTTCATCGCACTAAGAAGTCCATCTACGAAATCATGACTCAGTTTTTCAACAATGCGCCGACGGATTTCCAAGAGGGTCGCATCATTACTGAAAAGTGCAAAGGCATCATCGCCGAGCTTGAGCTGTGTAAAGATATGAACACTGACGAACTTGCTAAAGAGATCTTTCGCTATGCTGGCAACTCTCGCTCGAATTATCATGATTGTATTTGTCTAGCGGCCTATGGCGCCTTTTTTGCCCAGCTATTAGGTTGGAATGCTGAAAAACGCGAAAACATCGCTATGGCAGGATTACTTCACAATATTGGTCTTTCGCAAATGCATCCGACCACAGCTGAAAAAGATTTTAAACAGTATACGCCGGAAGAAAAGGATCAATTTCATCTTTACCCGGACCGTTCTGTGATAATGGTGAAAAGTAAAAAGGTTCCATTGAACGTGGAAACATCTGAAGCCATCGGTCAACACCGTGAACTGTGCAACGGTAGCGGATTCCCGAAGAAATTAAACCAACAAACCATGAGTGACGTTAGCAAACTTTTAAGTTTTGCCTTTCGTTTCCACGAACTGACGGCTCTTCAAGATAAGATGCAGGCAGCCACTCCCCTTCAGGCATTAGCTCTTTTAAAAGAAAATGCAGTTCAAGGCAGCGGAGACGTGGATCTAATTTCTGCCACACAAATTTTCAAAAAACTAAAAGCCTGATTCCCTTTGTTCCATCAGCTCATCTAAAGCTTCTGTATCAACCAAAGCGCGCACATTTAAAGTTTTAGTCTTAAAATCCACCGTCTTCAAGAAACCTTGGGCCGAGATGATTCCTTCGTAAATATAGAAAAGCAAAAATAATGTTCCCACAAACCAACGGATACGCGGGCGATTGATGCGCGGATTAAACTGCACCACCCGTGTTTCCGCCACCCAGTCAGCCAAATGGGTGCGATCATATCTAAAGAACGCTAATGCATAAATCGCCAGGGAAAAAAACAGGCTCAGACGCTGCACAAGTGGGCGCAGAACACATTGTTGCCAATCAAGCTTTTCATAAGGGTTATTAAAAGGGACAACCTTCAACCCTAAAAGCCACTTTCCGGGTGTCGCCTGCATCATCATCAAAAAGACCATCTCATAGATGGCAGGGATCAATAAAAATAAACCTAGCTGCAAAAATGAAATATGAACTTCGTCATCGGTAAAAATCAAAAGATAAAACACTTTGATAAACGGAAGATAAAAAATCACGCGGATCATTTGATCGATAAAATGCGCAATCAGGCGCTTCCACGTGCTGGGAACAAAAACCTTATCCATTTGACTCTTTCTTTAAATAATCCTGCAACCAATTCAGTGCCGAATCACGAGTTGTAATTTTAGATTCCAATTGCAAACAGTAAGCTTCAGTCAGGCAAATTCCTATCGACTTTCCTTGCAGATGGCCTTTCACATCTTCACCTGTTAATAGCGGCGCAGGCAAAGTTCCTAAGGTCTTATAAGCTTGCAAAAGATTCTTCATTTCAGCAGCTTTTGCGTGTTGCTCTTGAATTAAAACTTCAAACACAAAAGCGATACCGGGGTCTTGCATGGCTTGCAGTTGTAAGCCCAAACGCAAATGCAAAAACTCTTCAGGTCGTTGAAACGTTGTCCATGCTCTTAAGATAGCACGCAAATCTTTGGTTGATAAACGCAGCATCTGCAAACTGCTTTGCACTTCCTGAATTTCAGCTTTTCTAAAGAACAAAGACAATAGCTGCCAATCTTCAGTGCCACCGAAAGTGCCCTGCCAAGAATTATCCCTTTCGCGAAACGGAAATAGATGACGAAGAAGGCCTGAATCCGACATGATCTTTAAGCCCTTTGCTACGGCTTTAGACTTTAAAAGCTTGATCATTTCATCTCTTAAACGCTCTCCACTGACTGTCTTTACTTCCGCTGCCATGGTCTGCAAAGCTAGGTAAGTTTTATTTTCTAAAGTAAAATCCAGTTGCGCAACAAAGCGAGCGGCCCGCAGCAAGCGTAAGTGATCTTCTTTAAATCTCTGCTCTGCAATTCCCACCGTGCGCAAGGTGTGCGCTTTAAGATCCTCTTGCCCTTGTACGAAATCCAAAACCTTGTTTTGCGCCAAATCGTAGAACAGAGCATTCACGGTAAAATCACGGCGTTTGGCATCTTCTTCAGGGGATGAAAAATGGACTTCGTCAGGGCGGCGCCCATCAGCATAGGTGCCATCGGTGCGGAAGGTGGCAACCTCAATATCCGCTCCATCTTGCAAAACCCGCATGACCCCGAAAACTTTACCAACGTTCACGGTTTTATCAAAAAGGGCCTCTATTTGATCTGGAGTCGCATCTGTTGCCACATCCAGGTCATTGGCAGGAATGGAAAGCAAAGCATCGCGCACGCAGCCCCCGGCTAAAAAGGCCTTGTAGCCATGACTATCCAGTTTATGGTAGATAGCCTTCACCGCGGGCCAATGGGGATGGGATTCTAGAAGCTCTTGCACCTTTGACATTCCACTATCTTAAAAAAACTGCGGCCTGAAAGAAAGAGAAGATTCGCGTGACGCCACAGGAGATAAAATCTCTGATTGATGAAAATCTGGAAGATTTGGGTTTTTCCCATTTCGGCTTCACGGCATTGGACAAACCTTTAAGTTTTGAATTTTATAAAAGTTGGATCGCCGAAGGACTTCATGGCGATATGAAATACCTAGAAGACCACGCCCCGATCAAAGAAGATCCTACAAGCAAATGGCCTCGGGCCCAAAGCGCATTGGTTTTCGCCATCCCCTACTATCCACATCCAGAAAAGAAGACCGATTTCCCGATAAAGAATGCGCGAGTTAGTTTGTATGCCCAAGGGATGGACTACCATTTCTGGTTTAAAGAAAGAATGCTTTCTGTTTGTAAAAGCCTTCAGGAAATTTTTCCGGCAGAGGAATTTTTGCCATTTACCGATAGCAGTCCCGTGCTTGAAAGGGATTTAGCAAAAAGAGCCGGCCTTGGCTGGGTGGGGAAAAACACCTGTCTGATCCATCCGAAAAAAGGCAGTCTGTTTTTCATCGGCGAAATTTACACTTCTTTGCAGCTTAAAACCGAGATCGAACCGCTTCCTGATTTTTGCGGCACCTGCACTCGATGTATTGATATTTGCCCGACCGGCGCACTTTTAGAGCCTAAAAGGATGGATGCACGAAAATGTATTTCCTATTTAACCATTGAATCCCGCCAAGTTCCTGCCGAAGAACTGCGTCCCATGATCGGTGATTGGTTTTTTGGTTGCGACCTTTGCCAAACCGTCTGCCCTTGGAATCAAAAAGTTTTTAAAGGGCAATTAAACATCGACAAAGTACTTTCTTTAGACAGTTCAAGTGAATCTTTACTAGCGGATGACCTAAAGTACATCCTTAGCTCTTCAGGGAAAAAACTAACCAAGGATTTTAACGGTACTCCGCTTGCACGGGCAGGTTCTTTTGGTTTAAAGCGCAATGCCTTGATTGTCGTGGCAAATCGCAAATTAAAGAATCTTTCAGAAGAAGTTAAGGCATTACTTGAACATGAAAAACTGGGCGAACTCGCCCAGTGGACTTTAAAAAAATTGGCTGACGATAACGTCTAAAGACCGAGTTTTTTCAGCAAATCGTCGATATCGGTCTGCGCCATCTTCTGACTACTTCCCGCCCCCACGCTTGATTTATATTCCTCGCTAAATTGGCTAGAAACCCATCTTAATCTTTCGATGAAAGCCTCTGGGATATTTTGCTTTAATTCAGAAGTGCTTTGATTGATGTTCTCTAGCAAAACTTCTAAAGTTTCTGTGGCATCCAGTAATAATCCCACACACACATTAAAAAACTGTTTATTCGCTGTTATTTGGGAAGCCTTGTAGCCGACCGCTTTACAAACTGCCGAGTAATCAGCAATCATGTGCAAAGCGTGATCTTCAGAAGCCATCAATGCCAAACTTTTTGCTCCACCCATAATGCGGTCAACAAGGTTACCATAATCTGCAAGTTTTAATACTTGCGTGAAGTCCCCTTCAATACTTTCCAATAAGTCGAGCATCTCTGGAATTAAGGTCTTTGACTCATCAACGAAATCTTCTACAATTGCTTTATCTATAGACATACAAAAACGATAGCAATTGAAGGACACTCTAGGCAATGGATTATGTTTCTATTCGTGTAAGCACTCTCAGAGGCGATCAGAAAATTGATTTTAATGCTTACATTAAGATCAACGAGAAAATGGTACTTTACCTTCGTCGTGGGGACAGCTTTGAGGGCGATCGTTTAAAACGTCTCGTAGACAAAAAACTTCGAAAAATGTACATCCTTTCTGCCGAGGAATTGAACTATCGCGGTTACCTTCAACGCAATATCGAAGGCGCTTATGATGACAATTCAAAAAACGATTTAAAAACCCGCGCAGAAATCATTCAAGGGTCCCAACAAAGCAATGTCGAAGAAGTTTTTGAAAATCCAGAAAACGTGGAAGCGTATAATTACGCGAAAGACTCTGCTGGCAAATACGTCAACTTTATTACTACGAATGCTCAAGCCGTCTCTAATATTCTGAACATTGATAATGCTGATAAAAACATTGCCCATCATGGGGTTACAGTAAGTACGCTTTCTGTGGCTTTAGCTCAGAAACTGGGAATCACCGATAGCAAGAAAATGCAGCTACTAACCTTAGGCGCGCTATTGCATGATTATGGCCATCAAGGCTCAGCTTTGAACGTGAATCAGCCATTGGATAAAATGTCTGCGAGCGATAAAGACATGTGGCAGAAACACCCTGTCGACGGCGCACATAAGGTTCGCGACAAGAAACACTTTGATACTTCAGTCATTAACATCATTGCGCAGCATGAAGAGACAATTAATGGATCTGGCCCCCAAGGACTTAAAGAAAAAGATCAAGATCCATTGGCAATGATCGTTTCGTCAGCGAATGCTTTGGACCGTTTGATTACTTTTGAAAACGTGGCGAAAAACGAAGCCGCAAAAAAGTTGATGTTGGATCACGTGGGTAAACATCCACTGCAACACATTCAATTTTTAGGTGAAATTATCAAAGGGGTTTAGCGCCCCTTTTGAATTATCGAACCAAGAAGCCACCGTCGGCTAAAGCTTGCACTTTATTTTGCCAGCGACTTTTATCTAATGCTTCTGGCAGGCCTTCACTGATCATAGCAGCTTCGATCAATTGATCTTCCGTGTACTTGCGATCTTCATGCAAAAGATCCAGAAGCTTTGCTTCATAGATATCTAAAGTTCGCTCGGAAATATTTTTTGCGTTTTTCTTGTAAGCCAGGCCATACATGCCAGCATCCCGTGCAAGATAGCTATTATTCGTTGTCAGGGTCACAATCTGCAAACTGGTGCTGGTCGAAATCAATCCCGATTCTAAAACTTCCGTATCAAAGGGCTGTACTTCAAGCCAAGCTTGCTCCCACTCCCAATGTGCAAGTTCTAGAATTTCTTTTTTCTCTGGGAATTTGCCGCGCAAGAATCCTACGAAATAGCGCCAATGATCTTGTAAAAGCCAACTGCTCCAGTCCATTTCTTGTAGATAGGCCGTGCAGATTTTATTTCCCGTAAAGCCCAAGGCTTTTTGCGTGCGCGGAAAAATTCGCGCAAACATCTTCTTATGCTCTTCTTCTAAATCAAGATCAGACCCTATCACGGACTGTAAAGGGCGAAGCCATTGTAAAGTTCGTAAAAGCTCTGCGCGATAAATCTCTAGAACAGAATCACTGATCAAGTCTTCGTAGGTCTGCAAAATAAATTGTTTGGTTTTTTGCAGTTCCTCAATTTGTTGGCGGCGCAAAGAACCTACGCCCACAACGTCAAGATCACGCACAATGAGCACTTCAGAATCCGGAATGGGACCTTGCAAAGGAAAACATAACTGACTTGTTTCGTTATCTGTAGACATTTGCGGATATCTTAGTTGCACTGAAGGCACTGGAGCAAGCAATGTCGATGAATCTGCAAGAAAAAACCTGGGTGCAAGTTGAAGAATATCTAAAATCTAACAAACACATCATCGTTCCCGTGGGATCCACGGAACAACACGGCCCTACGGGACTCATCGGTATCGATTACCTTTCATCATGGGAAATTGCGAAAGCTGTCGGCGAAAAAACAAAAACCATGGTAGCTCCGCCACTGTGTTTTGGAATGGCCGTTCATCACATGGCTTTCCCGGGAACCATCAGCTTTTCACCGATCACTTACATCCAAGTGATCACTGAAATCATACAAAGCTTGGGAAAGCATGGTTTCAGCAAATTTACTTTCATCAACGGCCATGGCGGCAATATCGCGCCATTGACTTCCGCTTTCTGCCAAGCCAAACAAGACAAAGAAACTTTTGATATTAAATTATTCAACTGGTGGCATTTACCAGAAGTGACTGCTTACGAAAGCAAAGTTTTTGGTAACGAAAATGGTTTCCACGCTACTTGCGGCGAAATCTCTGTGACAATGTACACTCACCCTGAAGCGTACCAAGAAATTCCCGCGATGAGCTTTCAACCAACCAAAGATCGCCCGCATTGGCCAATGGCTCCAAAAGAGTTTCGCGAAGCCTTTCCCGATGGAAGAATGGGTTCAAATCCCAGCCTGTGCACGCCCGAACACGGCAAAATGCTATTTAATTTAGCAGTTGACTCTATCTGTCAAAAGCTCGAGTAGAAATACTATTGACCCGACTCACGAGCCATGGAACAAGGTGGGGCATGAGACTATTGCTTTTCGTCCTCAGCCTTACTGTTTCAGTTGGTGCTTTCGCATCTCAACCTCTTGTTGGGAATGTTGAACGTAACACCAATGGCGTGGTGTTGATCACTAATTCTGCCACTTGTTATCGTTATACAATCAATGCACAAACAGAAGATGCTGCCATCAGCATTCGCAAACTTTCAACTGGCGATGCCGTGACTGCTTCGGGCGTTTTAAACGACGACAGCTGCACAGCTCATATCGACAGCATTGATTACGTCGGTCTTCGCAAAATGTTGGGTTACTGGTACAGCGATGAAGGCATCATCACTGTGAAGGATTTTAATTCTTTAAGCTACTACCCAATCAAGTTAAAAGAATTCCAATTGGGCATTTCATTTAGAACTGCGGATCCAATTAATTACCGTTACAGCGTGACTCCGTCTGTGGGTAAGGAATGGGTTGTTTTTCTTTCTGATACAAAAAGTACGACCTTTGCGACGATTCAATTCAACAAAGGAACAGCTGTTATGAAGATCTATGATCCAGATAACGGCGAAGTGACTAAAACCCTGCGCTTAGCTAAGTGGGGCGACCTGAAATAATGAGCTGGTTTCATCCCATCGACAAACATCTTCTTTTCACCAAAAACGATAAAGAAGATCCACGTCTTGGTGAATGCGTCCAGGTCCTTCATAAGGGCGACCTGTCTCAACTCTCTCTACACGACTACGACTTCGCCATCATCGGCTTTCCCGATGACGAAGGTATTTCGCTTAATGGCGGCCGGCCAGGCGCTCAACAAGCTCCCCGTGAAATTCGCACTTATCTTTACAAAATGACTCCTCACTTACAGTCGACAACTCTTCCAAAAATTTTGGATATTGGCGATTTGGTGGATAAAGAAAAGAAAATTGGCGAACGCCACGAAAAGGCCCGCGAAACCACAAGAACTATCGCCCAGTCTGGCAAACGCTGGATTTCTTTAGGTGGGGGTCATGACTATGGTTACTGCGATGGCGCTGGCTTTCTAGATGTCTTTAAGAACGATGCTGTCTTGATCAATTTTGATGCCCACATGGATGTTCGCCCGACTGATAAGGGCTTTAACTCTGGCACTCCTTTTCATCGCGTGCTTTCAGAATTTAACGGCCAAGTGGACTTTGCGGAAGTTGGCATTCAAAACCAGTGCAACAGCAAAGCGCACATCAAGTGGGCCGAAGATAAAGGCGCTAGCATCTTTACTTTGGATCACATCAATGAACAGGGACTGCAAAAAACTTTGCAACAGTATATGCAAGGCAAAGAGCAGAAAAAAGTTTTCCTTAGTGTCGACATTGATGCTTTCACTTCTAGTGAAGCTCCTGGCTGCAGCCAATCTTGGACGACGGGGCTCTTCACCAAAGATTTCTTAGTTTCTTTAAATTGGTTGATTGCCAATTTTGATGTGCGTGGAGTCGGTATCTATGAAGTGTCGCCCCCTTTAGACCAAGACAATCGCACCAGCAAATTGGCTGCGTTGATCCTGCATAACTATATCTTTAATTCTCTTCGTAAGGCCTAGAACATGAAGCGCGGCTTTGGCAGTGACAATCATGCTGGCACTCACCCGCAGATCCTGGCGGCATTGCAGGCAGCCAATGTCGAGCATGCCCCGGCTTATGGCACAGATGAATGGACAGAAAAAGCCAATCAAGAGTTTCGTGCGCAGTTTGGCTCTGAAGCCCAAGTGTTTTTTGTATTTAACGGAACTGCCGCCAACGTAACCGCTTTAAGAGCTTTGGCAAAGCCCCATCAATCTGTATTTTGTTCTGACGTGTCCCACATTAATGTTGATGAATGTGGTGCCCCTGAATACATGGCCGGTTGCAAATTGATCGCACTTCCTTCGGTGAATGGAAAGCTGACTGTGGAAGAGCTTGAAAAAGCCTTCATCCGCAGAGGCGACCAACACTATTCACAAACTCAAGTTTTAAGTCTGACCCAACCTACGGAATTAGGAACCACTTATTCCATGGAAGAATTAAAAACTCTGATCACTTGGGCGAAAGATCGTAAGCTTTATGTGCATGTTGATGGAGCTCGTTTAGCGAACGCCGCCATTCACTTAAAAAAATCATTTAAAGAATTCACGACCGAACTAGGCGTCGATGCCGTTTCTTTCGGTGGAACCAAAAATGGTTTGATGATGGGCGAGGCTGTGGTGTTCTTAAACAAGTCCTTAAGCCTTGATTTTAAGTACATCCGTAAACAGTGCGCGCAACTGCCTTCTAAAACCCGCTTTATCGCTGCGCAATTTGAAGCCTATTTCAAACAAGATCTTTGGCAAAAGATCGCGAATCATTCTTACGAGATGGCCCATTATCTTTATAATGCCGTCAAAGATATTCCAGGCGTGGAAATTCGCGAGGTCCCGCAAAGCAATGCGGTCTTCGCTAAAGTACCAAGTGCTTGGGTAAAGACCTTACGAGAACATTATTTTTTCTATGTGTGGGACGAAAACACATTTGAATGCCGTTGGATGACTTCTTGGGACACCCAAAAAGAAGACATCGACGGATTTGCTAAAATTTTAAAGGAGCTGGCACGATGAAATATCCTCCGGTGCATTATCATAAATATTTGGGCCTAGATGCTTTGTTAAATTCGCAACATCCAAAGAGTGTTGAATACAAAAAGCCTGCCCATGATGAAATGCTTTTCATCGTCGTTCACCAAACCTACGAACTTTGGTTTAAGCAAATTATTTTCGAATTAGATGCTGTCCTTAAGACATTTCAGAAAGATCAAATCGAAGAAACTGAAATGGGCATGGCAAGTTCCCGCCTAGAAAGAATCGTTAGCATTTTAAAATTGATCATTGGCCAAGTGGATGTTTTAGAAACTATGACTCCGCTGGATTTCCTAGATTTCCGCGACATGCTTTATCCAGCTTCTGGCTTTCAAAGCTTTCAATGGCGTTTGATTGAAACGAAGTTAGGTCTGCGCATCGGCGATCGCCTTGCTTACAATCAAGCACCGTTCTTTAAGTCTTTAACGGAAGAACAACAAAACGAAATTCAATCCGTTTTAAATTCTTCTTCATTATTTGATTCTTTAGAAAAATGGTTAGCACGCACACCATTCCTGCAGGATGAAAACTTCAATTTCTGGGATACGTACAAAAATGCAGTGACTACGATGTTTAACGAAGACATCGCCACTGTGAACAACAACACTCGTTTGAGTGATGAAGATAAAAAAAGAAACATCGAAGGTCTAACAAATACACTTAGAAGTTTTGACGCCCTTTTTGATGAATCCGCTTTTGAAAAATTGCGTGGCGAAGGCCAATTCCGTCTTAGTTACAAAGCTATGCATGCGGCCTTGTTAATTCAGCTTTATCGCGATCAACCGATTCTTCAAACTCCGTTTAGAATCATCCGTGCTCTTTTAGATATCGATGAGACGATGACTACATGGCGCTATCGTCATGCGCTGATGGCGATGCGCATGTTAGGTCAAAAGATTGGAACTGGCGGTTCTTCAGGTCACAAGTACTTGGCAGAAGCCACAGCGAAGCACAAGATCTTTGGGGATTTCTTTAACTTGACGACGTTCTTTATTCCGCGCTCACAGGTGCCACCGTTACCGAAATCTATGAGCGATCGCATGAGCTTCCATTACTAAATCGCCAACAACAGGCTTCGCCGGAATGTTACCTTAGGAAAAAGGGAGTCGAATGACTCCCTTTTTTTTCCAAGAAGTTCCTATTTCAAAGTTTTGATAAACTTTAGCATCTCTGCCGCGTGGCCTTGCGCTTTGATTTTACGAAACTCACCCACAAGCTTCTGATCTTCGTCGATGATGAAAGTGCTACGCTCAATACCCATCACTTTTTTGCCGTACATGTTCTTTTCTTTAATCACGTCAAAGATTTTACACAGCTCTTCGCTTTCATCAGACAGAAGCTCGAACTTAAAGTCATACTTACAAATAAACTTATCGTGGGACTTTAAAGTGTCTCTTGAAATACCGTACACCTCAGTGTTTTGCTTTTTAAACTGGGACAACAGTTCATTAAACTCAATTCCTTCCGTCGTACAACCCGGCGTGCTGTCTTTGGGATAAAAATAAAGAAGAATTTTTTTTCCCTTTTTTGAAGACAAGCTGAAATCTTCACCGGTGGAAGATGGGATTTTGAAATTAGGAACTTTTTTACCGAGTTCAATCTTAGCGGGCACGTGGAATCTCCTCAGTTCCTGGTGGTTGTACCAACGGAACCATCTCATTATTTTGTCGCTGCATTAATACATCAGGATCCACACCAGGCAACGGAGTAATCAATGGCGCCCCCGTTTCATCCTGCGCAGGATCACCAGGCTCTAACACCGCAGGCCCTGCATTTTGATCTTCTGGCTTCGCAGAAGGCGATGGCGACGATGCTGGCGGCGGACTTTGACTGGATGACGGCGTCGCTGCAGGCGTTGCAACGGGTGTAGCTTCGGGAGCGTATAGTTCAGTTTCTAAAACTTTAATTTTTCCCTCTAAAGGAATATCCACTTCGATTTTACGTATGTCAGAAAGGTTTTCATAAACTTTACCGCGCAGTTTGATGAGATTCTTACCTTCTTTTTCATAATCGTATATATCAAGGCGCACCATCTGCTCTTTGCTGCGATCCTGGGCCCAGTCTTTACATTTAAGACTGACTATTTGATTTTTTTCGTTACCCTTAAAATCACAGCGAATGTTTTTATTTAGAATTGTGGCACCAAGACCTAACACTTCTTCAAGGTTTTCAGAATAGAAGGTCGCATAGAAATCCGCTTCTTTTGCTGCAAACACTTCCGCAATTCTTTTTGCATCGGTCTTAGTACTGCACTTTTCAAAAATTTCAAATTTTTGCGGGAACCCGGTCAGACTTTGAATGTCTCTTTTCACCAAGTAACGATCACAGCTAAAAAGAGACTTGTTAGATAATTTAATTCCATTTGAGGACAATAAAGCTCTTTGAATTTTACCAAAAGGAGATTTCCCCATGGGGCGACGCTCATTAGAAAGGACCCACCAGGCTTCACGGTGAATCGCATCGGCTTGTTCAAAGTAGCGAGCGAAATTTTCAAGGGATTTATCACCGGGTTTTACCTCTGGCACCACGGACTTTGCTGCATTATTAGTCATTCCCGTCAGAGGAAGCGTTGAAATGGCCTTAGGCTCTTCCTTCAGTGTGCAAGAAAGTAAAATTAAGAAAAACGCCAAAGATAAGACCACGCAAAGCTTCATTCCCTAAGTCTTGCAAATCAAGACTTTGAAAACAAGAATTTCCTTTACCACCTTTAAGCCCATACTCTAGACTTTTCTAAGGAATCAAAACTGTATTTTTGAAGGGATCTGAAGATGGAAAAAATCTGGCTAAAAAACTACCCAAAAGAGGTCTCTGCCACGACAGACCTTTCTAAATACAAGTCGTTGTATGATCTTTACGAAGAATCCGTGCAAATGTTCGGTCCGCGCAAAGCTTTCACGAATATGGGAGTTTCCTTAACTTTCTCAAAATTAAACGAAGAAGTAGAAAGATTCGCTTCTTTCCTGCAACACGAACTGAAACTAAAAAAAGGCGATCGCATCGCCATTCAGATGCCAAATCTTTTGCAATTCCCCGTCGTGGCGTTTGCAGCTATGCGCAGCGGTTTAACCATCGTTAATACAAATCCTTTGTACACCGCTAAAGAGATGCAGCATCAGTTCAAAGACTCTGGTGCCAAAGCCGTGGTGATTTTAGCTAACTATGCTCATCTACTTGAACAGATCATCAAAGACACGGAAATTGAATCCGTTGTGATCACTGAAATCGGTGACCATTTCCCAGCACCAAAAAGATTGTTGGTAAATTCAGTAGTTAAATACATCAAAAAAATGGTCCCGGCTTATAGCATTCCGCAGGCCTACACGTATTTGCAGGCGATGCAATTAGGCGCGATGAAACCATCACAAAAAATCGAAACCACGCAAGAAGACATCGCGTTCCTTCAGTATACAGGGGGCACGACGGGCGTCGCGAAAGGTGCGATGCTTTTACATAAAAACGTTCTTGCTAACGTTTTACAAATTCGCGACTGGATGAAACCAAAATTGCGCGAAGGCCAAGAAATCGCCATCGCAGCCCTGCCGCTTTATCACATCTTTGCCTTAACATTGAATTGCTTGGGTCTGCTTCGTTATGGCGCTGAAAACGTTCTGATCACGAATCCAAGAGACATCCCTGGCTTCATCAAAGATCTTAAGAAAACTCCATTCACAGTGATGGCTGGCGTAAACACTTTGTTTAACGCTTTGATGAACAATCCAGAATTCACAACCATCGATTTCAGTAAAGTAAAAATCAGCGTTGCCGGCGCAATGACCTTGCAAAAATCCGTGGCTGAAAAATGGATGACATTAACAAGCTCAACCATCGTTGAAGGTTACGGCTTAACAGAAGCATCACCCGTTGTGTGTTGCAACCCTATCGACGGCACAGACCGCGTAGGCACCATTGGCCTTCCATTCCCAGATACAGACGTAAAATTAGTTAATGATGATGACCAAGAAGTACCCATGGGCGAACCGGGCGAACTTCTATGCCAAGGACCGCAAGTCATGGCAGGCTACTGGAACAAACAAGAAGAAACAGACAAAGTTCTAACCAACGGCTGGTTAAGAACCGGCGACATCGCCGTCGTCGATAAAGATGGATTCTTCAAAATCGTAGACCGCAAAAAAGACATGATCCTAGTATCGGGCTTTAACGTCTATCCAAACGAAGTCGAAGAAGCCATCGCAAGCCACCCGGGCGTGCTAGAAGTAGCAGCCATCGGCGTACCCGACGAACACAGCGGTGAAATCGTAAAAGCAGTGGTAGTCAAAAAAGACCCAGGTTTAACTCCTGAAGACGTAATCGCCCACGCAAGAAAAACACTAACAAACTATAAAGTTCCAAAATTAGTAGAATTCAGAACCGAACTACCAAAAACAAACGTAGGCAAAATCCTAAGAAGAGCCCTAAGAGATCAAAAATAAAAAAGGGAAAAGCGCAGCGATCCCTCCCCAAAGCGACAAAAATAAAAAACCCGGAGCGAAAGCGACCGGGTTTTTTATTTTTTAGCCAAGTAAAACAAAACGAGGACCGAGGGTTGGCGAGAAGGGTTCATATGCAAGGCGGAGGATCTTTCGCGAAACGGAGGCGTACCTGCAAGGTACGTCGCAGTGAAGCGAAAGACCGCACAACGCAGTCAGATGAGCCCTTATCGGCGACCCGCTAAGCTTTTTTGTTCCAGCTGGAGCACCATGCGTCCGCATACACCAATTTACCAGCGAAGATTGTGCAAGTTCCTGCTTCTTTGCCGTTACGAGTTTCTTTTTTCGCATAGAAACTGCAAGTCAGGCATTTGTTGCCTTTTGAATCGGGCGTCTTCTTGAAGTCCTCAACGTACTTTACAGCCTTCGCTACAGCGTCATTGGGGTCAACCATTGGCATTGCTCCGCCAGCCGCTGCCGGGGCTGCGCCACGCTTTTTCTGAGCTTCTGCAGTTGAAGTTAAAACAGAATTGATAACCGTAGGTGCGACTACAAATGCGCCCGCTACCTTAACCAGTGTCGAGAAAAATCCACGACGGTTCATATTAGAATTGTTCACGATGCCTCCCATTGAATTTTCAATTAACAATACTATTACCTTTCATTTAGTTTTCAATTGGAAAATTTAATCCAACACCCCAAAAGCGCCACTATTTTCAATTTCTTTCAAAATGTGGCGCAACCTTCCGTTGCGTTAATGCTCATTTCTTTACCGAAATTAGACTTTTCAAATGCACTCCTAATAAAAATTTAGAAGCAACAAATGAGGATCAACATGAAAAACATTTTCGTATTAACAGTTCTTTTACTTTTGGCAGTTCAGGGCTTAGCAGCAGAAAAAGAGTCGGCAAAAGAAGTCGATAAACAAACTTTATTTCAACGCTACGCCGATCAAGGTGTTCCATTAGATGCCCTGCGCAGGACTTTTGAGTTTCTGGAAAAGAATGCGGAAGCCAGCTTCAAAGTGAAGCTTCATGATGAAACGACAAAGAAAACAATCCTAAATAAAAACTATGCCGTTATTATTAATTACAATCAGCCCTCGTCAGAACGCCGGCTTTATCTTTTAAACCTAAAGACCGGAGAGATTAATAAGTACTTTGTTGCCCATGCGATAAATACCGGCGGCAATGTCGCAAAATATTTCTCCAATACAGTCGATTCAAAAAAAAGCTCTTTAGGATTTTACATCACAGGCTCATCATTTCCCGGGAAACACGGAAACACCTTGTACTTGCACGGCTTAGAAAAAACCAACGACAACGCCTATGTTCGCGATATCGTGATGCATGGGGCGTCCTATGTTTCTCTGGACTTTCTTGAATCGAATGGTCGATTAGGCCGCAGCTGGGGCTGCCCCGCAGTTTCTGAAGCTATTGCTGAAAAAGTCATTCCGCTAATTAAAAACGGAGCCCTTTACTATATTCACCACAATAGCTTAATGACGGTGGCAGAGACAGGCGCGCCGATTGAGGACATGGGCTGTGACCAGCAAGATGCTTCCTGCAATGGTAACGACGTCGTGGCTGAAGAGGTGCTCCAAGAAATGGGGCGCCATCAATCCGCTAGCGACCAAACAAATCCCTAGGATACCTAAAGCAAAAACTTTGATTTGACGGTGATGTTTGTAGCCTGACCAGAATGCAAAAAGACCTACAGGTACTACAAACATTGCCAATAATAAGTGAACCCATTCTTGCTCAAAGAACTCGCCCATGACCGGAGCAGCAAGGGCCACCATCGGTGTAGCTAGACAGTGAATAGTACAGATACCAGACAGAATAATTCCGATTTTATCCCAGCGATCCGTGGTCTGTTCAAATGTTTCATGGGCAGAGTGATCCACCTCACAACATGCTGCTTCGTCTTTTTTTACTTCCACTAACGGATCTAACTGCTCGTCCACGGTACCACCTTAAAAGCTAGTTGTGTCCTAAATGCAAGTTACTGTCAACTAGCTGTTAGGGCAAACATGCCGTCCCTATAAGAAAAACCGGCAAAACCGAGGAATTAACAAATAAAAAAGGAGTCTTTCGACTCCTTTTTAGCTTTAGGCTTGATAACCCGTGAACTTAGCTAGTTTCGCCCTAAACCACATTTTAAAGTCTTCGATGAATCCGAAGGCTGCTGGCACGATAAGCAATGTTAAAAGCGTTGAGCTTATCAAACCACCAATGATCGCAATCCCCATCGAGGTGCGCATTGCTGACGCTTCATTCAGACCAATAGCAATTGGAATCATCCCGGCAATCAAAGCCAAAGACGTCATCAGAATGGGACGAAGACGCGTGCGGCAGGCTTTTAAAATCGCCGCATTTCGTTCCAGCCCTTCATGAATTAACTGATTGGTATAATCGACAAGCAAGATAGAGTTCTTCGCCACAACCCCTAACAACAACACAATCCCGATAAGCGAGAAAATATCGATGGTCTTACCAAAGATCAATAACGCTAAGAATGCACCCGTCATAGCAAGCGGTAAAGCTAAAAGTATCGAAAATGGTGTGATGAAACTTTCATACAAGCTCGCTAGAACTAGATAAATGAAAGTAACACCTAGGAAGATCGCTAATAACATATTGGCGATCAATTCTTTAAAGTCATCGGCCTGACCTTGAAAAGCGTATTCCACACCTTGCGGTGGCGGCAGATCTTTTTTCACGATGTTTTCAATTTCCGTAGAAATAGAACCTAAGGCGCCGCCCTTGGCGATATTTCCAGAAATTTGAATGTAACGACCTTTATTCTGACGATTGATTTGCGAATAACCAAAGGCGTCTTCGCCTTGGGCAATCCTCGCTAAAGGAATCATGTTGTAATTTGAATTCGGCACAAGAGTCGTAGAGAATTGGTTACGCAGATCGCGGTACATTTCTTCAAAACGCACACGGATTTTATAATCGATTCCTTTTTCACGATAAATCGCTTGTTCGTTACCTTCCGTGCGGTTACGAAGTTCAGCACCTGCTGTCACGGTAGAAACACCCAAGGCTTCTGACTTCTGGCGATCAAAGACCACATGGAATTCCGGTTTACCGGAACGGAAGTTCGTATCAACATCCACAAGGCCCGGAATCTTTTTCATTCTTTCAACAAGCTTCGCTGCGTATGCATTTAGCTCTTCTAGATTTTCACCTTGAATATTTAAGTTCAAAGGTTTTTGTCCTGAGTTCACAGCATCGATATCACCAATTGATACGATCGCTTGCTTTTCAAATTCTTTTAACTTTTCACGCACGGATTCTTTATAGTCTGTCGTCGTCATGCTGCGATTTTTACGCTCGACTAGACGAACGAACAACGAAGCTTTGTTGGATTCATTGTTGGTATTTCCGATGATCGCAAGTACCATATCAACGGCACTGTCCCCTTCGAAAAGTTTTTCAACTTTTTCAGTGAAGTTGCTAGTCGCCAATAAAGAAGAACCCACTGGCAGCTCAATCGTCACCGCGAACTCCCCGTTATCCGGGGACGGCAAGAAAGTTTTCGGAATGAAAGCGATGGACACCAATGATCCAAAGAAGATCACAGTCCCCGCCAATAAAACTTTCTTCGGATTGAACAAGGTGTATTTCAATGTTCTTTCATAGAAGTCTTCAAGGCGAGTTTGGAAGCGATCAAATGCTTTCAACATGCGGCCGATAATGCCATTTCCCTTATCATGCTCATTTGGATGAGCAAGGTAAGCAGACAACATGGGCGCCACCGTGAAGGCATCAAACAATGAAATTAACATTGTAAATACGATGGTTAAACCGAACTGCATAAAGAACTGACCGATAATCCCTTGCAAGAAAGAGATCGGACCAAACACCGCAATAACAACTAAGGTGGTTGCGATCACGGCCATGGCTACTTCTTTTGTTCCCTCTAAAGCAGCATCTTTTGGTTTTTTACCCATTTCCAAGTGCCGGAAAATATTTTCCCGCACGACGATGGCATCGTCGATAAGAAGACCTACCGCCAACGAAAGAGCCAAAAGAGTCATAATATTAATAGTGAAGCCCATGGCATACATGATCACAAATCCGCCTAAAAGCGAGTTTGGTAAAGCCATGGCAGTAATGAATGTCGAACGACCAGAGCCTAGGAAGAAAAACACCACGATTACGCAAAGAATAATACCGATGATGATAGATTCTTGAACGTCATAAACGTTCATACGGATTGGAATAGAAGTATCACGCACTAAAGTAACTTCGGCCTTCAAGTTCTTTTCTTGAAGGAACTTATTCACCTTTTCAATGTTCTGCTTAACACTGTCGGCAACAGCCACAGTATTTGAACCACGCTGTTTATAAACGTTCATCAAAAGGGCTTTTTTACCTTTGATACGACCCATAGTTTTTTGGTCTTCAAGACTTCTAACCACGCGGCCCACGTTTTTAACTTGAACGGCTTTATCAGAACCTACGAAGCTGACGTTCACATCAGAAATTTGCTTTAGGTCCGTGAACTCCCCGGAAGTTCTTAGCGTGGTTTCATTTTTAGGATTTTCAATTTTCCCAATAGGAATATCTTTAGAGGTTTCAATAATTCTTTGTGAAACCTGAAGCATCGAAATCTTACGATCTTGAAGTTTATTTTTATCAATAAGAACGTGAATTTCTTGCTTACGACCACCGAAGATATCCACCTGACCGATGTCGTTTAAGCGTTCAAATTGGGGCTTAATGAGCTCGCTCGCAATATCGTAAGCTTCACCTTCTGGAAGTTCAGAAGTAACAGCCAAGGTAATTACGGGCTGATCGGCAGGGTCAAAGCGGCGGATCACGGGCTCATAAATATCCGCTGGCAAATCTCTGCGGATATTGCCGATACGGTTACGAACTTCTTGTTCAACTTCTTTGATGTCCGTGCCTAACTTAAACTCCAAGATTATAACCGCTACGCTATCAAGATTGTTTGAAGTCAGAGTTTTAAGACCTGATATACTTCCCACTTCATCTTCGATGGGCTTGGAAACTTGCTTTTCTAAATCCAGTGGCGAAGCACCAGGGTAAGTCACTTGCACAAACAGAACCGGAAATGTCACATCCGGAAACATATCCACTGGCATTTTCTTTAACGAGAAAAAACCCAGGATCAGCATCAACAATACGATACAAGTAATAAAAATAGGTCGTTTAATCGACAGACTAGGCAAATTCATTTTTAGTTCTCCTCAATGACGACAAACATTCGTCCTTGAGCCTCCATCTTTCTTTGTTCAGATTTCAGTCGTGTCAGCATCAATTCCGCTTCGGCAGCGTCTTCTTCAGCTTTAATAACATTGGCCGTGATTGAACGGCCTTTATTAAATAAATCTGCCTGGGCTTTTGCTGCTGCCACTTGAAGTTTCGCAATTTCAGAAGCTGTTTCAATTCTTTTGCTCATTTCAGAATAACGGCGGTTGAGTTCAATCCAAGCGCTTTCACTGTCGAGCATTTTTCTTTCGCTTTGCAGTTTGGCCGCTAAAGCGTTCTTACGGGCTGCGGATTGAGCAGAGTTTTTAACGTCAGTATCGAAATCGTACGTCAAGTTCAAACCCACTTTCCATGTCGGAAGAGATGAATCAGTCCACTTTGCAGTTGCTTCAGAAATCGTCTTATCCTGTTGCAAATTATTTGTATTATAGGAGCCTGAAAGGACTATATCAGGCCGAAAGTTATCTTCGATCTCGCGGGACTCTAAAGCTCGCGCTTTTGCAGTTAATGCAGCCAAGTAGGCATCCAGAGCCATAACTTTGCCGCCTTTTGCATTCACCATTGAATTTAAACTGCGAGATGAAGAAATATCCCCGGTTATTTCAGGCAAATTTTCTGAATCAGAAAGTTCAAGAAAATCCCGAATTTTTCTTTTAGCCGCTGCAAAATCATCTTCAGCAGAAATAACCGCCAATTGGCGGGCCCCCACCAAAGCTTGTGTTGATAAAAGATCGGCACGCTCACTGATCCCATCATTCACTCGGCGTCGGGTCCAAGCTTCAATGCGTTTCGCACGCTCTAAGGAAGCACGCCCGATTTTTAAATATTCATCTAAATAAATATAATCCCAATATGCTTTTTCCGCTTCGATCAAGAGCTGCTTTCTATTTAGGTCAAAGCTACCGACTTCAGCTTCCGTTGCGGCATCCTGACGCTCCCAACGCAGTCTTGTAGCGCGACCAAACGAATCTTTCCAAAGTGACTGGGAAATACCGACTCCCAAAGAGCCATAAGAAAACTTCTGTAATGAAGGAACAAACAAAGTTCCTTCATTTTCAACTTCATTGGCGGCGGCATCTACGCTGACTGAAGTACCGGTTGAAAACTTTTTGGCAAGTCCTAGCTTTAGATCTTTAGCCGTCGTCTCTGTGGCCCCCAACATCGCAAATTGTCCTAATGGGCTCTTGTCACTTAAATAACCCAAACCCGCTGTCAGACGCGGATTGAGCTCTAAATCTGCGCTAAGTCTGCGCTCTTGCGCAGCCTCCGTAGAAACAGAGAAAGACTTAATCAATCTATGGTTGCTTTCGACAGCCTTAAGATACTCTTGAAGATTCATTGCAAGAGCTGGAGGTTGCCATAGTGCTAATAGTATTCCTACAAAGGCTCCCTTTTTCATTTCAATATCCCTTCTACAAACAACAATGATACTTGCTTAACAAACTGTTCTTTTTTTTGCGGCAAACTATAAAGCTTGCTATTCCAGGTGCACTTACAGTCAAACATATTAAAATATCCCAACAACCCTTCCACCAGATACACCATGAAAAAATGCGGATTGATGTTCTTACTTACGACGCCGGCTTTTTGTCCCTTTGTGATAATGGCAATCATTTTATCACCTGCGTTCGTCAGAAGATGCTCTTGAATCTCTCGACAAAATGGCAAACCTTCTAGCTTTTCGCGAGTCATGATTTTAGCCATGTTAGGATTTGCAACCCGCATATCGATAAAATTATTTACCAGGGTCATGATGGCGCGCTGAATGGACTTTGCACTGACTTCATCTTGTTCGAATTCGTCGGTGACTTCTTGAATCTGGGCAAATATTTTTCCGCTGAATTCTTGAATGGCGGTTTTATACAAGCCTTCTTTACCACCAAAATAATAACTTATAAGACTTAGATTTAATCCCGAAGCTTTGGCAATATCCCGGGTGCTGACGCCATGAAGTCCATCTCGAGCAAAAAGCTCAATGGCAGCGTCCATTATTTTTTGTCGGGCGCCCAACTCTTCAGGGCTGAAGGATTTGTTGGAATTCATGGCATTAACGTTATGTCAGGGAAAAAAGTTAATCAATTGATTAAATCAAACGATTAAATATATACATGTTTTTATTTACGCGCGCATTCAAAAAAAGCCCCGTTGTATGGGGGCTTATTGAAATCGCACTTTTATTTGGCCAGAACTATTTAGATTCAGCCGCGCAATCTGCGCAGGTTTTCCCAGTCTCACACTCTCCAGAGCAGCCCTTTTTCGCAGTCTTGTGTTGTGCACAATCACAACCTTCATGACCTGCATGTTTATGCGCACATGCGCCCATCATAAATACTGCCGAAGCTGCCAAAAGAATCATTTTAAAGTTCATGCCTTACTCCTTGTTAGACATCAAAAGCTTAACGAAATGCTTTGGTTTGAACAATAAATACAATGTTGCACCCTGCCTTTTTTGGACATCCCAGGCCTATATATTGTTCAATGCTTAAGCATATTTGGCGTCTTTAATGGACTTAATGCACAGCCCACGATGGTAACGAAACCCTAACATAATGATTTGTTGAAACTATCTACGAACTAAGGCTTAATGACTTCGATTCGCGGAGGGGACCGGAATGACTAAACTAACGGGATTGATTTTATGGGGAGTGTTTTCAGCACTGTCCGCCTATGCCCGCCCTTCCGACACTGCACATGTTGCCCGACCAGTTCCAGTCTATAACGAATACCTGACCATCAACGAAAAAACTCAATCAGAAGTGGATTCAAAAAAAAGAACCACAGAAAATGCTTTTGATTATTCTGCAGAGTTTGCTGTTGAAAAGTTTGTGACGACAGTAAAAAAAGTCATCAGTTTGTTAAACTGGCAACTTCATAATTTACAACGCCCTATTCCAACCGAAGCCTACATTCGAAAACTTCATTTCGGCCGTTGGATTAACGATCCTACCGATGACACCTGCATGAACACGCGAGCTAAAGTATTGGTTCGTGATAGCGCAGACGACGTCACCTACCGTGGCAATAAACAATGCGTGGTCGATACGGGACGTTGGACAGATCCGTATTCAAGTATTGAAACCACTGATTCCCGCGAGATTCAAATCGATCACATGGTTCCGTTAAAGCATGCCTATATGGCGGGTGCGTGGAAATGGGATTATAAAACTCGCTGCCTTTATGCGAACTACCTTGGATATAAAAATCATCTTGTGCCAGCAACAGTCCACGAAAACACTTCAAAAGGTGATCGCGGCCCTGAACAATATCTTCCGCCTGAATTAAACTATCGCTGCGAATACGTAAAAAATTGGCTGATGATAAAACTTATTTGGCAATTAAACATGACCATGGATGAGGCTCAGACCATCCACGAAGTTGTAACTAATTATGGCTGCGATGCCGGCCGCTATAAAGTCAGCAAAGAAGAACTTTCCCAGCAGCGCCAATATATTCAAGACAATCTTGAATTCTGCATGATCAACAAACGATGATGTTTAAAATCCTCTTTGAGGATGAATACTTCCTCGTCGCAGAAAAGCCTTCAGGACTTCCTTCACAGCCCACAGTGGACAAGCGTCGTCCTGATTTTTTCACGCAATTAAAAAAGCAACTGACTGAAGAACGCGGCCCGAATTACTTGGGTCTGCATCATCGCTTAGACCGCGATACTTCAGGTCTGATGATTTTTGCGAAGGTCAAAGAAGCCAACGAACCGTTAGCGAACCTTTTTAAAAAGCATCTGATTCAGAAGACCTATCTTTGCTTCACCAAAAAACAAAAATGCCCAGATGCTTGGGAAGTAAAAAACCACTTAGCTGAAACCCGCGATGCCGAACTAAAGAAAATGAAAATGCACTCGGTTCGCTCGGGCGGAGTCAAAGCCCACACTCTTTTTAAAAAGCTTCAAGAATTTCCAAAGGCATTGCTGGTTGAGGCAAAACCTTTAACAGGACGAATGCATCAGATCCGAGTTCATTTAGCCGAACAAGGCCTTGGAATCTATGGCGATGATATTTATGCTGCTCCAAAAAAACCAGCTCCGCCAAGACTTATGTTACACGCTTTGCGCTTAGAATTCACCCATCCCTTCAACCAAGAAAAAATGAACATTGAATGTCCCCTTCCCCCCGACATGGAAGATTTCCAAAAATCCTTAAGTTAAAACATTTTGAAGTTAACAAATTCACATTATATGATTTAAGAATGCCACCTTATTCAACTCGTAAGGCCCTTTCGTCGGACCTGAATTTTTTAACGCAAGTTCATCACACGACTTTAAAACAATACGTAGAAAAAATTTGGCACTGGGAAGAATCCATACAGGATGAATTCGTGAAAAGAGAATTCGAAACAGGACGAATTGAAATTATTCAAGCCGGGAATACAGACTTCGGCTATTTACACCTGGCCAAGACAGAAGAAAAAGTACAAATCGTAAATATCTTGATACTTCCGGAACATCAAGGAAAGGGCTTAGGCACAACCATTATAAAAGACCTCATAGCTAAAACAAAATCAGCAAACATGACCCTAGAACTCGGCGTTTTCAAAATAAACACCAAAGCTAAATCCCTCTACGAAAAATTAGGCTTCAAAACATTCAACGAAACCAAAACCCACTATCAAATGAGAATCTAACAAAAAAGACCAAAGCACAGCCCAAAAAAAGCCAGGCACCATTTCCTCTTCTTTCGCAAGTTCCGCAGCAATGCGCAGCTAAACGAAGCCAAAGAATACCGACGAACCAGTATAAACCTTAATTAGTACAAATAAAAAAGAGCGAGGACTGTCTGAAGCGAAAGAAGAGGAAATGGTGCCCCGGGCCGGACTTGAACCGGCACGCCCCTGTAAAGGAAGCTCAGGATTTTAAGTCCTGTGCGTCTACCAGTTTCGCCACCGGGGCACATCGTGAAGAACAAAACTAATCATTTCTTTGGTAAAGGTCAATGAATTGACCCCTTCGCCAAGCCGCGTTTAGTCAATGCTAGTCAGTTAGGACTGTTTTCATTTGTTCGAATTGATGGGCTGTGATTTCCCACGGGTGTTCAGTTAGAAGATGAACATTTAGGTTTAGGATGTCTTTTGCTAATACCATGGCACTGAAGAATGAACCTTGGGCTGATGGATGGTAGCTGTCAGGGTGGTACAGAGTGGAATCAGGGATCTTTGTCATTAGCGCTTGCCACTTAGTGCCCACCAAGGATTTTATGGCATTGGGACTGTGAATTGCGGCTAAGGAATAGCCCTCGTTAAGCATCAGCTGGTATTCTAGCAGATTAATACCGTACCAATTTTTCCCGGCGTTGAATTCGTTACTTTCAAATTTCAAGCACACAAAATCATCTTTAAAAAAAGGGTGATCTTGCTTATAAGTCCAATGGGCAAAAATAACGGGCTTAGCTCCGTTAAGGGCGATAAGATCCAACAATTTTTTCGAGTATTCTAGAAACTCAGGGCGTCCTACGGGGCCACCCTTTTCATGGAAGCATCTTGGTAACTCTAAGGCTTCAAGGCTTTGAGATTGCAAAACTACGTAGTCGTATTTTTTTGATGAAAGCTTCATAGCTACCTCGCCCTCATCGTAGTGTTTCTTCAATGTTTGACCGGGCTTTACTACGAAATCGATTTCTACCTCTGTGTTTAAGGCTAGCGCGATATCTTTAAAGTGATTAGGTAAAGCGGGATTCGTTGTTCCGCCAGGAACGAAGGTAAAAGAGTTTCCGATAAATAAGATCTTAATAGGATTCGCTACTGCAACTGCCGATAGGAGTAACGTAAGAACAAGCGCGAAACTATTTCTGATCATTTTGAACTCTCCGATACGAACCAAAGTAGCGACTTATAGTCCAAAGATGAAATAAATGTCTTCTAGTTTTTTAAGATGCATATCTATTTACGGGGTTCTGACATAAAAACACTTTCCTTTCGCTCTATGCTAAAAATCTACGTTTTAATTCGGTACGGTCGAAATTATATGGGGGAATTGGTGAACTGTAAGAAGGGCTTTGGGATTGATTTTATCCGTTTCATCAACCCTGCTCCTGAACTAGATTAGGCTAAAACCAAATGTCGGTAGTCAGCTTGGGAAGTAAGTAAAGGATCGTCTAAAAGATCGACAGATTTTTTTTGCCTTGAATTCCGCTAGGTTAATAAAACTTTGTCTAAGACTTACACGGGCCTTCTTTTGGGGAAGTAAAAATTTCCAAGTTTTACACCTGTCCCCGAAGGTTTTCCGGTATAACCAGCTTCATGAAAAAACATTATACCTCACTCATTGTTGCTGTAGCTGCCCTTCTTACTGCTTGTGCTCCGGGCGCTGTTTATTCAAACCTTGAAATAGATGGCAATTCATCTGCTATTATTAATGGCTCCAAAGTTACTTCCCGTGCTGATGACGGCTCCCGTGGAGTGGTGCTGTTTCTTCCAGTAAATGGTTTGGGAATGGCAGTGGGAATTTGTACTGCGACTTTGATTAGTGATCGCAGCATTCTTACAGCGGCACACTGTTTTGATAAATCTAGCAAAACAATTGCTGGCTTTAAAATTATCTTCGCGGATCACAAAGGCATTGCGACTCGCGATGCCTATAAGCGCGAAGGAGGTAGAGAAGATGTCATCATTCATGAAAACTTCCGCACCACTAAAATTGGCTTATTAAATGACGTCGCTGTTGCTTTTTTTGATGGTGGCATTCCTGAGGGTTTTGCACCTGTGGAAATCGAACGCGATAAAACCGTGAACTACCAAAACAGCACATTAAGCATCTATGGCTATGGTAAGAAAAGAGACTCTCGCGAGATCTTTGCTATCGGCCACGGCAGCGCCGGTGACCTACGTAAAGCGGTAGTTACGTTAAACGGTGCTTATGGATTGATGCAAGATCGTTATCAAATTATGAGCAAAGGAAACACTCAATTCATTTGCAGCGGAGATTCTGGTTCTGGTCAATTCGTAAAAGTGAACGGCAAAACCCGCGTGATTGGTGTAACTTCGTTTGTGACTGGCAAAAAAGATATGTTCGGTCACGTTCCTTGCACTGAGGGCCGTTCAACAGCGATGAAGGTAGCCTTCTTCGCTGACTGGATTGATCAAGTTCACGCTAAATACGATCGTTAATTTAACGTCAGCTCTGTTTTTTGGAAGGTTTCTAATCTAGCTCTAATGGCTGTTAGTCTTTGCACCAAAGAGTCAGCACTGTGCTCGAGAGTCTTAATCTTAGATTCTTGGGCACTTGTTCTTAAGTCTCTCGCTTCTTGAATGAGAGGCTCTAATTGCACATCAAAATCTGTTAGACGCTTAGAAAGACTCACGCGATCTTCATCGCTTAACGTAGAGCCTTCTGGGCGCTTTAAATCGCTAAGAGACAGCGTGAGCTCACTCACTTTTTCACCTAGAATACGAAACGCATCCATCTTTTGTTGGTGTTCGTTGTGTCTTGCCTCAAGGATCGCGGCACGGGCTGCCACCTGCTCGGCTGCGGCTTCTGCTTTGGCTCTGGCTTCATTTAAGGTTTGTGATAAGTGGACAACTTGATCAGAAACACCCTGCCCGCATTCAGCGAAACGACTCATTAGTTTTTGCGCCTGCTCGAAATCGAAATCAGATTTTAAATCCATGGTTTGGATTTTATCGCCAAGGCGTACGATCTCTGAAAGATAGCTATCTAATCTTAAAACGGCTTCAACTAATGGGGATGGATCTTTGATTTTGTTTGTCATGGCAGACATATGTCACAGAGGTCGTTTTTCTGTCATGGGATCTTTTATTACAAACGGTTAAAAAATAAAAAAGACTCGGGCTTAGTTCCGAGTCTTCTTAAATTTACTCTTACAGTTCTTTGATGAACGAAAGATCTTATCTTCCGTCAGTCAGAGTTTTTAGGAAGGCGATAAGGTCTTTTTGCTCTTGGGCTGTCATCTTCAAATTGCCCAGCTCTTCTGTATTTTTATTCGCAGCCACTTCCGCTCTTGGCCAGCAGTTTTGGGCGGTGGCTTCCTCAGCTGTTAAGTTTCCTTTACAAACTGGTTTCACATCGCGGCTGTTATAGAAATCCACGATCTGCTCTAAGGTTTTAAAATAACCATTATGCCCGTATGGAGCCGTGAAAGCGATGTTTCTAAGGGTAGGAACGCGGAAAGCGCCTTTATCTTCTTTACGACCCGTCGTAGCCGCTAAGCCAACATCCACTGCTGTGTGACCTAGGAACTTTAATTCTGGATTTTTCGGAATACCCAAGTTGTCGTATGTGAAATCAGTAAACAACGCTTTGCCTGCTGCATTTTCAGTATCCAGCACGTGGCAGGCTGCGCACTTTCCCTTGTTTTCATCTTGGAATACTTGAAAGCCACGCAGTTCTTCTTCCGTGAAAGTGTCTTCTTTAGCCATCACTCGATCAAACTTCGAGGCAAATGGAGAAAAGAACTCAGTCGATTCAAAACTTGCGATAGCTTTCGCAACTAAGTGATAAACCTTATCTACGCGTGCCGCTGTCCAATTTTTAACGCAGGCTTTTTCACCGAAAACTTTTTTAACTAAATCACCGTAGGTAGGTGATGAACACACTTGGCTGACAACGTATTCTTTCGTAGATCCCATTTCCAAGTGATTCAAGAAAGGTCCTTTAGCTTGTTCAATAAGGTTGTTTGCTCTGCCATCCCAGAACAGTCCACCGATATAGGACTGCTCGCCGTCTTCTTCGATAAGTGTCAGTTCAGGAACAAACTGAGCGTACATCGCTGAAGGCGCATTACGACCACCGAAGTTAGATTCAGTCGCTCCTTGTGATACCGGCAAACCACGGCGAGGGTCCGAAAAAGCCGCTCTGGGGTGATGGCAACTCATGCAGGATTGCCCTTGCGGCGAAGACAGTCTTGGATCAGAGAAAATGCGCGCGCCAAGAAGTTCTTCTTCCGTCAAAGTCACTTGTTTCACTGGAGCTTTTGCAGGAGCTGCGATGGCTACAGAACTTACTAACGCCAATAGAAAGATACAGACATAACTTCTCATGGGGATCCTCGCTTACTTTGGACTCATAAGTAATGTAAAAAAGGGTTTAAGGTCAATAGCAGCGCCCCTTTATATCTTTTACTTGTAGCGATTATCTCCCCGTCAAATTCTTCGACATATACTTAGCGCACTCAGCACATTGTCAAACGAAATGCTTGTTTTAGGTGACATGCATAGCTTTTGTTAACCAAAACACTTTGTTGAAAAGCGATAGGATCATAAGTCCTAGAAAGGATTTTTTTAGTACTCAATCTTCACAAACGAGCATCTAATAAATCTCAGGTTCACGCGCGTTGTTTTGCTGAAAGTATGCCTTGGATTTAAAGGAGCGCTTATGCAACTCAATTTTTCCAACACGGTTCTTGGGTTTTTAGTTTTTATGGCTCTTGGCTGCTCCGATTCGGGGCTGACTAAGAAGATCAATGTCGGGACGGACAATCAATCACAGAACAATCCCGACGGCAACATTTACCCAGAGGGCATCGCTGTTTCACTTAACAAGGTTGAAGAGCTCGATGAAAAGCAAAAAAACTTTTCGGGTTTCAAAAACAATCTCAACATCTACGAAGCGATGATTTCCATTCGTAAGGAAAACTTCTCTGACAATTTAGAAATTCGTCGCAGCTTTAATGCGGAAGAAGAAAAACCCACCTATCATGTCTTATCAAAATCTTCGGCCCAATTAATTAAAGGTTACTACGTGATCCGAGAAAGACTGAATCTTTGGGCGAAGGATCTTAATAAAAAAACGGTGAGCTACATCATAACAGTGAATGGAAAGAATGTCGGTGAACGAAAAGCCATCTTAGTTCCTGATCTTATCATTAAGGATGGTATTTCCCTATCATTGCTTGGTTTGAATAATAAAAAATATGAATTCGACGACATCGTCTTTGAAAAAGGAGCAAGCCTAAGAACCCACGGAGCAGACATTGAATTCGTAGCCACCCGTGTTTTTGCAAACGACGGCGCTATTGAAACATTCTCCGCCTCCGATGCTGAAGCAACCCCAGCGGGACAAAACGGAAGAAACGGCGGAAAGATTTTGCTCACAGCTGAAACCGGCGTTGGTAAGCTGACGGTAAATCTGCGCGGCACCAGGGGTGGCAAAGGTGCAAAAGGAACTTCGCGTACTTCCTCCGAAAAAGGGGCTGACGGAGCAGACGGTACAAGTGCCGAATGGAGAACTGAATGGGGATTCCCTCCCCGCCTAGTTTGTACGAAAAAAGCGACCAGTGGCTTACCTGGACAAAAAGGTCCTAACGGAGACCCAGGCCATAACGGCGGAAACGGCGGAAATTCGGGATCAGCTTTTTTATTCTTTGAAACCGTCAGTAACTTTAACCTCACCGTAAATCGTTTTCCTGGAAGAGCCGGCGAAGGTGGAGATGGCGGTGATGGTGGCCCGGGCGGAAAAGGCGGAGCTCCTGGATATGATATCTTTGAATGTTCCAGCAACGTCACCCCCGGTGCCGATGGCCCTTACGGTGACCCAGGCGCCCGAGGCCAAGATGGCAAACCTGGCGCGAGCGAGAAAAGTTCAGCTATCGTTGCAGGTAAAGAAATTTTATAATCAAAGAGTTTTAAAACATCGGATCTTAAGTAAGTTTTTTCTTTGCGAGCTTAAGATCTGCAATCAATTGGGCTCTTTTTAGATCACTGTCCTCAAGATCATATCCACGCAAAATAGCCGAAGGATGCCAGGAGATAATAATCATATCTCCTGTTTTATCATCCTGAATAACTTTTCCTCTTTCAGTCGATATTTTCGGCACACGCCCTAAAACACTGGTCGCAGCTGTAGCGCCAAGCGCGATAATTATTTTTGGTTTTATCGCTTCCATTTCTTTTTCTAACCAAGGATGACAGGCTCTGATCTCAGTTAATGATGGTTTTTGATGAAGCCGCACTTTCCCCGCAGGCTTCCACTTAAAATGTTTCACGGCGTTTGTAAGATAAATATCATCAATGGAAAGTCCCGCTTCAGTAATACAGTGACGCAAAAGTTCCCCCGCGGGGCCGACAAAGGGTAAGCCTGCAAGATCTTCTTTATCTCCCGGTTGTTCCCCCACAATCATGATTTTTGCTTTTTTAGATCCTTGCCCAAACACTGCTTGGCTAGCGTTTTTATATAAATCACACCCCGTGCATTCCTGCGCGGCTTGAGCTAATTTTTTTAACGAAGTCGTATCAGGCGGATTTGCCTGTCGCTGGGGTTTTTTGGCCATTTATTGATCACGAGCTAAAGAATACCAGCAGACAAGTTGTTTTGCGGCATCTTGCCCGGAACTTCCCAGTGTTCTTTCATTTCAACACAGAAGTCTTCGAATTTTCTTGGAGCTTTACCGAAAGAAGAAACTAATGTTTCGGAAACAGATTCGATCGCTCCTTCTTTAGCGGCTTTGTGGACACTCATCGCCACGTCGACAACCCAAGGGTCAGCCAGTGTTTTCAGCATTTCCTTAACCGCAACTTCCTCAGTCACCGGCACATAGGCTAAGCGTCGCCGCACCTGATGCGATATTAAAGAGATTGCCTCGGCATTCGATATAGGACGTTCACCGGTCAATGTAAAAGTTTTGTGAGAGTGATGCCACGGATTCTGCAAAATATTTGCAGCCACATCAGCAGCATCTCTAGCATCCAGATAGGAAGTTCGACCTTCTCCTTGTGGTAAAAACAAAACCCCTTGGCGGATGGCATCACCAAAGGATTTTACAAAACATTGCATAAAGATATTTGGTTTTAAAATAGTAAAGGGAATTCCTGAAGACTCCACCAATGCATCCACCTCACCTTGAATTCTTTGGTAAAGATAAGACGATCTTTCGTCTGCCCCTAAACCTGAGAGCCGAACAATAAATTCGACCCCCGCTTTTCGGGCTGCTTTGACGATATTTTCTGCTTGGGCCAGCATATTAGATTCATAAGGCTGGGAAAGAAATAAAATATCTACGCCTCGTAAAGCTTCCTGCAATAACAACGGATTGTCATAATCAAGCTGCAGACCTTTTACATGGGACGGAAGACGTTCTAAAGAGCGCGACACAGCGGTAAACTGGGCACCCGCCCGATGAAGAGCACTTACGACTTCTTGGCCCATTGTGCCACCAGCACCGGTGACCATGATTTTAAGCCCCATAAGACACCTCATATACCTAATATTATGCCGTTTCCCAGGGCGCACGGAGATCTGTTTCTTGGCAAGAGTCCGCTTGACTGCCCTTATTTTTCGCGATCTAAATACTTAAGTGAATTTTTTTGCAGAAAACCTGAAGGTTTTTAAAAGAATCTTTTTTCCGTTATTCGCTTTAGTGGTCTTGTCTAGTAACCTTGACCAATACCTCAATCTACATATTGAAAATGCCTTGAGAGATCCCACGGGAGCCCAGCAACAGGTGCTGTTTTATGGATTTTTTGCCATTTTAAGCAGCATCTTATTTCCTGTGCTTTTGATTGGCTGCTGCCTCTATGCTTTGAACAGTCTTTATAATTGGGCCGATGATCTTGAGGTTTTCTTAAAAAAACATCTGAACCAAATGTATATCGAAAGCCTGCGCGCCTGGGGGAAAACCCTGCTATGGTCTTTGCTGTTTATACTCCCGGGTTTCTGGAAGTATCTTCAGTACAGCCTTGTCCCATTTGTAGTAACCTCATCACAACGCTATGACTTGGGAAAAGAAGACGCCCTTCAACGTTCAGCAGAGGTCGTCAACAAACATTGGGGTAAGATTCTCGGTATTCTTTTTTTATTCCATCTTTTCATTCCGATGATGGTCACTACACTATTTGATTCCTATCGACTGATCTGGAAAACCCCAGTGCAGAGTTTAATGCTCTCAGCCCTGGACACGTATTTGCTTTTGGTATCAACTCATATTTTGTTCAATATTTTTAAGCGCGAGGTAAAACAACATGACGCTCATGTTTAACTGGAAAGATATTAAAAACCGCGGACGCGGATTAACTTTTGATGACGTACTGATCGTCCCAGGACGCTCAGATATCCGTTCGCGCAGAGATCCGCTTTTAACCAGCAAGGTCACAAAAAACGTGACTCTGGAAACGCCGATCGTAAGTGCTAACATGGACACCATCACGGAACACGACATGGCCTTTGCTATGCACCAGTTGGGCGGAATGGGAATCCTTCACCGCTTTATCACAATCGATGAACAAGCCGATCAAGCTCGCCGCTTGAAAGCCGCGGGCGTAAAAAATATTTCTGGCAGCGTTGGCGTGGGTGAAGAACTTAAAGCGCGCGCAAAGGCTCTTGTTGAAGCGGGCGTAAACATTATTACTATCGACATTGCCCACGGTCACTCCGTGCAAATGATCGAAACTATGAAATGGCTTAAGGACACTTATCCAAACGTAGACATCATCGCGGGGAATCTTGCGACACCAGACGCTGCTCGCGATTTAATCGAAGCAGGTGCAGATGCCATCAAAGTGGGCATCGGTCCTGGTTCTATGTGTACAACAAGAATCATCACAGGTTGTGGGGTTCCGCAATTAACGGCCGTAGCATTAAGTGCAGAAATCGCTGATAGCTATGGAGTTCCTGTTATCGCTGACGGTGGTATCAGAACTTCTGGAGATATGGTGAAAGCTTTCGCTGCGGGCGCAAGCTGCGTGATGCTTGGAAGTATGCTTTCAGGTACGATCGAAACTCCGGGGGAAATTAAAAACGGTAAAAAGCATTATCGTGGTATGGCTTCTCGCGCAGCTCAAGATTCTTGGCGCGGTGGAGTTCCAGAAGGTATGGCTCCCGAAGGAGAAGCAACCCAAGTGAATGTTAAAGGTCATGTGAAAGACGTGATACTAGAAATTTCTGGCGGCATCCGTTCAGGAATGAGTTACGTTAACGCATCCACTATTGCTGAAATACGTGAAAAAGCACTCTTTATGGAAATGTCTGCAAACGGAGTTGCCGAGTCACGTGCTCACGGGGTAAAAAATTAATAATGTCGAAGGCGGATTCAAGACCTATTGGTGTTTTTGACTCTGGAATTGGCGGGCTCACAGTTCTTAAGGAACTTGCTCTACAATTTCCACAGGAAAGTTTTCTGTATCTTGGAGATACAGCAAGACTTCCTTATGGTTCAAAATCACCTTCTACAATCCGCAAATATTCTGAACAGAATATTATCTTCCTAGAAAAACAAAACGTGAAGGCCATCGTCATCGCTTGTAATACGGCTTCCAGCCAATTAACTGAGCATGAGTTTGATGGTCTTCCGATTTATAATGTCATCGAGCCCGGTTCGCAAAGAGCATTGGAAGTTTCAAGTTCCAAACGCATTGGTCTGCTTGGAACCCGCGCCACCGTGAACTCTAAAGCTTATACGAAAAAGATCATGGAATTTGATCCAAAAGCGCAGGTTTTTGATCAAGCTTGTCCATTATTTGTACCGCTAGCGGAAGAGGGCTGGGATTCAGATCCCGTCACAAACTTAATTGTTTTTAGATATCTCACTCCCCTTTTGCAAAATCACATCGACACGTTGATTTTGGGCTGCACTCACTATCCTATTTTAAAAAATTCCATTTCAAGAGTGACGGGCTCATCGGTTGAGCTTGTTGATTCGGGTGAAGCCATCGCAAGATGGTTGGACCGCGATATGAAAGAAAATAGATTGGGTGCAAGCCCTGGAGTGGAACCACGTCGTATTGAAATCATGACGACGGATCACTCTGACCATTTCACTGAAGCGGCAATGCGAATTCTGAAACCAGTTAAAGCGGATGGCTTTAGAGTGGTTGATCTTTAGATACAGATTTCTAAAGGAAGCTCCTGCAAATTATAAACACTGGCCATAGAGTAACCATAGGCCCCTGAATCCATCACGGCAACAAAATCGCCTTCTTTCACCGAACCTAAGCTTCTGTCTTTGGCAAAAAAATCTGATGATTCACAAATAGGACCTACGATGTCGGCCTTCATGTTTTCTAATGATTTTCCTAATGGCAAAATCATATGATCTGCTTCGTAAAGCGAAGGGCGAATCAGGTGATTCATACCTGCATCGACAATCACAAAAGTCTTAGCACTGGTTTTTTTAATGTATTGCACTTGCGTGATAAGAACTCCGCAATGACCAAGCAACCACCTTCCCGGCTCAGATTGCAATTCGCAATCAAGATCACTTAAGGTGTCTAAAGTGATTTTTGCATACTCTTGCAAAAGGGACTCTTCTAGTTCCAAATCCAAACGGTCGTAGAAAATTCCAAGACCGCCACCGAAATCAAAACGCTTTAATGTCGCAAATTCTTTTTGCAGATCTTTAAAGACAGGTTTTAATTTTTGTAATGCTTCTTGATATCCCGTGAATTCAAGCATCTGAGAACCCAGATGTAGGCTGATTCCTACAAGTTCAATGGAAGCAGAATAATTCTTTAAACATTTCTTTAAGTCAGGAATTAACGAAAGCTCCATGCCAAACTTATTATCTTTTAAACCTGTGGCAATGTAAGGATGTGTTTTGATATCCACATCGGGATTTAAACGCAAAGCCACTTGGGCTTTCTTTCCCGCTTCAAGAGCAAGCTTTCCGATGCGCTCTAACTCTGGCAGACTTTCCACATTGATTTGATAAATTCCCAAGCGAAGGGCTTCATTGATCTCGTGAACAGTTTTACCTACTCCGCTATAAACGATGTCTTGAACACTGAATCCCGATTCCAAGGCACGTTTAATTTCTCCTAAGGAAACAACATCAGCTCCAGACCCTAAAGTTTTAAGTCTTTGTAAAACTTCAGCGTTAGGATTCGCCTTCATCGCATAAAACAAACGCACACCTTTTAAAGCTTTGGCCATAGCTTGAAATCTTTGCGTCACGAAATCCAAATCATAAACGTAAATAGGTCGCATATAGTTAGCACACAACGGTGCTAAGGGCTTTTTTAACGGACCTAGGCAAAGCTCATTATTGATGTATTCCATAAAGACCTCGTGCTAGCATCATCGCCCAGGAAGGACTGTTTGTCATGAAAACTTCTATTTTTACTTACACTTCTAAAGGCATGCCTGTTGTTGCTTATGAATTTAAGAATGGCGGGCCTGAGGTATTAATTCTAGGCGGCGTGCACGGGGATGAAGTTGAAGGCGTTATCGCAGCTCAAGAGTTGCTAAAACATTTCGCTTCTGCATTTCCGTATAAATTGAATCTCACGTTAGTTCCTCAGTTTAATTTTGAGGGAGTTATTTTCAAAACCCGCGGCAATGGCAATGGCGTTGACCTTAACCGCAACCTTCCTACTAAGGATTGGTCGCCTGAAGTAAAAACTCCACGCTATCATCCGGGGCCTGCTGCAGGCAGCGAAAGCGAAAACAAAGGCTTGATGAAGTATCTTGAAGAAAAGAAACCAGCCTTCGTTTTATCTCTTCACTCTTGGCATCCTGTATTGAACGTCAACGGTGACTGCCGCAAAGTGGCTGAAATCTTAGCTGCTAAGACAGGTTACAAAATCGATGACGATATTGGTTACCCAACTCCGGGCTGCTTAGGAACTTACACAGGTCTTGAAAGAGGCTTTCCAACTATCACCTATGAAATTGAAAGAGGCCTTTCAGCAGAAAAAATCATCGAGATTCACGTACCTGCAATTATGGAATCTTTGAAAGCGCTGGAAGTTTAGTTTTTAAAAAGGATTGTGAAATGCAAAACGATGTAAATCAAATTTATACAGACGTTCAAAATGGCAAAACCGTTGATCAACTTAATACCAACGAACTTAAATACGTTCTTGAAGTGATCGAAGGTCTTGATGCAGGCCGCTTGCGTGTTGCTGAAAAAACGGCAAACGGTTGGGTCACAAACGACTGGATTAAAAAAGCCATCCTACTTTATTTCCGCATCCAAAAAATGGACGTGATGAAAGCCGGAGATTTTACTTATTGGGATAAAATTCCAGTAAAACAATGGAGCGAAGAAAACGGTGTTCGCGTTGTTCCCCACGCCTTAGCAAGAAAAGGTTGCTTCATTGAAAAAGGCGCGATCTTAATGCCTTCATACGTGAACATCGGTGCTTATGTTGGTTCTGGAACAATGGTTGATACTTGGGCCACTGTAGGCTCTTGTGCTCAGATCGGTAGAAACGTGCATCTTTCTGGTGGCGTCGGCATTGGCGGAGTCCTAGAACCGGTCCAGGCGTCCCCTGTCATCGTTGAAGACAATGCTTTCATCGGCAGTCGCTGTATCGTGGTTGAAGGTGCAGTGATCGAAGAAGGTGCCGTATTAGGCGCAGGTGTGACTATCACAGCTTCTACAAAAATCATTGATGTGACAAGTTCTTCACCAGTTGAATACAAAGGTCGCGTGCCTTCAAACTGTGTCGTCATTCCTGGTACACAAATGAAAGATTTTGCTGCTGGCACTTACGGAGTTCCATGCGCATTGATCATTGGTAAAAGAAAACCAAGCACTGATCTAAAGACATCTTTGACGGATGCTCTACGTGACTATCAAGTGAGCGTTTAATTATTTCATTCTTAAGGCGTCGGAAGGCTCTACTTCCGATGCTGTTCTTGCCGGGATATAAGATCCAAACCAGGCTATCAAAGCACTGATAATCAGAACTCCTAAAACCAAACCATAATCCACCAAAGCTGGAATGGATGGGTCATAATAAATATCTGATGTCGCTAGTTGAATAGGATTGGCTTGAATATAAAGACTGATTCCAGTCCCTAAAATCACACCTGATAATACACCCACTGAAGCCAGAATAAATCCAAGCTGCGTGAAAGTTCGCACAGTTTGTTTTGCCGAATAACCAATGGTTCTTAAAATCGCGATATCGCGTTTTTTCTGCGATAATAAAAGTGCAAGCACCGTTAAAATGGAACTAGCGGCAATAATCCCGGCTAAACCCAAGAACGTCCCGATAGTTAGCTTTTCTAATTTCAACGCGTAAAGAAGTGCAGAATTCCGATCCATCCAAGTTTCAACATTAATGTCTTCAAACTTTGAAAGATCATCCTTCACATCATCTAACTGGGACTCATCAGCGAGCCACATTTCAATGCCTAACGTCTTTAGCCCTTCGACAGCTAGTGAACCTAAAGCCTTGTCTCGTTGATAAAAGATGTACTGAGCATCAATGTCAGCAAGACTTGTCGTCATGATCTTTTTAATTTTAACCCGCTCAAATCGCGGCGTTTCCCCTGGAGGAAGCAAAAGTCCCGATGGCGATACAATGGTAACGTAGTCCCCTTCAAAAACCCCCAGGGCTTGGGCTAAGTCCACGCCCATGATGATTTCACCTTCACCCGGAACATCTTGCGGATCCCAGAAATAGCCCAAGGAATCTTTTTCAGATTTTTTGCGGTCCATATTCTGTAGTTGTTCAATAAAGTGTTCTAGGGACTCTTTAGAAACTCCCCGCGCAATTCCGCCACGAAACTGACCATCTTGACTTCGCACAATAATGTCTTGGGTTTCGTAAACGTAGGCTTTGTTTTCAGGCTTTTCTTTGATTCTTTGAAAGACAGGATGGGATTCCAAAGTCTCTGCTGTCGTCATCGTGGGAACTTTAACGTACAAGTGAGGCTCTAGCCCCATGATGCGTTTTTTGATGCTGGCATTCATTCCATTCATCACAAAAAGAACCACCAGGAATGCGGTCACACTAATACTGATCCCGATCATGGATAACCAGGAAATACGCTTAATTAAAGCACCGGCTCTTTTAGAAAAGATGAAATGACGGAAAAGATGGCCTACTAACATGTCCTTTATCATAAAAGGACAAAAGGAGGATTCAAGTGAAAACCCTCCTTGGAACATGGCACATGATAAAATACTTTAACTATTTGCTGTTGGCAGGAACGCGCTTAGATTCTTCTTCACGAACTTCTTGAACGCTCGAACGCATAAAGAAGCTTTTTTGCATGGCTTTAAGAACCACTACAGTCTCGTTAAGAGCTTCAACCAAACGAACACTCGCACCCGGAAGCTCCGCTTCTACGTGCTGCACAGCGGGTCCCAAAGCCTTTGTCACAGTCGCTAGATTCTGAGTCATAACCGCTAGGTCTTTAGCCAACTCTGGATTTTGATTATTAAGCTCTGGCAAAATTTTATTAATTTCTGTCGTCGTTACAGCTAAGTTGCCAACCAACTTCTGCACGCCATCGTCTTTAGTAGCTTGCTTAGAAAGTTTAATAACCTCTGTCGACATAGTATTTAAGTTCTTCATTAACGGATCTAAACGATCAATAACACGAACCATGCTTTCCGCACGGCTTTTATCAGCAAAAGCGTCGACGATGACTTGCATGCTTTCTAAGATACCACCTAATTTAGACAGATAATTGTTCATGGATTTACCACTCATTAGAGTCATTAAATCCACAGTTTCAACAGACTTCACATGGGCCTGATCAGGAAGTGGTTGAAACTGCTCGCTTCCCACGGCCACTTCAAGAACACGTTCACCGATGATGAAAGGACGGATCAATTGCACTGTGCTATTTTCACGAATTCTATCTTGGAATTTACCTAACACGTGAAAACCTACACGGATGCGATTGTCACTTTCAAGTTCCACGGAATCCACAGCCCCCGCACGCAGACCTGACATTTGCACCAAAGTACCTTGATGGATACCGTCGGCATTTTCAAATGTCGTAAAGTAGTGAACCTTCGTTTCAAACCAACCTTGTTTAATAGCGGCACTCAACGCAGTTAAAATAACTCCGCCGATAGCTAGCAATACAAACAGTCCGGCGACTCTTTCGAATTTATTAAACTTAACCTTCATCATAGATGAACTACTCTTTTCTCAGGGTCTACTGCTTGATAATAAAGCTGACCCTCATCTAAATGGATGATTTGATATTCAAAAAGATTCATGAATTTCTCATCGTAAGAACTGATGAAAACGTGCTTGAAGAAGCCTTCTTTTCTTAGACGATGAATATGATCAACAAAAAGATAAATGCTATCTTGACCAAGACCCACACTTGGATCATCCAGCAACAAAACTTGCGGACGCATCACAAGGGCTCTTAGTAAACAGGCCAGCTTGCGAATCCGACCTGGCACATGGGCCGGTCTTTCATTAGCAAATTTCTCTGCACCAAATTCTTTAAAAAGACTGTCGACTCTTTCCTTTGCTTCTTTTGGCGTCACCACATGGTGATAAAGCAAAGGCAACATCAAGTTATCAAATAAAGTTCTGTTGCTTAAAAGGCCACCGTAATCAAAGGAATAACCAATTTGCAGTCTGTACGGCAAAAACTCTTCAAAGCTCATATCAACAACGTTTTCGCCGTTGATCGTGTATTTGCCCGATTGAGGAATTTGTAAACCCGCAAGAATTTGTAAAAGCGAGCTTTTACCTGCACCCTCTTCGGCTTTAATCCAAAGAATTTCATTCATTGGAAAATCAAACTCAACATTCTGTACGATAGGATCTTGTCCGTCATGACTGAAAGACACGCCCTCAAATTTAAGACTTTCGATTTTCATTACAAGACCCCCAGACTGCGAAGTTGATTCAAGTAGAACAAGGCTGAAACCATCAAATTGAAAATCACAACGAAGATGATACTGTTCACCACGGCTTGCGTAGTCACTTGCGGTACTTCATGGGGACTGCGTTTCACCGAAAGCCCCTGATAGCACGACACAACGAAAATAATCATCCCGCTAAAACCATTTTTAAGAGCGAAAATTAAAACATCTTCCTTCGCAATCGCCTTCATCAACGAATCGGTATAAAAACCCAAAGGCATATCTTGCAGGAAACGAGTAATTAGGAATCCGCCAATCAAAGCGATAAAATTAAAATAGAAGGCCAATCCCAGAACGCTAATGATTCCCCCAACAACACGTGGGAAAACAATAAAACTTAAAGGATTAATCCCCATGCTTTCTAAAGCTTCAATCTCGCGGTTTGCGCGCATGTTGCCGACTTCCGACGCCACGGCGGTTCCCGATCTTGCAATAACCACCAGCGCCACCAACAACGGTCCCGCTTCACGCAACACCATGACGATCAGGAAGTTCCCGATCATCTGCGTTCCACCCAGTAAAGTTAAGTTTGAGAGAGATTGAAGGATCATGATCGATCCCACACCCAATGCAAGAACAGAAATCAATGGCAGGGCTTGAAAACCAGTGAAATAAATTTGCGCTGAAATAACACCGAAAATCTGGCGGAAACCTTGAGCTTTATCAAGTAAAGTCGCACGAAGAGCAAGATAGACCATTAGAAGGACACGTGCCGTGTACTCCAAATTCTTTGTAACAGATCTTCCTAGCGAATCGATGTGCGCCAGTAAAGAAGTCATAATTAAGCCCTCGTTTTCTTAAAGGACTTATCGGTTTCCATATATTAAATCTGCTTAGAGGAAGGTCCTGTTTTAGTAGGCCCACACAGAGTAAAACAAAGATTTTAGGGCCTCAAAGCTTGCTTCCCAGACCAAGGACTCGTAACGACCCCCTATGATGGAGTGCTTTTGAATATAGATATTCTCAGGGAACGCGGCCCGGAACGTATGGTAAGCGCGATACATATGAAGCTTTGAAGTCACTAATAAAACATCACGACATTTCAACGCTTCAACAATTGGAAGACTTTGCTGAGCATTTCCGTAAGTAGTTTCAGAACGACGGTCTAAGACAACATCATTCTCCGTAAGATTTCCATAAAAGGGCCACACCGGCATGATCTCACGCAAGCGTGCGTTGGAATAAACTCCAGAGATAATTAATTTTTTAACTCGTTGATTCGCAAGAAGATCAAAACCTTCACGCACTCTTCCCGGCCCGCCGGTTAAGACCACAGCGCAATCTGCTGCCGGCGTTTTTAGCCATGATTGAACCACTTCGCTTTGAACTTTCTTATATTCATCATAAAAGCGATAAACGACGATGGCGCTAAAAAGCGCCATCACCCAAAAAGTCTTAGAACGAAGCAAGGCCCTAGCGATGCGCAATGACTTCAATCTCCACGTTAACACCTTTAGGCAAACCTGCTACTGCCACTGTCGAACGAGCTGGAGGAGCTTCTTTAAAAGATTTCGCGTAAATTTCGTTCACAGTCGCAAAATCATTCATGTTGGTGATAAAGATCGTTGTCTTAATGACGTTTGAAAAATTAAGACCCGCTTGGGTCAAAACTGCATCGATATTTTTCATAACCATTTCAGTTTGAATTTTAATATCGCCAGTGAAAACTTCATTGGTTTTTGGATCAATAGAGATTTGTCCAGAGCAGAACAAAAAGTCACCCATTTGCACTGCTTGAGAATAAGGACCCACTGCTTTAGGAGCGTTGTCTGTGTGAATAACTTTTTTCATTATTAAATTCCTTTATTAGAAGTAGAAAACAATTCCAGCACTGAACGGGCCGTTACCGATAGTTTTAAAGCGAACGTCATCCAAAGAAACAACACCAACGCCACCTTCGAAGGTAAATCCAAGATTCTCTAAGCCAGGTAGGAAGAACTCAGCACCGAAAAGTGCGTTGATTTCAAAACCACTTTCCTTATTGCCACCAGTTTCAAGATTCACAAGACCTAAAGCTCCACCCATGTAGAAGTTCAAGTTGTCTTCTTTGAAAACGATGCGACGAACGCCTGCGTTTGCAGTGAATTTTGAATTATCTTTTTCAGTATCGATACCTAAACCACCAACAACTGCTAGCTCTGATACTGGATAATAAACAGCAGCAAGCTCTGCAATGCCGATAGAAGCATTGGACTTCACTCCGACGCCCAAACGGTTTGTTAATTCCTTAGCTTGAACGGTGCCCGCCGCCATAATCATACAAAATAAAACTGCGATATTTTTAAGCACTTCTGCTCCCTTTTTCTTCTTACCTCGCCCCAAGGCGAAATAACGACTTAATTATTGCAGATTCATTAAATGCAAAACCGTCATCATGGGCAAAAAGATTCTGCATCTTACAAAGGGTGTCATAAGCCCTCTTGATAACGTTAAAAAATTGTGAGACTGATCGGTGATGTTAAAGCTTCTTGTGATCATCTTCGCCCTACTTTCTGTTAAGATTTCTTTTGCTGTTGGTCGAACAGAACATTATGAATACCTAACCCCAACAGAAAAACTTTTGTTAGAAAATGGCATTAACGAAAGTACTTTAGAAAGCCGCTGCCCGCGCACGGCAGAATTCGCTAAAAAAGCCCGTTGGGACGCTCCGCTTAAAGAAAAAGCAGATTTCATTTTGGTGGATAAAAAACGCCGCCTGATTCACATCATAAACCAAGAAACAGTCTTAGCTAGCTTTCGCATGGCCTTAGGAACAAACCCCGTGGGAGATAAAATTGCAGAAGGCGACGCACGAACACCTGAAGGCGTCTATTTCATCGATCTAAAAAATAGGAAAAGCGAATTTCACTTGAGCCTGGGAATCAATTATCCCAATTCAAAAGATATAGAAGAAGCAAAACAAAAAGGCATAAACTTTCCAGGTAAAGACATCATGATTCACGGTCTTCCCAACGGGTGGCTTAAACGCAAAGTCATCAAACACCCAAGAGATTGGACCAAGGGATGCATGGCCGTCCGTGACTACGAAATCGAATACATCTTCACAGCCGTAGACCTAGGCACCCTCATAGAAATCTGCCCGTGACATTCTTTTAGAATCTACGCCACGCTTTTGATAACAACTAATTTAATCACAATTGATATTTAAGATGATAATGAAGTTCCTCATAATTGAGAGGGTGTGGCTCGATAAAGCCCGCTAAACTGGAAAGTTTGATAAAATCTTAAAAAGTTACAACTTAAATGATATGTGACAAATGTCCGTAGTGATAAATACGCTGTGGCGAAGTTAAATTAAAGCTTCGGCGATTTTATCGAGAAATTCCGAACTGAAATTACCTAGATTATTTTTTTCGTGTTCCCAAACTTTTTCCCGTTGGAAGCGAAAACCGGTTCCAGTTTCTTTAAGTTTAGTTAAAGCTGCTTGATCGATTTTTTCAGCGAACATGACGATCTGCGCTTCGATTGGTAGCATTTCTGTTGGCACTTGATTTGGAAAACCTTTTTGATCTGCCCTTTCATGGGTGCAAACCAAGACTGACTTTACTGAATCTTCAATAGGAAGTTTTTTAATCAAAGCACGATTCAAAGAAAGAATCGGATGCTTTTCAAATTGCGATTGCTGATTTTCTAAAACTTTTCTCTCTGAGGAAAACAGATATTCGCGAGTCACACTATCCTCAAGATCGAAAATTCCTAGATCAGTAAACAGCGCAGCTAGAAAAGCCACCATCGGATCACCCTGATTACCCTTAATCGCAATCAATGCAGAATAAGTTGCAATCCAAGGCGCGCGCCAATAATTTGCAGGTTCCTCTTCAAGAGCTTCTCTAAATACATCCCATAAATCCGCATCACTCTTTAAAGCGTCAAAGAGACTTTCAATCAATTTCTTCAGATCCTGATAAAGCTGTCCTACGCGGACTTCATTGGGCTGTACCAAATCAAACAAAAGAAATTCATTCAATTGCAGACATTGACTATAAATCGCTAAGAAACTCGCACGAGCTCTCTTGTGCATGCTTTTGCCAGAGGTATCAAAATAGTTTTTGATATATTCAAGATACTTTTCAGAATCTTTGTTCTGAATATAAAGGCCACCCTCTGCTTTCACCAAGCGTTGGAACCTATCATCTGATAAAACCGTATTGCTATAAACCACAGCGAGGTAGCGCTGATTTAGACTTAATCTGATAAACGCCGGAAAGCTCATCGATGTCATAGGAAATAAATCAGAAGAACTGATCGACTGAAATTGACCACGACAACGAAGAAGGCAAAGATATTCAAACTTCAAGGTCTGCAAAAACTCAAAAGAACTCAACACTGATACATTCGCAACAGCTTCACTCCATTGAAATCCGGGTAAGCCTACGGCAATCATTCGTGATCTTGGAAAAACCTTTAGGACACCAGTAGCACGCTGAATAAAAGCTTCAGAACTCTCCACCTGATTTTGCGCGATAAGAATGACTTGGGCGCGCAGCAATTCGCCTAACGATCCTGGGACAAGATCCTTAGAATTGACTGACTGAAAAGTAAGGTAATGTCGAGAGATAACCTGCTTCGCTCGATTCAACACCTCTTCCGTGCCATCTACGATCAGCAGTTCCAGTTTTTGTCTAAAAAGATTTTTACTATTGTCACTCATTGCTTCCTTTTGAGCTTAAATTAAGGCCTTTTGGCTGCCAACAAAACTTTTCCAAGTTGACAATAACCCGCCCCAAGCAAATCCTTTTATGGAAGGAACGGAAAGGAATTCTTATGAAACACATTCTTGTCGCATCTTTGGTAAGCTTGATGGCTTCTGCATCAATGGCTGCTCTTTTAACTCCGACGGGCGCTGGCCCAAAAATCGAAGGCATTTCTTTACCAGCCTCAGTATCTGCAACCACTGAAGGCCAAGCTTCCACGTTATCTTCCGTCGGTGCTGGTTTACGCAGCAAAAAAGTAGTTTTCGTAAACGTAAAAGTTTACGTAGGACAACTTTTTGTAAGCAATCCTGAGTCATTCAAAAAGTCTGATGCCGAAGCATTAACTTCTCTAAAAGCTCAAAAAGCGGCCGCAGTTCAATTGCACTTCTTAAGAAACGTTGAGGCAGAAAAAGTTCAGCAGTCCTTCGTTGAAGCCTTCAAGGCAAATAAAGTAAACACTGACGATGCAGGCATTAAGCAATTCCTTTCCGCAGTCTCCCAAGGCGGAGAAGCCAAAGAAGGCAAGGCCCTTTCCATCCTGGGCACAAAACTAGCTGACAATACTGAAGTCATCTCTTACGAATCAACTGCAGGCACAGTATCAGAAATCAAAGGCGGAGCTGGCCTTATCGAAAAAGTATTCTCGATCTGGTTAGGAAAACCATCCGACGATGGCGTTGCGGATCTTAAGAAATCAATCTTGAAGTAATTCTATTCATACAAAATAAAAAAGAAGAAGTTCTTCTGACAGGCTTCTTCTTCTTCTTCTTCTTCTTCTTCTTTTCTTCTCTCTTCTTTCTTCTTTCTTCTTTCTTTCTTTCTTTCTTTCTTTCTTTCTTTCTTTCTTTCTTTCTTTCTTTCTTTCTTTCTTCTTTCTTCTTTCTTTCTTTCTTTCTTTCTTTCTTTCTTTCTTTCTTTCTTTCTTTCTTTCTTTCTTTCTTTCTTTCTTTCTTTCTTTCTTCCCGAGGCACAAATTTCTGCAGTGGGTTCTCTGGCAACTTTTACTCAACCAATCTCAGCTTGATAGAGCAAAAGATTAATCATTGATGGCATCCAGGTATCAGTGATTAGCATTATTTGAACGAGTGAAATCACGATTGCCGATAAAGTCATCCAACACATCAAATGGTGATTCTTTTCTAGAAGCAAAGCGAAGAAAATCCCCTAAAATATCATTTAGTTTTTCAACCTGCTTAGGATCTTTAAGCTGACCTTTTTCATCAAACGCTGTGTCTGAAAGAGCGACGTCGAAGTAATTTGGATACATATATGCTCCAAGAATATGGAACGGGACACGACAATGTATATTTCCCCGGACTCCACCTAGGCGTTCATCAGAAGCTCCGATAAGACAAACATATTTTTTCGCCAAAGGATTGGGATCTAACATCGATAACCAATCAATGGCATTTTTCAAGGTTCCAGGAATACTTCCGTTATATTCTGGGGTTGAAATTATAACGGCATCGGCCTCCTGAATCTTATTTCCTAACTTAGCGATGGAATCAGGAATTCCAAACTCTTCGGCAATATCGGCGTTAAACATCGGCATGGGAAATTCATTAAACTCACAAACTTCGACTTCGCAAAAAACGTGTTCACTAAGCAGGTCCGCTGCAATTCGAACGAGTTTTTTGTTGTAAGATCCCTTACGTAACGAAGCTGCGAAAAGAAAGACTTTCATTCCCACCTCATAGTCATTGTTTGCCGTATAAAATTGCTTGAGAAAGGTTTTCAGACTCTTATTTCTAAAAACAACAGAAGCGATGTCAGCTTACAATAAAGAAAAGGCCCTCCAGACATTCTGGAAGGCCTTTAAAAATATAGATTTGAATAATGCTAACCGGCGTTTTGATCCTGCTGATAGGGGGAAGTAGGTTCTTCCACCACGACATTTTTCTCTGGAGAAAGACTTGAAGATTCAATCTTCGCTACTTGTTCAACTTTTTCAGACTTAGTATCTGCAAAGTTCAACATCACCACACCGGCAATAATCAAGCTAGTCGCTAAAACTTTTTGGATTGGCAAAGGCTCATTGAACATAAATAATCCAATCAACGCCATAATTGCCGTACCCACGCCGGCCCAAATTGCATAAGCTAAACTGACCGGTAAAGATTTTAGTGCTACAGCGAGCGCCACAAAGCAGATTCCATGACAAATCACTGTCATTATCACTGGAAGCACCTTTGTGAATCCCTCTGAATACTTCATCGTAATTGTACCAATAACCTCAAAAACAATCGCCATCGCAAGATATAAATATGCCATAGCCATAAGACACCCTGTCGTATCTCGACCCTTTCTTAACTCTATTTAGTTTTTTTCATCCCGTTTCTCGAGCGAAGCCCCGAGAGAATCTTTTTTTGATCAGTCAAAAAATGACTTAAAAAGCTCACAGGAAGTGATTCCTGTTAATTGATATGATTAGAATACCACAGGGGCATAAAAAAAGCTCCACCCACTCGACTCCAATGAGATTAGCTCGTAGTTTCAACACCTTACGAGTGAGACACCGTCCAGAAAAACAATCAAAAACATGTTTAAAACCACAATATTTTGTTTATGCTTTTTCTAATTTTAAGACGAAAAAACTCGCAGAGTTCTGAAAAACCAGAACCATAAATAAGAAATTTTATGTAACAGAAAGGGCGCCGTTTGAGCGAGGACAAGCACTCCAGAGGCAAAGAAGCCTCCGGAGCCTGATCGATTCATTTTGCTTGAAGTAGCTAGAAGATATTTACAATACTTTGAACAAGAGAAGTCTGAAGTCTTGGCGCAGCCTCATTAAAATCTAAGTTCATTTTGTTAGCTGAACTTAAAATTCGAGTTTGCTGAACCTTCCAATTTGTTTTCTCAGAATATTTTGAAATTAAATGACCGCTAGTACCCGATTGATTGTGATGAAGGGACGTCGTCTCAACTTTTCCCTGTCCATTGAGACGTTCTTTAATTTGCACATCAGTAATTACACTAAAGTGAACATCTTTTACGACAGAGTCGGCAACTACAGAAGCAAGTCCACCAAGAATTCCTGCACCAACCATTTGTTTACTATCCCCACCAGCTAAGTAAGCAGAGCTAGCACCTAACGCGATTCCGTCAGTACCGTAACCTCTGTAAACTGAAGCCTCGGCTGCACTCGGATCCATTTTTCCAACTTGAAGTATATTCACTTGAACTACAAAGTTGGCTTGGTTCATTTTTGAAACAACTTTAAAACCTTTCGCTGCAAATGCCTGTTCCAATTCATGGGAAATTCTAAACTCTTGTTTGTCAGACGTATTCTTAGCCTGAATGTAGACCTTCTTTAATTTTTCGTTCTCGATAGGTTCAACAAAAAGACTCGCACTCATTTTAGTTTGAACATCAAGATTTCTTTTAGAGACAGCAACATGAGTAGCCGCACAACCAGAAAGAAAATAAAGACCGATCGTTAGCAAAAAAAATTTTGAAAAATTAGATGACATCATAAACCTCCACTAGGTTCCGTCCCCTATTTCAATTATCGGACCGACCCCATTAGTGGTTCATAACTAATCTATTTAGATCTAATCTCATCTATTCTTTTCGCGTGAATCCAAAATCCAAAAAAGAGGAATTAGAAAAAAATGACCAAAGGGAATTTTTGAAGAACCAACCGAGGAACAAAGGTTGGCGAGAAGGGTTCAAGCGCAAGGCGGAAGCCTCTTCCCGCAGCGCAGGTGTGGCAGCGCCACATCGGAGCGAGGACAAGAGGATTCCAACGCAGTCGATTGAGCCCTTATCGACGACCGGCCCGAAGAAGACAAAAAAAAACCCGGATTACTTTCGTAACCCGGGTTCGAGTAAAAAAGAGCTGGCATCGTGCTACTCTCCCACATGGTCGCCCATGCAATACCATCGCCGCAAGAGGACTTAACTTCTGAGTTCGGAATGGGATCAGGTGTGGCCCCTCTGCTATAAACACCAGCAAAGCGTTTATTAAAACAAAGTGTTCTTAGCTCTCCAAGAGGATTTCTCCCTCTTGTTTTATCCAGGATCTCGCGATCCGGATAGAACTTTGGTTATTCAACCGAATGATTAATTTAACTGATTTTTAGCGAGCCTTATACACTCTAACTTCGTTAGAGTAAGGTTCTGTTAGTTCCAATTATCACTCTCTTACTTATTCAGAGAGCTAGTCTCTCGTTCTTTTTTCAAAGAAGTCTTAGAGACGAAATCTTCGTTAATAAAATTAAGAAGAAAAAATTTAAAAAAGCCTCACGACCTATTAGTACAGATCAGCTGAATGTATTACTACACTTACACCTTCTGCCTATCAACCTCGTAGTCTCCAAGGAGTCTTTAGGGGGCCGAAGCCCCAGTGAGATCTAATCTTGCAGTTTGCTTCCCGCTTAGATGCTTTCAGCGGTTATCAATTCCGAACATAGCTACCCTGCATTGCCGCTGGCGCGACAACAGGAACACCAGAGGTTCGTCCATCCCGGTCCTCTCGTACTAAGGACAGGTCTGCGCAAATCTCATACGCCCACAGAAGATAAGGACCAAACTGTCTCACGACGTTCTGAACCCAGCTCGCGTACCACTTTAATTAGCGAACAGCTAAACCCTTGGGACCTGCTCCAGCCCCAGGATGTGATGAGCCGACATCGAGGTGCCAAACTCCATCGTCGATATGGACTCTTGGATGGAATAAGCCTGTTATCCCCGGAGTACCTTTTATCCGTTGAGCGATGGCCCTTCCACGCGGGACCACCGGATCACTTTGGCCTGCTTTCGCACCTGCTCGACTTGTAGGTCTCGCAGTCAAGCCCCCTTATGCCAATGCACTCGACGCCTGGTTTCCAATCAGGCTGAGGGGACCATCGCGCGCCTCCGTTACTTTTTGGGAGGCGACCGCCCCAGTCAAACTGCCCACCAGACAGTGTCCCTCTGCTCGTAAAGAGCAGCAGGTTAGATTTCAAAGTTGCCAAGGGTGGTATTTCAAGGTTGACTCCACCGGGGCTAGCGCCCCGGCTTCAAAGTCTCCCACCTATCCTACACATGCCAACTCTAAAATCACTGCCAAGCTACAGTAAAGGTTCACGGGGTCTTTCCGTCTTTCTGCGGGTACTCGGCATTTTCACCGAGAATTCAATTTCGCGAGGCATTTGGTCGAGACACCGGAGAAGTCGTTACGCCATTCGTGCAGGTCGGAACTTACCCGACAAGGAATTTCGCTACCTTAGGACCGTTATAGTTACGGCCGCCGTTTACTGGGGCTTCGATTCTCAGCTTCGCTTGCGCTAACTAATCCTCTTAACCTTCCAGCACCGGGCAGGCGTCAGTATGTATACTTCGTCTTGTGACTTTGCACATACCTGTGTTTTTGATAAACAGTCGCTACTCCCATTTCTCTGCGACCTAAAAAAGCTTGGGGGGCAAGCCCTTACACTCTCTTAGGCACACCTTTTCCCGAAGTTACGGTGTTAAGTTGCCGAGTTCCTTGACCAAAATTCACCCCATCGCCTTAGGATATTCACCCCACTCACCTGAGTCGGTTTACGGTACGAGCTAACAAATCTAAATTTACGAAACTTTTCTTGGATGCATGGCTTTTCACACTTCCGGGACAAAGTCCCTCGCATTCACACCTCAGAGTTACGACCAGCGGATTTGCCTACTGATCCTCCTACATGCTTACACCTCAATCCAATAAGAGGCTGTGATATCCTACACCGTCATTCCTTAAACACAATTTGCTAGGTAACGGAATATTAACCGTTTTGCCATCGATTACGCCAATTGGCCTCATCTTAGGTCTCGACTAACCCTGGGAGGATTATCCTTGCCCAGGAATCCTTGAGTTTTCGGCGCCCGGGTTTTTCACCCGAGTTCAACGCTACTTATGTCAGCATGATCACTTCTAGTTCGTCCAACTGTCCTACCGGTCAATCTTCATCCTACACTAGAACGCTCCCCTACCACTAAAATATAAAATATCTTAATCCAAAGCTTCGGTAACACGCTTAGCCCCGTTGTATCTTCCGCGCAGAGTCACTAGACTAGTGAGCTATTACGCTTTCTTTAAAGGATTGCTGCTTCTAAGCCAACCTCCTAGTTGTCAAAGTAACTCCACAACGTTCTCCACTGAGCGTGCATTTAGGGACCTTAGCTGTTGGTCTGGGCTCTTTCCCTCTCGACGCATGACCTTATCACCCTGCGTCTGCCTGCTGAGGAACATATCTGTGGCATTCGGAGTTTATTTGGGTTTGGTAATCCGGTAAAGACCCCTAGCCCATTCAGTGCTCTACCTCCACGATACTTTTTACTCAACGCTATACCTAAATATATTTCGGGGAGAACCAGCTATCACCCAGTTTGATTGGCCTTTCACCCCTAATCACAGCTCATCAAAAGAGTTTTCAACCTCAACTTGTTCGGTCCTCCACGGAGTGTTACCTCCGCTTCAACCTGGCCATGATTAGATCACCGGGTTTCGGGTCTATGCCTGCATACTAAATCGCCCTATTCAGACTCGCTTTCGCTACGGCTCCACCTTCAACGGCTTAACCTCGCATGCAAACATAACTCGCTGACTCATTATGCAAAAGGTACGCTATCGCCCATATAAAGGGCTCTAACTGCTTGTAGACTTACGGTTTCAGGTTCTATTTCACTCCCCTCTCGGGGTTCTTTTCACCTTTCCCTCACGGTACTTGTCCTCTATCGGTCACTAAGGAATATTTAGCCTTACGAGGTGGTCCTCGCAGATTCCCACGGAATTTCACGTGTTCCGTGGTACTCGGGATGCCACTAGGGCTCTTGAAGTTTTCGATTACGGGGCTATCACCCTGTTTCGCCAGACTTTCCAGACTGTTAATCTAACTTCTTAAGTCCCACATTGTGGTCCCACGACCCCTCAATCAAATAAATGATTAAGGTTTAGGCTGTTACCCGTTCGCTCGCCACTACTAGGGTAATCTCGGATTTGATTTCTCTTCCTGAGGGTACTGAGATGTTTCACTTCCCCTCGTTCGCTTCAAACACCTATGAATTCAGTGAGTGATACCATAAATGGTGGGTTTCCCCATTCGGAAATCTCCGGATCAAAGTGTGTGTGCCACTCCCCGAAGCTTATCGCAGCTTACCACGTCCTTCATCGCTTCTTAGTGCCAAGGCATCCACCGTAAGCCCTTTGTAGCTTAAAAAAATGGAACTAACCTCGCTAAAAATCAATTAAATCAATCTATTCAGTTGTCAAAGAACGAAAATCGTTCGAAGCAAATTCTCTCTCGCGCATCCCTTACAAATCTACTCCGACGGAGTCGGAGTGAATCGGCAACTTAGGCCATGGATCGTTTACCGATCACACTTCTGCGACTAAGTTGGTGGGCCTGGGATGACTTGAACATCCGACCCCACGCTTATCAAGCGTGTGCTCTAACCAACTGAGCTACAGGCCCGTGTGGGATTTTCGAGTGAGAAATCACTCTTTCAAAACTAAATAGCTAGATGAGATTTTTGGGACTCACCCACTCGGGAAGAGTGAGTTGACCTAAGATTGGGTCATTTTAACTTATTAAGAACAAGTCTTAATGAAGATTGACCGGATAATCCTTAGAAAGGAGGTGATCCAGCCGCAGGTTCCCCTACGGCTACCTTGTTACGACTTCACCCCAATCATCGACCATACCTTGGGCGCCTGCCTCCTTGCGGTTAGCGCAGCGACTTCTGGTACAGCCGACTTTCATGGTGTGACGGGCGGTGTGTACAAGGCCCGGGAACGTATTCACCGCGGCATTCTGATCCGCGATTACTAGCGATTCCAACTTCATGATCTCGAGTTGCAGAGATCAATCTGAACTTAGATGGCTTTTAAGCGATTTGCTCTACCTTGCGGCTTAGCTTCGCTCTGTGACCACCATTGTAGCACGTGTGTAGCCCTAGGCATAAGGGCCATGAGGACTTGACGTCATCCCCACCTTCCTCCGGTTTAACACCGGCAGTCCATCTAGAGTGCCCAACTGAATGCTGGCAACTAAATGCAGGGGTTGCGCTCGTTGCGGGACTTAACCCAACATCTCACGACACGAGCTGACGACAGCCATGCAGCACCTGTGTACCGACCCTTGCGGGCGACGGCATTTCTGCCAGTCTTCCAGTACATGTCAAGCCTAGGTAAGGTTCTTCGCGTTGCATCGAATTAAACCACATGCTCCACCGCTTGTGCGGGCCCCCGTCAATTTCTTTGAGTTTTAATCTTGCGACCGTACTCCCCAGGCGGGATACTTAACGCGTTAGCTTCGTCACTGAAGGGGTCAATACCTCCAACAACAAGTATCCATCGTTTATGGTGCGGACTACCAGGGTATCTAATCCTGTTTGATCCCCGCACTTTCGGGTCTGAGTGTCAGTGTCTGGCCAGATAGCCGCCTTCGCCACCGGTATTCCTGTTGATATCTACGTATTTCACCACTACACCAACAATTCTACTATCCTCTCCAGCACTCAAGCTACGCAGTATCAGATGCACTTCTAGGGTTGAGCCCTAGGCTTTCACACCTGACTTACATAGCCACCTACACCCGCTTTACGCCCAATGATTCCGAACAACGCTAGGATCCCTCGTCTTACCGCGGCTGCTGGCACGAAGTTAGCCGATCCTTTCTTACAGGGTACATTCATTGTGTTATTCCCCTGCGACAGAGCTTTACGACCCGAAGGCCTTCATCACTCACGCGGCGTCGCTGCATCAGAGTTTCCTCCATTGTGCAATATTCCCTACTGCTGCCTCCCGTAGGAGTCTGGACCGTGTCTCAGTTCCAGTGTGACTGATCATCCTCTCAGACCAGTTAAAGATCGTCGCCTTGGTGAGCCATTACCTCACCAACTAGCTAATCTTACGCGGACTCATCTTGAAGCGAAAAACCTTTGACCCCTTGAACCTCAGTTCTTGTGGTCTTATGCGGTATTAGCTAATCTTTCGACTAGTTATCCCCCTCTTCAAGGCAGATTATCCACGCGTTACTCACCCGTGCGCCACTAGTACTCACCCGAAAGCTTTCCCCGTTCGACTTGCATGTATTAGGCACGCCGCCAGCGTTTGTTCTGAGCCAGAATCAAACTCTCCAGTTATAATTCTGTTCTCTAAGCAAACAACTAGCTTACGCTGTGTTTGTTCGAATATATTTTTTGAAATTGTGAATGATAATTACTCATCATTCAAAGAGCCCAAAAATCTATCATATCTAGCTATTCAGTTTTCAAAGAGCGAAATTACTCGTCGTTAATGTTTCTTAGCGACGAGGTGGAAGTTTTATCGAAGCCCGTTCGGCTTGTCAACACTTCAGAAAAACTTTTTTCAAAAAAATCTTTTTTAAAAAAAGTTCCCATCTCATTTCTTCCGCGATGCAACATGACTTCCACTATTTGAATACAAATCAAATTTTGGAAGGTGTTACTGTTTGAAGATCAAACGTATCGCCGAAGAGATTACGGTTTATAGTGGGGAAACCTTGAGTGTGCAAGGTTTTTTATTGCTAATCTTCGCAGCACCACACCGGATATTATGCTTAGTTTTTAAGCATAATCAACCCAGTCCAGGTATTTTTTGCTCGTTTTCTTAAACCGACCGTTAGTGTGCTGCTTCACTTAGCACAAAATAATTAGCGATTTTTTTAAATTGCCCCTCAAAGAATCATCTCGGCAGCCATCTAATTCGATATCACATTAAAGATTCGAGGGAATTTTTAAAAACTCTCTCAGAAGACCTTCCATATATAATGAAGAAACAACTTTTAAAGAAGACCACATATTTTCGAAACTAAATTAGGCTTCGATTTTTATACACATCTTGGTTGAGAATACCCCACTGAAAGTAACTCGTCTGTAGCTACCAATCTTAGATTTCATTTTGCCCGTGCCATCTTAGCGTCATGATTATTTCGCTTAATCTCTAAAAGCACAGAGAGCCAGCGTATTGCTACGCTGACTCCCTATTCTACATTCTTATTTTAATATTTAGATCTTAGTTACAGCGTTTACCCCAAGTGTTGGCTAAACGATCACCCACACCGATGTGTAAAGAGGCGCTTCCGTAGTGACCGATGGCTCTGATGCGTTTTTTCGCGCGCATTTTGCATAGTTCACGGAAGGCTTTGTTAGCTTCACCTTCGCTGCCGAAGCGAACGTCCACAGATGTTCCATAGGGATGACGACCTTTAGCTCCGCCTACGTTTTTGTTGTAGGGTTCTGGTCTCCACCAGTTATAGATGTGGCTGATTTTGATTCCTTTAGCAGAAAGATCTTGAAGAACTTTAACTGCTTCAATTGGGTACTTCCACGTGTTCTCGTCGGGATGAACTAATGAGTGAGTTTGCGATGATCCGTATGTACATCTGAAAGTGCTGGAGCTTTTTGGATTAGGACGGACTAGTTGAGCGCAGTAAAAAGAGTTGTTTGTTTCTTGCGCGCACTTTTGTAGGAATTCATCTTTTTTGGTGTTGCCAAGATTTACAGCTGATTTTTGTGAAGAACTTGCTCTAACACAGCCAAGGCTTTCGATTTCTGAATCTAATTGTGTTTCTGAGCTGTCATTGTGAATGTGGTCTGCGATATCTTCTGAAGCGCCGTCTTCGATTGCTGAATTTGTTTGTGAAGAGATTGCTTCGTTTGGTGTTCCCTCTCCTGAGTCGCCCGGCGCACAACCGGCTGCGAGACCTAAGGAAAGAACGATCATCATAGTGTAAGCGTTTAACTTCATTCCATCTCCCTGTTAGAAATTGCGGTAAGGAGTCGCTAGGTTGATGGATTGCAGTTTTTTAATCTACCCCTGTGCCGTGACAACTAGAGGTTTGACGGAGGAAAAATAAGACTTTTTCTAAAAAGTAGGTAAGGAAAGGTACCTAAAGTCTGTGCAATTCCCTTTCTAATAAAAGCTTTCTCAAAAAAAAGAAAAAAATCGACCACCGGACCTCAGATCGCTTTTAAGACCATTTCAAGAAAAATGACCCCTGGTATACCACTTGCTAACTGAAGGCTTTGCTTAAGAAGGAGCGTTTATGAATTTCAGTAATCAATTACTTATCGGGTCGTTAACTTTGTTTTCTGTTTTGATCAATGGCTGCAGCGGCAAAACCGATTATACCGCAGAATACCTGCCTAAAATGGTAGGTACATACTCTTCCCCAAGTCGAACCATCGAAATTAAAAAAAATGGCACCTACGAAATGCGCTCTGAGGCGACAACTGCAAAATATAGAGAGAATGGAAACTCTTCTGATTTAATCTATTCCGGGGTTTGTGTTTGGAATGAAAAAGGCCAGCTTAGTTTTGATAAAATCGAGACTACTAATATAGTAATGAAAGTAAAAAGCTATGAATTGCTAAATGCTAATATGAGGGATGATAAGGAAAATCCCCTACCGGAGGACAAAGCGCAATCCATTTGTTTAGATGGATTAGAATATCGTAAAAAGAATTTGGACTTACAGCCCTTCGAATACATCGCTCAGGGCGTCTTTCGCGCAGACTTAGATCGTGTAGCAAATGCAGCAGCCTCTAACACTACTTTTACCTTTGCTCCGCTCACCCGTTCTTCATCTATGTTCGGTCATATTTACAGAACCAACGCAGTACCAGTTGATGTGACGAAGATGGTTCTGCCTCTTTTTGCCAACGCAAAAGTAGCAGCCATCGAAAACGGCGATAAAATTTCTGACAAAATTACTTTTGATTCTCGAAAAAATATAATGAAAATTGAAAATAAGATTTGCGGATTTTCTGCGACTTTTTCTATCCAGGTCGTTTTAGCTGAGAAAAATTCTTTTGTTCTTTATTCTCCGAAAGATCCCACACTAGAGCGTTTCTATGTCCAAAATCTTTCTGAAGAGGCTTCGGAAGCTTGTGCAAAACGGCTTTCAGAGATCACTGTTAGTAAAGTTCTTCAAAATCAAGGCGTCCCACTTAATTTGCAGAGCCAAGTTGAGGGAGAATTTGGTCTGGCTCCGTTGCAGTATAAAGCTATCTACAAAAATGATGAAGGTTGGGAAAGATCAAGACTGTAGTATAAAAAGGGAGCCTTTTAGAGGCTCCCTTTTTATTTCGGAGTAAATTTCCAGATCGTGCCGTCATCGAGTGCCATATAGATGTTGCTGTCGGGACCTTGTACGATGGAACGTATTCTTTCGCTTGGAACGTTCACTGGAGTTATTGATGATAATCCGTCTTGGTCGTTGACCTTTAAGGCGATGAGCTTTTCAGAGGCCATTAGACTTACTAATAATATTCCGTTCCAATCTTTCCACTGCTGACCAACCACAAACGCTGCGGTACCCATTCCTTGCGAATCAGGCATCACGAATAGAGGCTTTAAGGCTTGAGGGAATTTATCAGTGTCAGTCATCGAAGTTAATTTGCCGTCTTTTCTGTTAGAAATATAGCCGCAGTAATTATCCGCACAACTGACTCCGGAATCTGGTTTTGGGTCCCAGCCGCCGTTTCCTCCAGGAGATAAGGCTGTGACTTCGTCGCTGTGATTAGGGCCGTGTTCGGCAATGAAGGGCCTACCGTTTGACGGTTTGAACGTTAGGCCCTGGGCATTTCTAAGGCCGTAAACGTAAATGCGCGGGTCGCCTCCTGTAGGAGTGTTGTTGCCTGGAGCTGCTTTTCCGTTGGTGTCGACTCTAAGGATTTTTCCGCCTAGTTTAGTTAAATCTTGAGGCAAAGGACCGTTGTGGTTATCCCCGGTTGTTATGTAAAGATATCCGTCAGGGCCGAACCTAATGCGACCTCCGCTATGGGTGCCGACTCCTCCCCAGAGGTTTCTGCGGTCTTTAAAGGAGATGTCAGTGATGATGTCGGTTCTTTCAGAGACGGAAGTAAAGTTTGCATCGACAACTAATCTTACGATTCGGTTTGTTCTTGGTGAACTTAGTTCAGAGGGCATGAAGACGTAGATGCGGCGATTGCTTGCAAAGTTTGGATCGATAGCTACGCCATGCATGCCGGATTGACCGGCACAGAAGAAATCTGGAACGAAGGTGTTGTAGCCGTTTCCGCCGAAAAGTTTAGTTACCTTTCCATCGGGAGTTCGAACAGAGAGGCCTCTGCATTTTTCGGTGAAAAACATCGTGCTATCCAATGTGAAGGCCATGTCCCAAGGATCGTCTAGGTCTCTCATGAAGTCGGTTCTAGAAAAATCGGGGGTAGCTACTGGGACGCCTGGTTTTTGAGTTAAGGGAGGATTGAGGGAATTTGTGTCATCGTCTCTGCACGCAACAAGTACGACTACAGCTATCAAGGCGAGAAGAATTTTTATCATTTGAACCTCCCGAAAAAAGGAGCATAAGCAATGACGGCGGGATCGTCAGGTTTTCTTTTTGTAGAGGTGTGCTAACACAAAGCTTACGGCTTTTTTGTTTCTAACATTTTATAATAATCTTCTAGGTGCTTATTAAATTCGTCATGTGTAGAATTAAAGAAAGCGACAAATTCCTTGGGGACGTTTTTTTTCTTTAAAGCTAGCTTGTATTTTTCAACCACTATGGGCTTTGCATTCAATTGCAACTTGTCACGGTATTGCTTCAGTGATGGCTCCATCGCCAGTGTGAAACGATACACTCCTTTATCGATAAAAATAAAGTCCACCCTACCCGTAGCTAATTTTAACAGGTTGTTTTCTTGGCTCGACGTAGTTTCGACTTTTAATCCCTGTTTGACTAGATCCTCGATTCCTGGACGAAGCTCAACACCTTGAACATTTCCTGCCGTATATCTTTTTAGATCCTGCAGATCGCGAAATAGGATTGGATGATCTTTTCTTTCTGCAATACTCCAGGGACTTTCAAACATCACATCTGTAAACATAAAAACATCTTCATGCTCAATGGTTCGTATTGGGAAGTAAGCATCGATTTCGGACTTCTTAACGGCATCCATTTTTGCCCGAATCCATGATGGCGCGAATATAACTTTTAAATTGTAGTCCTTCTTTTCTAGAACTTTTTTTAGAGCATAGAAAATAGCTCCGCCGTCGGGAAGTTTTTCCGCCATCCAGGGAGCGGCTTCGTGTGTGATGACCGTGAGCGTTTTATCGTTGGCGGAGTGAGCATTTAGAGCAAAGAGGCATGCTATTAGCGACAATATTCCAAATCTTAAAAAGAATCTCACAGTAACCCTCCACAGATTCGGTACTTTATCGTATAGGAATCGGTCAAGTTACGGAAGTTGGCTTGAAGATTGAATCTTGTAATTTCATGGCTTACAGAGATGCGTACAAATCAATTGAGTGGACTATAGAACAAAGAAAACAGAAATCTTTGGTCAGTCGTTGGCGTAAATTGTTGGTGAATCTCAATATGAGACACTGGATGCTGTCTGCACTTTTTATCATTTGTTTTTTATTTTTAAATGATGCCCATGCACAAATTCGCTGCGAGGATTTGTTTAAGGAAATTCCTCGGCCTGCCACTGCAACCATCACTGAAAAAGTTGCAAAGAATAGTTTTATTACAGACCGCACCTTATGGGACTATACCCATGATCTGCATCCTGATTTTACGAAAGCTTTAGAAAGAATGACTCCAGAAAGTCACTGGATTGATATGGGCGCTGGCAAAGCTAAGGCTTTGATTGAATTTATGAAGTCCCGCGACTCAGAAGCTCGTCCTTATACGACGGCTGTTGCCTTCAAAATTGATCGCTGGTTTGGAATGCCAAATTTTGAGGGAAAACTGCAAACCCATGAAGGAATTTTTGAGCATCAACCGACCCACCAGTGGCGTAAGGCTGACGTGATCACAGATGTGATGGGAGTATTTTCTTATACGACCGATTTAGGTACGACCTTGCAGAAGAATTTTGATCTTTTAAAAGTAAATGGAGAACTTTACATTAGCACTAGTGCCTATGGTTCTCAGTTCCGGGTGAATGGTGAAACATTAAGTTTAGAAGTATTCTTAGCATCAATCCCAGGCCTTAAAGTTGAAGGCAAATGGGGAACTATTAAAATCACTAAAGAACAAGAAAATATCAAAATTCCTGTCCTAGAGTTAGAGCGCTATAAAGATGAGTCCCCACCAATTCGCCTATTTAAGGTTCACCTCGATTAATTTATTTCAGGTGATTGTTTTGTTTCATGTATCACTTGAACGCCCGCTAAACTCTTGATCTAATTGCTAGGCAAACTCCGTTATAAATAAGGAAGTTTATGACTAGCCTACTATTCTTAGTTCTACTGAATCTTGGTTTTTCAGCAGAGAACTCTTTTGAGCGAGTTCTCTTGTTGGGCGACTCCCACGCCTATGGAAAATACGGTGAGGTTTTGGATGCTCACTTTCGCAAAAATGCAAAACAGGTGACTTCATTTTCTAGCTGCGGATCTTCGCCTTCAACTTGGATGACGACGTCCGCTAATTTTAAATCTACAAATTGCGGATTTTGGCAGAAAAGCAGTGCTGACCGCGAGATTCGAGTTAAAAGTCACAAGCTTCCTTCCTTTGATCAAGAAATTCAAAAACTTCAACCGCAAGTTACGGTGATCACATTAGGGACGAATATTCTTGGTAGCACCGGAAATATTTCTTCAGAAAAAAAACATGTCGAAACGATGATGAAATCGATTCGCGCGCAAGGTTCAGAGTGCGTTTGGGTGGGGCCTCCGGATTTATCTAAGGACCCGTTTAAGAAAAACCTTCCTCTGGGAATTGAGAGCTTAAAGAGTTTAGCGAAAGAAAATAAATGTCATTTCATTGATTCGACGGCGATCACAAAATATCCCGCTGGAAAATCAGACGGTGTTCATTATGGACCTAAAGATTCTGCCGCCTGGGGAAAAGCTGTAGTGAAAAAAATTGAAGGCTTAAAATTGAGTCCACCTTCAAGCGATTCCGTGCCGACGGATAAAAAATCTCAACCTAACGGCGTTCGTTAGTCATTGCGAGATGCCATTAAACAGTTAATCTGCAGGTTCTTGTCCGAGCGTCGGAATGGTGTTCTATGACGTAGAAGTGTCTTGCAAAGTTTATCGCTTACATCTTATTTCTTAAATAACTATAACTTTATTAGGAATAAAAAATGAAAACATCTGCCCTTTCAATGCTGTTCCTTTCTTTTCTTTTTAGCTTTTCTTCTTTTGCAGCCACTTATCAAGATGGCGATATCATTTTTCATGAAAGCCAAGGCGTGCAATCAAAAGCCATTCAAGAAGCTACTGGCTCTAAATGGACCCATGTCGGAATGTTGTTTTATAAAGAGGGTCAGTGGCAAGTGGCCGAGGCTGTTCAGCCGGTCCGCTTTACTTCATTGAGTTCATTTATTTCTCGCGGAAAGAACAAAGCTTACAGAATTTATCGCGTTCCCGGCTTAACTAGTGAAAACAGAAAAGATCTGCGCTTGCAACTAGCTCCATTTGTTGGTGCTGACTATGATATTTATTTTGAGTGGACGGATGATTTGATTTACTGTTCTGAGCTTGTTTACAAGGTCTTTAAAAAGGCTACGGGCATTGAGGTGGGACATGTTCAAAAATTTCGTGATCTAAATCTTGGTGGACCTTACGTGAAGGCGCTGATTAAAAATCGTTTAGAGAACACTGGCAGAGAGCTTGATCTGAATGAGCCAATTATTACGCCAGTGGCGCAGATTAAAGATGCGAAACTGAAGTTGGTGGAAGAAGTTAAGTAGGCGTCAGATCATCGTAAAAGTAAAAAAAGGCAGCTATGGAGCTGCCTTTTTTATTTTTAATCAATTTAATAGCGAATCTCCTCTAGCGCACCTAGAGCAGTGGATTTACCAATAACTTAAATTTTTTTGGATTTTAGAGAAAAAATTGGGGTGACCGAAGGTTCAAGCCCATGGAGCTTTTAGAAAAAATTGGGGTGACCGACGGGGCTTGAACCCGCGACACTCGGAATCACAATCCGATGCTCTACCAACTGAGCTACGGCCACCACAAAGGAAGGTCCGTTATAGGGCCTTACCGGGCAAAGTGCAAGCAGGATTTGAACCTACCTTTTAAGAATTTTAAAAAACTTAGTAATCACAAGGAGCTACGACAGGCTGCGCCTTACAAATGGTGCTCGCTTTTTCAGCATCTAGTGCCATTTCCTCGGCCCAATCCCCGTTGGCGTTACAGCGCTTTCTTACGCAAGAAACTTCTTTATTCGCTAGAAGGCACTTCTTTTTTTCTTTCGATGGATTGTTCAGACATATCCACGCGCACTGATTGAATTTTCCTAAGGGACTTTGGCAAATCATTCCTGCGCTTCTTGCCTTAGATAGATCTGAAGAGTTGGATTTTTGTTTTGCCAGTTTATCCTGGCGCTTTCTTTCAGCCACGGCGGTTTGATCCGCCTGCGAGCTTTCAAGAGTCTTCACAGGAAGTAATTTTCCCTTTGGAATCTTCTTTCCCTGCAAAAGAACATCGTAGGCGATTTCCCCGCTTTCAAGAACTCCTTGAAACCCTGACTGTTGACCGGCTTGCACCTTGACTGACTCTTCAAAATTAAGGGCTGAAAACTCGATGCTTCCGTTTAATACCTTCACTTCGGCATAGGCATTTTTTGGGTCGATGGTATAAATGAAATCCCCAGGGGGCGCGATGAATTCAAAAAGATCAGATCTTAAGGCAATGTTATAGCGCCCTTTATCTTCTAGCTTTTGTAGCCAGTTTAAAGATCCGCTCTTTAATAATAGGACCGGGGCTTCACCACTTTCCCAACTAATCACCGGCAGGGATAGTACGCTTTGACTTAACAGAATAACGCTGCGTTTTTCATCAAGCGCTACTTTAACTAAAGAATTAAGGCCCGTTTCTAATAAGGCTTTTTCGCGAAGGATTAGTTTTTTCTTAACGGGATGACGAATGCCATCTTTACCCGTCACCCAGGCTGGGCCTTGCCACTCTTGAATTGCAGGATATTTCGGCGGAGTCGGTTCGCCAGTAAACGCTAAAAGCAACGGAGAAAGTAAAAGTAAAACTTTAACTAACCTGTTTTTTCTGCACACGTTCCATCTCCCACAATTTAGCGAACTTTAAAAATAAGGAATAAGCGGCCCCCACAGAGATTATAAATCCTGCAAGTCCATCCCTGAAACCTGCCTTAAAAAAGTAAGTTTCAATAAACTTACCCCAGGGCTTAAAGATCAACTTTAAGTACGAGAATTTTGCGCCCTTAGCTGCAAGCTGTTGGGCTCCTAGTGTAGAGTATCGATCATTTGTGATAACTTGATCACTAAGACTATCAAAGACCCAGTGGTGCAGATCTTTTTCCATTTTTAGTTTTTTGCTGACTTCGACTTTTTCGTGCAAATCAGCGGAATTCCATTGCGATTTACTTTTATTAAACAGTCTTAGCTGATAATCGGGATACCATCCCCCGTGATCGATCCATCGGCCTAAGTGATAAGACCGGCGTGGAAACAGGTAGCCCGCTTCTTCGTCTAACGAACGGAATTTGGTGATTAATTCAGCAGCAAGTTCGGGGCTTAACGCCTCGTCGGCATCTAAGGAAAGCACCCAAGGATTTTTTGCTTGTTCTGTTGCAAAGGCCTTTTGTAGGCCAAATCCCCGCCACTTTTCTTGGAAAACCCGGGCTCCGCAGGCTTTGGCGATATCGACAGTGCGATCCGTCGAAAAACTATCAACAACCACCACGTCATCGACAAAGGGGGCTGAGCGAATGCAACGCTCGATATGAGCTTCTTCGTTCAAAGTGATGATTACTAAAGATATGGGCAATTTCGTCACTCTTTCAGATTCTCTTTGGATCAAGGTCTTGTCAAACGATTCGCAACTGGATACCATTTTTTGAGCTGAAAGGTTTTTATTCATGAATTTTGCTAAATACTTCGTTTTAGGTCTTTTTCTAACTTCTAACGCCCATGCCTATTTAAGTATCGCTGAATCTGGCGAACTAGATCCGCAAGGAAAATATCAAGTGGGAGTAGAACCGCAACTTCTAACCAACAAAGGTGGCGGTGCGAACGTAAATGTGTTCATCGATACAGCCATCAGTGAATCTTCAAGTGCCCGCGTTTCTATGGGTGCTGGGGCTGTGGATTTTAATGCGTTTGCTAGCTTTAAATTCATTCCATTTCCTGACGTCGATAACCAACCGTCGATGGGTTTCCGCGCAGGGGCAGGTATTGCTCGCGATGAAGAGCAAAATCTTTTGCAATTGCAGTTTTCACCACTTGTAAGCAAAAAGTTTGATACTGAATACGGATTAGCTGTTCCTTACCTGGCTGTGCCTTTCACGTTCCTAAATACAAAAGAAGAAAATCTTGTAGCGACAAATCTGTCCATCGGCAGTGAATTTCACTATGTAGATTGGGATCAAGTGACTCTTGGCGCGGAAGCGGGAGTAGACTTGAATAAATCTTATTCATACATTTCAATCTTTGCTACTTTCCCTTTTGAAAGCCAAAAAGGATTCGGGAATTAATATGTTTTCATGGTTGTTTAAAGACGATGCTGGAACCGCTGCTGATCTTTATGTCGATTTAGGGACTGCGAATACTTTGATCGCAGCTCGCGGAAAAGGAATCGTTCTTAATGAGCCTTCTTTGATCGCTTACCAACAAACTAGTCCTGGCAAAAAAAGAGTGATCGCTGTGGGTAATGACGCTAAAGAAAAATTAGCGAACAACCCAGGAAGCATTTTTCCCCAGAAACCTATTCGTGACGGCGTCATTGCTGACTTTGAAACTTCAGAAGTGATGCTTCAACATTTCTTAAGCCAACCTGGCGTGAGAAATGCTTTTTCTCGCCCGCGCGTAGTGGTTTCACTTCCCTACGGCGTGACTGAAGTTGAAAAGAAAGCTGTTATTCAGTCTTGTAAAGCGGCTGGCGCGAAAGAAGTTTTCTTGATTGATGAACCAATGGCTGCGGCGATTGGATCTGGTCTTAACGTGAAGTCAGCTCAAGGTAATATGATCATCGATATCGGTGGCGGGACGACGGAGGTGGCCGTTATCGCACTTGCAGATATCGTGTACTGTGAAGCGGTTCGCGTAGGTGGTCATAAAATTGATGACCAGATCATTGATTATTTCCGCAAGTATAAAAAATTAATTATCTCTGACAACACGGCTGAATATTTGAAGGTTGAAATCGGCACGGCGGTTCCTAAAAAAGACATTCGCACGGCGCAAATCTCTGGTCGCGATGCTGATACTGGCATGAATAAAACCATGGAAGTCAGCTCTGAAGATGTTGGCCTAGCGATGAATAACTGTATTCAAGAAGTTATCAATGCTATTCACAAGGCTTTAGAACATACTCCGCCGGAACTTGTTTCTGACATCATTGAAACTGGCGTTGTGCTTGCCGGTGGTGGTGCGCTGATTCGTGACTTTGATTTGCGTATTCAAAACGAAGTTCGCCTGCCTGTGCGAGTTGCTGAAAGTCCACTGACAGCCATTGCAAAAGGCGGCGAAGCTGTTTTAAGTGATCCAGAGTTATTAGATAAAATTCAATTGGAAGTTTAGTCGCTCGTTGGCGTTTACTCCGACTTCGCCGGAGTACAATTTAAACTACAACGGCGTCGGCGTGATAGACAGGGGTCGCTTTGGGCCCCTCTTTCATATCAGCTCTTAAAAGTTTCAGCATTTTTTCTGCTATCGGTCCCTGCTTACCGGATCCAATCACTTTTCCTTCGTACTCTGTGACCGGTAAAACATCTAACGTTGTTCCGATCATCATCACTTCTTGAGCGTTAAGGATATCGCTTTCAGTCAGGTCTTTTTCAATCACTGAATTTAAGTGACCTTCTTTCACTAGGGATTGCGCCAGCTCAAAAGATCTCATCATGGTCGTTCCTTTTAGGATGTGACGTAAATGAGGTCGGATTAGATTTTTATTTTTATCGATAAGTACGATGTTCTCTGTACTGCCTTCAGTTAAAAACCCGTTACCGCAAACACCGATTGTGAAATCGATTTTTCTATCGACACTTTCTTTTTTCATTAGAACGTTTGGCAGATAGTTACAGGTTTTGATTTTTGCTAACCATGGTTCTTTCGGCGGGACTTGGCTGCGACCGACTTTAACCCCTTGTTGGTATTTTTCAGCAGCGATTGGCGCATAGGAAGTCACTACCAAATAAAGTTGCGAAGCAATGGAGTCATAGGGATTTGTCGTGAATCCACCTGGGCCGCGGGAAATATAAAGGCGAAGCATCGCATTTTGTGCACCAGTGGCTTGGGTTGTCGCCATAATGATCTTTTTAACTTCATCCAGCGGCATCGGCATTGGTAGACCAATAAGACCTGCTGAAATTTCTAGGCGCTCTAAGTGTTCTTGCAGCAGAAACGCTTTTCCTTCGATCACTTTAATCGCTTCAAAAACGCCATCTCCGCGATGAACAAGATGATCATCTACGGGTACTACCATCATGCCTGGATCTTTTACGATGCCGCCCCACCAGGTGCTATACATAGCTAGGTAAGTCTTTTGCGCAGAATAGTTGCGCTCTTGAAGTTTTGCTTGAATTTCTGAAGGCGATAAAACCGTGACGGACATTGGTTTCTCCTATGACTTATTCATTCTAAAGAAAGCCTTAATAGCAAAAAAGTTTTTTCCTTTTTAATTTGACCTGCCTCGATGGAGGTCCTGACAATAGAACCACCCACGGGGAGGACAAAATGTTACGACTTTTCATAATGAGCTTAGTTCTTTTATCAATGAGCGCCTGCTCATCTTTACGCAGAAGCCCCTCCCAAGAAGATACTAAAGTAATGCTGAAAGACCAACAGGGAGATAAAAAAGAAGCTCCAGCACAGGCAACTAGCAATGATGAAAAGGGTATCACCCGCATTTCTTCGAAGGATCTTGACTCAGAAGCACAAACTAAAGAGCTCAAAGAAGCGGTTGCTGCTGCCACTCAACATGTCGAAAAAGGTTCGGAAAAATCCACGCGTCGCGCCGGTCCCGTCGCTGCTGAAAAAGCCATGGGTTGGCTTAGAAATGGCAACACCCGCTTTGCAAGGGGGCGCTTTCGTAACGACGGAGCTTCGCGGGCAGATCGTTCGCGTTTAAGCTCAGGCCAAACGCCGCATTCTGTGATTGTATCTTGCAGTGATTCGCAAGTGCCTCCGGAAGTGGTTTTTGACCAAAAATTGGGTGAAGTTTTTGTGATTCGCACGGCTGGTGAAGCTATGGATAACAACGTCGTCGGCAGCGTTGAATACGCGGTTGAACATTTGGGCGCAAATTTAGTGGTCATAATGGGCCATGACTCTTGTGGGGCAATTTCTGCGACCCTTGCTTCTTTGCGTGGTTCTGGGTTGGGAAGCCCTGCACTAGAGGCTTTGGCTAATGATATTAAGCCAAGAATTCAAAAATTTGCGACCATGGCCCCTTCAGAAGGTTTAGTTGACGAGAGCTGGGCAAATACGGATGGAGTTGCTGCTGATTTGATTGGGCGCTCAGCAATCCTTCGTGACGCTATAGCGTCGGGGGATGTAAAGATCGTGAAAGCCATGTATCATCTCGACTCTGGCCAAGTTGATTGGCGCTAGAAAGGCAATTCATGAATCAGAACCGCAAAATTTTAATCACCTGTGCTCTTCCCTATGCCAATGGATATATCCATCTTGGTCATATGATGGAATACCTTCAAGCTGACTTCTGGGCACGTTTTCAAAAAATGCGCGGTAATGAGTGCGTGTATATTTGTGCCGATGACACCCACGGTACACCGATCATGGTGAAAGCCCGCGAGATGGGTATTACTCCGGAAGCTTTAATTGCGAAAAGCTTTGACGAGCACTCTAAAGACTTTGCTGACTTCCAAGTTGATTTTTCTTTTTACGGATCTACGAATGCGCCGGAAAATAAAGCACTGTGTGAACTTTTCTATCAACGCATGGTTGATGGTGGGCACACGAACGTTAAAGCGATTCAGCAGCTTTATTGTAACTTCGATAAAATGTTTTTACCCGACCGCTTCGTAAAAGGTATTTGCCCTAAGTGTGGCGCAAAAGATCAATATGGTGATTCTTGTGACGTGTGCGGGTCCACTTACTCCCCTGCGGATATGAAGGGTGTGCACTGTTCATTATGCGGTAACACGCCAGTGATGAAGGAAAGCCAAAGTATTTTCTTTAAGTTGAATGACTTTAAGAAATATCTGGAAGAGTGGATTCCGAAGCATTGTGCCCCGGAAATTTCTAAAAAGATGCTTGAATGGTTTAATGAGGATTTGCTGGATTTAGATATTTCCCGCGATGAGCCTTATTTTGGCTTCCCGATTCCAGGCACTGATGGCAAAAAGTTTTTCTATGTTTGGGTGGATGCTCCGATGGGGTATATGTCCACAACTGAGCGTTGGGCGAAACAACAAAATCTTTCCCTGAAGGATGTTTGGCAGGACCCAACCCGTGAAATATACCATTTCATCGGTAAGGACATTGCGCGCTTCCATACAATCTTCTGGCCCGCGTTTTTGAAAGCGGCGAATTTTAGATCTCCGAATCAAGTATTCGTTCACGGTCACTTGATGGTGAACGGCGAAAAAATGTCTAAATCTAAAGGAACATTTATCGCAGCAAGAACTTATTTGAATCATTTAAATCCTGAATACCTTCGTTATTATTATTCAACGAAGTTAAATAGCTCTGTTGATGATATGGATTTAAATCTTGAAGATTTCGTGAATCGTGTGAATTCAGAACTTGTGGGTAAAATCACGAATCTTGGGTCCCGCGGTGGACAAATGCTTAAGAAAAAAATGGATGGCATGATGAGTTCACCGGATGAGGAAGGCTTGCGACTTATTGAGCAGGCTCAAGCTCGTGGTGAAGTTATTGCTGGTCATTTTGAAGCTCGTGATTTTGCGAAAGCTGTCGGCGAAATTCGTTCACTAGCTGATGATGCTAACAAATACTTTGATGAGAAAGCTCCGTGGAAAACATTAGAGACAGATCCTGCTGGAACTAAGAAGGTCATTACTACGACTTTGAATATGTTCCGTATGCTGGCGATCTACTTAAAGCCTGTTCTTCCTCACTACACTGCGAAAGTGGCGAAGCTTTTGGGCGAAAAAGATTATCAGTGGTCTGACATTGAAACGGTTCTTACAAATCACCCGATCAATGAGTATGAGCATATTGCGACTCGCATTGAGGCTGATAAAGTAAAAGCCATGGTGGAAGAAAGCCGCAAGATCAATGAAGAGATTCAGTCGGCTAAGGCTAAGAGTGGGCCTCAACCTGCAGCGCCGGCTGATTCTAAAAAAGCAGCTGAAGATAGAAATGGCGACCGTCCGACTGAAATTGAATTTGCTGATTTTGAAAAAGTAGATTTGCGCATTGGTCAGGTTATTGAAGCTGAAGAGATCAAAGAAGCAGATAAACTTTTGAGATTAAAAGTGGATATTGGTGGCGGCCAGGTTCGCCAAATTATCGCAGGGATTAAGACTGCCTATAAAGCTGAGCAACTTTTGGGACGTAAGATTTTGGTTTGCGTGAATTTAAAACCGCGCAAAATGAAGTTTGGTATGTCTGAAGGTATGGTGCTTGCTGCTGGCAGCGGTGGCAGTGATTTATTTGTATTGGCTGCAGATGATGGCGCCCAAGTTGGCCAACGCGTGAAATAATGGCTTTAAATCCCCAGGATAAAAAATCCCTCGAAGAAATTCATCGACTCTTTTTAGAGCTTGAAAAATCCTCGAGGGATTTTTCTTTTGATGCGGATGCTTTAAAGAATTTAAAAAACAAACTGTCATTGTTAAAAAATTCCGAAAATCCTGACGTTTCCCGTCTAACTGACCTGCAAAAGCATTTAGTTGAGGGAATGAGTCTTAAGCACTTTGTCAGCTTCGCTGTTCCCGTTGAAAGACTTCTGCATAAGAATTTGCAAGATGATGAATTTCTGATCGTCGAAAACGACAAAACTGAAACCCAGCTTGAAAAAATTCCTTTGGTTTTTGTTTTAGATAATATGCGCTCAGCATTTAATGTGGGTTCAATTTTTAGAACCGCGGAATGCTTGGGTGTCGAAAAAATCTATCTTTGTGGTTACACGCCCACGCCCGATCAATGGAAGGTTGAAAAGACCGCCATGGGGACGGAGCAGAATGTTTCTTGGGCTGAAGGTGGTAAACTTTTAGAATGCCTTGAGGAACTAAAAGATGAAGGCTATCGCGTGATTGCTTTAGAAACGGCAGCCAGTGCCGTGGACCTTTATCAAAATTTTGAACAAGAGCCGACAGCTTTTGTTTTTGGTAACGAACGTTTTGGATTAGATCCTGAGATCTTAAAAGTCATCGATGAAGTTCGCATTATTCCTCTGCGTGGAATGAAGAATTCATTAAATGTGGGTGTCACGGCGGCTGTTGCTGGCTTTGAATGGATGAGACAGTGGCGTCAGCAAAAATAGAAATCTCCCCAATCGGTATTTTCAGAACTTCGCAGGTGCATCCCTATGAGGCTGGCAGGCAGCCTGATGAATTCCATGCAGAAGGATGTATTGAGCTAGAATCGGGACACAATTTTGAACAGGCTCTTACGGGTCTTGATGGTTGTGAAAGAATCTGGATCATTTTTCATTTTCATCATAATCCTGATTGGCAGCCGATGGTGTTACCTCCTCGTGGTAGTGATACTAAGTTAGGTGTGTTTGCTACCCGTTCGCCTTATCGCCCTAATGGCATTGGTATGAGCTGCGTAAAGGTCGCACGCATTGAGAAATTAAAGATTTTTGTTTCTGGTGCAGATATTCTTGATGGCAGTCCTGTGCTTGATATTAAGCCTTACGTGGCTTACGCGGATTCCTTTCCAGGAGTTGAACCTGCCTGGTTAAAAAACGCTGAGAAACATGTGATTTCTTTTTCCGAGCGCGCTAAAGAAAGTTTGCGCTATCTTGATAGTCACGGCGTCACTCAACTTCGTGGATTTTTACTTCATCAGTTAGAGTATGAGCCTACGAATTCTAGAAAAAAACGTGTGAAGGCTGCTGGTGAAGAATTTGTTATTGCCTATCGCACTTGGCGCGCGCGTTTTTCTGTCGCGAAAGACCAAGTGCAGGTCTTAGAGATTTTTTCAGGATATAGTTCTGCAGATTTAGAAAATGCGGATGATCCCTATGCAGATAAAATCATTCATAAGCAGTTTAAGAAGCTCTTTCAGCCTCTGTCGTAGTTGGTGGCGTAAGAGCCATCTGCGTTCGGATGTATCGATATAATGGGATAAACCCGACTATACGGCCGACGCTGCCGATGATGAATAGCCAATAATAGCCCGTTAAGTGTTCACCTAAAAGCCACAGGAATTTTCCACCTAAGTACGTTCCTAAGATGATCGCTGTTGAGTTTAAAAGATTATAAACAGTCAACACCGCGATTTTTTCGTCTTGCTTGATGTCTTTAAAGAATATCAACGAAAGACCTACTTCAACGAAGGCCCACGCAAGTCCGCTGATTAATTGTAAAAAGAAAATGTAAAGATGGCTGCTGCTTAAAGCCCACAGTGCTGGCAGTGGCGCCACGGCGCCTGCTCCGAATAATAACAAACTAAAACCTGAAGCAGACTTACGGAATCTTTCAATCGCTGTGATGGCTGCAATTTTTCCGATAAATAAGATGGCGATGGCCACCATATAGGTGCCGTAATCCATCTTAGCTTGCGCAAGCATGTAGGGGGTGACAAATGGTGACGAGATAAATACGGCGGCTTGAAACGGCGCTAAGAAAAAGAAAAATTGGCGCTTTGAAGTGTTGCTCCAAAAAACCTTCCAGGATTCTCTAAATCCCAATTTCTTTTCGTTGATCCATGCGGGATCAAAATACTGATTAGAAAGAATGTAGGAAGAAAATAAACGGCATGCAAAAGCGAAAGCGAATAATAATGTAAAGACGCTTGTGAATGGTCCGATTTCTACTTTGTTATGAAGAGCTACGCCTCCGGCCACTAGACCGATCAAGATTCCGAGCTGAGAAATTTTTGTTCTTTTTGAAAAGAAGGTGTTTCCTTCTTCAACGTTCACAAGGCGTCCCATCCACCAGTTCCATGCAAGACCTGATGAAAAGCCTGAGCCCCAATACAAAGTCAGAATAAAGAATAAAGTCCAAAAGTTCGGCGCGCGAGTGGCAGAGAAATAAATTAACGGAATAAACGTAAGGGCTTGAAGAATCGCAGAAGCCACGACCCAGTGTTTATGGGACTGAACCTGTTGCAAACCCCGTGGAGTGATCAGTTGCAAGATAGCGCCGCTTACCAATGGTAAACTTGCTAAGATTCCGGCGAAGATTTCGCCCATACCAATAGATAAAGAATAAGCTGGCAAGTAGGTCTCGCCAGCTCCGATAACTAAGGCGCTTAAAAAAGCGTCGATCAAACTAAGTCTTAAACTTCTTTCTCTCAAAACGGATCTATTCCTTATTTACCTTTGCGCGCCGCTTTTGCGCTTTCGATTTCAGCTTTGCACTCTGCTGAAAGTTTATCTTTGTTTTCTTTCATGCATTTGATGATTCTGCCTTTGCCTTGCTCTACGTTGCCGCAGTATTTTTCTTTGTCAGCTTGGCACGCATCCTTCATGTCTTTCATGTGCTCTTTCATTGTTTCAACATGGGCTTTGCATTCTGCAGAAAGTTTTTCTTTATTTTCTTTCATGCATTTGTGAAGACCTTTTCCTGGCTCCATACCCGCGCACAACGTTTCGCGATCTTTCGCGCAAGCTTCGTGTTTTTCGTGATTGTGGGCATTTGCAAATGAACTTAAGCCAAGAGTTAAAGCAGATACTAAGATGATTCTAATCATTGATGAATTCTCCTTTTCATTCATTCTAGCAAAGGAGATCTGAAGCATTCAAAATTTGTGTGGTCTAGGGACCTAGGGCGTAGCAAACAAAATCGCGCCTAGTGTGAGAGTCGTAAAAAACGATGCGACTAAAAAACACCACAGGTAACTGGCTAGAATAAAGAATCCGTCCTTTTCCATATGGCCGATGGCGCTAAGAATAATAGCGATCACGGGGACGGTGTTTGAAAAAGGAATCGGAAGCGGGAGCGATAAAAGGGCTGCGTTCACTACAATTGTTATGAGGTTTAAAAGGCGGAAAAACCAGTGGTCGTGAAAGAAAGCCCAACGCTCTTTAATGACCTTGGCAGCAAAGGTCCAGATCCGCTCGGCGATGTTTGAAACTTTTAAAACCACTTCCGAGGAAATCTTGTGATTTTCAAATCGTTTTGGAAGTTGAGGCGGCTTTCTTAAATAAAGAAATATGGCCACCAGAGCGATCATAAACCCTAAAGGCGTCGACAAACCCGGAATTGGTATGGGCTGAAGAAAAGGAAGGCAGAAAAAGATCATGATCAGGGCATGACCTTCCTCCCCTAGAACCGCAAATACGCGATGCAAAGTGAGATCTTGTTTGGAGGCCTCAGCTTGCAAAAGATCCATTGCGGAAATAAATCGACTTTTCAAACTTGCCTTCCTTAGGTGGTGACTTTATCAATAATGACATCAATTAGTTTAAAGGACACTGGGAATGGATTGGAAGATTTTTGCGAGCACTTTTATAACAATTTTTTTGGCGGAAATGGGAGATAAAACCCAATTCGCAGCCTTAGCTGCATCTTCACAGACAAAATCGACTTTAACTGTTTTGTTAGCAGTCGTCTTGGCCTTGGGCCTAGCTGGTGCTTTAGGGGTTATCTTTGGAAGATTCTTGGGAACATTACTTAGCCCCGTGGTTATGAAGTACGTCTCTGGTTCTTTGTTTATACTTGTTGGTATTTGGGTTTTAGCTGCTAAGAGCTAATAACCGCAGTATTGGGCTCGGTCGTTGTTCCATGTTGTTAGTGAGGACATCACTCGGAACCGGGCCTTTTTCCCTACCAGAGCTTCAGAGTTGATGCGTGAAGTGTACTGGAAATCCAAATAGTATTTTCCCTGCCATGATTGAACTTTGCCTTCGCCGAGATTTTCAAAACGGATTCGACCGTTATCTGAAGAGTTAAAATATCTGCCGCTAAAATTTGAATCATAAACTGTGGTGCCTTCAACGTTTTGAAATTCACGGTATCGAATTAAGTATGTTCCGTCTTTTGATAAGTATAATTCAGACTGGGCCGTAAGGATTTGTGCTGGATCGGTCCATAATTGCGTTCCGGCTGCGACGAGATAATTAAACGAAAGGTCGCCAGTTTCGCAGTCCCCTTGCGTTTGATAAATCAGCTCATGGGGTATCGCGGGAGAAATGCTTTCTAAGCTAGAATTTAATTCTCCGCAGGAAGTAAGGCTTAACATCAAAAACGTGCTGAAAAAACCAAGATGAATACGCATAAACATATTGTTATGTTTGCGCACCCGTTACGTCATAGAATTTGTTTTTGATTCGAGCCTCTTGTCGAGCTTGCAGAAAAAAACAAACCCATAGTCTTGCCACAAAATCTCGCTTCCGCACTCAAGGCATCTTTCGGACACCCTATGCAGTTTTAAATATTAAGCTTCGAAGCCTTTCCCACCTTTATCTTGCAGGTAAAAATAACATATTGATGTTATGTCTCATTTTTGAGACATTGGGGGAAGTTTGATCCGGATAGTAAAAAGCTGCGAAAAAGAGGTCCGCCGAGTTTCCTCTAGAGGTAAGGGAAGATTTAGCAGAGCTTATGTCCCGGCTCGAAAATGGACATAAGCTAAGTATGCCTATCTCACGACCAATGCCAACGGTTGGCAAAGGTGTCCATGAATTGAGGCTCAAGGACCGCGCAGGTATTTATAGAGTGTTTTATGTTTTTGTTGCCCAAGAGGGTATTTTCTTGCTTCACGCGTTTAAAAAGAAAACTAAAGCAACTTCGGCACAGAACATTGAACTTGCAAAGAAACGCCTTAAAGAGGTTTTACGATGAAAAAGAAAAAGACAACTGCTGAAGAGCTTTCGAAAATGTTCGGTATATCCCATGGGAGAAGCGTCGAGGCCATTATGAAAGCACAAATCATCTCGGCAATTTTAAAAGTAATGGAACAAGATGAATTAACACACGCCCAAATAGCGTTGAAGTCAAAATTACCTCGAAGTGCCGTCACGGGCATTTTGTCCGGAAGCCTGCAGAAAGTGACGATAGATCGATTATTACGAATGGCTGAAGCTGTGGGACTTAAAGCACAGATTACATTAAAAAGGTCGGCTTAAAAAAACAAACCCATAGTCTTGAGAACTATGGGTTCAGTTTTATCGAACTTAATTGGTTATGCCCCCACTCCGGCGCAGCCGGAGTGCAGAACAGACCGGTGAAACCGGAGTGTAGACAGGCTTAACCGATAGTTGCGATCAATTGAGCGATCAACAAAGATACGACAGACATAACTTTGATAAGAATCGCGATACCAGGACCAGAAGTATCTTTGAACGGGTCACCTACAGTGTCACCAACAACCGCCGCTTTGTGAGCGTCAGAACCTTTTGGATGACCTGGCAATCCACCTTTTTCGATGAATTTCTTAGCGTTGTCCCATGCTCCACCGGCGTTAGCCATATATAGAGACATCGTCGCACCTACTGCCAAACCACCAGCTAGAAGACCTGCAAGAGCTTGAGGTCCCATCGCAAATCCCACTACCACTGGAGCAAGAATAGCGATCATACCTGGAAGGATCATCTCCCAAAGAGCTGCTTGAGTTGCGATATCAACGATTTTCGCTGGTTGAGGTTCTGCCTTACCTTCACGAAGACCTGGGATATCTTTAAATTGACGAGCAATTTCAGTTACGATTTTTTGAGCCGCTTTACCTACCGCAGTCATTGTTGTTGAACCAACAAGGAATGGAAGGATTGAACCGATCAAGATACCGATCAAAACGCCTGAAGAAGTTAAATCTAAAGACATTTTAACAAGACCCGCTTTTTCACGCACATGGTTTACTTCCATGTTGAATGCAGAGAAAAGAGCAAGAACCGTCAGGATCGCAGAACCGATCGCAAAACCCTTACCGATAGCTGCTGTTGTGTTACCAACTGCATCTAGTTCGTCAGTGATGTCGCGAACGTTTTTACCAAGACCTGACATTTCAGAGATACCACCAGCGTTATCCGCGATAGGACCGTAAGCATCTACAGTCATTACAACTGCAGTACCTGCAAGCATACCTACTGCTGCCATTGCGATACCATATAGACCCAAAGCTTGGTCAGCGATGTAAGCTGCACCCACAACGATCAACATTGGGATTGCAGTTGATTCCATACCTACTGCAAGACCACGGATCACACCAGTACCAGCACCAGTCAAAGCGGCTTCAGCAACTAGACGGATGGGACGATGAGCTGTGTAGTACTCAGTCACTAGACCGATCAATGCTCCACCGAATGCACCCGCAGCTAAAGCTACTGTGATACCTTGGTTTAAACCAAACATTGGCATCAAGATGTATGAAGCAATTGTTAAAAGAATTGGTGGGATGATCAAAGCATTGCGAAGAACAGTTGCAGGTTTGCCGTTTTTAAACGCGCGCGCTGCAAAGATCACGATGATTGAAATCACAAGACCCAATGTAGAAAGAAGAAGTGGCAGAGTCACACCCGCAAGACGAGTTGTCTCAGCATCAGCGCCCGTCATTAATTGTGACAAGCCTTCTACTGGAATTGTAAGAGCGATTGCCATTGCAGAAACGATGGCAGCAACCATTGATTCATAGATGTCAGCACCCATACCTGCTACGTCACCAACGTTATCACCCACGTTATCTGCGATAACGCCTGGGTTACGAGGATCGTCTTCAGGAATGTTTTCAACAACTTTACCAGCGATGTCTGCACCTACGTCAGCAGCTTTAGTATAGATACCACCACCGATACGCGCAAAAAGAGCGATAGATGAAGCACCCACTGCAAACGAGTGAAGGATAGTTCCTACTTTTTCATGGTCATCTTTGAAAACCATGTAAAGGATTCCAAGACCGATCAAACCAAGACCTGCCACAGAAAGACCCATGACTGCGCCACCGTCTAAAGCGACAAGTAAAGCTGCAGGCTTAGATCCGCCAGCTGCTGCTTGAGAAGTACGAACGTTGGCATAAGTTGCCGCCTTCATACCGAAGAAGCCCGCAAGCAAAGACAAGAAAGCACCCAGGATGAATGATCCTGCTGCGATTCCGCCTAATGCGAAGAAAAGAGCCGCGCCTACGAAAACTGCGTAGACAGAAAGAACCTTGTACTCACGTACAAGGAAAGCCATCGAACCTTCGCGCACGTAACTCGCGATGCGATTCATTGTCTCGTTGCCTGCAGGTTGTGCCTTCACGCGAAGGTACAAAGCCACAGCCACGAGCAAACCAACAACCCCTGCAATTACAGGAGACATTAGCAAAGAATTACTAAACATTGTTGCACTCCGTGTTTGTCCCCTTTCCGATTTGTCGGAAAAGGTATTTATCGTTTAAATTACGAAGGCTTAGAAATACATGTCTTCATTGTTTTTAGTCAATGGAGAGGTAGAGGATGATCGGTTGACGCGGCGCTATTTTAGCTAAAAGAGAAGATTCTGCCTTAAATGCAGGCACATGCGATAAAAAAGAGTCGCTGGCTTCAAGAATTTGAAGGTTCGATTTTTTCTTGGCATTTAAGACGGATTTCTAAAGGAAAATGATCAGAGCTAAGAATTGTGTGGTGAACTTGGGCTTTTAAAACATCGAAGCCCCGAACGAAAACGTGATCTAGTTTTAAAAGACGCCCGTCATTTTCTAAGTCCAAATGTTCAAGGCCCAGATCGCGAAAGATGCTTTTCATGATCATATAGCGTTTAAAATTCCAGGTATTGAAGTCCCCGGCTAAAACAATAGGCCCTTTAAAGTCCGCCATTTTTTCAGCGATTTCATAGAGTGAATTTGTAAATGCGTTTAATGTTACGAAATTGAGGACGTGAGTGCATACGAATAAAACTTTGGTGCCGCCGATGGAATATTCAGAAAAAAGAGTCAGCTTCGGAGTGAGCCAGAAAAATTCACGGGTTTTTGAACGAATAAAATCCACGGCTTCGGGAGCGATCTTAGAACCAATTGCTACGCCTGTGCTGTGCAGATTTTTTTTGTAGTGAAAGCTTTGGGCGACATGCCACTCATACGGGGCAAAATCATTTTTCCAGATCATGGGCATTTTATCATCAAGCAGAGCTTCTTGAATCAATATGAAGTCCTTGCCACCACCTAGAGCGCAAAAATCTTTTTCAAAGATATGCGCCTTTTGTCCTTTGTAGACATTCCAGACAAAGATATCAAATTCCGAAGAAGGACGGTGATCCTTGTTCACCTCCCCGATTTTGAGTAAGACTTTATCTTGGGCCGGAACTATAAATGGCATACTCTTACTTTACCCGACTTAAATAACTTTCTTCAACTGTTGAGACACTTAAATTTTGAGCTTCTTGTCTTTCTTGTTCAGCAAGCAGCGTGGAAAGATATCGTTCCGTAGAGCTTGGAATAACCACCACAATCAGCTTGCCCTGATTTTCAGGTTTAGCTGCGATTCTTAAACCTGCTGCGACCGCCGCACCTGAAGAAATGCCGACGGGAATGCCTTCAAGTTTTATAATGTCTTTGGCTGTTTTCAGCGATTCTTCTGAGGACACTTGTTCTACCCCATCCATGATGGATTTATCCATCACACTTGGAATAAAGCCTGCGCCAAGGCCTTGGATTTTATGGGGGCCCGGTTTTCCGCCAGATAGAACCGGGCTTTCTGCGGGTTCCACCGCGATCATTTGAATGGTGCTCTTTTTACTTTTTAAAAATTGCCCTGCGCCTGTGATGGTACCAGAAGTGCCTACGCCGCTGACGACGATATCGACATTTCCATCGGTGTCTTCCCAAATTTCTGGTCCCGTGGTTTCGCGATGGATTTTGGGGTTTGACTGATTGTCAAACTGCGAAGGCATCCAAGCATTCTTGTTTTTTTCTGACAACTCCATGGCTTTGGCGATCGCGCCCTTCATACCAAGAACCCCGGGAGTAAGAATGATTTTTGCGCCAAGAAGTAATAACAGCGTACGTCGCTCTTGGGACATCGTTTCTGGCATGACCAAAGTTATCGGATATCCTTTCGCCGCTGCGATAAAAGCTAAGGCAATCCCTGTGTTCCCGCTAGTTGGTTCAAGTATTTCCATACCCGGCTTAAGCAAACCGTTTTTTTCGGCATCTTCAATCATCGCTTTACCGATACGATCTTTGACGGAGGAAAGTGGATTAAAAAACTCTAACTTCAACACTAATTTGCCTGGCAGTCCTTTGCCGACTCTTTGCATTTCTATTAACGGAGTTTGGCCTATTGTTTTTGTGATATCAGAATAAATTTTCATAGATTTAAATCATACGCCTTTCATAGTTATTTGCAAAAAGGGGTTTCACTTTGTAAGTGCCATGAGAATTCTTAACACATGTCAGCTAGCACTTCTTGGTTTCGGAAGCTCAGTGAGAAGTTCAATTTATTGTTAAGGATTTTGACAGGGCACTGACTTTGCTTGAAACACATTTCAAGAAGCTATGACAGATTTTTTTAATCACGGCATACTGTTGTACGGAGGAAACTACATGAAGAAGTTTTTTGCCTATATAACTGTTCTTCTAGTGTTGATGATTTATCACTCTGCCCAAGCAGAAGTTGCCGTGGGTGCTGTGCTTGGGGACCCGACGGGCTTATCAGCAAGAACTGCTATTGATGGTCAGCATTCTGTTGATGGCGCATTAGCTTATAACTCTGGAACCTATTCAGGCTTGCACCTTCACCTGACTTACTTGCGTGATCGCGCCAGAACTTTTGCAACCACGGAAGGACCGATTGAACTTTACTATGGATTAGGTCTGCGTCTGATTTCGGTTGATAAAGGTAAGTATGACGGCGACACAGCACTGGGTCCGCGCGCGCCCTTAGGACTTGTTTATCATTTTAAAAACCCTAATGTTGAAGTGTTCGGAGAAATTGCTTTGGCATTAGATGTGGTGCCACGAACGGATGTGGACCTAGACGTAGGAGTTGGTGTTCGCCTGCGTTTTTAGGACATAAGTAATAGAAAAAAGCCCTTATAAACAATTTTAAAACTAAACCGGCAAAACCGTCTCAGGATGAAACGGTTTTGCCGTGAATTGCTAAATTAATTAACAAAACCTACCGATAAATTATTGGGCACTAATTGCTGAGGTAGGCATTTGAAAACACTAAATATTCTTCTACTTATTACCTTCTTTTCTGGAGTTCTAATTTCTTGTACGCAACAAGGAAAAGATTTCGCAACTGAAGCATGTATGCGCGAAAACTTAAACTGCGCAAGTCCGACAACGACGATTGATCTTGTTGGTGGTGATGATGAAGATCGCGAAAGTGTTAGTGCTGATGGCTCTGGTGGCGATGTTGGTGCAGTGACTGTAAAAAGCATTCGTTATGGTGAAAACGCAGTTATTGAGTTTTTAATCAAAAATCCCCGCTTCAATCCCCTTAAAGATTTTGAATTAACTATGGATCCTAATCACGCAGCTTTTACTGTGATTGATGGGATTTCTTTTGAGTCATGCGCTGATAATGTTTTAACTTATAACGAAACTTGTTCTGTGGCGATTAAGTACGCTCCGGGAAAAGTTCCTCCAGATATCATTGAACTGACTTTTAAGTTTAAAACCCTGACGGGTTCTGATTTTATTTTTAAAAGTTCTTTTGATCCTGCAGTTTTGATTCCTGATTTTTACATTGATGAAAACGAACTAGATCTTGCGACTACGATGGTTTATTCCGGTGCTGCGGGTGCAGTTAATACCGGTGATATTGTTGTTGAAAATACAGCGAGTACTGCGGGTCAGGATTTAACGATTGCCAGCATTGACTTTAAACCTGGCAGCAGCTGTTCACTTGTAGCACCAGGAAGTGCGCAATGCATCGTTGGTAGCGTTCTCACTGCTCAAAGTTTGGCGACTTGTAACATTAAGGTTGCGTTTAAGCCCACTGAAACGGGCGCTCATTCTTGTATCTTAGAAATTCTTGCAACTAACGGGACTTACAGAACCTATACTTTCACAGGTACTTCTGTTGGTCTGACTTCCACAACTAAGACTCTTGATTATGGAATTGTGAAAACTTCAAGCGCTGCTGTACCAAAAAGCTTAACGGTCGCTGTGGGCACAGATTCTATCCCTGTTGATGCAAGTTCTTGTACAGTCGCATTAGATCCAGTCGATGCGGCTTTTGCGATAACTTCAAATGCCAATCCCGGCACGGTCACTGCGGGAAGCGACTTGACTGTCGATATTACCTATACGCCTGCAGCGACGGTGAAATCTCATTCTATAGATTTAGTTGTATCTTGTGATTCCCGTGGTGGTGAGTTGCGAATTCCTGTTACGGCGGCTTCAACGGATTCTTTGATTACAAGTAACACGAGCAATCTTGATTTTGGTGATGTCCTAATTGGCGATTCAGCGACAAAAACAATCACTTTAACAAATAGTTCAACCACTGACACCATGACGGATGTTTTAAATAATCTTTCTACTAGTATGGGCGAAGGATATAGCATCACAGGTGGCACTTGTACTGAGACTTTAGCCCCTTCTGCTTCATGTACAGTTCAAGTGACATTCACGCCGACAGAATCTGGTGTATCACAAAACAATTTAACTAACACTAGCAGTGATGGTTCTTTAGTTCCGTCTATCGGTGTCACTGGCCAAGGTAAGGGCCTTACGAGCTCTCAAGAATCTGTGGATTTTGGTTTCGTAAAAACGAAGAATGACCGCCCGGGTGCACCGATCATTGTGACTAATGAAGCGTCTGGCACTGCGACGGGTTGTTCGATTTTATCAAGTTCACTTCAAGGCACCGGATTTTCTATTGATGAAGATTCAACGTGTTTAGATGCGACAAGCTTGGCTGCGAATGCTAGCTGCACTATCGTTCCTAGATTTACTGCAAACTCAACAGTGGGTTCACGTTCTGCAAACTTGCAAATGACTTGTACTAAAGGTGGTACGTTAACTATTCCTTTAAGTGCAGAAGTGACTTCAAGTTTACAACTTGTTTTAGTTCCGCCAACGGAAGTAAATTGGTCAGATCGCCTTGTCGGTATATCTGAAAACGTTGAATTTACGTTTATGAATCAAGATTCAACGAATCTAGCTGGGTTTGGTCTTTCTAAATCAGGTGTCAACAGCCCGTGGAGCGAAACAAGCAATGCTTGTGGTGCGACCTTAAATGCGGGAACATCTTGTAAGTATGTTTTAACTTATGCCCCTTCTGCAGCACCGGGAGCTGAGCAAACGGGAACGACTTCTGGGACCATCACGGGTTCAGGAACTGGTGTTTCAAATGCGGCGGCTAGCTTTGCGGCAACAGCTAAAAAAATCACAAGCAGCCAGTCATCTTTAAGCTTTGGCGAAGTTGCGAATAGCACTGAAGTGCTTGCTAGCACTCGTGTTTACTTCACCAATCCTTCGACTGTGGATACGGCTTCGACGTGTGCTCTTTCTATACCTGTTAACTTTCAAGTGGCAGACACCACGTGCGGATCAGAATTAGAGCCTGAGGGAGATTGCTCTGTTTTAGTCAAACTTCCTAATACCCATGCAGCTTCTGCAAATCTTAGCGAAAGTTTAGACTACACTTGCAGTGTCGGCGGAAAAGCTTCCGTCACTATGACGGCGCAAATCAGAAAAGCCGCTATTCTTGCTTGGTCGGGCACTGCAGCTTTTGGCAACGTGGATATTGGTCCTACGAAAACAGAGATCTTTACACTGACACACACAGGGGTGGGCCTTGATTTGGCTGCTACTAATGTGTTGATTGATTTATCTCCGGTTGTGGGTGCTTACTCTGTTATAAGCAATAACTGCCCGACTTCATTAAGTGCGGGAGCAAGCTGTACAGTCAGCGTGCGCTTTAATCCTTTAGTTGAAGGCGCTGCAGGTGCGACCTTAACTGCGACTAGTAATATCGCACCTGTGATTGTGAACTTAACAGGTACGGGTGTGGATCCAGCGAAGCGTATTGCTTCTGATACGACTTCAGTGGGTATTGCAACGGCACTGGTGGGATCTACCCATAATCAGATTATCGTCTTAGAAAATGAAGCTTCTACAGGAAGCAGTGGTAACTTAGATGTTGAAGCGGTTTCAAGTCCGTGGTCAACTGCGGGCTGTGATGGGACTAATTTAGCTATCACTGACACTTGTAACTTAACCGTGACTTACTCCCCTGTCACAGTTGGAACATCGACTGCGAATTTAAAAGTCAATGCCACGAACACTTCAAAGACCTTCCCACTTTCTGGAACGGCAACTAAGATTGCAGGCCCTAGTGAGTATAATTTTGGGGATGTACCACGAAATGGTATTCGTGATTCAAGTGCTATCGCAATTAGCAATCCAAGTACTTTAGATGATGCTTCTGGTTGCTTGTTGTCTGCGGAAGCTCCGTTCACGGTGCAATCTGAAACGTGTACAGCAGCCCTAAATAAGAATGACACTTGTGATGTGGTGGTTCGCTTAACGGCTCCGGCAGGTGATATTACTTATACAGATAAAAAACTGACTGTGGCATGTGCCGTGGGTGGCACTGCGGAAGTATTATTAAAAGCAAATGTGAAAGATATGCCTTTAGCAAATATGTCTGGCGATCCTCAGTTTGCTGATTGGGATTTAGATAATGGTAATCTGACCCGTCTGTTTACTATTACAAACAGCAACGGCAGCACGATCAACATTGGCACCCCGGCGATCACGGGATCCAGTGCGTTTACGATCACAGGCTCTACTTGTGCTGCGACCTTAGCTGATGGTGCATCTTGTACTGTGTCTGTGGCTTTTGATCCTTCTTCTTCTGGCAGCCAGGCTGGCACATTGACAGTTCCGGTGGATGGCAGCGGTAAAACAGGAAATCTTGCTACGAATCTTTCTGGTACTGGAACGATCATGGATTTAGATGTAACTCCGGTGACATTAAATTTCGCAGTGATCAAAGTTGGTGATGCGGATACTGAAACGAAGACTGTGACGATTACTAATAATGGTAATCGAACGGCGAATTTGAGTTACTCTGCTTTGGCGGCTCCGTGGACTACGGGTGGGACTTGTGGCGCTACACTTGTGGCCGGGGCTTCTTGTGAATATGAAATTACCAGCCATGCCCATGGTTCAGCGGCTATTCATGATACAACGTTTGTAATTACTGAAACCCAACAGTCTGATACGGACACCACGAACGTGGCGATCACAGGTGCCACTTGGGATGCTCCGCTTTTAGCTGTTAAGGATGATCGCGCGCAGACCACATACACTTCAAATGATATTGCTTTAACTGATATCACGGGTGCGATTGATATTCCGGCAGAAAACATTGTTGACCTTAGCCCTAGTTCTCGCTCTGTGACGTTCACAATTAAAAACAATAGAGCGCCGGCCTTCCCGCTTTCGAATTTATCTTTGAATCTTGTGAAGATCGCAGGGGCTGGAACTGCAATTGCAATTACAACGGATAATTGTACGGGTGAAGAGTTAGAGTATAACGAAACCTGTACAGTTGTTGTGACGTATACGCCACAAGCTGTGCGTGAAACACCGTCGAACTATAGATTAACTATTACTGGTGAAGACGATGGTACACCGGTGGATCTTGAAGTTACTGAAATTCGTGGTCGTTCTTATAAGGGTGTTGATTTAACTGAAGACTTTGTTGCGACAACTCACTCGTTTGGACTTATTGCCGCTTCTGCGACAGATGAAACTGGTGTCATTACGATTGCTAATGATGGGGATTTAACTGCAACGAACTTCGCGCTAGCATTCTCGGGATCGCCGACGAGCTATTCAGCTACTAATAATACTTGTGGGGTTACGCTTGCAGGTGGTGCAACGTGCAGCTTTAAAGTTAAATTTACGCCAGCGAACGTGGCTGTAGCCCATGGCCACACTATGAGTGTGACTTCGAATCAGGATAGTCTTACTAATTTTGCTACGTTTAAGGGAGCATCCTATATTGACTATCAAGGCGCCCTTGGTTCTTCTGCCACTGATGTTTTTGAGCCAGAAATTGCGTCAGATTCCAGCTACTATTATATCTCTAGTAAGGCCGATGGTGGAACCTTCACACGATTGCACTTGCAGATTTGCGATAAGACATCTGCGACAGGAAATATAAATTCTGCTAGTTGTGGAAACAATATCCTAACGGTAGCAGGAGAACCCTACTGGGCGGGAGCTTTAGCCGGATATAAACTCAATACTCAAGTGACCACGAATAAAATATTGATTGCTTCATCTAACCAAAAAGCTGACAAAACTGCAGCCAACAAAGGGATCAGTACATTACTCGTGTGTGATAAAAGCGGTATTAATGGATCTAAAATCATTGATTTCGCGACTTCATGTGCACGACATAACATTCACACTTTAGCTGGGATCGGTTCTATCGAAAACCTAGGCGAATTTACAGCGATGCATGTTCAGAGTAATAAGATCGTCTTTAGCTCGCAAACACCAGACGGATACATAATTACTGCATGTAGCTTCGATGATAGCGCCTTGCCAGCAAGTGCCCTATCAAGCTGCAAAACACATCAGAACTCTGGATTAGGTTCCAACCAGGCCGAATACACGGATGTCGCATTTAATGGCACCAATTTAGTAATGGCAGGACATCGTTTAAATACGGGACTCTATGCTGTATCGTGCACACTTGCTGGAGATAATACGCTCGCGTGCGGAAGTTACAGCCTGATTGATGACGGTACAATCGTTAACGGAGCGGACACTATGCACGCCGGCGCACACCCTTATATTGTGATGGATAGCTCTGGCGTTTTAATAGCAAGCCAACAAGATAGTGATATGGCCCAAGGGTTAAGACTAGCCAAGTGCGATATTGCTTCTAATGTTTTTGATTGTGAAGACAATAAGACTGTTGCAAGTGCGACTGGAACTAATGGATTTGGTTTAAATCCAAGTATAAAAGTCGTACAAAGAGGTTCAAGTAGAATAGCTTGGATTCAATCAGTAAGCTTCAGCAACTATGCAGATCCCGCAAATAGTAATAAATCGATCACCCTGTCATATTGCGATTTAACGAATTGGGCCACCCCTTGTACCGCTTACTATCAGCAGCCAACATTCGGAGATAGCGCAATTTACGCTCGAGAAATGCAAATTGATACGACCAAAAATATTATTACGATTCCGTTTACTTCTAATATATATCGAACGGGAGTATTTTCAATTGGACTGCTTCCGGAACTTTAAAATCTTAGTTAGATGCCGGGATATGTGGATACTCCACTAACCGGCATTAAGCTAGTCCGCTTCAGACACTGCGCCGTTACCGATTCCAGAGCTACTCATATTGGTGTAGGCGGAATTTAAAACTACGCGCACATAAAGATAGCGTCCGGTAAGTCCTGTCAAAGCTTTTACTTGTGCCAGTGACAAGCCTGTCTGCGAATAAGATGGAGTACTTGAGTCAGCCCCAACCCCTATGTCGTAGGTTATCGTTCCTGGCTTATCTCCGTTGGGATTTTCATCAATATCAAAACTAGCCATATCCCATGAGGTAGAGGACCCGCCATCTACTATCCAGTAGCCTGCGCCTGTGGCCTGAAACGCTGGTACTACGAAATGAAAATACGGCACTGCGCCTGTGGCATCGTTGGCCCATGTACTGCCCGTATTCGACGAGTTTTGCAAGACATCAAAATCGCTACAATCGCTTGTATCATTCCCAAGGCGCCAGTTTATAGTATTACTTCCGTCGACGGTCCCTGAACCATTCACCCCACGCAGCACAACTGCATAACTAGTGGATGCATTTAAAGTTGGTGCTGTTGCGAAGGTAAATGTTTGGTCACTGCCCGACCCTGTTGCAAATCCCGACATTGCTATCGTGCTACTGGTTGCAACTACGTCTGATTCGTCTGGTGCCCCTGCAGCCAAATCTGTAAGTTCTACGATAGCATTGGCAGAAGGATTTCCTGTTCGTTTTACACGCAAAACAACTGCTGTAGGCTTAATCGTAAAGGGAAAGCTAAAAGTCTCGCCCATATAGACCGCGAAAGAATTTAAAGAAACTGAATTGTTAACAGTGCCAAACCCCGTCGTCGGCTGACCATCCGCCCCTTCGGTACAACCAAGGTTAGTCGTGCCATTCGTTAACAATTGAAACTCATTCGAAGATACGCCGGCTTTGGTAGCATCCTCAATCACTAGATCATCCACATCTAAAATAAAATCCCCTGCCGGAGCTTCTTCTTCAGACGCATAACGCTTTAAAGAGTATTCACAATTCGCCGTCGTTAAAGCTACTAAAAGAGCCAGTGAAGCTTTAGAAAAGTTCATAGGAAACTCCAATCATTAAATCTACGCCGGCTCCGGCTGCTACTTCAGAATTTTCAGAAGGTTTTTCTGTGAATTGCAATTCGCGCACAGGCTTTAACCACACGCGAGCATACATCGGAAATGATAAACGTCCTTTATAGTGACCATGCCATCCGCCGCGAAAACCAATCAGTGTGCTGCTTGGACCGTTAAAGCCGACCTCGGGCGTACCACTTAAGCGCATGCTTTCTATCCCGACTAAAAAATCAAAAAGAAATTTTTTGCTGATGGGGCCGATTCCTATGTAAGGGGTCATGAAATCGAGGTTGTAATCACCCGTTTCCCCGTCAGTCCAACGGATATCGACGAGCTTGATTTGCGGGGTGTAAGCGTAACCTAAAGTGATATTCATGCTTTTTGTTCGATATCTCATTGAGACATCGACGGCATAATGATTAAAGGCTGAAAAGTCAGAACCTTGAATGCCTGAAAAGGGCGTGTTGGTATATCCGCCGGCTAAAGCAACGGAAAATCTTTTTCCCCCTTCTTGCGCTAAGCTTAGAAAAGGAAAAAATAGTACAGCAAAAATCCAGAATTTAATAAAATATCTACGCATTTATGTGATCTTCAACTACCCTTAGTTTATGATACCTTTTAAAGAAGTCCTTAATCGACTTTTTATCATTTTGTTGTTTCAATTCTGGACGTTTCAATCTTGGTCACAGGATGCAGTTGAACTTGCGGATAATGATGAGGTGATTGAAGCCCCTACGTCTACGCCTTCGCCGCTCGTCCCGAAAGAGGAAGGCTTTCTTGGATATAAAAAGAAGCACTCGCTGGTCTATGGTCTGGTGGGGTTTGGGACTGCTAGTAAAGCCTTAACGGAAAAAACCCAACACTTTGAAATCGGTTATGAAAAGTCACAAACCCCTTCGTTTAAGTGGGGGCCTTTTATTGAGCAGATGACTTCTTCTTTGTCTGAATCTTTCACCTATCCCAACACTGGCTATTATGAAAATCGCGAAAGTGCTGTGACGATCCGAAACTTTGGCGTGGCAGGACGTTATGGACTTATGCGCTACATAGATATTCATGCGGGTATGGGTTTAACAATGACAACCATGGAAGTTACCAGTGTTGACACTGATGCACCGGCAGCATCGACCGCCGTGGGCTTTTCAGAAAGCTACCCGATGGGTTTAAGTTATCGATTGGGTATTCAGGTCAGTAAGTCTTTTGGTGAAGGTTCACGCTACGGGGTTTCTGGTGAAATGCTTTATCAAGAAAGTGCCGTGGGCCAAGCACATTCGGTTGTTAGTACTTCGTTTAATATTATTGGGCGTTGGTTTTATAATCGGAAGTGATCGCTCTTAGGTTACAAAGTGTTCCGCACGGCTTAAGGATTCTTTTGTCGAAGTTTCTGCTTGGTACACTTTCTTAAATTCAACGATTAAGTGATTTTGCAAAAGCACGCTTGGTGAAAGTGCGAGCTTAAAACTTTCTTTTACTTTTTCTGCGGCTTCTTTCCCCTGCTTTCGCTTCATGCGACGATACGAGGCCCAACTAAAATAGCTGATCAGCGGATAAAGAATTGGGAAAAGCATTAATGAGGTGTAGTTCACTCTATTTGCATGCACCTGCACAAGATTCAATCCTGCTAACTTTGCAAACAGACGAAGCCGCTGAATACCAATCAAATTCACATGCCCGAAGTAAATTTTATTTTTTTGACTTGGATTAAACCACACACTGTCCACTTCATTGGGAGGCATGATTTTTCCCATCAGCTCGCTTTCGTTTAAAAGATAAGACATGCGTGAGCGAAGATTTGAATAATTTGGCGTTGTGATTACAAGAGTTCCGTTAGTTTTTAAGATGCGTGCGAATTCTTTTAAAACACGGTACTGATCTGTTACATGTTCAATTCCCTCTTGGCAAAGAACGAAATCCATCGATTGATCAGCGTACGGAAGAGTTTCAGCAAGATCAGTATAAGTACATTTTAGCTCGGGCACACGGAAGAATTCTGGGAAAAGATCAGCTGCAATGACTTTAGCGCCAATGTCGTGAAGTTGCTTCGAAGAAAGACCATTGCCTGCCGGGAGATCTAAAACGGTTTTATTTTTGAAGAAGTCGTTTCGGTCGGCGATCCATTTTTTTATGTAGAATTTTATGTCTTTGGAGCCGAGTAGATACATAATTTCTCTCCGATTAGGGTATTAAGTTTTCAGTGATTTTTCCCAGTCGTAGGCAGATTTGCAAATGATTGCTAGGTCATCTCTTTTAGGTGACCAGTTAAAAACTTTACGCACTTTAGCAGAATCAGCAACAGACCGTTCAGCATCACCTTGCCGGCGGGGTTTGTTAACAACCGAAAAATTATTTCCACTTACTTTTTTAATCTCTTCCAATACTTCTTTGACGGAATAACCATGACCATAGCCACAATTGAAAGTATCGGACGCACCGCCCTCTTCCAAATACTGAAGGCCCATAATATGCAGATCGGCGAGGTCTTCAACGTGAATATAATCCCGGATTCCAGTGCCATCAGGAGTATTATAATCTGTCCCGTAGATTTCGACGAAATCACGCTTTCCACACGCAGCTTCGCTCGCTACTTTAATGAGATTCGTAGTTGTTTTTGTACGTTGACCATTCGATCCATCTTGTGCAGCACCTGCTACGTTAAAATAACGCAGACGCACAGATCTTAATCCGAACGCGTTCTCGCAGTCTTTAAGAATGGTCTCGCTCATAAGCTTTGACTGCCCGTACGGATTTAGCGGAGCTGTCGGAGTTGATTCTGAAATAAGACCCATTGGCTCACTGCCATAAACCGCAGCAGTAGAAGAAAAAATGAAATTTTTGACCCCAGCATTATCGCATGCCTTAGCCACGGTCATGACGCCGCCCACATTGTTTTCATAATATTCAATTGGTTTTAAAATCGATTCAGGAACGACGAGTTTTGCTGCGAAATGCATCACCCCAGAGAAGTTTTTCCCTTTTAATACACTGCTCACAAGCGAAATATCTCGCACGTCTCCGTGAATAAACTCAACATTCGGGGAAACAGCCGTCTTGAATCCAGTGGAAAGATTATCAAGGATGGTCACGGAATACCCTAAGTTCACTAATTTCTGACTAACGTGAGAGCCTATGTAGCCGGCTCCACCTGTGACCAATACGTTCATTGTTGTTTACCTAATTCCCACCGAGATATCGTCATGATGCGCCATGCACTATACTTAGTTCGACCGCTCATCTCAACTATTAAGACACAATCCCTTTGCAAATATCCCTATCGTAAAAATACTGAAAAAGACAAATGAAACAGAAAAAAAGGTTGGAAAAAAATGATTGGCACCTCCGCGTACACAATTTAGATTAAGGAATAATTTTGTTGGAAAATATGAAGATAATCACAGTAGTTGGCGCAAGACCTCAATTTATTAAAGCTGCCGCAGTTAGCAGAGAGATCGCAATGCAGCGTTCTTTCGAGGAAATCATGGTTCACACTGGTCAGCACTTCGATGCCAACATGTCTGATGTTTTCTTTAGAGAGATGGAAATTCCAAAGCCTAAATTTAATTTGGGGATTTTCGGCAAGACTCATTCCGCGATGACCGGCGAGATGATGATAAAGATTGAAGAACTTTGCGTAAGCGAACAGCCAGATTTAATGCTAGTTTACGGCGATACCAATTCAACACTTGCCGGCGCATTAGCAGCTGCAAAGCTTAAAATCCCTATAGCGCATGTTGAGGCAGGCCTTCGAAGCTTTAATATGACTATGCCTGAAGAAATCAACCGTGTTCTTACCGATAGGGTTTCAAAATACCTATTCTGCCCGTCAGAATCCGCGATGAAAAATCTTGCAAAAGAAGGATATAATACGCTTGCGTGCAAGGTGCTGAACAGCGGCGACGTTATGATGGATGCTGCACTTTATTATTCAAAAATAAGCGAAAAAAGATCGAAAATTGTAGCGGATCTTAAGCTTTCTGATTACGGATTGTGCACTATTCACAGAGCCGAAAACACAGATTCAGCGGAAAGATTGAACCAAATTTTTTCAGCTCTCACTGAAATAAGTCTGGAAAAGTCCATTGTTCTTCCGTTACATCCTCGTACTCGTAAATTTATCGAACAATATAAAATTGAAACTAAAAATATTAAGATCATAGACCCAGTGGGTTACTTCGATATGCTTGAATTGTTGAAAAATGCTTCATTCGTATTTACCGACAGTGGTGGTCTGCAGAAGGAAGCGTATTTTTTTGATAAACCTTGCATAACAATGCGCGATGAAACGGAATGGACAGAGCTTGTAGAAATAGGGCAAAATGTTATTACAGGAGCAAACTCAGATCGAATACTGAAGGCCTATCATCAGGCCACTGATCAACGAGTTTGGCCTCAAGGTCTTTATGGTAACGGTGATGCGAGTAAAAAAATCGTAGCGCATCTTATGGAGCAGATATAGTGAAAGTCCTGATCATTGCGCACGATGTGGGCTCTAAAGAAATGGGCATGCTGTTTCGCCCCTATCATATTGCGCAAGGTCTTAAATCCCGCGGGCATGAAGTCGAAATTATCACCGCAAGTTACTCTCGTGTACGTCGAGTAAATCCGTCAATTGAAAATGATTTGGAATGCAGTCAGGTCGAAGGAATCAAATATCACTGGCTAAAATCCCTTAAGTTTTCCGGAAACTCCCTGCAAAGGGCTTTAGGCATGTTTCTTTTTTCATTCAAATTATGGTGGTATTCATCGTATTTTGCGAAAATTCTTAAAGCCGACGCTGTCATTGCATCCAGTCCCCACCCTTTCATAATCTGGGGAGCGCACAAAATAGCACGGAAAGCTGGCGGAAATTTGTTTTTTGAAGTTAGGGACATCTGGCCACTTTCCATGGGCGAAATTGGTGGCATGCATAAAAAGCACCCCTTTTATATTTTATGCCAAATGGCTGAAGACTATGCTTACAAAAACTCGAAAAAGGTCATTTCTCTTTTGCCATATGCTTTTGAACATATGGAGAGTCGCGGACTAAAAAAAGAAAAATTCGTCTTTATACCTAATGGGTTTGATGATGATTTTATAAAAAATAGGCAGTCTCTAGCTCCAGAATTGCAAACTGACCTGGCTCATTTCAAAGAGAAGCACTGCTGCCTTGTGGGTTACGTCGGCGCACATGGGGCGGCTAATTCACTTGAATCAATCATCACCGCTTTTAGCCTCATTCCTAAAGAATCAAAGATAGGATTAGTGCTAGTGGGTGATGGATCCGAGAAAAAAATGCTTATATCCAAAGCAGAAAAGCTAGGCTTGGATAACATTCTTTTTTTAAATCCTGTATCCAAATATCAAATACCTTCAGTATTAGATTTTATTGATATCGCATATATCGGATTGAAAAAATCCACGGTTTTTAAATTTGGTGTAAGTCCGAATAAGCTCATTGATTATATGGCCATGGGCAAACCCATCTTATATGCCATTGATACTGAGAGAGATCCCGTTTCTGAAAGCAATTGTGGCTATAAGGTTCCTTCGGATCAACCAGATGGACTAGCCAAAGCTATTATAGACGTTTGCTCAAAGCCTATTGATGAACTGCATTCTAAAGGCCAAAAAGGAAAAGATTGGGTAGAAAAAAATATTTCTTATTCGGTACTTCTAACAAGAATGGAAGATACTCTCGCCGGCAAACATTTGACTTAATAGTTGAACAAATACAGCATAGAAATCTACAATCCTACTGCAAAAAGTAAATCTTCAGCAAAGTTTGGAAATGACGCCGACTAAAAAAAAGAAACATATAGTATTGGTGACATCTTTTTTTCCGCCAATGCGTCACACGGCCGTTCAACGCAATGCTGCCCTGGTTAAATATTTAGATAAGTCCAAATTTGATATTAGTGTTGTAACTTCCACACATCATGAACGAAATACTGCCGAGATCCAACAGAACCTCGATTGCAGGGTTATAGAAGTCTCGAACGCTTTCTGCTTGGGCTATTTCGACATGAAAAAGTCTTCTTCAAGAGTGACACATCTTATGAAGGCTATTTTCAATAAGCTGCTTTCTAAATTAGCAGTTGATGAACAGTTAGGCTTTGGAAGAAAACTTAAAATAGAAATTGATAAGCTTCACAGACAAAAACCGATAGAAATCCTGATCACAAGTTACGCTCCCCTCGCCGTATTAAAATCTGGAATTGCTTTCAAAAAACAACATCCCGAAATCACTTGGATTGCAGACATGCGGGACGAGATGAGCGACAATCCAAATCTTGATTCAATTTCAAAACGGAGATTGTTGAGTTGGGAAAACCAAACACTGGCTCATGCTGACCTTCTAAGCACAGTGTCGACTCCGATTCTCAATGGCTATAGAACGAAATGTAAAAATCCTAAAACCAAATTTTTAGAGATTAAAAACGGTTTCGATTTCGAATTGGATGCCAGTCCCTGTGAAGTTAAGTCTTCCTCAAAAATAAAAATTGGATATTTCGGAACACTTTACGGTGAAATAAATCCTAACAATTTCTTCAAGGCTTTAGATCACTATTCGAAAATGTATGGAGATCTTCCCTTTGAAATCCACTTCTACGGAAGATCGGGTTCATTAAAAGTTCCCGTTTCTTTAACAAACTTGGTTTATCAACATGGTGTCGTGACCTACAAGGAATCTATCCAAAAAATGAAGGAAATGGATTCATTCCTGTTAATTCATCCAACGACACCGCAAAAAGGCAATACCACTTCAAAAATTTTCGATTATCTTGCAATCAATCGCCCTATCCTAGGGCTCGTCGATCCAAACGATGTCGCCGGTGAAATGATTAAATTAACTGGGAGCGGTTATATAAGTGCTAATGAAGATATTGACGGAATTGTTAGGACTTTACGTTCCTTTTATTTAGATCGAGATGCAAACAGGCTTCCACAAAAAAAATGGGAAATTATTAAAACATATCATCGGGAAGTACAAACGAACCTACTGCAAAAATGGATAGAACAACAATGACCATTCTTATACTTGCCGAGGCCTATCCTTCTATCAATAGCAAAGCTATGTCCTATGTGCATAGCAGATCTTTATATTATAAAAGCCTGGGCCATGATGTAACTGTCATTAATTTTAAAGCTCATCAAAAGTATACCTATGAAGGAATATTGGTAATTCCTGAAGCTGATTTTAGCAATAAGCAAAACTATGAAATTGTTTGCGCTCACGCCCCTAACTTAAAAAATCACATTCGTTTTTTAATTAGACATTCAAGGCTGTTTAAAAAAATAGTCTTCTTTTTTCATGGACATGAAGTTCTAAGAAAAAAGAACTATTATAACGATAGGTTTAAATTTACTCCGAACCCAAACAACAAAACTTTTAATTTAAAAGGTCTAATAAATTCTTTGATTGGAGATCTTTATGACCTCCTAAAATTAAAGTTTTTAAGGCTTTATTTTAAGAAATTGATTAATGGCGGTCAGGGATACTTCGTTTCAGTTAGCGATTGGATGTATTCTGAATTAAAAAACAACTTACGGGTTAACGATTCATTTTTTGGAAACAAACATAGAATCATACACAATTGCGCAAACTCCGTTTTTCAAGAGTTTACTTATAAAAAACCTGAACGTCCGGAGGCAGATTTCATTACTATCAGGCCTTTTGACAGCCCCAAATATTGTTTAGACATAGTATTTCGGTTGGCGCAAATATATCCTGAATATAAATTCCATGTTTACGGCTCTGGAAATTTTTTCGAATTGAACAAACCTCCTCAAAATCTGAAATTCTTTATCAAAGATTTTAGTCAGAAAGAAATGCCAGAACTGCTGAACAATTATCGTTTCGCTCTAATGCCCACCCGTCTGGATTCACAAGGCGTCATGGTGTGCGAAATGGCCACTTATGGAATGCCTGTTATCACTTCTAACATATCCATTGCTAAAGAAATGCTTTCTGATTTTAACCGGGTTTATTTTCTGGATAACGAAAGACCAAGGCTTGATGCTAATTTACTTTCACAGACAGAAAATCAAGAAGCGAAATCAAATCAAAAATTCAGTCTCAAGTATACTATTGGCGCAGAACTAGATTTTTTCATGGAGCTGGTTCATGAAAAACCTTAGGGTTTTAATTGTTACGAACAGCATTGTTGAATCCGACCCTCGCGTTTTAAGGCAAATTCAATGGTTAAAGTCTTTTTCTACAATCAGTTTGTTAGAGTATGGAAAGTATGCCGAAGATAATGTCCGATCAAATCTTCTAGAAAAGAAAGGTTTTACCCTTTTTTCTAAAATACTTTTTTTCATAATGAGCGTGGGAAATTTATTCGGGTTTTGCCTTCGTCATGATCCTAAATTTATTGCAGCCAAAAATGCTTTCAATTCATTAGCTGAAAAGAATTTTGATATTGTTATAGTTAATGATTTAGCAAATCTTCCTGCCGCAGTTATGCATTTCACCAACGCCAAAATAATTTTTGACTCCCACGAATATTATCCGGATCAGTTTAATACCTTTAAATTTAAGGTGATATTTAAACCCTATTATAAATGGATAGCTAGGAAGTTCATTTCTCAGGCTGACATGTTTCTTACAGTATCCGAGGGTATCGCCGATGAATATTTCAAGGACTGCCGTACCCGCGCGAAAGTTATATATAATGCTCCGGAATTTAAAAAAATTTCTTCAAGTATTCCCGTTGCGCAAGACCCAATAAAAATGGTTCATCATGGCGCCGCCATTAGACTTAGAAAACTGGAAATTATGATCGAAGTCGGCAGAGAGCTCGGGGAACACTATTCGCTTGATCTTATGTTAACGGAAAACGAGCCGGAGTATTATCAGGAACTTAAGAAGCTTTGTTTGGACTTACCCAATGTAAATATTGTGCCTCCAGTCCCCACTAAATCTATTGTTGCGAATTTGGCTAAGTACGATTTGGGTATTTTTATTCTTCCACCGGTTACAAAAAATTATCTGTATACTTTGCCCAATAAGTTTTTTGAATTTATGCAAGCGGGCCTGGGAATAGTCATTGGGCCTTCGCCTGAGATGCAGAGGCTGGGTAAAAAAATAGGCAACACGATCGTAGCTGAAAGTTTTCAAGTTTTGACTGTAGTTAATGCGATCAAAACCTTAAATACGTCGAACATCCTTGAAATGAAAAAAGCCTCCCTCGTCGCAGCGCCTGAATACTGCGCCGAAAAGGAGGGCGAGAAATTCATTAGGCAGGTTCAGAGTCTTTTTGATAAGTGAAAGACTTCACAGCATACAAAATTAATACGAAATAAACGACATAAGTCAGCGATTGAACAATGGATAAACCCCAATAAAGAGCGATCGGGTTCTTTCCACTGGAAGCAAAGAAAAAAGCGGACAAAGTTATAAGGTTAAAAAGGTCGTAGATCATTTTAAGTCTGATCTTTTTAGTCAGGATCAAAATGTGTGAGAACGGCACCACCAGGTAAGCTCCAAACATCCAAATAGACAGAATCTGGACAACCTGTCCTCCACCGCTCCAAGCGCTGCCAAAAATAATTGGAAATGCATACGGAGAAACAATGGCTATTAAAAGGTATCCAGAAATTCCCAAAAGAAAATCTCTAAGAGCCCACTTTTTCAAAAATTGAAGCAACTCCTTCGGTTGACCATTTCGAATGAACTCTGAAATTTTTGAATTATAAAAGTCTGACTTAGCAGTTCCTAAATGGACAACGGGAAGAGATACAATTCTATACGCAATTGCGAACAGGCCTAACTGAGCCACACCTAATCGAGAACTAATAATATAAGAAGGCAGGGCACTGCCTATAGAATTCAAAAATGTTGAAACTTGAGAATCCCGAAGGAAAGCTTGGTTTTTGGTATAAAAGTCTTTGGCGGCCTTAAATGAAAATCCAAAACTGAGCTTTAAGTTTCTCCTTAGAAAAAAAAGAGTCACTAAGTTGCCCAGCGCATCCCCCGCTAGTAACCCTAATGAACCGATACCGGAAAAGCTTAACTTTCCAACAGCAGAAAATGCTGAGTTTAAAAACGAAGAAATTCCAACTTGTTTATAGAAAAAATTTCTTAACGCAAGAATGCGAATCAGTCTATAGCCACTTGCAATGGCCATAGCGGGAATCAAAAAAAGAAACAGACTGTAAGAAACAGATTCATACCTTAAGACTTCAAGATATCGCATTGAAATGGCAACGCCGAATCCTATTACTCCAATAACCAGCGCACTCAACAGTGCAAATGAAAACAAACCTGTATAACTTTGTTCTGACTCAACTACAGCTAGTCTGTCCGCCTGAAAAAATGCTAACGATGAAACAATGCCAAGCAGAACGCTTATAAGTGCTACTTCCCCGAACTGACCAGGAGAGTATAACCGCGTGATAAAAGGCAAGGCGATCACAGAAATTATCTGACCGCCACCTGATCCAACTACAAGTTTGAAAATTGGATGACTGGATATTTTTTTAAGCATCTATTTCAGATGTTTATTACTTTGCATATCAAACCACATCGCAAAAAACAGAGAGTTCAAGGTCGTTGTGATACAGAATAATAAAGTCAAAAATGAAATTTGAGGTATTGAACCTTGCTCAGCCCACAAATAAACGAGTCTGACAAAGAATGCTATCGTGACAGGTATCATTCCCAAGCCCAGCGCATAGAAAAAGACCAGAGGATGGAAGTCCCGCAAGATATATTTTTCTTTAAGTCTATAGCAGAAAAGTTTTAACAGTAACCAGCTGATCGTAAAAACAGCGCGACGTATTTTAAGTTTGGATTTTTCACCTACGTTGTAAACTGGACGAGTGATTACATCACGTACTCTAAAATTGTGGATGTTAAGTTTTACGATCAGATCGTTTGGCTGACCATAGCGCTTATACATTGAATCCCAGTCAATGACCATTAGGGCTTCGCGATTGATAGCTGTATAGCCAGTTTGAGAGTCAGAAATATGCCAATAACCGGAAGCGATTTTGGTAAGCAATGATAAAACAGAATTACCAAAGAGACGAATAGTTGGGATTTCTTTTACCGCGCCAGGAGAAAGTAAACGGTTGGCTTTTGAATAATCGCATTCCCCGTTTACAACCGGATCTAAGATTGCAGGTAAATCTTTGGGATCCATCTGACCGTCGCCGGCCATGACTACTGATACGTCAATATTATTATCCCGAGACCATTTATAACCACTCGCGATCGCGCCGCCCACACCCTGATTGACTTCATGTCTTATAAGGACAACTTTGTCGGATTTTGCGACATATTCATTAACCACATCAGACATTCCGTCGCTGGAGCAATCGTCAATGATTATAATTTTGTCGATGAATTCAGGCATCGTTTCGATGACTTTGCGAATCTGAACTCGTTCATTGAACGCTGGTACTACGACTGAAATGATTTTATTTTTATACACTTTACACCACTATATAGATAAAAAATCTAACCTAAAAACTTAAAGTATAATAATCGTGGAACAAGACCTAATTGCGCAGCAATCCTGATTGGAACCTTTAAAAACCGAACTAATGGATAATAAGTTCTGTAATCAAGGAAGCTTTTAGGCTTCATACTGAAGATGTTATCCCAATCAGTTTTAGTTATCTCAAGCTTAGGCAGAATATAATCGATTAACGTTTTATCGAATTCGTATTCAGATTTGCTTAATGTAGCAATGGCTTCGTCTCGGGAAACTTGTCCTGAACGAATTAAAGCGGAAAGTTCTGTTTTTCTTTTATCAATATTGAACTTCTTTGGAAGCAAGTAAGATTGAATGAATTTGGTATAGTAGTTTTCATGGTGATGACCACCATAATACTTCCAATCAAGCTTCTGCTCCAATTCCTTCATTGCGCTTTCATGCTCATATTCCAGCAAATTGATAATTGGATAAACTTTCACTCGCTTAACGTAAGAATAGTAAAAGTAGTCCCACATTTTAAAATTAGGGAAGGTTTCGAACTTAGCCGAACCAAACTTTTTATGAACAGACTCGATATAAAGCCCATCCATGTATGTCCATCCTCGCGGCGAAATACCTTCCGTGCGGAATGAATGCCCATTTAGCACAAATTTTATATTTTCTTTTGCAGCATAGTGATGCAGCACCGTGTGGATAGCGACATCCGTGGGCACTTCAACGTCTGGCGTAGAACCTTTTAACATTGAAAGCTGTATATCCCTGAATTCATGCCAATCAACGACATAGGTCTCAAGGTCAACATTCAATTTCTCACAAGTCTTTTTAATATTTGAAACTGCAATTTCACTATTCCAACCGTTGTCAAAATGGACAGCTAATGGACGTAAACCCAACTCAACAACCTTAAGCAATAGCCAAGAACTATCCCGTCCGCCACTAACTCCACAGACGCAGTCGTACTTTTTACCTTTGCCAGTACGTTTTATTTCCTCTAACAATAGTTCGAGCTTTTCTTTGCGACTATTTCGATCATCGGGATAAATTTTTACCAGCTCATCATGAAGACCACAAAATTGGCAGACGCCTTTGTCATCAAATACTATTTCTGGAACGGTTGTGTCCATGACACATCGACTGCAAACTTGATAATTTTTAACCATTTAACACTTCACCCCTAGTGCGCCTAAAGAATTTGAACGCATAGACACTACCAAATAAAAAAACAACACCCAAGCTAATAATGCGGGATAACAGAAGAATAGAGTAATGAGACTCAGAAGGCACATTAATTAACTTGAGTCCAAAAACAAGAGACGCATCAAATGTTCCAAGTGAAGCGGGCAACACTTTAAAGAAGAACGAAAAGTCGGTTAGAGAAGCTACAAATGTGGATCCAATGATACTACTCGAAGAAAGTTGTGCGATCGTAAAGTAAACGAACAACACATAAACAACACCCTGCGCCAGGGTCCAATACAATAACTTTCTCATATTTTCATTCCGAGCACTAAAGTTCAAGCCATCAAAAACAATATCGAGCTTTTTGATCGGAATCAATTTGGGCAAATTTATTAAACGAGAAAGTACAAGGTAAACAGGCCATCCCAAAATAAAAGTTAAGAAAATCACCATGAATACGGAGCGACCTGGAATCTCACCAAGAAGCAAAAGACTCACTACGCCCAAAATCGAAAAAACGTAAATTTCCAAAGCATAAAGAGTAATAAGGACTGAAGTGAAGTTTGACCAATCAAAGCCATGTTTCTTTTTTAAATAGACAGCTCTTGCGCCTAATCCCGATACCGGAATGAATGTATTAAAATAAAGAGTCAATACTTGAAGCGAAAAACATTCTTCCAGAGCAAGATCTAACCCTTTAGTACGTAGTGAAAACTGAAGAATCTTTGCCTGCGTAAAAATATAGATTAAATAAACAGAGCACAGGGCGAGGGTGCTTTTTAAACCTACAAGTTTTAATGCATTAAATTCCCCTGTCCAGTCCCTACTTATACAGAACCAGGCAAGTCCGCAAATTAATAAAATACATAGGATCGGCTTAATATACTTCAAACTAATTACCCTCCACAGATGCCAGTTCATCTTCGGTTGGATAGGAAATAAGAACAGCCTTTCTCGGGCCATGAAAAACAAAAAAACTTCCAGCTGCTACAGCATGGGCGCCAGCCTTCAAAGCCTCCGACATATTTTGAATGCTGCCACAGCCTCCATTTGCAATAACAGGAATTTTTAAATCCACTGCGACTTTTGCAAGGACTGGAAGATCATAACCTTCACCAATCCCTTCATGCTCAATTGAAGTCAAAATAACTTCGCCTGCGCCGGCATTCTCAACGTTTTTTAAATGGGTCTGAAGATCAACCTTTTCTTTTTTGCTAGCGCTATGACTAAAGAGCTCTAACTTACCCAGCCAGTTCTTTTTATAATCTAGGGAAACCACTATGGCCTGACTGCCAAACTTTGCTGCCGCCGACTCAATCAGAGCATAATCATATGAAGCTGAATTAATGATGACCTTTTCTGCACCACAGGAAAGCAAGGACTCAATATCTGAAACGGTTTTGATACCGCCGCCTACAGAAAATGGCATCAAGCATTCCTCTGAAAACTGGGAAACCAATTTATTGGAAATCACTCTACCTTCACTTGTCGCATCAATATCGACAAGACAAAGTTCATCTACTTGTTTCTCATTAAAAATGCGAATGGCATTAAAAGGATCGCCGACGTACCTACGGTCTTTGAATTTAGCTCCTTTATAGAGGCCTTTATTTCCGCGAATCAGTAGGGTTGGAATTACACGTGTGAAGATCATTTCATCTCCCAGAAAGCCTTCATCAATTTCATTCCGAACACGTGACTTTTTTCCGGATGAAACTGAACGCCATAAACGTTGCCCGTTTGCACAGCGCTAGTGAACTCTATTCCATAATTGGTTGTCCCAAGAATATTCTGAGCATCAGTAGGAACACAAAAATAAGAATGAGTGAAATAGAATTTATTATTAGAAACACTCTCTTCATCCATGAGCTTTGAGGACTTAAAATTAACCCTATTGAATCCAACATGAGGAACTTTCAACTTAGGCGGAAGATTGAATTTCTTCACTTCCCCCGAAATGATCCCTAGGCCTTCGGCATCACCCTCTTCGCTTCTGTCAAATAAAAGCTGCATCCCCAGGCATATTCCCAGAAGAGGTTTTCCTTCTTTTACGTATTCGCGAATAAGACCATCGCCATTGCGAGATTTAAGTTCTTTCATGGCGCTGGCAAAATGACCGACCCCAGGCAAAATCAACTTCTGTACATTTTTAAGATCCGCCAAATCTTTCACAAGAATTGTACTACCGCCTACTTTTCGGATGATATTGTCGATGGATCTTATATTTCCTACGCCATAATCTAGAATGCCGATCATTGAGTTCCTTCCAAACAAGGCACAAATCTTCCAGTTGTTAGCGCATTTTTCCAGCAATTTTATTCTTACAATGCGTCAATCTGGTATGAGTCTCTTTCTTATGATAACGATATTAAATGTTATTTTTGTACCTCATATTTATACTAATTTTGCCTCTTGCATTTACGTTAGGTTTTTTCAAAACCTACTATAAAAAAAATTTAGTAGCTCTGTATCTCAGCCTACTTTGTGCACCAATTGTAAGCGCTCTTACGCTAAATATTCTGTTTAGCTTTCTTCCCGGCAGGATAAACCACTTTTATATAAGTATTTATGCAGCAATATACACCTTTTTTTACTGGAAGTTCCGAACTGAAATTAATCTAGCTCGTATTTTTATAATCAGAGCCACAAAACTTATTTGGCGAAAAAAACGAAAGACCTTTAGCCTTATTGCTACCGCAGCAATTGTTTACTTTACAATTTTAGCTATTATCGCGCTCAAAACACCGTTTTACGAAAATGATGGTCTTGAGTATGCAATCTCCGCACGTCAAATTTACAAAGAAAAAACTACCGAAAATTACCCTTTCATTGATTCTGAAAAAACGAATGGCTACTACGGCCCATGGAGTCATCCACCAGCATACCCGCTACTAATAACCTTCGACTTCCTTTTATCCAAAGATGTTTATTCAAATAACTTCCGCATAATTTCAGTATATTTTTTGGCGACTTTAGCAATTTTCAATTTACTTTTCTTCCGAAAAAATAGCGTAGGTCTATTAAATTTCTTTCTGATGAGCACTACTGGCCTACTAATGCTTAAAGGAATTTCGGGACATATTGAACTTTTAAGAATCGTGGGTTTCTGTCTTCCTATAATGAATTTTTTCTTCGATAGAACTTTCCTCAGAAACCCAAAATCTATACTCATTAATGGCATTATTAGCGGTCTTGCGCTATATACCCATTCACTGTCTTTAATCGCGCCGACCCTGGTGGCTGTTTATTACTTAACAGTCGGCGAAAGGGGTTGGCGCTCTAAAATAAATAGAGCATGGGCTTTAATTATCACGAGTTCCATCGCACTGATTCCGATTACGCCCCAGTTAATAGCTAATCTCAAAAAGTTTAGGCTTCCAGTTGCAGACATTGGAGCGGTACCAATCTATAAAGTTTCTTCGCTAAATTATACATTTTACTTTGAATATATGAGGGGAATATTTTCAAGTTTCGACAAAGGAGTAAGTCTATTTCGAGGCTTCCTGAATTTTAATTTTTTTAGTCTCAGTCACTGGCTAAGTCTTTTTGTTTTATTTTTCATGTGGAAGTTTAAAATCAAGTTTAGATCAAAATTTCTTGAGATAGTTGTTATTTTTTATCTCATAGTTCTTGGCTTTACCTTACTGGGCTCCAATAGCTTTATCAAAAATGATCGGTACATTTTCACGATTGTTCCTTTGTTATTTTTTTCCACGAGCGAATTCTTCGATAAGCTCGAACGAAACCAACTTAAGAAACTTCATTATTTTATAATTTTTGGAATCTTCTTCAATCTGTGGTACCTGGAAAAACAGGTTAACTATCACCTTTGGAGATATCCATCCGTATTTCAACATCACAGCAACAACATAGAGAGAATAAAAGATTCAACGATAGGCTCACATGAAATTATCAATTATATTTCGAGAAATATTCCCGTAAGCACTAAATTGCTATCTTTTCGCCAGGGTGATTTCGCTTATTACTCACCCCACTTTGTCTTCAGCCACCTTGACCATAAACTACTTCAAGTGTTCACATCAAGCTCAACCGAAAAAGCATTGGCTCTCTTAAAAGAAAAAGGAATCGAATATCTGATCACTCCCTATTATCCCGAACCAGCTATTTATAACTCAATAATAGAGAAGATTACGTCAGATCCAAGATTATCAGAAATCACTTTTCAAAGTGGTGGATACACTCTATACCACATTCATACGCGGGACATTAAGACACATTTAATAAAGTATTATAATATTGATGATAAAACTAAGTTTTGGACATCCAAAAATGATACTGATTTCTTTCGCCTAAAAAAAGGTATAGTGAAAATGATCAGGCCTCATTACGTAAAAAAAATGCAGCAATCACCGGAAACCAATCCCATCACGAGTGAGGCAGATAATATCTTTAATAAATCCACTAGGCGATACACTAGAACTGTACTTGGTGCTGACTCCCCTAGTACTTTTGAGCAAAAAGACTATATTAACGTTGATGCCACCGGTGAATATCTTGTAAAAATTTATTTTGATGGATTTGGACAACTAGCACCCCTTATTTATGAATATGCTTCGACCGAAATCGTCAGTCGTGAAATTATGTCTTCTAGTATTTTTTCACCAGGGATCAATCATAACATCACTGGGCGTTTTATCATTTCACCTAATATTAAAAGAATTCGCGTGGGAATTCAGAGCGCTTTTCCTGCAAAGATAAATATTCGAAAAATTGAGTTGGTGAGAATTAAACTCTAAGTCTATACTTAGATGAATATCAAATAACATTTTTAATGTTAGTAAAGAGCGAAGCAATAAGGTTTCTCAGAAATCGGTCGCTAGACATTGAATTTAATGACCAAGATATACCATAAATAAAAATAATAAAAATTTGTGTAACGGCCCATCCCAACATCTTAACAGAAAAATTATTTTTTCTTTTCAGGCTTCTACTGAAACTTCGCTTTGAATACTCGCTATATATTATTAAGGCGATCGCGTGACTCAATCCCCAAAAAATCCACCCTGCACGGAAACCATGCCAAAGACCCATAAAAGACATCGATGCTAGAATACTGAGGTATGGTTTTTTGGTTTTGCCAAAAAACGGATAATATACGTTCTGAGTGCACCAGTTTGAAACTGTTATATGCCATCTTCCCCAGAAATCACTGATGTTGGTGGCCTTCCAAGGTGAGTTTAAATTCTCAGGTAATTTATATCCAGTCAGACTAGATAATGAGATTACGATGTCCGCATAGGCTTTTAAATCAAGATACGCAATCATATATGCCATTAGGCCAAGCATAAAGTAAGAAGGATCTTTTCCAAGAACAGGTTGCCAAAGCCCTTTTAACAATTGGTCAACAACGATGACCTTTAGAAAAATACCAAAACCGAGCCTCAAAAAATTTAGAGTATAGTCATATTGAGGATAAGGTTGAGTGACTATATCAGCAAAAGCCTTTCGGGTAATCAGAGGACCGGCAAAGAAAAGAGGTGGATAAGTATAAAACATCACCCACTCTAAAACATCAAACCTTTTTTGCTTGGTCCGCAACATGAAAAAATAGCTTTCAATAAATTTAAAACATATAAAACTTAAACCCGGTAAAACGAATATATTTTTTGTCAAACCAGAAGTCTCATAAAACCTAAGAACCAGAAAGATCACCAAAAAGAGAAGCAATAAACCAAAACTATACTTTTTTGAATTAGACTGAACTGAGTGGTTAAGCCCAAACCAATTGGCCACTATAAATAAAATCACCACACATAGTAAAATTGGGGACACAGTGTAAACGAATAAAGGGCCAATTACGAAAAAAATATATTTGCGATAAAAGGTTATGCCTGGAGCAACTGACAAAAAAACAGAAAATAAAAAATATAACCCAATGTAGAAATAAAAATCATAATTCACTTGGGGTCCTCAGCTGCTGTATTAAAAAATTCTCAATGATAAACTGATATTTCGCGCGTCCGTCTTTATTTAAGTGTAAAAGGTCGTAAAAATCTGAGCCCTCAAGCTTGATATTCACATCTTTTATGTAGTTTGTGTAGACTACATTTAACCCTGTCGAAATATTTGCAATCTCAGTGGTATAATCTTGGTAAACTTTGTTCTGGTCGTTTGCTAATATAGGATTTGTCGGCATTTCGACAAAAAACAATTTTATTTTTTTACTCTCTGCACAGTCAACAATTTCCTTAAGGTAGGAATTGTTTAGCAACTCAGTATCATTAGTTCTATCAAGCCAAAGTCTTTCAACTTGATTCGCTTCAAACTTTATTTCATGTGCGGATTTTTTTACTTCAGTTTCATAAGCATACTCAGGATTTAAATTAAGAACTGACTTATGCCCGGTAGTCAAATCACTCTTGAAAATCTCAAACTTTTTACGTAACTGTTCAGAGAATAGAAACAAATCAAACATGCGAAATGAAAATATATTTCTTCCCCTAATTCCATAATAATCTCTAATAGGAGGTTTTGAGTTAGCAACGGCTAAGATTTTTTCTCTATCTGAGGTTATTCGAGAAATATTAACACCTAATAAGATTGCCTGGTAATTTTGATGCGCATAGATTGTATGACAAAGATTAAGGCTATCCAGCAAACTTTGGCTACTAAACGAAGCTTTAACCATTTTATAGGCTGAGGCCAACTCCGGATTCATGAATTCGTCCAACAAGCCTTCCCTGAAAGAAGATGCACCAATGAATACAATGGCTGGCTTCGAATTAACCTCACGTATTTTAATAGCTGCAAGAGCTATATCGTCAAATGATCCAGCAAGAATCAAATGCCTATTTAGGCGAAAGGGAGTTAAAACTTGCCCGACCGTAAAAAGCAGAAAAGTTATTAATCCGGCACCGATTATGAAAAAAAATCTTCTATAGTTAAGTCCCATTTATTTTTTCAGAAATATACTGCTCGAGATTTTCTACTGTATCGAAGTTATCGAACACCATCTCGAAAGGCTCTACTTGAATACTCCATTTTTTTTCAATCATTAAAATAAGTTCAGTAAAGGCTAAAGAGTCTAGCAGATGGTCTTTAAATAATGACGTGTTCTCATCAATATTTTGACCTTCGTTTGCCATACGTTCCATAATAAAATGAAATAAAGTTATCTTAATGTCAGACATTAAAACCCCATGTACCGAAAGGTTGTAAAATTAGAGGAAAAAGCAAACGCTAGAATAACTAAAGTTAAAGTTAAAGTTGCGACTAAAAGCTTCATCAGATCCTTAAAGACTATTTTCATTCATCGCTCGCTTAATAAATAAAGCTGTTGTCTTTATAATGTTTAAATTCCAATAAATTGTTGCTGGGATCCAGAATAACAAAGGTATTATGAACCTCTGGTAAATTTTTAAATCGCTCATTCATTTCCATGTAAAACTTTACGTCATTAGATTTTAAATGTGCATGAAACGCTTCATAATCAAGCTGATCAACAAAGGTAAAGCCGATGTGAAAGGGATATAGTGACGTCGGATAATTTCGGAACGAATCATCTAAATGACACACTACTTGATGTCCAAAAAAATTGAAAGTTACCCTGTCCTCATATCTTCTCGCTACCACCGCGCCTAACTTAGTGGAATAAAATGAATGTGCTTCATCTAAATTATTACAGGGGATTGCAATATGAATGATTCCCTTCATATTCTTTAATTCCATTCAAGTAAATCCATTGTGTCTGATCTTATACCTCTTCTTAATGTCTCTACGCCAACTACATCGTGGAATTGAATATTTGCGAGGTTAACAGTCTTACCGACTCTTTTGATAAAAAATGTTTGCAGTGTTTTAGTGGGTGCCTCGAATATAAGCTTGTTGGTTGGGATTCCAGCGTCCAATATTTCTTCAATCAATCCGAATCTCAGCTCGCCATTGGGACGACAGATTCCAGAATTTCCAGCTTCGCGAGCTTCAGTTATTACAAAATCGCTCCCAGCCGAAAGCTCCGAGTTTATCTGTTCCACCCATAACTTAGGATGCATCATTTGCGATTCTTCTTGCCCCTTAAGCCCTACTTCGGACAAAACTGTGAATTGTTTTGCAGCAAGTTCGATAGCCTTTAATTTAACGTCATGAGGAATTTTGTATGTTCCATCTGATACCTCAATATGTTTTAGCCCCATGTCTGCACACCACTTAAAGTATTGCTCAACTGCATCCATCTTCCAGGCAACCTCAAACAAAGATCCACCAAAAGAAAAGTCGATACCATGTTCGATGAGAATCTGAATTTTAAGCTTTATATCTTTAGTAACTAAACTTGTACCCCATCCAAATTTAACAAAATCAACGTGATCGGAGAATGACGATACGTAATCACGAAACAATCCTATTGGTAAACCTGAATCAATAACGCAGGTTTTACCAGTTCGATTTTTCTTCTCATGGGGACGTGATTTAACTTTAAGCGGAAACATCTTCTCTCCTTATGAAATAACCTTCTTCATCTTTATCAACAACCTGTAAAAATTTTTCCTCATCATTATCGAATGAGAGAAAAATATCTTCCTCGTCAACCTGAATATTACGAAGTCGTTCAGCAGCAGGTGAAGTTGATATAATTGATTTGCATACTGTTAAATCAATTCCGTGACCATTAGTTAGCTGCTCTAACTGACTTGCAAAGAGAAAATCCTCGGGACCATCCGAAGATAATAAGACGCCAACTTGCGAGAATGGAATACTATTACATCTAAAATAAGTGAAAACAGATTTTAGGTCCAGAATTCCAGCTGCAAGAATTTTACGTCCACTCGGAACCGCCAAAATTGATTTCACGCCATTTGTAGTCAACAGCCCGACTTCCGAAAATCCTTCGATTTTACTCGCTCGAAACGGTGAATTCCCAAAATCTGCTTGTTCAACCTTGCGTCCTTTATTTTCGGCAAAGATGCAAAAGCGCTCCTTTCTTTGCCGAAGAAATAGTAACTCATCTATTGAATTCGAAATGCGAATTCTTTTAACTTGATTTTTTAATAAAACCCGGGTGGTGGTAAAAGCACGCAAAACATCAACTACAATGATCCACTCTCTATCGGGAATTTCTGGATAAGTACTAACTTGAAATATACTGGGCACGAATACTCTCATAGCTAAAGTTATATTGTTAATTCACTTACGATCGCTTGCACTTCCCGGCGGATAACTTTACCACTTCCAGTGCGAGGAATATTCTCGAGACACTTGAATGCTCTTGGACGAGCCTGGGGATAAAGCTTACCAGTCAAAAATTGCTTTAACTTGATAAGATCAAAATTTTCGGCCTTGGGTGTGAACAGCAAACAGGGGACCGTACCGAGCAACGGGTGTACCATAGGCGACACCCATGCATCTTTTAGCATACCAGAACTCATAGCAATATCAGAAACCATAGGGCCAGAAACTTTAATGCCCGAAACTTTAAAGACATCATCGTTTCTTCCCAATATTTCAAAACCATTATCGGACACTTTGGCCTGATCCCCCGTATTAAAGTAACTCTCAGAGCTTAAGACTTCGCCGTTTTTTAAGTTATCGAGATATCCAAGCATCAAAGATTCTCCTTTCACCAGAAGACTTCCTTCGTTGCCCCCATCGTGATTGTCAACCTTAGCACTCAAGCAAGAAATTGAATGGCCAATGGTATTTGAATTCACCTTAAGTTCACTTCTGTTTGCTATACAAACCCGCCCACCTACTTCTGTTAGGCCATAAACTTGAAAAAGCTGAAACTCATATGTTTCTGAAATAATTTTTTCTGTAATGGAAGGGCCTAACTTATCGCCCGATGACATTAACCAATTGATCCCCTTAAGATGATAGCCTGATTCAACTAACCATTTAGCGTGAATCGGAGAACCACCGACACCGCTAATCTTGTATTCTTCGATAAGCCCTAAAAATGTTTGAGGAAAAGAGCAGGCATCATTAAAGTGAATAGTAGCACGGGATAATGCACAAACAAAAAAGTGGCTAATAGCTGATACAAAATGAAATGGAACTGGAATAAGAATTTTTGAACCATTTGGAATGTTCAGCTTATCTTTAGTAGAATACGCATTAACTAACAATGCGTCTTTACCGAGAACTACCCCTTTAGGCTTCCCGGTAGAACCGGAAGTAAAAAGAATGGCGCCTACATTATAGGTATTCAATATAGCATCAACTTCACCTATATGGGTTTCGTTACTAATCAAGACAAAGTTATGGTTTTTAAAATACCCAACGAGACCAGCCGATTTTAAAATATGTGATTGATAATCATTGTCCGAACCTTTTGGAATTGGAACAGGGATATTATCTGAGAGCCAGCAGGCAAAAAATGATGCCCAAAAACTTTCAATATCATCAGCAAAAATACCGATTCTACACTTCTTATATTGGTCCAGACCTTCTGCCTTCACTTTCGCTTTTAGCAAAAGCTGCCCGTAAGTAATCGTTCCATTACTTGTAATCAACAACGGTAAGTTAAAATTTTCCTCTACAAAACGAAAAAATTGATTTATCAAACTCGCTCCTGCGTCCATACTCACTATTCAACTGACAAGGCTTTGCCGGTCAAACGATACACATCCTTGGTGTAGGGACAGGTGTATTCACCGCTACCTTCCAGTTCAAGGGGTATCCTTTCACCATATCGACTCATCCAACCAATTTGTTTTGCCGGAACGCCTGCCATTAGTGCAAATTTCGGTACGTCCTTCGTGATGACAGCACCAGCCGCAATGAATGCATATTCGTTCAGGGTGACGCCACAGACGATTGTAGCGTTAGCGCCAATGGTCGAACCCTTTTTAATAACAGTGTCTTTGTATTCGCTTTTACGAATCACGCCCGAACGTGGATTAACTACGTTGGTAAAGACCATGCTGGGACCACAGAATACATCATCTTCCAAAAACACATTGTCATAAATAGAAACGTTATTTTGAACTTTACAGTTATTCCCGATGACGACGTTGTTACCAACATAAACATTCTGTCCGAAAGAACACCCCGCACCAATTTTTGCTTTTGCAGAGATATGGACCCAGTGCCAAATTTTTGTGCCTTCGCCAATTTGCGCGCCTTCATCAACGATTGCAGTTTCATGTTTATAAAATGAAGCCATGATATTCCTTAATTAAACCGTGCGAATTTTTTCGACGATACGAATGGCAGGGCGAGCCGCATCCAAGCCGTAACCTTTTCCAGAAAGAATATCGGTATAAACTCTTTTATGAAGCTCCGTAAACCCTTCAGAAAATTCAAACTCTTCGCCATTGATTTTGATTGAACGAAATGTCGTTTTATTTGCTTTCGCTGCCTCAGGCGGAAGATTTCCACGATCCACAGTTAAATACCAGTTCACATCGGCGTTCTTCAGCGCTACGAACCCGCTTTCAACTGTATTATTCTTTTCCTTCATTTCGATTTTGTCGGCGTCACCGAAAATCCACGTTAACATATCGAAAAAGTGCACGCCGATATTCGTAGATAAACCGCCAGACTTTCTTACATCACCCTTCCAAGACTCGTGATACCACTGCCCGCGAGAAGTCATATAAGTCATATCAATTTTGTATTTTTGTTTTGGCGCAGAATCCACTTTGTTTTTCAGTGCCAAAATTGCATCGTGAACGCGAAGCTGTAAAACCGTGTAAACGTTTTTACCAAACATTTTCTCATAGGCTGCTAGTTCGTCGATTTCTCTTTCATGCAATACTAATGGCTTTTCGCAGATAGCATGCGCCCCATGAGATAGAGCAAATTTAATGTGTGATGAGTGCATGTAATTCGGCGTGCAGATTGATACATACTCAACTTGCTTGGAAGTACTTTTACAAGAATCTACAAAAGACTCGAAACGTTCAAAGTCTGTAAAAAATTGGCAATCAGGAAAGTAACGATCCATGATGCCAACAGAGTCATTTTTATCGTAAGCAGCAACAAGGGTGTGACCAAGTTCTTTGATTGCTTCAAGATGTCTAGGAGCGATGTATCCGCCGACTCCAATAATTGCGAAATTTGCCATGTCTAATACCTTTATTTGCGAAAACCAAATCTATTTGCGAGTCATAATAGATAATAAAAAGGCATCTATGGCAATTCAATTTTAGGAGCAAAAAGTATCAGTTTTCCGAGGGAAATTAGTTAATGGAGGGCACTTAAAATGCGCCCCGAGGCAGTGCCGTCACCATACGGATTTTCTGTCGTAGCCATTTTTTGATAGACCTTTAAATTTTCCAGAAGCTCTTTAGTTTCATTAAAAATGTTTTCAGCGGAAGCGCCAACCAACCTTACAGTACCCGCCTTAACAGCTTCAGAGCGCTCGGTATTGTTTCGTGTAACCAAAACGGGCTTTCCTAAGGAGGGTGCTTCTTCCTGTATTCCACCGGAATCAGAAATGATAAGGTAAGAATTCATCATCAGGAAAACAAAAGGAAGATACTCTTGAGGTTCAAGCAGATGTACTGAGTTTACGCCACTTAAGATCTCTAGGGCTGGCTTACGAACCTGGGGGTTTAAATGAACTGGATAAACCAGTTGTACGTCAGGAAAAGTGTCTGCAATCTTTTTAAGAGCTAAACAAATATTTTTAAAATTTTCACCGAAATTCTCGCGACGATGTCCTGTCACAAGAACCATTTTTCTTTCAGGATCAATAAAACTGAATCGCTCTTTGAGCGACTTATAGATGTCCTGCTGCTCTTTAATTGTCTTCTGAACAATTAATAAAGCATCAATCACAGTGTTGCCCGTAACCTGAATTATTCCGGGTTGAACATTTTCAGCAAGTAAATTTAAGCGCCCAGATTCTGTAGGAACAAAATGAATCGTTGCTAGTCGAGTAATCACCTGTCTGTTCATTTCTTCAGGAAATGGAGAGTGAAGATTGTTCGTTCTAAGGCCCGCTTCAATGTGTGCAACTGGAACTTTGTGATGAAAGGCCGAAAGCGCCCCGGCCATCGCTGTAGAGGTATCCCCTTGAACTAAAACATAATCAAAGGCTTCCCTTTTTAAAATAGTATCGACACCCTGAATGACGCCGGAAACGATATCGTTCAAACTCTGATTTGATTTCATCAAATTCAAATCGTAGTCAGGAACAATGTTAAAAAGATTTAGAACCTGATCAAGCATTAAACGGTGTTGACCAGTTACGAGCACCTTGACGCAAAAGCGTGGATCTTTTTTAGCTGCAAGTATAACGGGTGCAAGCTTAATGGCTTCTGGTCGAGTTCCGAAGACAAACAACAATTTCTTCAAATTTCTCTCCATAAACCAAAATTCAGGCGCAATTCATGTCCTGCGCCTGAAAAAGAAAACTAGGCTTTAACCAGATTCGGCGCCTCTTGACGGAATTTCCCACGGGTATCGATCAAAAGTTTTGAATTTTGAACAATCAAATCATAATCAAATTTATCATGATCAGTGGCCAGTACTACGCAGTCATATTTTTGTAGCGACTCCGCAGTCAATTCAACACTCTTAAGGTCAAAATTATGTTCACGCATTTTTGGGAACACTGGCACATGGGGATCATGGTAATCTAATACCGCACCGTCATGACGAAGTTTTTCCATCAAGAAAACGGATGGGGATTCACGCATGTCGTCGATATTCTTTTTATATGAAATACCTAGAACAAGAACCTTGGAACCCTTCACTGATTTTTCGCGATCATTCAAAGCAACCGCAATTTTCTTCATCACGAAATTAGGCATATAACTGTTAATTTCACCCGCAAGCTCGATGAAACGAGTGTGCATGCCGTATTCACGCGCTTTCCAAGTTAGGTAGAACGGATCGATAGGGATACAATGCCCACCGATACCCGGGCCTGGACGATATGCAACGAAACCAAATGGTTTCGTTGCCGCAGCATCGATAACTTCATGGATATCAATGCCCATTTTGTCACAAACCATTTTCATTTCATTCACAAGACCGATATTAACTGAGCGATGAATATTCTCTAGCAACTTAGTCATTTCAGCAGCTTTTGTTGAAGTTACTGGAACAACTTTATCAATAACACCATTATAAAGAGCGACACCTACTTCCAAACAGTTCTTAGAATAACCACCAACAACTTTTGGAATCGTTTTTGTGCTAAAATTTGGATTACCTGGATCTTCTCTTTCCGGAGAGAATACTAAGAATACGTTTTCACCAATTTTAAGTCCTGAAGATTCAATGCGAGGCTTAAGCTCCTCATCCGTTGTTCCCGGGTACGTTGTACTTTCCAAGGAAACAACCTGTCCTGAGCGAAGATGAGGCACGATGCTATCCGTAGTATCAAGGACAAAGCTAAGATCAGGCTCTCTATACTTATTCAGAGGAGTCGGAACACAAAGGATAATTGCATCAACATCTTTAATGTTTTCAAAATGAGTCGTTGCTACGAAGCCATTTTTAACAGCTTTAGCGATGCCCTCGCTTGGAATATGTTCGATATAACTTTTTCCTTCAGCGATCATTGCCACTTTTGAATTATCAATATCAAAACCGGTAACTTTAAAACCTTCATCGGCGTAGCGCAGTGCAAGAGGCAAACCAACATATCCCAATCCAACGATACCAATATTTGCATTCTTGGATTTAAGCTTCTGCACAAGATCATTTGTCATTTGTGTGTCCTTTTTTCTTTTCAAAAGATTAAGGATACTATTCATATCTTATTACTGTTGTAAATAACTTTCCATCCTAGAAATGAGCACTTTTTCCTCTCGTAGCGGCACTTTTAGAGTCTAAAAAGAAGGCTGCTAGTGAAATAATAATTTACTCTGAACCTAAGAAAAAAATGGCTGCAGCGGGGAATAAGTTTTTTAAAGATCTGACCTCAGCTACTCCACTTCGTCTGACGCGATGAGTTTGATATTCTTCGCGAAACAGCGAGAAATTTTCCCGGACTAACATCAAAAAAAGAGCCTGATTTCCTTGCAAACCATTCCTATGGGCATTAAATCAGACCATTATGACAAACATCTGCTATTTGGCACCCGGTACGCCGTAGCTTTTGATCTAACAGCAAAAAGAGATTTTGATGAAAATTGTTATTATCGATGCGAATTCCACAATGATTCCCCATATGGGAGTCATGATTGACGAGGCTATTGCTGCGTCAAAGGAAGGCCACGAAATAACGTACATCACCTGCGGAGCCTATCTCGATAACTGCTATGGCAGCCCTCTGAAAAACAACCTCTGCTGTCAAGTTTGCATTAAAGGTTACAGTCGCAACCTTGCTCCGCTTGAGAGCGACACCTTTCGCCATAAAGTTTTGGCGAATTACCATACTGCTGAAATTGACGCTGACATCACAGAATTCGATTACGAATTTTCATCCACCGAGCAATTAAAGGAAAAATTCTTTAATGGCACCGATGTTGGGTACGCAGCCCTGTCTTCGTTTATCTCAAATACACGAAATATGAATCCGCTGATGACTGGCTTCACGAAAAAGGTTCTTACAACAATGCTTAAAACAGCAGTAAGAATGAGCCGTGTTTGCGTTGAAATCGAAAAAGCAGAACGACCTGACAAAGTCATTATCTTCAATGGCAGAATGCCAGAGACAAGACCTATCTTAAGACATTTCCAAAAAAAGGGAATACCTGTCGATATCATGGAAGTTGTTCCCAAAGATCTTAATGGCGGGTTCCGTAAATTTGTCTTTAAAAATTCCCTACCCCATTCCATTGAGTATTTCAGAAAGCAAATTGATGACCTTTGGGACGCAGATCCCGTCAAAGCGCGGGAACGCGGCGAATCCTTCTTTCAAAACAGGAGAAAAGCGGAATTTGCAGGGGATAAGATTTATACCAAAGATCAAACTCCTGACTTATTACCCAACAGTTGGAACAAAGAAGCGCGAAATATCGTTATCTTTAACAGTTCCGAAGATGAGTTCGCAGCTATTGGCGCAGAATGGGAGAATAAACTTTTTGCCTCACAAATTGAAGGCATTGAGTACATATTCAACCTTGTCGATAAATATCCTAACAGCAACATCTATCTGCGTGTTCATCCGAACTTAAAAAAGATTCGTTATAAATATCACACCAATCTTTATGGTCTAAAAAACCACCCGCGTATCCACGTTATTCCCAGTGATTCTAAGGTGAGCACCTATGCCATGGTTGACGCTGCAAATGTGGTGGTCAGCTTTGGTACTTCTGTCGGTGTTGAGGCTGCATATGCGCACAAACCCGTGGTGCTTTTAGGCTCTTCTTTTTATAAAGGCCTTGGATTTTGCCACGAACCTAAGACTAAAACGCAAGCGGAAGATTTCATTTTTACGGAAGAATTAGAACCGCTTGTGAACGAAAATATAGTGAAATACGGAAACTACATCATGTCTGATAAAGGCATGGATTATGCCCACTATAACTTCAACTGCAAAAGAATCGAGATCTTGGGCCGCAAAACTCCAAATGCTTATATGGAAGATCAGGAACTTGCTCCGTTTGAAAAATATTTGATCGTGGCTATGAGAGCTTGGCGATATCTACAGCGAGTTATCTTAAAGTGGAGAATTCCGGAAGCTTAAGTGCTAAATAAAAAAAGCCTACTTTAAGTAGGCTTTTTTTTATTCTCCAAGAAACTCCATTTTCATCGGCATTCCTCGTTTTAAATCCCGGGAAGCTTTAGAAGTTAATACTTTATCAATAAACTTAGGCGCTAATCCTAAGCCTGGACGAATGATCTTTGTGTTTTCAGTTGTAAACGCCTCGCCCTTTTTAATGTCTTTTGTGACATAAATAGAACGTCTAAAAACAAGGGACTTCTGTTCGTTACCCGTCGGCGCATAGTTCACTACACCCAAAGCTTGCATTGCCCGCTCAGTTTCAACAACTAAAGAAGCTAATTCGGCTGGCTCTAATGAAAACGTAGAATCAACTCCCCCGTCCGCACGATTTAAAGTGAAGTGTTTTTCGATAACCGTAGCACCTAATGCGACACTGGCTACTGATACGCCCACTCCCATCGTGTGGTCAGAAAGTCCCACCTGACAACCAAACATTTCACGCATGTGAGGGATAGTAAGAATATTACTGTCCTTAGGCGTCGCAGGGTATGTGCTGGTGCACTTAAGAAGTATCAAATCTTTACATCCCGCAGAACGAACAGTCGCGACGATATCTTGAAGATCAGAGAGTGTCGCCATTCCCGTTGAGACAATCATCGGCTTTCCCTTTGAAGCAATTTTTTTAATCAAAGGTAAATGGGTGTTTTCAAAAGAAGCGACTTTGAAACAAGGGACACCTAGGTCATCTAAGAAATCAACGGCACTATCATCAAACGGTGTACTAAAGCACAACATACCATGCTGTTTGCAACGATCAAAAATAGGCTTGTGCCATTCCCAAGGGGTGTATGCCTGCTTGTACAAATCGTAAAGCGAACTCCCCTTCCACAAACTTTTTTCGTCAGAGATAAAAAACTCGTCCGTTTTAATATCTAAAGTCATAGTATCTGCAGTATATGTTTGCAACTTAAGGGCGTGGGCGCCAGCTTTCGCCGCAGCATCAACGATTTCTAATGCACGATCTAAGCTTTGATTATGATTGCCGGACATTTCCGCAATGATAAACGGAGTTTCACCAGGGCCGACATTACGATTGCCAATTTTAATAGTTTGATTAAAAAACTTCATCCCGAAAGTCTAACATGCTAACCTTAGGAAATGAATATACTTTTTCGCTGTGACACCAGCACAAAGATTGGCCTAGGCCACCTTATGCGCTGCCTTACCCTAGCTAATGCATTTAAAGAGGCGGGTCACACTTGCATTTTTGTATGCAAGGCTTTTCCCGAAAAGCTGCATTCCTTAATACCGAGTAGTTATACCATTATTACAATTAATTCTGAACTGAACCAGACGTTAGACGCTCAGGAGTGCGTGAACCTATGTCATCAACACGACATCAATCTGGTAGTTGTTGATAACTATTATTTAGATATTCTCTGGGAAAAAACTATTTCTGGCGTCGCTCCTGTCGTTTGTATAGATGATCTTGCCAACCGCAACCACGACTGCAAAATACTAATCGACTCAAATTATTACCACAACGCGTATTCACGTTATAGTTCACTCGTACCGGAAAATTGCAAGTTACTTTTAGGTCCCCGCTATGCTCTTATTCGAAATGAATTCTATACGACTAAAAAAGTCACGATCCCGGACCATAGCGCTTTAAAAGTTTTTTGTTTTTTTGGAGGAACTGATCCTAGCGGCGAAACATTAAAACTAATAAGAACTTTGCATGCTCAAGCCGCCTCAAGTTCTTTACAATTCGTGATTGTTTATACGAAGGCGAATAGCGAGTATGCTGAAATTCAGAAGATGCCAGCTAGCGATCTATACATTCTTCATGAGTCACCGCCTTCGATGGCGGAATTGATGGCGCAATGTCATCTTTATTTCGGAAGCGGTGGGACTGTTACTTGGGAAAGAATGTGCCTGGGACTTACAGGTTTCGTCGTGGCGGTTGCAGATAATCAAATCCAGTCTGCGACTGATTTAGCCACCCAGGGCTTTCACACCTATTGTGGTGAAGCTTCTAAAATTCAATACGAAGAAATATTAAAAAGGATTGAGCTTTTAACCACCGATAGAGTTGCATTAAAAACGAAAGCTGATAAATGCATGCATTTTATTGGCCGGCTTACAATTGACGATATCTTAAACAACCTTAGTAAATAAGGAAACATCACCTTCGGTTTTTAAGAAAGTAAAGCCAGCTTTTTCAGCCATTCTGATCGAGGCGCTGTTGCTTCCTTTTATACGGGCTATAAAACAAAAGCCACTTTCTAACTTTGTACCTTCTTGAAGAAGAACCGTCCCAATTCCCTTACCTCTGTGCGAGGGGGCTACGGTCCACGAAAGCTCGACATCTTTTTCACCGAAATCGAAGCGAAGGGTACCGACAGGTTCTGAGTCAATTTCGGCAATGTATATTTTGCGGAATTTATTATTGAGAGAATCCTTGAACCACTTAAGATGGGTGGGCCAAGTGATCTCGTCTTGTTTAATAGATTGCGTTCGAGTTATTGGATCATTTCGCCATTGAAAAAGAAGTTCAGCATCATTGATAGTTGCTAAGCGGAAAATCATCTTTTAAAGCTTCTTTTGTTCAATATGAGCATTGATAAGCTTAAGTTCAGGGTGCGTTTTTAAAACAACTTTAAGCTGATCAAACGTCATTTCATCACATCTAAAATCTTCGATCATCTTTTTGATCAGCGCAAAGTCTGATTCTTCATCAACGGTCAATCTCCATGAGCTGTAATCATCGTCTGAAGTAAAATCGACCTGTTTTATCATGCCCGTCACATTTTGATTTATAAATGGAGTTACATGCTCTCTTTGAAATGCCTTATCCGCTTCATGAAATGCGGTTTTTAAATCAGCAAAAGAAAACACCTCAAAGTCCATTCCGCGCGGAAAAGATCTTTTTAGACAGTTTGATAAATAGATATTTTCACTATTCTTACTTTTAAAATCTTGAACTGCTTTAGAAATAAGATGGCCGTCAATCAAAGGACAATCAGAAGTTACACGTACAATAATATCGAGCTTTTCTTGTTCAGCGGCGCCGTAGAATCTTCCTAGCACGTCCTGTTCAGAACCCCGGAAATAGGGAACTTTTAGATGCTGACACATTTGTACAATTGGATCATCTTCTCGGTTGATTGTTGTTGCTACAACAACGGGCAGTTGCGACCAACTAAGTCTGTCGATGTGATATTTTAATAAAGGTACGCCGCGAACTTCCTTAAGTACTTTGCCAGGAAGGCGCGTACTTGTCATTCGCGCCTGAGTGATGATCCCTGCTTTAACTGCCATAAAATTCTTTAACTGCCGCGATGGTATATTCCAAGTCACTGTCCGATAAACCGTGATACATCGGTAGACTTAAGGCACAAGCATAATAATATTCCACATTTTCTAATACCATTTTGCCATATAGATTTTGATAATAAGGCATCGTATGGATAGGAATATAGTGTACCTGACAATAAACGCCCTTAGATTTTAGAAAATCGTAAAGTTCCGCTCTTTTTTCGGTTTGAATCGTAAATAAGTGATAAGCGTTTTTCAGGTTCTTATCTTCATATTGCATCTTAATAGGAAGATTCTTAAACGCTTCGCGATACTTAACCGCTATTTGACGACGTTTAAGTAGGTTTTGCGGCATGCGCTGCAGCTGACTGACGCCTAGTGCACAAAGGATATCTGAAATTCTATAATTAAAACCAAGTTCCTGCATCTCATAGTACCACGCACCGTCTTCACGAGTGAAACGAGTCTTGTCGCGGGTAATTCCATGAGTTCTTAAAGTTCTTAGTTTATCATTGAGTTCTGCACTGTTCGTGGTGATCATGCCGCCTTCGCCAGTCGCAAGATGTTTCACTGGATGAAAAGAGAAAACAGCGATATCCGCATACTTGCCATTGCCAGAAATGTTCCATTGGCCTTTTGAATCCAAAAACTCCGCACCGAGGGCATGACACGCATCCTCGATAATCCATAGGCCATATTGGTCAGCAAGAAGTCTAAGCTTTTCAAAATCAACTGGAAACCCGGCAAAGTCCACTGCGACAATACCTTGATATGTACCTATAGGAGCCTTTTCTAATTTAGCTTTTAGTAAATTATAATCGATGCAGAAATTCTCAGGATTGATGTCGACAAATTCAACATCTCCACCACAATACCGAATGCAGTTTGCAGATGCGACGAATGAATTGGCAGTACAAAGAACTTTACTGCCTTCTTTAACCCCTAATGCCATTGCTGCCAAATGCAATGCTGCCGTCCCATTCGATACAGCAATCGAGTTTTCACAGCCAATGAATTCAGAAAATTTCTTTTCAAAAGTTTCAACCATAGGTCCTTGAGTCAAAAAATCTGACTTAAGGACCTGCACGACAGCATCTATATCTTCTTGTAAAATCGTCTGTCTGCCATAAGGGATCAAATGCTTGCTCATCTTACACCTCGAATTTTGGATCGACATGTATTTTAATCAATCTTCTAAGCTCCTCGACCGTAATCCAGTCGGCATTCTCTCCAGAGTTGTATCGGAAACCCATGGGAACTTTTTTAGCTGCGAAAGCTTTTGCCCACTCTTCTTCGTTCCAGATAGGAGCAGCAGGAACGATTACGTAGTACTTTCCACAATCATAAGTATTTAAGGAGTCTGTTTCAGTGATCATTTCTTCATGAAGTTTTTCGCCAGGGCGAATTCCAACAACATCAATTTTGCAACTTGGGGCCACCGCTTTAGCAACGGTTTCGATTTTATAAGAAGGAATTTTTGGAACGTAAAGCTCCCCACCCCAGGCATGTTCGACGGCGTGCATGACCATATCCACACCCTCTTGCAAAGTGATATTAAATCGAGTCATGTCCATATGAGTGATCGGCAAAACCCCTTCCTTACGCTTCGACAAAAAGAAAGGTACAACCGATCCACGTGAGCCAAGCACGTTTCCATATCGTACAACTGAAAACTTAAGATCACGCTTCCCTTTAAAGTTATTGGCCGCAATAAACAATTTGTCAGAACAAAGTTTTGTTGCCCCATACAAATTAATCGGAGCAGCTGCTTTGTCGGTAGAAAGCGCAACGACTTGTTTTACACCGCAATCCATAGCTGCGTTCACAATGTTCTCAGCACCAATTACATTAGTTTTGATACATTCAATAGGGTTGTATTCAGCAATAGGCACATGCTTTAAAGCTGCTGCATGAATAATAATATCGATGCCTTCACAAGCACGCTTGACCCGTTCTGCATCTCTCACATCCCCGATGAAGTAACGAATTTGTGGAAACTTGGACGGAGAGAAAACTTGAGACATCTCGAACTGTTTTAATTCGTCACGAGAGAAAATGACCAAACGCTTTACTTCTGGATATTTGGTTAAAATATGCTCTGTAAATTTCTTACCAAAAGACCCAGTACCACCCGTAACTAATATTCTTTTACCGTTCAACATTTCTACCCTAACGTTACAAAACTTCGACGCAAAATCAGATAGATGATTATCAGAAAAGCGTAATTTATCGCAAACCATTTTCAGCAGTTACGACGGTGGAGCTTAAGGAAATAACTCATTGAGTTATTTCTGGAGTTCTGACAGAAATTCTAACTAAGTGTACTTAAAAAATTTCTTCAACCGACGATATGGAAAGCAAATTAGAACCGTGAACATAGGGATAGCGACATTAAGACTTAGCGCCTCAAGGATAGAAACTCTTTCAAGTAGCATTATGACGCCAACGTACCCCGCGATCGACATACAGCATTTCCATACTGTACGAGAGTAACTTAAGGTTAACATATCAAATTGGACGCTTAAGGAAAATAAAACATTCGCCGCCACGATGGCAGGACCTAACCACAAATGTTCTATTCCCGTTTTATAAGCAGAACCAAAGGCCTTTAAAAGTAAATCTTGAGGAAAGACGACTAAAGCTATAGACATAAGAAAGCTTGAAGCCATTGTAAGAAGTGAAACTTTCATAAATCTAAACAAAAAATTTCTTTTATTTTCGGTAAAGGTCTTCGCTAGAAGTGTATAATTGGCACTGATTATAATAGTTCCGATGGAAGTTACTGGCTCTATTAATTTTAATATTAGCTGTAGGCTACCGTATTCATCCAATGTCATTCTATTTGGCAACAAAACTCCAAATATTCGAAGTTGCGCCACAGTAAGGAAAGTCATGAATGTTAAGGGTAATCCTTGTTTTACTAAAAACCACGTGAAGCCTTTTTGGACCTTGCCTTTAAGCGCCAAATTGATTTTTTTTGAAGCCCAAACTTGATAAAGCATCGTTCCTAATCCTTGGAAGAACGACGCTGCTGCAACTAGGTTTAGATTCCCGCCTAGGATCGCTAAAATGCTTCTAGAAATATTAAAGGTGCTTGTAGATACCATTTGGCTTTTCTGATTAAGATCGCTTCGAAGCCTTGCATCCATTAAAACTTGGGGAAAATCGTAGACTCGGAAAAAAAGTCGTAACGATGAATATAAAAGTAAAACGTAAAAAGCTCTGTCGGAACCCCATAACCACATGACAGTTATGAAAATCATCACTGCAATTACAAGCAGCCAATTCACCACTTTCCAAGAGTGCACAACTTTGGCTTCATCATCAGGATTCGCGACCAAATGATTTTTTACATGGGATGGATTGATAAACGAAAGGGCATCAAATAAAGCCACGTAGGCTAATGCAAGCTGATAAACACCAAAGTCTTCTGGACCAAATTTTTTGGCAATAATAGCGGTCGCAAAAAATGAAAGGCCGTATCTAAATAAAACATTCAGATTTCCCCACATGCTGTTGCTAAGAATTGCTTTTTTGCTCAAGAATTTATCCTAAAATACGCTTATTACCGTCACCAAGAATGCTATTCCCGAATAAGGCAGAAAGAAACAAGAATTATCATTGAAATCATTCAGAAAAAAGCTAAAAATCCGTGAATAGATATTGGGGTACCGCTATGACCATTCATTCAGATCGAATTAGCCTTTTTACGTTCATATCTTTATTGATCCTTTCTGCTGCGGTATTTGTTTCAGTTTCGTTGATCGGACCTTTTCACATCTTCACCCTTATCGCCTTCTTATTATTTTTACGCAGATACAAAGTAAAGTTGGCTCCGAGCAGTATCGCGCTTTTGGGTTACGCAGCTGTGACTCTTCTTTCTAGCCTAGTAAACCTTGGACATCTTCAAGAGGCTTCGAAAAGTTTTGGAAGCGCAAAATATCCCATTATTGCCGTAATAAGTATTTTTCCTTTAGCAGTATTGCTAAAAAATCAAAAATATCATGACCGGTTGAAATGGCCCATTTTCATTTTTATAGCGTCTATTTTCGCTGCATTTATTTACAGCATGATCCGAATTCATTTGGGCTTTGATCTGAAATATTGGACTGCTGGCGATTATGGTAAACGCATCGGCGGATTCACGGATGTTATGCGCTACGGCTATGGTACAGCTATAGTCATATTGGCGATACTTCCGTTAGTATTGAGAAAGCGTACGGACATACTTCGAGTTTCCTGGGTGACAGCTGGTTTGACTGTTGTAGTTGCCGTGGCCGGCGTTTATTTTTCATACACTCGTGGAGCTATGCTAGGCTTGTTGTTCGGAATACCTTTTTCTCTCTTTTTCTTTAAGAAAAATTTAGCCAAAGTTTTGCTGGCTGGATCCATCTTACTAGTTGCTGGCATCCTAGCCGTGGTTCTTAGTGGTGGTAGTGAAAAATCGCGTTTCTTAATGAGTGCAGACAACTCTTCAAATACGATTCGCGTAAGTCAGTTTGAAGCTGCATGGAAATTATTTTTAGAAAATCCTATTCTTGGAGCAGGTCCGAATCAATTTAAGTTCCAAGTTGAGCGAGTGAAAAAACAGTATGATATTGCTCACCCTGAATTCAAAAACGAACACTCACATAATATTTTCTTAGAAATTCTCGCAAACACTGGAATCCTTGGCTTTGTTTTTTTTGTTGGATGGCTTTTGCTTTGGGCAAAAGAAGTTTACCGAGGCACAGAGTTTGAAAAACAAGTTTTCCTGCCTGTGATACTTTTTGTTTTTATAGCCGGACAATTTGAGATGATCATGATGGCGCAAACAGCGACAATCATTTATTTTATCTACGCACTAAAAATTGCTAGCGAAAATATTAAATTTGGATTGATAGAAAAAACAAGAAACTAGGATTTACGAAGACCTAAATTCTGTTTCATAAAGAATATAAGCGCCCATAGAAAAATAACAACCATGCGCACCTTTGCATGTTCAAAGTTCGATTCTGTCAAGCCACCCACTGCAAATCCAATAAGAGATCCAAAAATCCCTAACGAAACAGCTTTTTCCCAAGAGTTAGGCGGGGCTACCTTAAAAACCCCCCACGCCTTCACCACAAAGAAAAAATATAAAAACACATAACAAAGCAAACCCACAATCCCCGTCCCCGCCAGCATATGCAGAAACTGATTGTGCGCATGCCCCACGAATTGATCTGCGGGCAGACCCTGCATAGCGTAATACTTAGGAAGCAACGTATAGTTTTCGCCATACCCAGCGCCCAACCAAGGATGGTCCTTAAAAATCATCCAGTTGGTTTTCCATAAAATGATACGCTGACTGTCGTAGGTGTGTTCGTAATTAAAAATTAACAAAATGCGATCGTGAAACTTGGGCCAAAGAAAAAACATTCCCGTGACGATAGCGATACCTAAGCCAATGACGACGGAAGCTAATCTTAAACTTAATACAGCCGCGACAACAACAAGCCCCACAAACATGCCCACCCAAACACCGCGGGTCATGGTTAAGATCAGCGTCGCCCCCATAACAGCTAAAGAAAACACCCAAAGATAAAATTCTTTACGATCTTCCTTCCACATCTGCTGCCAGCGCGACAAGAAAACCCCAGCCAAAGTTAGAAAAACCAACCCATAAGAGTGGGCCGTGGTCATAGCGTTATTTAAAATCCCACCAACACGGGGCTCGCCTTTAACTGCTGAAACGATGATCGAACCGATACTGACTAAAAGTCCCACGATCAGACTGAACTTCATGGCTTTCTTTAAATCCAGATCCACATAGCGATAGCAAGAAACAGTGAAATAGAAAGATAAAATCCATAAAAGTTCCGTCATTCTTTTAAACAACGGGCCTTCATAATGACCGTTCACCAAAAAACCTAAGATGATGGTTATTACAAAAACAGGCCAAAAATATTCTAGGCCCATTTTTTCAAAAAGCTTCCAGCCTGCAGGGCCTTTCTTGCGCAGACCTTGCACCAATAATGTTAACGCATAAAGTGTCACGAACAGATCCATCGCCGATTGCGAAGTCAAAGTTCCAATAAACGCCAAAATTAAAAGATAAAGCATTAGCGACCCTGTCCGAAAAGGACAACACGAATGGTTTTTACGAAGATCAAAAGATCCATCAGAAGATTATAGTGTTTGGCATAATACAGCTCGTACTGAAGCTTTTCACGGGAATCATCAATACTAGCCCCATAAGGGTATAAAACCTGGGCCCAGCCAGTTAATCCCGGGCGCATCATGTGGCGCAAATTATAGTACGGAATTTCTTTTGCCAAAGTTTCGTTGAATTCAGGACGCTCAGGGCGAGGGCCGACAAAGCTCATATCCCCTTTTAGAACATTCCAAAGCTGCGGCAATTCATCAATGCGGGTTAAACGGATAAACTTACCCACGCGAGTGATGCGCGAATCATTCTTTTGCGCCCACTGGGCACCCGCTTTTTCTGCATCCACGCGCATGGATCTAAATTTATAAATCACAAAACGGCGGTCGTCTTTGCCTGTACGTACCTGACTGTACACGACGGGCCCTGGGCTTTCTAATTTAATGATAATTGCTGCAAGAAGCATCACTGGTAATGCTGGGATAAAAATCAAAATAGAAAGTAAAATATCAAAAATGCGCTTAATTCTTAGGGCCATCGGATGAGTGATCGATTCAAAACCTTCAGAAGAAATAAACCATTCAGGATCTAAAAAAAACACAGGCACTTTTAGCCAATGTTTTTCATAAAATCTGCCAAGGTCAATCACACCGTGACCAGCAAACTTTGCCTTTACCAATATACTTAAAAAGTCTTTTGGCATTTGCGAAGCGGGCACACCCACAACCACTGCAGACCACGCCTTGTTTAAACAGTCATCTAACTGCGCCACAGTCGAAGTCAGCGGATTGAAAAAATGAATTTTACCGGAAAAACCAAAACGCTTTAAATCTTGCTCAAAATACGCTTTTTCTTTTTCATCAATCAGGACAAGCCAGCTCAACTTACTGCGCAGGGAATCCACCATATTTAAAGCCAGGATTCGCGACAGCAAAGAAACAACGAAAAAGCCTGCGACCGTACCAAACAAGATACCACGCCCAAAAATACCTGAACGATCGATATACAAAATGTAATTGATCACAACAACAGAGCTTAGCGCGACTAAGACCGCCCCCAACTGCTTCACCAACAACGATGACTTCGTTAAGCCCTGATCTAAGTTATAACTTCCAAAGATATAAAAAGATAAAACAACAAAGATACCCAATAGCCAGAACTGAGTTTGCGCTAAGACCTCTTGTGGTCCCAATCCCAAACGCAATTGATTAACCACGATTGAAACAAATGCTAAAACCATAAGGTCAAAGCAGATCAGTGCAAGTTTATATTTTCTGTCTAAAAAGGGCCCAATTGACTTCATAAATCACACCCTTAGGGGTTTTACCTAATTTTCAAAAGCCTAACATTCACTCGCTTTTGCACCTAGCAGAATTCTTAGACGCAAAGCCAAAATAGCAGGCTATTCTTTAAGCAAAAGGTGCGCGAATTTATCTTGGTGGGCTTGGATGTAGGCCGGAAGTCTATCTATCGAAACCCTTTTAAAGGCCATCGGACGATTAAAAATATCTTTTCCCGTTCTTACTTGGGACTCAACCCACTCTGGCTTGAACATATCTTCAGTCATATACTCGGTATGACTGTACGCCTTCATTTTCTTTAAGATCATTTGTGTCCCGCCCATAAAAGACAAATGCCAGCCACCATCCATGACCATGGTTTGCACTTTATCTTTTTTCGAACGCAAAGTGCGTAAGTCATTTGGCGAGTATTTTTTAAAATAAGAAAAATCCGCCATCACCGTCCCATGCCATGGGATATAGTCCTTATAGGGCTTATTGGGTTCCGTGTGCTGGTAGGCCAAATAGTTCAGATAATAATAGTAAAGCTCTTGATAGAAAGTTTTAATACCTGGCTTATCGCTGTACTCTTTAACTTTTTGGGGCTCTGGGATTTCATCAACATCAGAGATCATAATGACGTCGCCAGGCTGGCAATCCACCAAGCCCCTTTTCATTTCGTCCCTTTGATAATCTTCTCTGTCCCAATTGCTGAAGGGTCTTAGTTTTCTCCAGTTAATTTTTGGGAAATCTTCAACCACGATATGAATAATGCGCGAGTTGAATTCACTAAAACGCTGGCGGTTTTCGGCATAAAACAAAGGTTTATCAATGCCACGAAAAGTCTTCTTTGATTCGACCAGAACGAATTTATCTACGACATCCTTTAAGGTGTTAAGGCGAATTTCAAGCAGATCAAGTTCATCGTAAAATACAAAACAATCGTAAATCATACGGTCCTATTTAAAATTGCAGGTCTAAGTTAATACAACGCAGAATCGCTAAAAGCAAAAATCTTTTCTAGAGTATTATTCATTTGCGCTGAAACCGGCATACCCGCCTGATGCGCCTTATACCAGCGCGTGATGTCCTTCAGAGTCTGCTGCAAGTCTAACTGCGGCTGCCAGTTAAAATCTTTTTTTGCAAGCTCACTGTTTAATCGCCCATGCAACGAGGGACTCATATCAAGGGGAAGCTCGGATAACGGGGCTTGCCATACTTGCGCAAACTCATTCATGGTTTCGCCGACACTTTTATACAAGTTAGAACCTAAATTATAGGTCGAAGCAGCCTTCGGACCGCGACCATAAAGGTGCGCCGCCAACAACAGAATTCCCGCCGCCTGATCCGCCACATGAATCCATGGCCTTTGCGATTGGGGGTTGCGCAATTCTAGTTGGGCGTTTGAACTAAAGGCCTTTACCGCATCCGCAATTAAAGACCCCTCCCCAAATTCGCCCCCGCCGATACCTGCTTCAAGGCGCGCGGTCGCAATGGCAATTTTATGTTTATTATACTTTTCCGGATTAAAAAAACTGTGCCGATACGATAGAGCGATCATTTCAGAACATAGCCTTGCCGTTGGCAATATGTCGCCACTGGCTACGGGGTCAGATTCTAAAAAAGGTTCATTGTTTTTAACTTTATAAACTTTGTCAGAGCTAACCACTACCATGCTTCTTACCGTGGCCGTTTCACGCAAAAGTTCCATGATATTAATGGTGCTTAGGACGGATTCTGAAAAACAGTCGTGGGCAAAGGCCTTCGCGTCATTTAATGATCTGCTTTCACCCAAGTGAATGAATATATCAGCTTGGGAAAATTCCACTGCCTGCTTTAGGCTTTGCAGGTCACGAAAGTCCCCATAGGTCATTGAGATTTCATTTCCTAGATTTGTCAGATCAAAAAGATTTGGCGAGACTGCGGCTTTGCTAGCAAAACCAAAAACTTCCGCGCCAAGATATTTTAAGGAATAAGCCGTCCACGCTCCTAAAAAGCTTGTCGGATAGGTTAGAAAAACTCTTTTCCCTTTATAAAATTCTTTTAGCGCCACAGAAGTTTTTTATCTTGAGATGAGCGCATCTTCAACGCCTTGATTGCGATGTTCAGGATGCACCCAATGAGCAAGGACCTTACCGCCCACCTTCCAGTAAAAACCCACTGGATCTGCTTCATAAATAGCCACGCGAAGTTCGCCGGCATTTTCGGTTGCTTTCATTTTTAAAAGCGTTTGCGCTAAGGAATCCTTATTTAAATTTCCACTTTGCGCCGAGGGCGTGCAGTGCTCTTCATAAAGACGAGCTAGTAGTGACAATTCAACCAGGTTGAATAACGATTCGCGAACAAAATATTTATCGGCGTGAAGTGCTTTCATCCTTTAAGCCTAACAGAGCAGATAATCAGGTCATCACGCACGTGGTCAGCATCTTGCTATATCTTGCAGCCCCGGCTTTGCAAGTTCACAATCCCCCTATGGAAAAGATCAAAATTCTTTCTAATGTCAGCGATGAGCGCCGTAACCCCGGCGAAGTTGAAGTCGAGTATTTTTCACCACGCCAGCGCACACAAGTGGCTTTAAAAAAATTGTTCCTATTTTGGGGAATCGCTTTAGTAAGCGTTTTGATTCCTATCTTCCACTTTGTCACAGTACCTTTGTTTTTCGGGCTTGGACTTTTCTTTGCTTATCGTAGTTACCAAAGCCAGGGACAGGTTTTATCTGGGGAAACACACTGCCCCCATTGCCAAAACAAAATCGTCGTTCAAAAAGCGGAACTGCAATGGCCTATTAGTGAAATTTGCCAAAACTGCGCCCGCGTCGTAAGAATCGAACCAGCCAATGAATCTAAATAAGTATCTCGCATTTTTCTTGTTGGTTTTTACTTTAAACGGTCAAGCTTTTGAACTGACTACGGGTCTCACGCCGCCAAAGCAGCAGAAAACTTTCTTGGGGCTTTCTGGAATTTTCTATGAAGCGTCTGATTTTCCGTTAGCAACAGCCCAGACAAAAATTGAATCTTTAGATCTTTCTGCACCGGTTTACAAAACGGATTTAGAATCTTACACAGTCACTGCTAACTTTTCGCAGTTTTCAATTACGCCTCAACAAAGTTCTTTTGCGCATCTTTATGATGTAAAAATCGGCGCCGGCTATACGCGCGTCGTGGATGAACAAAGAATGTGGTCCGTTTTTGCTCGCTACGGATCAGCCAGTGATCGTCCGTTTGAATCTGCTGATGTCAGTACCCTTGGAGTCACTGGCTTTTATTCTGTTCCGTCAGATGATCCTGCGGGTAAGTGGCTTTTGCTTGTGGACTATTCTAACAATCGTCCGATTTTAAATAATATTCCATTGCCAGGATTTGCCTACTTTTACACTCCGTCAAAAGAGTTTCGCGCAGTCCTTGGGATTCCGTTTGCTTCTATCAACTGGACTTACGCAGAAAAGTATTCTTTAGAAGTATTCACGCTGGTTCCGTGGATTTTAAAAGTTTCCACTAGTTATGCAGTAACTCCGTTTGCGAAGCTTTATACGGGCTTTAACTTTTCACAAAGCACGTATTACCTTTATGGTCGCGAAGATAAAGAAGAACGGCTTTTTTATGACGATAAAAAAGTCTTTGTTGGCTTAAAATCCCCAGTCAGCCAAACCATCTTTGCTGATCTAGAGTTAGGTTACGCCTTTGATCGAGCGTTCTTTGAGGCTGAAAACTATGAAGTAAGCCCCGATGAGGAAACCAAAATCGGAAACGCTGCTTACGGCAGGCTTTCATTAAGATTTATACTTTAAGATTTTTATTTGATTGCCTAAGGAAAAGAACTTACCCTTTTTCTTGAGGTACATCCATGCAAGTAAAGACTACTGGCAGCAAATACGAATTTTTCCTTGAAGGCCCTATTAGCGAAAAAACCGGTCTTTACGATTACGTGATTAAAAACGCCACGGAAGTCGTTGTTGATATGGACAAAGTGACGTTCATTAATTCTATCGGCGTAAAAAATTGGATTAGTTGGACGATGAAAATACCCGCGGGTTGCAAACTGCAACTATCCCGCTGCCCGTTTGTGATCATCAATCAAATCAATATGGTTCATGGATTTTTACCAAAGACTGCGACTGTTGAATCCTTCTATGCACCCTACGTGTGTGAATGCGGAACTGAAGCAAATCTTCTTTTACAACGGGGAAAAGAATACGAATACCCACATAACGGCGAAAAAGAAAGATTAGACATCCCCGAAACGTCCCCGTGCAAAAAGTGCAGCAAAGACATGGAGCCTGATTTCATCGAAAAGAAAATTTCAGGCTTTATCAACCCGCCAGGCTAAAAAACTGAGAACGAGCTATCGATCAAAACCGCCCATAGGCAAGGCGGAGGATGGGAGGTTTTCATCGATAGCGGGCTAGCCGAAGCGACCTGTGATGTAGTTTTCGGTTCGCTGATCCTTAGGATTGGTGAAGATCTGGTCACTGGCACCGAATTCAATCAAATCACCCAAATACATGAATGCAGTAAAATCAGAAACACGGGCTGCTTGATGCAGACTGTGGGTGACGATCGCAATTGTCACATCTTTACGAAGATCTTGGATAAGCTCTTCAATATGACGAGTAGAAATAGGATCAAGGGCTGAAGTAGGTTCATCTAATAACAAGATTTCAGGCTCTGTCGCCAAAGCTCGGGCAATACAAAGACGTTGCTGCTGCCCACCTGATAATGCCGTCGCTGAAGAATGCAAACGGTCCTTCACTTCTGTCCAAAGACCTGCTTGTTGCAAAGAACGCTCAACACGTTCTTCGATAAAACTTTTCTTTTTCACCCCGCGCACGGTGAGGCCGTAAGCGACGTTTTCAAAAATGCTTTTTGGAAATGGATTTGGTTTTTGAAAAACCATTCCGATGCGCATACGCACTTCCATCGGATCAATATCTTTACTTAAGATATTTCGCTGATCTGGATGTAAAAGGATTTCACCTTTATAAATCGCATTAGCGTAAAGATCATGCATGCGATTAAAACAACGAAGAAGTGTCGTTTTACCGCAACCAGAAGGACCGATTAAAGCCGTCACACGGTGTTCGTAAATAGGCAAAGTAACGCCGTTAAGAACTTGTTTTTCTCCGTAAGAAAACACTAAATTTTTAACTTCTGCGCGCAGTTGTAATTCCATAGCTATTACCACTTCATTTTCTTACGGAAACGGGAACGTAAGTAAATCGCCCCACCGTTCATAATTAGAGTCATCAACAACAAAACCACACCGGTAGCCGCCGCATTCACGTGGAATTCTGGTTGAGGTCGAGAAAGCCAGTTAAACATCTGAATAGGCATTACGGTGAAAGGATCCGAAAGCCAAGTAAAGTTAATATACGGGAAATGCCCTTCCACCGGAGGTGTAGGTAAGAAAGCAATAAAGGTTAAAGCACCAATCGTAATGAGCGGGGCTGTTTCACCAATCGCGCGAGATAAAGAGATAATCACACCCGTTAAAATCCCCCCGGAAGAATACGGAAGGATATGATAACGAATGGTCTGCCACTTACTTGCACCCAAAGCATAGCTCGCCTCGCGAATCGTATTTGGAATCGTACGAATCGCCTCACGAGTTGTTACGATGATGATCGGTAATACCAGAAGGCCTAACGTCAGACCGGCCGTCAGAATACTTTGGCCTAATTTTAATTTATAAACGAACAAACCTAATGCCATTAATCCGTAAGTGATCGACGGAATCCCCGCTAGATTAATGATGTTAAGTTCAATTAATTGGGACACCCAGTTTTTCTTTGAATACTCTTCTAAGTAAACTCCGGCGGCAACCCCTAAAGGAATCGCGCATAGAGCTGTCGTAATCATAATACAGAACGACCCCACCCATGCTGATAAAATCCCTGCTCTTTCAGCAAAGCGCGACGGGAAGTTTGTAAAGAAAGCAGCATTGATACGAGGCACACCCGTTGACGCAAGATCCACGATCAAGGCAAGCAAGGTGACTAAAGCGAAAAGCAAAGAAAGCAGACCTAACATCGCAAACACAAAATCCCAGAATTTGCGCTTTTTGATACTCGCTAAAATATCATCCACCGCAGGTTTGCTGTAGGCTTTTGGAGTTGAAATTTCTTGAGACAAATCCACTACTCTTTCTCCTGAAATTTCTTACGCAGATAAAGACCAATGATATTAAAACATAAAGTAAGAACTAAAAGGCTTAAACCCGCGACATAAATCGATTGATAGCCTATGGACCCATGGGGAAGATCGCCTAAGCTTACTTGCACGATAAAAGCCGTGATCGTTGCCGCAGGTTCCGTGGGATTCAAAGTTAAATTAGGCTGCATACCAGCCGCAATCGCCACCACCATGGTTTCACCTAACGCCCGTGAAATACCTAAGATGTAAGCTGACGTGATCCCTGAAAAAGCCGCTGGGATAACAACTTTAAAAGCTGTCTGCATCCGCGAAGCACCTACTGCAAACGAAGCTTCACGTAAATGGTTTGGCACTGAGCGCATAGCATCTTCACTAAGACTGCTAACATAGGGAACAATCATCACACCGATAACTAGTCCTGCACTTAAGACGTTAAATCCGCTCAGCTCTGGAATAACTTTTTGCAAAAGAGGCGTAACAAATAGCAAAGCAAAATAACCGTAAATCACAGTCGGTACGGCCGCTAAAAGTTCAAGCATGGGTTTTAGAACTTCCCTTGCTTTCGGTCCCACATACTCACTTAAAAAAGCTGCAGCCACCGTGCCTAGCGGGATTGCGACAATCAATGCGATGATAGTCGACAAGAAGGTGCCAGCCAGCAAAGGCATGATCCCATACTTAGGATTTTCAAAAAGCGGAGTCCACTCTGTCCCCGTCAAAAATTCTTTGATCGAAACGTGCGAGAAAAAGGGCAAGCTTTCGGTCACTAAAATACCGACGATTCCCACTGTCACAAGAACAGAGGAAGCAGCCGCTAAAAAAAGAACGGCTTCAATAGCGCGTTCTCTTAAACGACGCATCCGCCGAACAGGGTGGTCGGCGGATGTAAATTCAGAAAGTTTTTTAATTTGGTTTTTACTCACGAGATTAAACTACAACGAACCTTCGCGTTTCATCAACTGATCAATTTTAAGACCCACTTCAGAGTGACCACCGAAGACAGTGCCAAGCTTGTTGTTTTTAACATGCGCTTTGCCAGTTTCGTATGCTTTAGCTGGAAGTGGAACGTACTTAACTTCTGGGACGATAGTCGCACAATTGCTTAAGTAGAAATTCACGAAATCTTTAATTTCCGCTTTCTTCATAGAAGCTTCACTGACATAGATGAATACCGGACGAGAAAGTGGGAAGTAAGTTCCAGCTTCAACCGTTTCACGAGAGGGCATGATAGCTTCCTTTTTAGGCGCTTTATCACCACCAACAACTGGGACCACTTTTAGTTTTGCCTTGTTTTCAGCAGCATATGCTAGCGGCACATAACCTAAAGCATAAAGATCCGTTGAAACACCCGTTACAAGGGTATTGTCATCCTCACTTGCCGTGTAATCACCACGAGACGATTTTGATTTACCAACAACAGCTTCGGTGAAGTAATCAAAAGTTCCAGAGTCTGAACCTGCTCCGTAAAGTTTTAATTTTTCTTTTGGCCATGCTGGATTCACATCAGCCCAAGTCATAACTTTACCTTGTGCTGCTGGTTCCCACATTTTTTTAAGTTCAGCCACTGTGATTGATTTTAACCAAGTGTTTTTTGGATTTACGACAACCGCAGTTGCATCATAAGCGATCGGAAGTTCGATAAATTTCACGCTTGTTTTACGGCAAGCCTCTAGCTCTGCCGTTTGAATGGGACGAGACGCATTTTGCACATCAATTTCGCCACGACAGAATTTTTTAAAGCCACCACCGGTACCAGAAATACCTACGGTAACGCGCACTTTTCCTTTTTGTGCTGTTTGAAATTCTTCAGCCATAGCTTCCGTGATTGGGAAGACTGTGCTGGATCCATCGATCTTAATGACTGGTACTTGCGCGTGAGCGGCAACACCTAAAAACAAAGCTGCAGATAGAATCATAGATTTAAACATAGACACCTCATGTGATGGGCTAAGATCTAGCACCATTATGCCGCCGTGTATTGTCAGGGTTTTATTTAGATTTAGCTGTTTCGCGTCAGGCAAATTATGGGTAACATTTGGAAATTATGGATAAAAACTCTCCCATTGCCCCAGAAGCGCTTATTGAAAAACTCAATAACGCCATCGCAAGCACGATTTATATCTATGACCTAAACGAGGGTCTGCTTTCATGGATGAATCACTATGGTCAAGCAACCTACGGATACACCTTAGATGAAATCCGTAAGATGGGAAAAGAATATCAAATTCGCACCGTGCATCCAGAGGATCTTTTAGGCTTAGCGAACTTAATGGATCGCATTCGTGACCTTAAAGATGGCGAAGCTTTGACCTTGGAATATCGTTTAAAGAATCGCGAAGGCAACACGCATTGGGTGAGCGATCGCATCACCGTTTGTTCGCGCAATGACAAAGGGGAAGCCACGGCATTTTTAGGTGTCGCAAGCGAAATCGATCAGCGTAAAGCCCATGAAGAAACCTTGCAAAAAAGTATCGATAAATTAAATTTTTCTTTGTCAGCTGCCAACATGGGAATGTGGGAATGGAAGGTTGGTTCCACAGATGTCACGTGGGATAAACGTATGTACCAGATCCACGGGCTTAAAGAAGGCGAAAACATTGCCGCAACCCTACTAAAAGTCATGGCGCCCGAAGATTTAGAAAACGCTAGAACTAAAATCAAAGAATCATTAGCAGAGAAAAAAGATCTTTATCTTAGTTATAAAATCCGTCTTAAAAACGATGAAGTTCACCACATTCGTTGTTACGGGAAAATTATTAATGAAAATCAGATGTATGGCGTGGCTTGGGACTCAACAGAAGAGGTCATGACCGAACATCAAATTTCTGAGGCCCGTGCCAAACTTATTTCTGCCACAAAGATGGCTGCTTTAGGTGAAATGTCTGGCGGTATTGCCCATGAGATCAATAATCCCTTAACCGTAATTCAGGCGCGTTCGTTTCAGCTTTTACAAATGGTGGATTCCGGCAAAGTTGATAACGCCAAAGTTCGCCAAGCCGCCGACAGCATTAGTCGTACCGCTGATAAGATCGCAAGAATCATTAAATCGCTAAGATCCTTTGCACGTGAAGGAACTCACGATCCTTTTGAACTTGCACCGATTCGTCAGATCATCGAAGAAACCTTAGAGTTTTGCCGCCAGCGTTTTTACAATCACGGAATTGAAATTGAGTTATCAGAAATCGATCCTGATTTAGAAATCGAATGTCGTCTTATTCAGATTGAACAAGTACTTTTGAATTTACTAAATAACTCTTTTGATGCGATTCAGGATTTAGAAGACAAATGGATTAAAATCTCGGTCAAAGATTTTGAAAAGAACATTGAAATTCATGTGACCGATTCGGGGCGTGGAATTGATCCTAAGATTGCAGAACAAATCATGATGCCGTTTTTTACGACGAAGGAAGTTGGTAAAGGAACGGGCTTGGGATTAAGTATTTCAGCCGGGATTTTACGCAGTCACGGTGGCCAGTTGATGCTTAAAAAAGACTCGCCCCATACGACGTTTGTGATGCAGCTTCCGAAATGGCAAAAGGAAAATTAATTACTGGCAGCGCGAACAAATCCCGAAAAAATCCAAGCGGTGGGACAGACTTTTATAACCCATCGCTTCGACAGTTTTGATGTGTTCTTCTAAATCACAAAGATGAATCGGCTCTACCCGCTGGCATTGACGGCAGATCACGTGGTGGTGGTGATGGCCTGATTCTAAAGTCAGCTCAAATCTTGCCACGCCATCACCGAACTCTAAACGTGAGACAATCAAGGATTCTTCAAATTTCTTTAGGATGCGATAGATCGTAACAAGATCCATGGCTTCAGATCGGCCATCATATTTTTTAAAAATCTCGTCAGCAGAAATAGGCTCAGGATGATTTAAAAGGGTCTTTAATATCTGCGTGCGCTGGGAAGTCAGCTTCATCCCCGCCTTACGAACTCGTTCGTTTAAAGCCTCAATATTGATGTTTTTGCGCTCCTGACCACATTTCATAAGGGGAACTTATATCAGGTGCTTTTTATGAAATCTAGCTTCCTTTAACCCCTGGCAAATGATTCAATAGGCCCTATATGCTTAAGACAATTCACCTATTTCGCCACGGACAAACTGACTGGAATATCAACCGCCGCATGCAGGGTCATTCTGACATTCCTTTAAACGAGGAAGGTCGCAAACAAGCCTTGGCCCTTCAGACTTATTTTGCAGAAAACCCGGTGGAGTTATTTATTTCTAGTGACCTGATTCGCGCCCAACAAACGGCTGGAATTGCGAACGAAAAATTGGGTCTACCTTTAGAATATCATGCGGATTTTCGTGAAGTGTTTTTAGGCGAACTTGAGGGCATGACACAATCAGAAGCCCATGAAAAATTTGGGATTGAATCTTGGGATAAGTGGACTTCTTTAGATCCAATGCACTTTGGTTTTACATACCCTAAAGCAGAAAGTGCTTTGGTGGCCGTTGAGCGTTTTTCCCATGCTTTAAAACGTTTGTGTTCTGAGAGGTCATTTTTAAATGCGGGTCTTTGCACCCATGGTTTGATCATGCGCCGTTTTCTACACTCTCTGCGCCCGGAACTGCAGGAAGCCTTACCAATCCCTAACTGCGTGGTTTACAAGATCACTTGGGACGAGTTGAGCGGTAAATTCTTATTTGATTTCAATCCGTAAAAGCTTTAGCTCTGCCGAACAACAATTATTCATATTTGAGACGCAACCGTCTAAATCCGAGGTGCCCAGTCTTAATCCATTGCTTCAAGGGACTGCGGCAGCTATTCTAGTTATGTCTTTGAACCCTAAAAAAGGATTCATCCATGGAAAAAATCCCGTTTCAAACAGTGCAAAATTCAATCGACACGATCTGTGGTATCGCGGAAGAAAGTGATCTAGAAAAAGCTTCTAGCCACCTTTTTGATGTGCAACCTGATCTGGGTGGATTTTTAATGGAATTTATCGAAGACATGAGCGAAGGTGCGCAAGACCTTGGCTTTATGATGGCTTTGATTTTACAAAAATCTTTTGAAGATCAATACAAAGTTCTTCGTAAAATGAACGAAGAAGAAGTTGTTGAGCGCTTTAATAAAGCAGAAGCTGAACTGCAAAACTTGCTTAAGATCGATGACGATGTGATCGCTGACCTTCAAGACAAAGCCGCCGCCAACGGCCAACCAGAAATCATGAACTACATCATCGAAGAACTTTTCATGTCGCCAGATCTAGAGCCAACGCTTGAGGCGAATGAACAAGTTCATCTTTTCATCATTTGCAAATTCTTTGTTGATTGCTTAAACGAGCTTGCGATGGAAAAAGCTCCGGAGTTGGTTAGGCACTAATACCTGTAGTCCTTGGGAATCTTCGGGTTTCCGAACTTGGTTAGAATAAAAAAAGCCCATCTTACGGTGGGCTTTTTTTATTCCTATTTTTCGTTAGATACTATTCTGTGAGCGGTATTCCCAGCGGTGAGAATTTTTGAATGCGCTTTCCAAACGCCTCTGCCACGTATAAATTGCCATCACTGTCTGCGGCAATGCCTGAGGGCCCGTTCATCTCTCCTAATAGGCGCCCCACTGTACCAAAAGACGTGAGCATGTTCCCACCACTGTCGTATTTGATAACCCTGCTTCCCATCAAATCCGTCGCGAATATATTTCCAGTAGCATCAACATAAATGCCGTAACTTGGAGGATGAGCAAAATCAAACACGTAGTCTTCATCTTCGTCGTACTTATAGATTTTCCCTGCCTGATCAATGACGTACAGATTGTGTTGAAGATCGACATAACAAGCTACCGGTGAACTAAGTTTGCCAGGACCTGCAGTTGCGCCAATCACGCTGACAAAGTTACCATCTGTATCAAATTTCTGTACATTGCCGTTGAGGGTGTCCGTTGCATACAAAAAACCTTCACGAAAGCATAGACCAGCTACACTTCCAAAGTCGCCATTGGATGTTCCTGCTACGCCCGTACCAATGAATTTGATATAGTTTCCATCTTTATCGTACTTCCAAACTTTATTAGCCAGCATATCAGAAGTATAGATGTTTCCTTGAGCATCCACGACTGAAGCTATCGCGAACTGCAGTTGACCTGGATTTGTTCCCGACTGTGAAAAGCGTCCAACCTGTTGCCCTGAAGAATTAAATTTAAAAATATACTGAGGTGATCCCGGAGCAAACCCTTGCGTGCTATAGATGTTATTAGTGGAATCTATGAACAACCCCATGATGCCACCTAATGGCGATTCCTTTTCAAACGCCTTGATGAAATTCCCGTTCTTATCAAGAATCTGAATGTTTCCACCCATCAAAGAGGCGACATAGACATTATCATTTTCATCAAACTGAAAATCATAGGGATCATTAAATGGATTTGCCGGGTTGCCAGTGTAGTAACCAATCAAAATTCCGGTCGGAGAGAACTTAATAAGCTCGCCACGAATTCGCTCGTTAACGAAAATATCCCCTTCTGAATTGACTCGAACTTTATAGGGCAAATTGAATTGGCCAGGACTATTACCTGGAGTGCCAAAAGTTGTAATAGTGTTGTTGGCTTTAAAAATCTGAACTCGCTTATTAGCGGCATCAAGCACGTAAACGTTTAGATTATCATCGACATCAATTCCCGTGGGCGCATTCAACTGGCCGACCAGAGCGCCAGGGCCTGAGCCAATGAAGCGGTTGTGGGACCCATCTGCATTGAACACTTGAATTCGACAATTCTGCCTTTCAGACACATACATGCGCCCATCCTTATCAAAGACAACATCCGTTGGCTCTTTAAATTGCCCCTGACCTACGCCTTCACTGCCAATGGACGAAAGATAGGTTCCATCCATATCAAAGACTTTGATTTTATGTTGGAATCTTTCGATAACTAGAATTTTTCCTGCGGGACTAATTACCAATCGTTCTGGAGCTTCAAACTGATTGTTAGAGGTATTACCATAAGTTCCAAAGCCGAAAACAAAATCGCCCGTCGCGATATCGTATTGTTGCACACCCATTGCCATGTCTTGATAGGATGTCACAAACAACTTTCCGTCATCTGTAAAAGTCATGCTAAGTGGAAATGAGTAGTAGTGTTTCGCACCACCAATAGGGAAAGTATTTTTTAATACTGGATCTGGAGTTGGTGTAGGATCATCGGGACTTTCAGAAAGTTGATCTGAGACACCTTTTAGAAGCTCAGCATCCATCGTGCAGCCTGCACTAAAGATGCTAAAAAATATTGCAAGTGTCATACGAAAGATGAAGTTCATAAAAGTTCCTTTTGAACCTTAAGTACTTATCGGTCTGCTGCAGAACTTTGAACATTACATGAAAGCAAAACAAACGTATCTTTTTGAGAATAGACGCGAATGGGAGGTGAATTAGAACTTGCTACTCAAGATGATGTTGTCGTTGCCGCCGCTTTATGACTGCATAAGGAACGCTCGGAAAAAACTAATGGGCCTGAGCTTTACTTTCATCTCTAATAATCAAAGCCTCATACCAGCTGCGCATGAAATTGAGATGTTTTGATTCATTTATCTCAGCTTCGCGAAACTGTTCTGCCAATTCAGGCATTCCTACCTTTTCACAAAGCTGAATAAGAACTTTCCACGCATCATTATCTGCAAGCTCTGCGATAAGAATGGCTTCAATACACTGAGGTAAAGTCGTGCGCGGATCGGTTAAAACCTGCATAATACCCATCCCCAAAACGCCCGCCACGTCAGCTCCTGGAGTTACAGCTGTTGAATCACCACCAAGGTCTTCGATCGCATCGCGGATCAAATCAAAATGCCTTGCTTCTTCTTCTCTGAAGTCTCTAACCACATCAACTGTTTCAGTTTCACCAAAGGCCATGCACTTAGTTAAAAGGGCATCATATAAGCGCACGCCCGATCTTTCAAAAGCCAGGCGCTCGCCTAGTTGATCAATAAGTATTTTTGGATCATTGCCTTTAAGAACTTGCAGGCCTGCGCTTATCACCCCTTGCGGAGACATAGGCAACGGCACTGAGCCCACATCATCAGAGCCTTTAATATATTCTTCGCGCATATCCATCGCGTCTTTACTTGAATCTTCTGGCTCTCGATTTAATTCTTCGTGTTCTAAAAGCATTTCTTTAGAAAGAAAGGGTGCTGCTTTCATTCCGGTTTTATTTAATCCAAAACTTAATTTTTCTTTCATAGAGAAGCTCCTCTATTAAATTCTTTTTGATAGTTTTTAGCAAAATTCGCGCGATGATTTAATTCCCCACCCGGTGTCCAAATATAATTTAAGGACACTATTTCCGAAGGCACACCGTCGCGGTGAACCTGTTGGCGGTACATTTTTGTTTCATTGCTTTCTTCACTGCGATCGACGAAGTCTTTACCTAGGGCACTCATATTCACTTCGTTCTTCAAAGTGTCGCGCACAAACTGGCGTTGGCTTGCAAAATCAATGGGCTCTGGAAGTTCTGTAGGAATGATTTCCTGCGGGTCCCGACGTTCGGATTCCTTAAATAACTCTGCCACCATGTGGAATTGGCCAAATTCATAATCTAGGAATCTTTCCCAGTACGCTCTCAGTCTTGCATTCTTTTCTGAAGCAACACAGCCATAGTAGTTGTAAACTTCGTTAGCCTTATGCAATAGCATCTTTTCCATCCACGTTTCTTTGGTGTCGATGATGCTTTCATACTGCGTGACGTGCTGTTCTTCGATGGAAGCAATTTCAGCGTAAAGTTGTCGCGCTAAAGGATCTGCAAACAACGGTCCGATATTCATGTAGTAGTTCCACGTCTGCTGTTCAGCGGCCATGATGGTAAGCGCATGCATCTTAGAAATCGGTGCAGCAGTTTCTTTATCATAGGGATGGCGTAAATCATCACTTGGAGATCGATGTTCATCAATCGTTGGACGCCCAGGAAGAATGTCCGTATAAGACTGCAAAATATTATTTGCATCTTTACCTTCTAGACGGTCCATCAAAGCGGCATAGCGATACATATGATCGAAGTCCTCAAGGAGCCCAAATCGATAGGTTTGCGCTAAATAAGGATCAGGTTCGTTTTGCGCCACTGCCGCCGTGATTTCAATAGCCACTTGTTCATAGGCAATGGTTGTTTCTAAAGGAGAATGATCCGCTCCAAGGAGCCAGTTAATTTTTGTGGCCTGCTGATGATCCACTCTGCGCATTAAAGCCAAAGGAAGTTGATATTTAGAATTCATGCGCGCAAAGCTGTGGGAAAACTTGATAGATTCAAGTTCAATGCCGTTCATTAAAATGATTCGCACACGGCTAAAAGCATCGTCATCCATTTTGCTGATGGGTTCGGCGACCATCTCTTTCCAACTCATTATTTGTTTTTCTAAAGGAACACCTTTTTCTTCGTAAATCTTAAAGCCCATTATCAACTCCTTTTCATCACGCCCGATGACTGTGCGACTAAAAAAAAGGGCTTCAACGACAGACCAAAAACCCTGCCCAAATGCAGAAAAGTTGGAAAAAGAATCCTTCAGTCAACACAGAATGAAAATGTTGAAATAGAAAGCTAAGTCCTGCTGAAGAAATTTAGACAAAAAAAAGCCCGGGAACACCGGGCTTTGGATTTATTTGAAAAGTTGGCGAAGTCTTTGAATGTCGCCGACTAAAGCATCAATAGAATCATGGATATTATCAATGCGTGTGTAAACTTGGTTCATGTCTTTTTCTTTTCTGACATGGGCTTTTAATTCTCTCATCGCGTTTCTTGCGCCTTCAATACTGAAGCGGTCGCGGTGAAGAAGTTTACGTATCAAAAGCGCGTTTTCAACGTCTTTACGAGTGTACATACGTTGATTGTTAGAAGCTTTTTTCGGGCGAAGAACTTCAAACTCAGTTTCCCAGTAACGAAGAACGTATTGTTTGATGCCAAGGATTTCAGCCACATCACCGATTTTAAAACCCATTTTATCTGGGATGGCTTTGATCTCTTCTAAAAGCTTATCATCACAAAGCATGGCAGGGATCGAGATCGGAGCTGACGCCATCACTGGCATACCCTCTTCCATCGCTTCAGACTCAGTAGCTAATTCGACGTGATTGTCACCTAGGGAAAGCTCCGAGCTTTCAAGCTCAAGAGCTTCGGCATCATTCATTGTCATCGTAGTCATCATCATCATCCTCATCAGTTAAGTGAGCATACTCTTCGCCATTAAGCATTGCTTTAAGCACTTGCGACGGACGGAAGGTAAGTACACGGCGGGCAGAAATTTTGATCTGCTCCCCTGTTTGCGGATTGCGACCGATGCGTTCGTTTTTGCCACGAACAACAAAGTTACCAAAACCGGAAATCTTAACTTTTTCACCGTTTTGCAAAACATCCTTCAAGGAGTCGAAAACAAGTTCCACAAGTTCAGACGCTTCTTTTTTCGAGAATCCGATTTTTTGATACACGTTCTCGACGATATCGGCCTTAGTCACCGTTGATTTACCTAAGTTCTGGCCAGCCATAGCGAAATACTTCTCCTAAAAAATTTAAAGCACAAAGAAATCGTAACAAGCTACTGAAAACAATCAACAATTATTATCTAACACTCAAATCAAAGTTCTTCTTGAGGCTTTCAAGAACCTTTGTTGTCGTCTCGTTGATTTGATTTTCTTGCAGCGTGCCATTCTTATCTTGAAGCCACAAACGAATCGCTACGGATTTCTTGCCTGGCTCCATTTTTTCGCCTTCATAAAGATCGAAGACATCCACGTTCAATAATAAGCCACCCGCTGCTTTGCGGATGTCTTTAAGAACATCGCCCACTTTAAGTGTCTTTGGCATCACAAAGGCAAAGTCACGCTCTACCACTGGGAATTTTGAAACACTTGAAATGCGGTACGGGCGAGGTTGACCTTTATAAAGTAATTCTAAGTCAAACTCTGCTAAAGCCGCAGGAACACGGATCTTATTATCATCAAGCAGGACTGGATGAAGAGTTCCGATGAAACCTACTTTTTTACCTTCAACTAAAAGTTGCGCGTACTGACCTTGATGCAAGAACGCGGGAACTTCTGCTTTATTGGCCGGAGTCACCCACGTGTAAGCAGAGATGTTGAGACTTTTAAGCAAAGCTTCAACCGTTCCTTTAAGTTCATACACCACTGGGAAATCTAAAGATTTGTTCCAAAGATTCTGTGTACGACCCCAAACTGCCATGCCTAGGCGGCTTGATTCACCGTAACCACCGTCTTCTTTGACGGCAAAGCTTGCGCCGATTTCAAAAAGTCTTCCGTTCATGTTGCCATAATGGAAGTTGGTGTTCAGGTTTTTGAAAAGTCCATAACTTAAAGTGGATCTCATCACGTCCATTTCTTCGTTTAATGGATTCATGATGCGGATTTCTTTTTCAGAGCTTGCTAGACCTGCCGCTTTTAAAGCTTCCATTGGACCCAAGAAAGGCTTTTCACCTTTTGAGCCTACGAAGGCAAAGTTGAAGGCTTGTTGGTAACCTTCCGCACGCAAAAGTTCACTTGTTGAGCGGTTTAACATGAACGCTTTATCGTGGTGTGAAGGCATGTTTTTAAGAACTGGCAAAGATTCAGGGATGAATTCGTAACCGTTAAGGCGCGCGTATTCTTCCACTAAGTCCATGTCTTGTTCTAGGTCAAAACGGAAAGTCGGAGGAAGAATTTTGTAAGTCTCCCCTGTTTTTTCGATTTGGCAGCCTAGGCGTTTCATAAAATCAACGAACTTGTGTTCTTCAGCTTGGTAACCCAAACGATCCGTCACAGTTTGAATAGAAATTGAAACCGGGGATTTTTTAACTGGGTTTGGATAGAAGTCATGGTGATCACCATAAGCTTCGCCGCCCGCCACTTCTAAAATTAAAGCCGTCGCACGATTTAAACCACGCAAAGTTCCATCTGGATCTACACCGCGAGAAAATCTGTAAGCTGAATCCGTATCAATACCATGAAGGCGAGAAGTTTTTCTTGCGCTCATTGGCAGGAAATAAGCTGCCTCTAGGAAGATCGTAGTAGTTGAATCAGATACACCTGAATTTTTACCACCCACAACACCTGCTAGGCAGGCTGGATGTTGAACGTCACGGATTGTTAGCTCTTCGCCCGTTAGTGTTTTTTCAGTGCCATCAAGTGTGATGAATTTTTCACCGTTTACAGCGCGATCAACGATCACTTTGTTGCCAGCAATAAAAGCCGCATCAAATGCGTGAAGAGGCTGACCCAATTCCATCATCACGTAGTTTGTCACGTCGACGATGTTGTTGATTGAGTTTAATCCTACTGATTCTAGACGATGCTTCAACCATTCTGGGGAAGGCCCTACTTTTACATTTTTAATGTAGCGACCTGTATAGCGTGGGCAAAGATCGAAAGCTTTTACTTCTAAACCGATTGCTGACTTCGTTGAGTCAGATGAAGTTTTTAGTTCTGCTTTTGGTGCTTTTAATTCTTTGCCAAATAGACAAGCTACTTCGCGCGCTAGCCCGAAATGACTTAAGCAGTCTGCTCTGTTTGGAGTTACTTTTAATTCAAAAGTAATATCGTCGTAGCCTGCGTATTCTGCGTAAGGTTTACCGATTGGAGCGTCTGTAGGAAGAATCGCGATACCTTCAGATTCTTTCGCTAAGCCCAGCTCTTTTAGCGAACAAAGCATACCTGCAGAATCGACGCCGCGAACTGCTGATTTTCTAATTGCGAAGTTGCCTGGCAAAACTGCGCCTGGCAAAGCCACGATCACGCGGTCACCCGCTTTGTGATTTTGCGCGCCGCAAACGATTTGATGAACCACGTCGCCCGTTGAAACACGGCAAAGGGAAAGTTTATCCGCGTTCGGGTGTTTATCTTTTTCTAAGATGTGACCAACAACGACGTTGTTAAAGTCTTTGGCGCGATTGGTGATTTCTTCAACCTCAAGTCCTGCGCGAGTCAAAGCCTCCGCAAGCTCTTCAGGTTTTTGAAAGAACTCGGTCACATCAACATAATCATGGAGCCATTTTAAACTGATCTTCATTTTACAAACTGCCTTAAGAATCTGACGTCATTTTCAGGGAATAAACGAATGTCTTCGATGCCGTATTTGATGATGGCCATACGCTCAACACCAAAACCGAATGCAAAGCCTTGCCATTTTGGATATTCGATTTTTGCTGCTTGGAAAACTTTTGGATTCACTAAGCCGCAACCACCGATTTCAATCCAACCTGATTGCTTACAAAGACTGCAGCCTTTGCCTTTACAAATCGGGCAAGAGCAATCCACTTCTGCAGAAGGCTCTGTGAATGGGAAAAAGCTTGGACGGAAACGAGTTTTTAAACCAGGGCCAAAGAACTCACGCACGAAAAAACTAATCGTGCCTTTAAGATCCGCCATAGAGACTTTTTCATCTACGCACAAAGCTTCGATTTGGTGGAAGTTTGGCAAATGCGAAATATCGCTATCGCAACGGAAAACAGGACCCGTGCCGATCACTCTTAGTGGAAGCTGTTCAGTTTCCAAAGAATGAATTTGGATTGGCGACGTGTGCGTTCTTAGAACATGGGTTTTATCAATGAAGAAAGTATCTTGCATATCACGAGCTGGGTGATCTGCAGGAATATTCAAAGCTTCAAAGTTATAATAATCTTTTTCAATCTGAGGACCGGTGCGCACGCTGTAACCAAGGCGGCTCATCACCGTAAAGATTTCATCGATTACGATGTGCACTGGATGTTGCGAACCCTTAGGCTGCGAAAACGCTGGCAAAGTAAGGTCGATTTCTTCAGCCGCCATTTTTGCGGAGATCTCTTTTTTCTTTAGACCCTCTTCCGCCTCAGAGTAAGCACCCTCAAGAAGTTGCTTCACCTCGTTGACCTTTTTACCAAACAGAGGTTTTTCCTCTTTTGGCAAAGAAGCCATTTCTTTCATAATCTCAGTCAGCTGGCCGCTTTTACCGAGATACTGAACTTTCAGGTCATAGAGGTCTTTTGAGCTTGGCGCTGCCTTAAAGGCTGCCAAAGCCGCATCTTTAATTGAATCAAGTTTGGTCGTCGACATAGGTACCCATAATCACCTCAGAGGCTCGTATTTTCAAGCATTTAGCTTTTACACACGGCGCAGAAAACACTTGAGGTTCTGGGCCTTTCCACCTATCGTGCAGGACCCCTATGGCACATAAGAATAAAACCAATTATAGCCCCTATAAAGCCCGTCAAGAAGCTCGCGGGTCCGCAGCACCCACTTCGAACATGGGTCGCCATAAAAAGCCTGAAGTTATTTATGAGCTGAATGAGGCCAATGATCGCTTGGCCGATGTCTTTCGCAATCACGGTTTTGACCTAGTTAGCCACGAACAACGTAAGCAGTTGGCGCATTTTTACCGTTTGCTTATGCAAAATCAGGAAAAAGAAAACTTCACTCGCTTGTTAAAGCTGCGTGATATTGCGATCAAACACTTTATCGATAGCATTATCATCATGAAGTACACGGATCTTAAGTTTCCTTTACTTGATGTCGGCACAGGCCCGGGCTTTCCGGGTATTCCTTTAAAAATCATGTTCCCGAAAGAAAAAGTCCTTCTTGGTGAAGGCGTGCAACGTCGCGTGGAGTTTTTAAAACACGTGCGTTCGGAAATGGGTCTTGAAAATTTAGATATCCTTGGTCGCAACATCAATCGCGACTGCGTTTATCCTGTGAACGGCGCTATCACTCGCGCGGTTGAAGATATTGGCAATACTTTGAATAACGTCATGAGCTGTTTGCAACTGGGTGGTCGCGTTTACTTCATGAAAGGCCCCGGCGTGGGACCTGAAATTGAAGCCGCGAAATCTAAATGGGGCGAGTACTATAAGCTTGTTCAAGACGTAGCTTATTCACTACCTAACACTCCTCACGAACGCCGTTTGGTAGTTTACGAAAAAATCAAACACATGCCTTTACCAGATCATGATGAAGGTGAAGAGTTATTGATGGACGAGTTATCTAGCGATGAAAAACGCCGTTGGGCTCAGTACAAATAAGCGAGGTTGTTGTGATTGATATTAGCTCTAAAACCAATGACCACTTCAGACGCTGGATGGATCTTTCTAGCGCCCGCGGAATTAAAAAACATAACGAATTTATTTTAATGGGTGAAAAGCTGATCGCTGAGTTTTTAGAAAACCCATCATTTAAAGTAAAAGGCGAAATCGTTCATGAAGAGTTAAAGTCATTAACGATGACAGCACCTTCTTTGCGTGGCCAGCGCATTCCTGTTTTTAAATTACCTAAAGCATTGTTCAATGAAGTTGATGTGGTTGGCACTCACTTTAATCTATTGGTGTTAGAACCAAAAGAGATTGCTCCGTTAACTGAAACTGCAGCAAAAGGTTTAGAAGTGGTATCCCCGCTTGGTGATCCTTCTAATCTTGGAGCACTCGCAAGATCCGCTTTGGCTTTTGGCGCATCAAAAATGATTCTGACCGAAGAAAGCTGCAATCCGTTTCATCCAAAGGCGATCAAGTCTTCAGCGGGAGCTTTGTTGAAGTTGCCATTATTCAAAGTCGGAAAATTCGCAGACTTCGTAGCAGGTAACGAAGAAGTTTTCGCACTTGATATGAAAGGCGAAAACGTAGCAACTTTCAAATGGCCAAAGAACGTAAGACTCGCCATCGGCGAAGAAGGCCCTGGTTTCAGCGGACTTAAAGGATTAAAACGGTTATCCGTAGCCACTCAAGGTGTAGAATCACTGAACGCCACAGTAGCAGCCAGCATCGCGCTATTCAGCTACGCAAATTCAAAATAAAAAAAAAGACACTTCTATACCGTAAAAAGCAAAAAATGCCAGGAAGGCATTTTTTCGCGTCAGCCCCGAAGGGGTTGAGGGCAGGAGCCTGAAACAACCAGGCACCTTTAGCATTTAGCAGGGGATTAGTTTTTGTTGGATTTCTTTTGGTGGTTCTTTGTCCCAGAGGGATAGGACGTAGCCGCCGCCGCCGGAGCCGGTTGTTTTAACGGCTTTTGCGCCGGAGTCTCTGAGCCACTGGATGTGTTGTGCTGGATCGCCTTCGTTGAGGTTCCATTGCTCAAAGCAGTTTCCGGCTTGTTCGATTGCTTTTACTAAAAGTGGGAAGCCTTCTTTATCATCAAGCTTTAGAGCTTGTTCTGATAAAGCCACTGCTTCTTTCATTTGATTGTCGATCTTTTCGCCCAATTCTGGGTTTTGTAAAATCAGATCTTTAACTTTGTTAACAGCGTCGACCGTGACACCACGCTTGCCAGAATAAGAAATATACCAGTTTGGTTTCCAGGCTGTGATTATGGGTTTTCTTTCGCCGTTACGAATGAATCTTAAGCCTTCACCAGAAAGTGCGACGGCGATATCTACGCCACTGCTTTCGCCGTGGAAGAGGTTTTCTAAGTCACGGGCAAATTCATAGTATTCACTTGCATCGACATAACCTAGGTAACCAAGCCAACGAGTCAGCGCCACGCAAAGAGCTGCGGAAGCACCCATGCCTGCGCCCACTGGAATGGAACTTTCTAAAAGCAAATGGCCTTTAAGATCGTGGCGAGAGATTTTTTTAAGCGCACAGGCTTTTTCTAAAACTCCCCACACTAACAATTGCAAATCCTTACCGTGATCACCGATCAGGGTAAGTTGCAAATCTTGCGGACCTTTGGAGTAATTTAACTCTAAGTTTCTTGATTGAATGGGAAAAACAATAGCAGGCACCCCACGCAATACCGCGTGTTCCCCTGCTAAAATCCACTTTCCAAAGGAACGACAAGAAAAATCAATGGACATTATCTTTGTAACCTTCAAACGCTAGAACTTTAAATTCTTGTTTAAAGTGTTCGCGATATTGTTCAAATGACTTCTTTTGATCATGGCGGAAAAGCATGTGCACGTTAGCGCCCGCATCCATAGTCACCAAAGGACCATCTTGCCACTTGCCCCAGAAGTTCTGGCAGTCCGCTAGAACTTTCTTAGAACCTTCTGTCATATAGGTAAACGCGGGTTGGCTCGTTTCAAACAAACGATGCATGTCGATGAACTCATCCCAAACGATTTGGCGAGCCATGTGCCAGTCATTGAATCGTAAAGCGTGCACGAGGTCCTTTAAGCGAAGCTCCGCACGGTCCACACGACCATGGAATCTTGGGCTTGTTGTAACAAGCTTGTGGGCTTCAGAACTAGAAACTGCTTTTTTAGAATCTTCCACAACCACCACGATGTGATGCATGTTTGTGATTTCTAATCCCATTGGTTCAGCAAATTCGTTTTGCCATAAAGCCCATGGAGTAAATAAGGAACGACAAGAAGAGCCAGAGCCCTGACGAGATAATTCAGAAAGATATTTTTTGTCAGTGCCCCACGGCTGCGGAGAGATTTGTTGAAACATTTCAGCTGCTGCTAAAGTTAAAGCCGCGAAACTAGATGCGGAACTCGCAAGACCGCAGTCCGACGGGAAGTTATTAGCTGATTCAACTAGGAAGTTTTCTTTAACTCCCCATTTGTTTTTTAAATTTTGTAAGTGCTTTAAAAAACGCTCTTGGCCTTTTTCAGAAAGATCAATTTTTTCTAAATCTTCGCGCACCAAAGCCTGCCAGCGATCTTTAGGTTCACTGATTTCAGTTAAGCGCACATAGGTTCTTAGATTTTCTAAAGTATAGGATAAAGAACCATTAGTTGGTTTATTTCCCGTTCCTTCGATTTTTCCCATGTATTTGATAAGCGCGATATTAGACGGAGCCGAGACCAAAACTTGCTTCATAGAGTTCCTCGAACTTGCAAACCTAAAGAGATCTTATCCACCGATGATAGAATCGGCAAATGGCGAGCTGCACAGAATTTTCCGAATTCTTCGGTTTGATTTTTCTGTGTGACAGCTAAAATCACGTCAGCTCCTAAAGCACCACAGCCTTTCGCTGCTCTGACTCCAGGAACTTTGCGCATCTCTTCTAGAATTTGCAGAGTTTCTTTGCACGTAAAACCTAAATCTTTCAAGTCGTTGGCGTAAGAATCAATTCCTTGAATGAAATGTTCGCTATTGCCAATCTCAAAAGATTCTTTAATTAAATTAAAACTTTTTTCTAATGATGAAGCATCAAACTCTTTAATAGATTTTAAATGCTCATGGGTCGCCACTTTGTTTCCTGTGTGAAGCAGGAAAAATTCCAAATCATCAAACGGCCAGCTTTTTACCGCAATCAAACCTTTGCGTTTTTCAAAAAAGGTCATGGACCCTTTAAACTGTCCTACTAAGTCAGCGCCACTAGGTCTTTGCCCTTCGCCGTTCCAAGCAACCTGATAATATTCTTCAAGCAGATGTTTTAGGTCTAAGACCTTTTCCATATCTTGTTGTTGGGAGGTTTTATAAAGCCACAATGCAAAGGCCGAAAGAAACTGCGCGGTTGATGCGCCAAAGCCACCTTTACCTTGGTAAGGATCACGGAAAGTTAAATCATAGTGAGAAAAATAATCCGTATGTTTACGGATAAATAATCCCGCTGGAGAATCAGGATGAACTGCTTCGACATTTCCTTTTCCGGGTTTTGCTTCTAACTCAAAACAGGGTTGAGATAAAAACACCAAAGCAGGGCCCCCTTGAAGAGCTAAATACTCTCCAGCAAGGAAGGTTTTGCCTGGGACCGAAAAGATTAAAGACAAGGCCGACTCCTAAGAAGGGTGTTGGGTTGTCGCAGCTACCTTTGAAGAGCGTAACTCTTTTAGTACGTCGATGGCATTACTTAAGGAAATGCGTTTTCGCACGGCCAAGATTTCCTCTAGTTTCTTTTGGACCAAAGGAATTTCTTTTTCTTCAGCTCCAGCACCAAGTGCTAGATTTTTAGTGTGAAGTTTCATGTGACCTTCAATGATACCCACTGTGGTCAAGGCTTTTAGAGCACCTAAGTTTTGCACAAGACCAACGGCCGCAATGACTCTTGAAAGTTCATTTGCGGAAGTTGTGCCAAGCATTTTCATGCACATCATTGCAGTTGGATGAAGTGTTGTCACACCACCAACTGTTCCAACGATCAGCGGAGCTTCAAACACGCCCGTCAAGCCACCCTTGCCGTCTCTGAACCATCGAGTGATGGAGCGGTATTGACCATCGCGAGCTGCAAAAGCATGAATACCAGCTTCAACAGCGCGCCAGTCATTACCAGTTGCAATCAACACGGGATCAATGCCGTTAAGAACACCTTTGTTGTTCGTAGCTGCACGATAAGGATCTTGTTGCGCAAACAAAGAAGCTTCTTCGATCTTTTCAGCTAATGCCGGATCGATGTCGTTGATTTGCACAGTTGCTCTTGTGATTTTTGAATCCACAAGATTTGAAAGAATACACATCGTAACTTTTTCGCCCGTGAATTGTTCGATAGGTTCTTTTAGATATTCACAGACCTGGTTCATAATGTTTGCACCCATGGCATCACACGGATCCATAAGTACGTGAACAACCGCCATGTCTGAACCATCACCACGAGGCACACGACGAACTTGAATATCACGAACCCCGCCGCCACGACGAACTAGGCCGAAAGCGACTTCACGGTTTGCAATTTCGATAAGATAATTTTTTTGCGCATGGATTTGTTTTTCAAAATCAGCGAAGTTTTTAATTTTTGCGCACTGGATTTGGCCGATGATTTCTGCACCGACAACTTCTGTAGTGATTGATCCAGATTCACGAATCCATTTAGCAGATTTACAAACGGCAGCAACGATAGAAGTTTCCTCTACCGCCATAGGAATAATAAAATCTTTGCCGTCGATGCGGAAGTTCGTCGCTACACCTAGAGGAAGTTGGAAATAACCAATCACGTTTTCGATGAACTTTTCACCTAAGGAAGTATCACGAAGTCCACCTTTAGCGATGTACTCCATATCGGTGTCGTTAAGAGCGCCGACTTCCATCAGGGCTTTCAATCTTTCTTCACGAGAAAGTTTAGAGAAACCTTTAAAGATATCTTGAAGCTGTTTGGTCATGACATCACCCACTTCGTTTGAAGGTCTTTAAGTGTTTTAGAACCCGTACAAAACATCGCAATCTTAAGCTCGAGTTCTAATTTTTGCAGCAGATTTTCTAAAGCTTCATCTCCTGCCAAAGCCGCTTCCAGGAATGGTTTTGCGATCCCCACCTGGCTTGCACCCAAAGCGCAAAGTTTAGCGACTTCTAAACCATTTCTTACCCCACCTGAAGCCCAAAGTTGATAATTAACTTGGGCTTCTTTGGCATTAAGCATGGATTGTAAAGTGCTTACACCCCAATTAGAAAAAGTTTGGGCTACCTTATAAAGTAAATCTGATTCTTCAGAACGGTACCCTTCGACACGGCCCCAGTGAGTTCCACCTTTGCCACTCACGTCGACTGCGAAAACTCCAGCATCTTGCAGACGCTTTAAAGTCAGAGTTGAAAAACCACACCCGACTTCTTTTACGATCACTGGAATTTGTACGGTTTTAACTAGATTTTCAATCGCCTGAAGACCTTTGCGGAAATCACGATCACCCTCGGGCTGCAAAGCTTCTTGCAAAGGATTTAAGTGAACGAACAAACCCACGGCTTCCGTGGATTCAATGAGGCGTTGAACTTTATCAATGGGAGTATGAATAAGCTGAGCGATTCCAATATTGCCGATGAGTTTTGCGTTCGGCGCTTGTTTGCGCACGGCCATCCACTCTTCAGCGGCATTGGAATCTTCCAGTTCACGACGTTGCGACCCCACCCCCATTAAAATTTGGTGGCGATCACTGAGTCTTGCGAGAGCTTGATTGATTTCACGGCCTTTTTCGTGTCCAGCCGTCATCGAGGAAATAAAGATCGGAGAGGAAAGAAGAATTGTCTGTTTCTGAAAAACAAAAGAGGTCGAAATATCGACCTCTTTAAAATCCATTTCAGGCAAAGCCTCATGAACTAAATTGATCGAGTCCAATCCATTTTGACCGTCGGTCTGCGACCGGGGATCCAGCGCGATTCTGATGTGGTCGCGCTTTCTCTGTTCAAACTGCGAGTTGGACTCGTTCATTGGGGTAACCCCTTCAAACTAGCTTAATGCCTATGGCAAAGCGTGTTTGCAAAGTGCAGAGAATGCTGCTGCATCAGTGATAGCAAGGTTAGCCAAGATTTTTCTGTCAACTTGGATACCAGCTTTGATCAAACCACCGATTAAACGAGAGTACGTAGTACCGTTCAAACGAGCAGCTGCATTGATACGTTGATTCCACAATGTACGGAAATTACGTTTGTTAACTTTACGATCGCGGTAAGCGAAAGCCATACCACGGTCATTTTTCTCTACCGCGTGGATGTACGCGCGAGAACCTGCTGAATAATAACCTTTTGCTCTTTTAAGAACCTTTTTGTGACGAGCACGATTTGTTTTACCACTTTTTACACGAGCCATTTTATACCTCTAAAATTTATACGAGAAAGACAATGTTAATAATTAGAATACCAAGCAACGACGAGCTTGAAGCATGTTTGCATCTTCAACGTATGATGTCTTACCTAGTTGTCTTTTCGTCTTAGAGCTCATGTGTGAGTTCAAGTGACGCATGCGAGTGCTTTTTTTCTTAACTTTACCGCTTGAAAGAACTTTCATGCGTTTTTTAGCGCCAGAATGAGTGCGCATTTTCATAGATCTTACCTTCCACCGATAAGGCGTTCTTCCCGATAGGGAAAACTCTTAACCATTGCCTTAGACAGTCATAAATACGGACTCATGGTTTTAGGCCGATTGATGTCTAAAGGCAAGCTTTTTTAAGGGCTTAGCGGGATTTCAGGGGAATTTGCTGATTCCCAGAAGCGATCAAAAATCTTGCGTGATTTCGGTGATTTACAACACAAGCCCTGAATCTTTCGCGCTTTCTTAGGAAAAAATTGATAGCTTGAATTGCTCAAAAACTAGGCTCACCAACCCTCAGCAAGGAGAGTTCTTATGAAGCAATGCCTTCTGGTTTTAGCCCTCAGCTTTCTTACTTCTTTGGCCTATGCAGAAACCCGCGATTACAAGAAAACGGGTCCAATGACAGCGCAGGTCGTGATTACCACCGACACCAAAGATTCAATCCAAGCTGCAAGTTACATCGATGGCTTAGAAATTAAAAAATTCATCGCAGAGCTTTTAGTCGATCCTGATTCTTCTTTGGCCATCGCCAAAAAAGAACTCGAAATTGAAAATTGTGGCGAAGAAGCTAGTCCCGCGAATAATAATCTCGCGAACTGCGGAAAAGTGATGGCGACGGGTTTCGTGCAAACCTCTTTTGGCAGAGGCGGCTGGATGGAATGCGGAGCTTCCTATACTTTCTTTTTAGGATTTCAATCTACGGGAAGTGGAAGATTTTTTGAGGCAACCCGCATGGTGCAGATTCGCGAAGAAGTCTCTGCCCATGTTGATGAAAATTTAAATTACACCGGCCAACTGACGAAATCTTTAAGCTTAGAGAATATTGAAACCATCAGTGGTCATTTGAATTGATCTGACCTGCAGAGAGTGCAAGACTTCTAGTCATGAAAACAGAAATCTTGCACAATCTGCGCACCTACGACGTTAAGAACTTCCAAATTGAAACTTTACGCATTGATAGCAGCGTCTTAAAAAACAATCCTCTGGGAGATTCTGCAACCCGCTTTAATCCAGTTTTAATTCCAGCAAATTCTGAAGGTCCGTGGCCAGTAATTTTTGTTTTAAGTGGATTCACAGGCAATGCTCCTTTTTATTTTAATTCTAAATTTAATGAAGCCAATGCTGTGCAAGTAATTGATCAGGCTTTTTCACGGGGTGAAGCGCCTGAGGCGGTCTATGTATTTGTTGATGCGCTGACGACCTGGGGTGGGTCGCAATTTATTAACTCCCCTGCTACCGGTAATTACGAAGATTATATCGTGCATGAACTTGTTCCCTTCATTAAGAAAAAATATTCTGTGTCTGATAAAACTTCAGACTGGTGTGTGACTGGTGGATCAAGCGGAGGTTACGGCGCGCTTCACTTGGCTTCAAAGCACCCTAAAATGTTTGGTGTGGTGGCGGCGGTGGCCCCAGATTGTTTTTTTGAAGCAAGTCTTCTGCCGGAAATTTATCAAGCTTTGCCGTTATGGGAAAAGTATAAAGGCAGTTCCATGAAGGCTTTAGATGATTTACGCAATGGAAAACTGACTAAGATGAAGAACTGGCATAATCTTTTGAACGTTTTCGGTATGGCTGCTTGTTATGGCGCCAAGGGTGATAAGGGTGAGTTTGAATTGCCCTTAGATATGCACACGGCCGAAAAAATCCCGAGTCTTTGGGAAAAATGGTTAGAGAAAGATCCACTGCACTTTCTTGAAAAGCGCGTAAAAAACCTTAAGCACTTGCATGGAATTTATATTGATGTCGGAACGAAGGATAATTTTCATTTGCAGTACGGATCACGCCAAATTTCAAAACTTTTGAAAAGTCACAGCATCCCCCACGACTATGTGGAGTTTGACGGCAATCACTTTGATATCGGTGACCGCCGTACTGAAGTTTGGAAATTTCTATCAGCGCACTGGCGCTGATAGAAATAGATCTGGAAAATGGATCTAGAAAATAGATTTTTGAGAAATTAGGATTCGGTAAATTTTAGGCCTAGAATTCCGCCGATGATCATTGCGAGAAAGATAATCTTCATAAGCGACAATGGTTCTTTAAAGACTACCGTACCTATGATCACGGCGCCCACTGCGCCGATACCGGTCCATACTGTATATGAAATGCCGATGGGCAAGACTTTCATCGATAATGAAAGCAGATAGAAACTTATTCCCATTGTTACAATGGTGAAGATTGAAGGACCCAGTTTTGTGAAGCCTTCAGAATATTTTAAGCCTGTTGCCCAGATAAATTCTAAAATCCCTGCGACAACAAGAATGATCCATGCTGTGGTGTTACTCATAGCAATTCCTTTATTGTTTTGGAAAGTCGTTTGGATTTCATATGGGAGACTTTTTATATCCCGGTCCGTGAAGGATTTAGGTCATTATAAAGATCATTGGGACATATGCAAATGAAGAGTGTTTCGTATTAAATTCAGATTTTTGTTTAATGGTGTCTCATCCTGAGATTTCATCAGCAAAATACCGGATTATTTCGGTGCCGGTAATTTAATAAAATGTCGTGAAAATCCGATAAGATGACTATGAAACATCTAATCACTGGAACGTCCCTTGTTGGTTTTTTGATATTCGCTGCAAGCTTTGCCAATGCTTCGCCGCAAGAACTTACCTATCAAGGTCGAATTATTAAATCAGATGGTACTCCGCTTGAATACAATCAGGTGAGTTTTCAATTTGAAATCACCAGTCCAAACGGACACTGTGTGGTATATCGAGAACAAGTTGATTCCATTGACATGACTAATTCTGGCGGTGTGTTTGATGTTCCAATTGGTGGCGGAACGCAAAGTTATCCGAATACGGGGACTTTTAAACTTTTAGATTCTTTTAATAACTTGGCCTCTTTTGCTTGTGACGGTGGGTCTACTTACAACGCCGCAGCTGGCGATCTACGTCGTTTGCGCGTGCGCTTTAACGATGGCACTGGTTGGAAGACGATTTCCCCTGATAACGTGATCCGTTCTGTTCCTTATGCGGCCCATTCACTTTCTTCAGATAAGCTTGGTACAAACTCTCCTAGTGATTTTGTTTTGAAATCTGCGGTGACGACATGTCCTGCGAATAGTTTTTTAACTTATGATGGCACTTCGTTTTCCTGTGCCGGTGTTGCGGGCGCAAGTGGTGGTACTGTTACCAATGTCACTTCCGCAAATGCTTATGCGACTGTGACGAATAACACCACCTCCCCTGTTATTACCTTAAATGTCGGAACCGCGGCAAATACCCTGGCAGCTGGGAATGATGCACGCTTCACTGATGCGCGCACTCCGACTGGAAATGCAGGCGGAGATTTAAGCAGCACTTATCCGAATCCGACCGTTGCAAAAATCCAAGGCGTTGCTGTTTCTGCGACAGCTCCGACCTCTGGGCATTTTTTAAAGTTTGACGGTACTAATTGGTTATCTGCAGCCGTTGCAATTGGTGATGTTACGAATTTAACTTCGACATTAGGAACATACTTAACTACAACAGCTTTTAATACTGCTGTCGGAAGTGCTAACTGCGCTGCTCACCAAACTCCTTATTGGAATTCTGTGGCTGGGGCCTTTCAATGTCAGGCGATCAACGTATCTGTTGCTGGCGATGTCAGCGGTACGATTGGCGCAGTGGCAGTAAATAAAATTAAAGGCATTGAGGTTGATACAACGGGGCTAGCTAACAACCAAGTCCTTAAATATGACGGAACTAAGTTTGTTGCGGCTAATGATGTTTCTTCTGGCGGAACTGTGACCAGTGTCGCTACGGGTACGGGGCTTTCTGGTGGTCCTATTACTGGAACTGGTACAATTTCGTTAGCAAATACTTCGGTGACCGCTGGTTCCTATACTCGCGCTAATATCACTGTGGATGCCCAGGGTCGTTTGACTGCAGCGAGCAATGGTGCTGCGGTTAGTTTAACTGCTGATGTTAGTGGAATTCTGCCGGTGGCAAATGGCGGTACAGGTATTTCTACAGGTGGCAGTGCGAATCAAGTTTTGAAATGGGATGGTGGCACTAGCAAGTGGGCTCCGGCGTTTGTTAAATTAAGCGAACTTACTAATGCTTTGGGTGGAAGTGCTTTCAACGTTGCTGGTTGTACAGCAGCCCAAACCATGAACTGGAGTTCTATCACTGACAAGTTTGAATGTCAGAGTATCGCGATTGCCAACACTCAAGTTTCAGGCTTGGGAACTGCTTCAACGAAAGCTGCTGGCACCGCGGCTAATGAAGTACTGTTATTAGATGGCAGCGGAAGACTTCCTGCCAGTGCACTTCCTTCTACATTGGGGCAATGGGGTGTGTCTGGTACAAAACTTTTTTATGATGATGGTCCTATCGTTGCTGGTGGCTCTGCCACTACCTATACAGGAACTGGCCATCCGTTCATCGTTAAAGGTGATGCTGGTCAATACGCAGGTCTGATCATGGATCGTGGGAATAGTCTTGCTACTATGTACACCAATGGCTGGGATTTCGGGCTTGGTGAATGTACTGACACTACTTGTTCTGCGGCAACGGATATTCTTTATACCGACATGACGACCAATCGAATCGATCTTGGTATGGGTGGTTCAAGCAATGAGCTTACGATCTTGGCTTCCGGAAATGTTGGTATTGGTTCTAATTCCCCTTCTTTTAAGTTAGATGTGCAATCATCAGACGCTTTTCAACAACGTCTTTTCCACGCTTCAAATACCGCTTCAAACGGAGCCGCGCTGATGATGACTCGCACCCGAGGAACTGTTGGGACTAACTCGGCTGTGCTTTCTGGCGATACCTTAGGTGGTATTTACTTCCGTGGTCATGATGGTTCTGGCACTGGAACTACGACTGCAGCTATTGAAGTCACGGCTGAAGAAAATCATTCTTCAACCAATCGCGGCTCTAAGATGATCTTTGAAACGACGAAGAATGGCGCCGCTACCCGCCTTGAAAGAATGAGAATTGATTATAATGGACATCTGGGGGTTGGAACCACTGCACCTTATACTCAGTTAGAAGTTGCAAATTCCAACGACACGGCCACATATCCTTACATTACAATCAACAACAAAGGTACAACCACTAAAAGAACTGGAATCACTTTTAGAGCTGCCAACGTCCCTCAATATGAAATGGGGATTGATGCAAGCACCAACAATTCTCGTAACTTTTATATTTACGATTCAACGACGTCGACCCATCGGTTTAATATCGACGAATTAGGACGCGTCGGTTTAGGTGCTATGCCTGGAAGCATGTATGACAAACTGACCGTGAACGGTGGCGTTCGCGTTCTAAAAGGTCAACCTTCAGGCGATGATGGTGGTGCTGGCTTTGCTTTCCAATCGGATGGCGATACGGGAATGTTCGCGATCGGCGGTAATGCGAACTCAGGTAGTGATGTGATCTTTAAAACAGATAATTCTGAAAGATTAAGACTTTTCTATACGGGCGGGGTTCAGGTCGTTGGAAGTCTCTACCCTTCTACAGATGCCACAGTTAACTTAGGAGGCTCCGGCAATCGTTGGAACACCGTTTACGCCTCTAATGGAACTATCCAAACTTCTGATGAGCGTTTGAAAACTGAAATCCAAACTGTGGATTTGGGTTTAGATTTCATTAACTCCATTTCGGCAGTTAAATACCGTTGGAAGTCAGAAGGTGCTGAAGGAAAAATCCACTATGGATTTATCGCGCAGGATTTGAAAAAGAACATCGAAGATAAAACACGCGCCCCTGCTACAGCAACCGGCATCTTGGATAAAAGCAGTGAATACTATGGGGTCAGCTATAGCGAGTTGATTTCACCAGTTGTAAAAGCGATTCAGGAACTTTATCAAAAATATGTTTCCCAAGAAACTCGCCTTAATGCCCTTGAAAAAGAAAATCAGGAACTAAAATCTTATCTTTGTCAGAAGGATAAAGAAGCGCCTTTCTGCAAATAAAAACACAATACATTTAAAAAACTAAGGGACAGCAAATGCTGTCCCTTTTTCAATTTACGCACCGTAGACGTAAAAAAGAACCAGGCACCTTTTATTGTTTATGGGATTGAAACCGTTTAATTAAAGATTTATTCGCCGAAGCTGCATCAATCGCATCACTATTCCATGACGTTTGGATTTCTTCTTTTAGTACTTTAAAAACTAATTTGATATATGCGGCTTTTTCGTTGCCTGAATAGTTTTTTACCCAATGGTCAGCGAACAAGTACGATCTTGTTGGTGAAAGCATGTAATGAGCGGTTGTATCCTGCCACCCGTCTGCTGAATGATTATGACTAAAATCCCGAGCTTCAGCGGCATATAAATCTTTACCTTGGGCACCAGCAAACTCAATAGAATGTCTCATCGCCTGAGGGTCTTGAGCGTAAAGAACTGCCACTACATCAGCAAAGAGTTCATGGTAAGGAGCAATGATATTTAAGATTCGGGTTTGTTCTTGAGTATATTCAGACGCCTGGAAATAAACCTGCCCCAAATTTCTTTCAACGTCTTTAAGTTCAGCAGACAAAGCTTCACGCTGATTAGCTGGAGCTTGAGTTAAAAATTTATTTAAAAGAGCCCGCTTATTAGCTAATGAATAAATCATTTGGCTAGCAATAGTAGAATCCCGAATTTCTAATTGAAGCTGCTTGTAAGCAGGAATTTCGCGGGCTAACCATTCACTAAAGATCACATGACCATATTCATGGGCAAAAGTAACAAGGTTGGCTTGGTGAGATCTCAGGTGCTTTTCCTTATCAGCACTCTCAAAGTAAAGCTTCTCTGCCGAAGAAAGAATACCGATTCCATCATAAGAAGCGCCAGAAGCAGAATCTTTCAATGAAAGGAAAACTTTCTTATCAATAGGTGCCCATTTGTGGATTTCAGAAATAACTGGAGTATATAAAGAGGCAAACTGACAGGAAGACTGAGCTAACGTAGCAGCATCCTGCCAAAGCTCCACACCTGCAAAAGCAGAGATCTCAGGACAATGATTCTCCATAGGAATAGCGCCCATCTGCGCATGCACTTGAACAGCGAATAGACACACCAATGCCGTATAAATAAAACTAGAGCTTCTAAATCCCATCAAATTCCTCTAACTAAAAAACATATCAATATATATGCCCCAATTGACGCGGCGAAACCGTAAAAAGAAGCAGGCACCTTTCTGGTGTCTCGAATTGAGACGAAGCTACAAATTGCGGCTGGGGCCGGTAGTTCTTATCTACTGACGATTATGGGCACTTTCTTGCGAGTGTGACAGTTTGTCTTGCTAAACTTTGATAAGCCTCTATGCCCCTTCCTATTGCTTTAAATCGTAAAAATACCGGTCTGTTGCAAATAGTAAAGGGCTGGCGACTTTTTTGGGCCTTTGCAAACATCGTCTTATTTTTTGGCATCCTCATTGCTCCTAGAACCTCAGGATTAAAAAAACCGTGGAGGTTATATATATGGAATTCTTATTATCACTTGGTCGCGGCTTCACTTCTGCTGATGCTATTTGGATGTGGGCTATTTTAGCGGCACAAATCGTTTCTATCGCTATTATTGCTGAGCGTGCGATGGCTCTTTATGGTTCTCGTAAACCGAACCAAAAAGAAATCGCGAAGGTATTAGCTGAAGATATTAAAGCTGGTAACCTTGAGAAAGCTCTTCGCCGTTCATTGCAAATCGGTGCTCGTGAGCCAATGGGTGTTGTTGCATCTGCTGGTATCCAAGCAGCTATCGATCTTGGCGGCAAAGAAGAAATCCAACTTAAAATGGATGAAGTTCTATTAGAAGAAGCAACTCGCGTAGAAAAACGCATTGGCTTCCTTGCGATGTTTGCAAACGTTGCAACTTTATTAGGTCTATTAGGTACGATCACAGGTCTTATTCACTCTTTTGCGGGTATCTCGAACGCAAACCCTGCTGAAAAAGCGACGATTCTTTCTCAAGGTATTTCCCTTGCGATGAATACGACAGCTTACGGTTTGATCGTGGCAGTTCCTGCTTTGATTATGTATGCGGTTCTTCAAAACCGTGCGACTCGTTTAACGGATGACCTTAATAAAGGTGCTTTGAACATCTTTATCCAACTTGGTTTCCATTACGAGCCAGTTTCTAACAAGAAAGATGTTTCCTCAGTTTCTGGGAGATAATTATGACTAGCGGTAGCGGCAACGATAAGTTGAATTTTGAATTAAACATTCTGCCGATTCTCGACATTTTGTCGGTTCTGATCTGCTTTCTATTATTGACAGCAGTTTGGATTCAAATCGGGACCCTGGATACAAGACAGGCCATCGGCGACAACTCCACGGCGGGTGCTGTTAATCCCCCGTCGCTATGGATTTCTGTGAACACGCAAGGTGCGGTTCAACTTTCTGCTCGCGATCTTCCTAATAAGAAGACCTATGAAGTTGAGATCAAAGCCTCCAACAACAAAGTGAACTTGGATGCTTTGGCTGAAAAACTTCAAGCGCTGAAAGAGAAATTTCCAGATTTGAAAACCGGCGTGGTTCGTCCTGAAGCGCAAGCTTCTTACGGCGATGTGATTCGTATCATGGATAAACTTAAACAGTTTCAATTTGAAGGAGTGGGATTATCCCCACTTGGGTAGGACTTATGAAAACCTCGTCCTTTACAAAAGTAAATCAAGTTCGCTCCCCGCTTTCAGACATTCAAAGTTTGAAACCAGGGATGAAGTCTAAAAAAGGTAAGTTCCAGGATTTAGCTTTGGCACTTCCTTTGACTTCTTTGATTGATGCTTTCTCAATCATTGTTATTTATCTGCTAATCGGTACTCAGAACTCTGGGATGGAAACAACCATTCCTTCTAAAATGAGTTTACCGACGGCTTCTCATAGCGTTGGGATTGAAAAAGAAACTCCGATCTTGAGCATTCAAAAAGGCGTTTACCGTTTGAATGACGAGGTTGTTCAAAAGAAAGACCTTGGACAAAAGCTTGCTGAGTTAAAAAAGAAGTCAGAAGAAAAATCTGTAGCACTCTTGGTTCAGGCCGACCAAGAGATGGCGTACGAAGACTTGGATCCTTTGCTTAAGGCAAGTTCCCTGTCTGGTATCGAAAAAATGAAATTTGCGGTAGTGCCTGCACAATGAAAACACTAAACGGAATCCTTATCATTGCTCTTTTAGGTGGATCTTTGGTCACATCGTCGGCTTTTGCCGAGAAAATGAATGCAGAGACTCAGGATCTCGTTATTAACAAAATGGAACGCGTCCTATCGACTTTGGAGCGTTCTGATTCAGCTTGGCTACCAAGCCAGCAACGTCTAGCTGATTTGCTTGCAGAGCGCGCTCGTACGCGTTTTATGCTTGAAATTGAAGCTAACTGTGAAGGTTGCAAAGGATCTAAAGACGACCGTCTTAAGGCCGTTAAAATCTATGAGAACTTACTTAAAGAAGTTAAGTTAAACGAACACGGTCCGATCCTTTTCCAATTGGCCCATCTTTATGAAATGGCTGGCCAAACGGATAAAGCTATTAATTTATATGAAGAAATCATCCGCGATGCGAAGAAGAAATCCATTCTTCCAGCTATCGTGTCACGTTCCCACGCAAGCCTTGGCGATTTGTTATTTTCTAAATCTCGTTTTGCTGAAGCGAAAACTCATTACCAAATCGCTTTAAAAGATGCTGGTCTTGAAAATCGCGTTTTGACCATCTATAACTTAGCTTGGTGTGAATTCAACCTTGGCAACTTAAATGCTGCTATCGTTATTTTTGAAAACCTGTTGAAAGATCCATCTAAAATCGTTCGTGATACCGAAGAAGGCAGCAAATACGATGCTCCTTTCCACACGGATGTTTTGCGCGATCTTGCTACTTTCTATTCCAAAAAAGACATTACTAAAAAAGAAATCGATACGTTTGAGAATTTGGCTCCGGCTGATAAACGTAAAGGTTTGATGCTTTATTTTGCTAAAGAAGCAGACCGTATTGGTCAAAAACAGGCGGCCCACGATATCTTAAACCGCTACTTAGCTGATTCTTCTTTGACTAAAGAAGAGCGTATCGAGGCCTCTGTTCAATTAGCACAAATCAACTATGACCGTGGTCAAACTTCTGCCTCCATTGCTGAATTTGCTAAGGCAGCTACGGCTTTACAAAAAAGCGGTTGTTCTGAAGACAAATGCGCTGAATTCCAAAAAACGATGAAGCGTTATGTAACGGAACTTCATCGTTCTAAGAAACTTAAACCTGACCAAGACTTGATGAACGCTTATTTAACTTATAATAAGACCTTCCCGTCTGACATGGAAATGACCCAACGTGGGGCTCAGATCGCGATGGATCTTGGTAACTACGTTATGGCCGTACAATTGTACCGCACAGTTAGTGAAAGCAGTTCCTTCTCTAAAAAAGAAAGACAAGAAGCTTTACTAAACGAAGTAGCTGCAGCAGAAAAATCTGGCAACCCGGCTTTAAAGCGTGAAGCTTACTTGCACTTTATCGATGAAGCTCCGAAAGGTGAAAAGTCTTTTGAAGTTCAATACCAATTGGCTTACTTAGCTTACGAGCAAAAGCTTTACTCTAATGCAGCCGCTGATTTTGAAGACCTAGCTAAAGATAAAAACGGTAAAGCAGATCTTCGTAAAAAAGCAGCTGACCTTTCGTTAGATTCGTTAGCACAAATTAAAAATGAAAAAACTTTGGAAGAACTTGCTTGGGATTACTCTGAGATCTTCCCATTGGCTCGTACTGAATTTGAAAGTATTGCTCGTAAAAGCTTAATGAACCGTGTTGCCGCAGTTGCGAACAATCCTAAATCTTCGAAGTCTGATCTTAAGTCAGCTTTGAACAGCATGGATTCACGTAAATTGCAAAACGCTTCCCAACAAGAAAAAATCCTTTTCTATAATAACCAGGCGGTGCTTGCTAAAAAGCTTGATGAAGAAAAAGTTTATGTTGGCGCGATCACTTCCCTATTAGCCGTTCCTGGCATCAGCTCAGAACTTCGTGAAAAAAGCCTAGAGCAATTAACTGGTTATTATGAGAAGAAATTAGACTTTAAGAACGCTTATGTTACAGCTTTGCGTTTAGAAAACTCTAAGATTTCTGAAAAAGAAAAAGAATTCCGTCTTGGTACATTAGCGGACCTTGCGGGTCTTGATGCTGCTTCTAAACACTATAGAAGATCTTTAGATGCAGGACTTCGTGGCGAGCGTTCTTTAGTGGTGCGCACTCGTCTGGTTTTGACTTCTGCAAATCCAGTTCGTGAATTGAAAGCTCAAGCTCCTGAGTTAAAACAAAAGCCAGCTCTTTTAAACGAGACTGTTCTTTTGGTTTACGCTCAGAATGGCAATGCGGACGGTTTGAAATCAGTTCTTGATTTAAAAGAAATGCGTAAACAATCGGCGAACCTATTCATTAAAAAACAAGAGTTCTATACTCTGCTACAAAATGAAAAAGCTAAGATTGCTAAGCACGAGCTAGATTCAAGCAAAGATCGTTTAATGCAAAAGACGATCGAAGAGCGCGTGAAAATGCTTAAAAAAGCAGACCGTCTTCAAGCAGACAGCCTTGGTTATAAGGATGTGACTGCTCAGATGCTAGCTTTGAACCTGGTTTCTAGTGAAAACGAGCGTATGGTTAAGGACCTTGCTTCTTTACCAATGCCTCAAGGTTTAACAAAAGCTGAACAACAACAATATATCTCTATTCTTAAAGGCCGTTCTAAGCCGTTCTTGTTGAAAGCTCGTTATGCCCAACAAAAACAGCAAGAAATCTGGAATCGTTCTTTAGGACTATCACAGACTTTACGTGATTATAAAATCGCTCGCCCAGAGATCCGTAAGCTTTTAGCTCGTGAATTGACTCTGTTAAATTCAATCCCTGGTAAAGGCCCTATGAAGGACGCTTTAGAGGACACTTTGGATGAGAGACAATTATCGGCACGCGATTTAACTGCCGCGCGCAAGGTAGTGGCAGAAGACCCTGCTAACGTGCGCGAAATTGAACAATTGAAACAGATTGAGACAAAAATTGGCCATCCACTTATGGCCACTTATCTGGAAGCGCGTATAAGCCACTTACAGAAGGGAAATAGCCTATGAAATCAGTAATTTCTTTGGCCCTTGTTTTGCTGGTATCAGTAACGACCTTTGCCGCTGGCAAGAATTCACAAAGCGTGAATCCTGCTGCAGTTAAAAGAGCGAAACTAGGTACTTCCTTTAAGTTTGATGGAAGCGCATTACGCGGTAAATACCAAAGCTCGATGAATACAGCGGCAACGGTCGAAAACGATAAGTTACTCGAGGATCTTCTTAAAGGCCGTACGCAGTTTGAAGATCGTATCAACGAAGAACTTGAAAGAAACTAATTATGAGCGCAGCTAAACTTCTAATACTAGAAAATACTTTAGGCCAAAAGGTTCGTACTTTTGCTGTTCAAGCAGAAGCGTTGAACCTTGTGTACTTAAAAGACTCGCGCCGTGTAGAGGCTTTTGCTTCTTTAAATGAACTTGATGAAAACAAAGTGAACTACACTTTGTTGCAACAAATCCAACTTTCGCAACTTTCTGAAGAAGGTCAATTGCTTCAAGGTTTAGGACGTTTGCGCCTTTACCCAGTTGAAGTGAATAACAGCCCGACTTATGAACTTCGTGAAGAAGAAGACGAAAAAACTTTAACTACATTAATTAAGAAAACTGGTATTGGTCACTTAGTAGCTGTGCTTTTATTGGTGGGTGGATCTTGGATCTACAATCAGTATTTTGCTAAAGCCGAAGAACCGGCTTTAGTTACAATCAATATTCCTCAGGAAATTGAAAAAGTTCACCCTGAGGCTCGTCCCCATGTGAAAGTGTCACAAACTAAGATCAAACAAACTACTAAGAAGTACAGCCCTAATGCTAAAAAACTTCGCTCTAAGCCTTACCATGTGAATACAGCTAAAGCTAAAGATGTTCGCCGTGTTGGCGCCTTGGCAGCTTTAGGTGGTTTATCGACAGGTGCTCGTGATGCTGAAGGTCTTGATATGAGATCTCTTAAAAACATCAGAGCAGCAGGAACTGGCGCTGGTGGCGGTGGCATCGGTAATGCGGGTCGCGGTGGCGCTCGTGGTTACTTACCTGGCAGCGGTTTGATTGCTGGAAGTGCTGGTGAAGGTGCTCGTGCTCAAGGTGCTGGTGGCTACGGAACTCGTGGTTCTGGTGGCGGTCGCGCGGGCTATGGAAAAATCCCAATGGTTGGTGGCACTTCTGCAGTCAGTTTACCAATTGATGATGAAGCGACTGTTGAAGGCGGTTTAGACCGCGATCAAATCATTGCGGTTATCAATCGTAACAAAGGTCAAATCATCTATTGTTATGAAAAAGGATTGCAAGCTCAACCATCTATCGGTGGTCGCGTCGCAGTTGCTTTCGTGATCGGTGCTTCGGGCCGTATCACCACTGCTAACGTAGCAGAGTCTTCATTAGGTTCTAGAACTGTTGAAGGTTGCATGTTGTCTAAAATGAAAACATGGCAGTTCCCTCGTCCGGTTGGAAAAGTAAATGTTGATGTTCTTTATCCCTTCGAACTTATGCGCGTGAGCAGTCGCTAAAAGGAGTTTTGACCATGAAAACGAACCACGCATTGATCTCAGTTTTATCACTTAGTTTGCTTGCTGCTGGATGCGGCGAATACTCTAAAAATCCTGTTCAGGATTTAGCAGCTATGCGTGACAACGCAAGACTGGAACTTAAAAAAGGTCCAGACTCTGTTCGTGAAATCACTAAAGAAGTGATCGTTAAAGAAGACCGCATCGTTAAAATCGAGGAGTCCACTATCAACGGCAGCTTGCTAGTGATCAGCGCTGATGAAGATATGGATTTTGAAGAAGGCAAAACCAAACAATATAAAATCCAAGCCCGCGTATTGGATCCTTCTGTAGAAATTAAATTAAACGTTGAAGAAAAGCCTAAAGAAGTTTCTATCGAAAAATCGACAAAAGAAGCAGACGTTTATATTTTAACTTACACTCCTGCTTTATACACAGTTCCTGCGAACAAAAAGAAACAAAAGCTTAAAGTTGTACTTAAAGCGGTTGTGACTTCGACTAAAAATGCCGCTGACGCTGCAAAATACGAAGGCCTTGTTCGAACGAAAGAACTTAATTTGACTGTATTTAGAACTGAAGATGCTCCTTCTGAGGTTCAAGTTTTAGGCTTGGGCACGCAAGTTTCTGAAGGTTCAATCACTACTTTCTCTGTGACTGCGAAGGTTCCAGGTACAGATGCAAATGCTCCACAAAAACCTTCTTTAATTGTGACTGCCGATGAGAACCAATCTTCGGCTGGCCAAAGCTTTAAAGACCTTGATGGTTCTCGCCACATCCCGGCTGATACTAAAGTTGAATACGTTAAGGACTCTGTTTGGAAGTTCACTAAGACTTTTGATACACAAAATATCCCTGTTCAACCTCAGGTAGGTAAAACAGGTGCGATTTTGCAAAACGTTGATGGAACTTTCGTGCGTGTTGCTTTCCGCGTAGCTTACGATGGTTTACAAACGGCTCCGACAGTTCAACGTATTAAGATTGCTTACACTAAACCTATTTCAGCTCCCCGTTTTGACCTGACTTCGATTGGTCAAACTGGTTTAAAAGCGTCCCCTGGTAAAACAGTGGTTGCAAACTTCACCGTATCTTCTGCGGATGCGCAAGCTGAAGTTAAAGTTGAGTCTCCAGTAACTTCATTGGATGTGAATCCTTCATTAACTTGCGTGGACGCTTCAACGGGAGCTAACAAACAAAACTGTACTCTTTCATTGAATGTTTCTTGTGAGACCAAATTAGAAAACTTAAACGGTGACATCACTGTAAATGCTTTGAGTATTGTTAACGGCAGAAATTCAAATCTAGTTGCTGCTAAAATTAAAGTTGTTGCGACTCAAGACGCGACTCTATGCTCTGCGGAGGCTGCAAAATGAGAACTTTAACTCTTCTTTCATCGGCTTTAGTGACTTTCAGTCTTTTAGCAGCACCCGCTTTGGCTTCTTCAACGAAGTCAGCAAAACAAATCAATGCTAGCCAAGATATCGATACATTGGGTGGCAATAAAGACCTTATGGAAATGGCTACGAAGATTAAATCTGAAAGCCGCTCTCGCATCGTTCAACAACGTATGGTGGATCGCAACAACACTCTGGAATTCGGTCTATCTTACGGAAGCGTATTTAGCGGGGATGCTTACTTAAAAACTCAAACAGTGGGTTTTCAAGTTGATTATCACATCACTCCACGCTGGTCTTTGGGTGCCCGTTACCTTGATTTTGGTTCTACCCTTTCAGCGGAAGGTCAAAGAATTTTTGACGACGCTAGAGCGTCTTATAATGCTGGTGGCCGTGCGACAATCGTAGATATCGATGCTCCACAAAATGCAACTATGGCTGTTCTAAACTGGTACCCGATTTATGGAAAAACAAGCTTCCTTGATATGGGTGTAAATCAGTTTGATATCTATCTTCTTGCCGGTGGTGGTTCGATGAACCTTGCTAGCGGCAATACTTCGCTTTTAACTGCAGGTGTGGGCTTAGGTGCTTGGATCACGAAACACGTTTCAGCTCGTGCTGAAATCCGTATGCAAAAATATGAAGACCAACTAGTCACTGGTGCTCGCAACTTGAATACCGTTGTAGGCAGCCTTGGCTTGGGATGGATTTTATGAGTAAAATCTTGTTAGCTCTTGCTACCTTTGTTTTAGCTCTTGTTGCTTTTCACTCTCAAGCAAATGCTGAGACTGTATCTGCGACAGCTTGGGCTAAGGCTTGGGTTAAAAATCTTGAAGATAAAACCACACGCACTTTTGATACTGAAGATGTTGAAAAAAGCATCATAACCAAATGTGTTGATTGTGATAGTAAAGCTAACCTGAAAAATGCCCGTAAACTTTTTGCTAAGGGTGATTTTGATGCTGCTCTTGCCGCTTACAATTCTATTCCTCGTGGTGAAGCAAACTGGTTAGCGGCGGTTGAAGAAAAAGGCTGGGCTTACTTCCGTAAAGAAGATTTCGAAAAAGCTTTGAGCCAAACTAAAACTCTTCTTAGCCCACAATTTGGCGAGATCGTTAATTCTGAGGCTTACTTGTTACAATCTTTAACTCAGTTAAAGATGTGTGACTATAAAGGTGTCTTCGAAACCCATACGAAGTTTAAAGAAAAACAAAAATCCCGCGTCATGGAAATCCAAAATCTTGCTAAAACGGGCTGGAATGATGGCGTAGCGACTGTGGTTGCTAAGGCAGATCAGTTCCCGATGAAATTAGAAGACATGACGGATTCAGTTCAGAAGCTTCCGCTTTTGACTTACAAAGACGTTGAATTTCAAAAGCAACTTTTCCGTTACAAGGCTTCGCTAAAAGCCATCGCCGTTTTAGATGGCCGTCACGAAAAAGTGGTGTCTTCGCTGCAAAAAATCAATGCGAAAAGTCTTGAGACTTTGAAAGATCGCATTAAAGAAATCGCAAGTACTGAGACAGAAAATAATTTTAAAGTGATTCAAAAGTTGAACCTTGTGGAGGTTGAAGCCATCCACCGCGTTCACACTGATTTAGAATTAAGTCAGTCTTTGTTCAAAAAAGGCAATTTCAAAAACGTGGATGACGATCAATTGGTGTTTATGGATGACGGTCTGCCATGGATTGATGAATTGGATAAGTTTGAAGTTGCGGGGAAAGTGTGTGCTAAGGGGATTAGGAGGAAGATGTGAGAAATCTAATCATCGCTGCTATCTATATCGGCGCCTTTTTATTGGTATCTGCCTGCAGCCCAGAGTCAGTTCCTTTGCGTGCTGAAAAACCATTGCATGACGAATTGGTTGTTGTTCCCCAAACCGAACACGTTCCTGAGCAAACTTTTGAGTGGATCACTGAAGATGGTGGCCAAAGCCAGCTAGAGTTCAATCCTCGCGTAGATATTCTTTTTGTGGTTGATAACTCTGACAGTATGAAGTCAGCGCAAGAAAATCTTGTTAAAAACATTGATGGCTTCACAGCTAGAATCACTAAAAACAAAATGATCGATTACCATATCGGCGTAATGTCAGTTTGGGATTCGTCTGAGCGTTATGCAAAGGCCAATGCAAACTCTTACCAAGTGGGTGATCTTCGTTTGGTAAAAGGTGGCACAAACCAGAACTATCGCTTTGTTACTAAAGCCGACGGTAAAGGTGTTCTTGCCTCTACTTTGAACATCGGTGTTGCCCCTTTTGAAAAAGGCGGACCTGAGGTTGAAGAAATGTTTTCTCCTTTAGCTGCGGCTATTGAAAAAACAGGTCGTGGTGCTACCAATGAAGAGTTCTTCCGTGACGATGCTCAGCTAGTTGTTGTTCTAGTGAGTGATGCTGATGACGGCACTAAAGAATTAGATCCAGAACAATTGGCACAAAAGCTTGTTGAGTTTAAAGGTGGCGATGCTAAAAAAGTGTCTGCTTACGGCGTCCTAGTCCGCGCTAACGATCCAGATCAATATAAAGACTGGGCTTTAAGAATTCATCCTAAGTATCACCCGGAGTGCTTTACTGCAGTTAAACAAACTGCAAAAAACAACGGAACTTGTACTGGTTTTGGTCCAGAGCGTTTAGAAAAGTTCATCGTGAAAGCGAATGAAGGCCAAGGTTTGACTCCGACGCAAATTAGAAACAACCGCATCATGAGCATCGTGAGCCCTACTTTCGGTTCTGACCTAGCAAAGATCGGCTCTGATATCACTGTTAAAACTTTGGAAAAAACGATTTTCCTTAGCCAACGTCCTCGCGCTGAAAAGAACGGTAAACTGCAAGTGCGCGTTCGTTACGGAAATCAGTTGATCCCGCAAAGTGCAAACGGTGGTTGGTTGTACAATCCAGAAGACAACTCGATCCAACTTTCTGGCGACATCGACTATCAATATGTTGAAGGCGCTAGATTCTCGGTTGATTTGATCCCGTTGAATTTGAAGAAATAAGTGGCGGAAGCCGCAGAGCTAAAGCGATGGCAGTCGCTTAGGTTAAAGTAAAATTTAAAAAGCCCAAGTTAAACGCTTGGGCTTTTTTGTTTTAACGCTCTGTAGACGTAAAAAAGAAGCAGGCACCTTTTAGATTTCGATGATCAACGTTACGGGGCCGTCGTTGAGTAGATTTACTTTCATGTCAGCGCCGAATTCACCGCCCTGAGTTGGGACTTGTTCGGAGCTTAGCTTCAAGGCCTTTTCGTAAAGGGCTTTGGCTCTTTCTGGGAGTTCGGCGTTGATGAAGCTTGGACGGTTGCCTTTTGAGGCATCACCTAGAAGTGTGAATTGCGAAACTATCAAATGCTCCCCGCCCACGTCTTTCAGGGACAAGTTCATTTTGCCGTCTTGATCGGGGAAGATTCTTAGCGCGAGGATTTTTTGAATGAGCTTACTTAATTGTTCTTCGGTGTCGCCTTTAGCAACTCCGAGCAGAGTTAGGTAGCCTTTGCCGATTTGAGAAATAGTTTTTCCATCTACCGTAACGGAAGCGTTAGTGACTCTTTGAACTACGGCTTTCATGATACTCCTGATTTTTTAACGCGGTGGGGACCGAAAAAAGAAGCAGGCACCTTTTGAAAAGACAAAGCCCACTTTCGTGGGCTTTGAATATAGAAGATTCGGAAGCAACCAGCCTGCGCACCTGCCGGTGCTCCGGCTCTGCGCGCGTCCGCGGTCCTACTCTTCGCCTTCTTCTTCTTCGACTTCTTTAAGTTCGGCAAGTTCTTTAGTGTCTTGCTTAGAACCTTTCGGGTGAAGTTTTTGGTATTCTTTAATTTTAAGTGGATCAGGTCCCAACATTAGGAACATGTTTTTACCTTCCATTTTTGGCTGAGCTTCTACTAAAGCTAAGTCATCAACGAAAGCGATACACTTTTTCATTACTTCCATACCAAGCTCTTGATGGGCCATTTCACGACCCATGAAACGCAATGATACTTTCACTTTGTCACCGTCTAGTAAGAAACGACGAGCGTGGTTCATCTTAGTTTCAAAGTCATGCTGGTCCGTACGAGGACGCATTTGGATTTCTTTGATTGTCACAACAGTTTGTTTTTTACGAGCTGCAGTGGCTTTCTTTTTATTTTCGTACTTCCACTTGCCGTAATCCATGATTTTACAAGTTGGAGGTGAAGCTGTTGGAGCAATTTCAAGAAGATCGAGGCCTCTATCTTCAGCAATACGTAACGCCTCTGGAACAGTCATCACTCCAAGCATGTTACCTTCATCATCGATAACACGGATTTGTTGTGCGCGAATTTCGCGGTTTACTCTCAAAGAGTCTTTAGAGTCTTTTTTGCCGCGGTCAAAACGTCCGCCGCCACCACCTCTAAAATTACCTTCAAACTTGCTAATGGGAAACCTCCAATGGTTTTCGTTTTAATCACCAAGCGACCGGTTATTCGGTCTTTGCCTGGCTTTCGTTAGTTGTTGCAGCCTTCGCAAGTGAGGACTGCAAGTGTCGTTCTTTAATATCTGTCGTAATCAATTTTAAAAGGTCATCTACAGTGACACCTTTATGTTCTGAACCATCACGCAGGCGCAATGAAACTGTTTTATTTTCAGCTTCTTTGTCACCCACGATGATCATGTACGGGATCTTCTGCAACTGAGCTTCACGGATTTTATAGTTTAGCTTTTCATTGCGACGATCAAATTCCACGCGAACTTTGTGCTCTTTTAAAAGCTTCTGTAAGTCTTCGCAGAATGTATTCACACGGTCAGTAACGTTTAAAATAGCCACTTGAGTAGGGCACAACCAAGGTGGCAAGTGACCGGCCGTATGCTCTAAGTAAACGCCGATAAAGCGTTCTAAAGAACCAAGTACTGCCCTGTGAAGCATCACTGGGCGGTGTTCTTTATTGTCTTCACCAGTGTACTTCAAATCAAATGCTGCTGGCATGTTGAAGTCCACTTGGATGGTTCCTGTTTGCCAAGAACGTCCAATCGCATCGACGAAATGGAACTCTAGCTTAGGACCATAGAAGGCCCCTTCACCGGGAGAGTATTCAAATGGAAGATTTAGTTCATTCAACGCCTCTGCCAACGCGCCTTCCGAACGATCCCAAACAGAATCATCCCCCATGCGGTTGTCAGGGCGGGTTGCTAGCAAGATCTTATAATTTGGCATTCCCAAAACATGATAGATCTTATTTAGCATCTCTACGAAGCGATAGATTTCAACTTTCAACTGATCCAGCGAACAGAAGATGTGCGCATCGTCTTGGCAGAATGTACGAACGCGTGTGATCCCGTGAATCGCACCGGATTTTTCATAACGGTGCAAACGACCGAAGTCGGCCATACGAATTGGCAGTTCACGGTAAGAATGCTTTTCTGCACCGAACATCAAGCAGTGAGATGGACAGTTCATTGGCTTCAAAGCATTTTCACGCTCATCAAGTTTTGTAAAGTACATCGCATCTTTATAGTTTCCGTAGTGACCAGAAGCTTTAAAAAGCTCTACGTCAAAGACCTGCGGAGTGATCACTTCTTGGTAGTCGTATTCCATGTAAAGTTCACGGATGTAGTTTACAAGTTCATTGTAAACAGTCGTGCCCTTGCCAGTGAAGAATGGAGAAGCTGAAGCGTATTCATGGAACATGAATAAACCAAGTTCTTTACCAAGCTTACGGTGATCGCGCTTCTTAGCTTCTTCCAAATTGTGAAGGTATAGCTCAAGATCTTTTTTATCGCCGAACGCTGTAGCGTAAATACGCTGCAGTTGAGCGTTCTTTTCATCCCCTCTCCAGTAAGCGCCGGCCACTGAGAGAAGTTTAAAAGCTTTGATTTGGCCAGAGCTTTGGATGTGCGGTCCACGGCAAAGGTCAAACCAACCAGTTCCATTAAAATAGATACCAACAGTCGTTTCGCCTTTTTTAGCCAAGTCTTCAATCAACTCAACTTTAAATCGTTCGTTCATGCCTTTGAAAGTTTCAATGGCTTTCGCGATCGGCCAGTTTTCACGGTGAATTGGCAGGTCTTTAGAAACCAGCTCTGCCATCTTCTTTTCGATTTTTTCGAAATGCTCTTCATTGAAGGCAAACGGAGAATCAAAGTCGTAATAGAAACCATTATCGATCACGGGACCGATGGTGACTTTCACTTCTGGCCAAATTTCTTGTACAGCGTGGGCCATGATGTGCGCGCAAGAGTGACGGATCACTTCCACGGCTTCAGGGCTTTTTGTGGTGATTAAGGCGACTTTAGATTGATCCTTAAGCGGCGTGCGCAGGTCAGAGATCTCTTTAGAATCGTTGATTTTTACGCCCAAGGTTTCTTTAGCTAAACGAGGACCAATAGACATCGCTACTTCGAGCGCCGTCGGTTCATGGTCGAACACCTTGGTAGAGTTATCCGGCAGAATAATAGTAATTTGTGACATTATGATGGAGTGACCGCGGATGTGCGATCTTCTGTAGTAATTAAATGTGATGAAGAAATATGCATTTGCATCACATAATTAGTAGCCGCCAAGGCACATGGGGTCAAGCATTCACAGCAAGAAATTGCACACCTATAATTTGCTCCCCTGCACTGGTCGACACAACCCAGCGTACTTGGGATTCAACCGAGACCCATTGGCCAAATCGGTTCTGGTACATCAGGCTGATAAAGTCCTTTTCCCGGACTCCACCTTCTTCGACACTGATTTGGGCGCCACCTTGGGAAAAGTCATTCATCTGACCTTCGCGAAGGAACTGAACCCCGGCCCCTGTCGGCGAATGATTGGCGTAAACAGACTTCTTTAGCATGACTTGGGACTGAACCGCTTGGCGTTCCTGACGACGGCATTTAACAACCTGACCAGAAAAGAAACGATTGATAAGTAAAGTAATTCTTGAACCTTCATTTTCCAATAAAAAGACCATTTTTGAAGTTCCATCACCCAATTGAAATGCTGCATTTTCAATAGTTTGCGCAATAAAGATAAAGCTTAAACGAGCACTCTGATGGGCCCACGTAGCAAAGGCTTTTACCGCACGCAAACTTAGAAAATCAGCACGAATAATCACAGTCAGTTCCCCATGATGAGAGTTGATGAAATACTTTAGCTGCTCGGCAGAAGTGGTATAACTCCAGCGCACCCCTTCCAGAGCCTGCAAATATGAAGGCAAGGAGTGACTCGAATTGAGATAAACCAAGTTCCGCAAAGGCGCTTTTGACATACGAACCTTCATTGCAAAGTCGAAGCCTAAGCTCAGTTAAAATTTAAAGCCGTTTTGCTGTCAAAAGCGTGGCCATACGTACAAAAAGGTTTAAACAACATTGCTAAATTACTGATTTACCTCAATAAATTCTCGAACCACCATTAATAGGAAACAAATAGTCAGCCCTAAGGGCTTCAAACAACAAGGAGAGACTATGAAATTCATTATGATGGCAATGATCGCAACATTGGCTTTCGCTCCAGTTTCTTACGCTGATGATACAGTTGGTGATAAGACAGAATCCACAATGGACTCTGCCACTGACAAAATGAAATCAGCCGGCAGAAAAACCAAACGTATGGCTAAAAAAGGTGCTCACCGTGTTGAAGAAGCCGTCTGCATGGAAGGCGACCTAGAGTGCGCCGCTAAAAAAGCAGGCAACCGTGTCGAAGAAGGAAAAGACACGACGGTTGATAAAGTGAAAGATAAGACTGGTTACTAAAACCAAAAAGGGAGCGAAAGCTCCCTTTTTTTTAACGGCATTGGCGAGCGATCTCATGCAACTCTGAAAGCTCATCACAATCAAAGCGCGAAATCCGCGAGCAAACATAGTCGATACAAGAAACATCAAAGAGCCCCCGACACATCGCCGTCACTTCAAACATCTCTGATTTTTCATCACAAGCAAAACGACTAACCCGACTGCAGACCGACTTCACACAGTCAGCAGAAACGTTTCTGCATTCGTTAGCGATGTCCAAAAGATCATCCCGATCATCACACTCAAAACGACTGAGCTGCTGACAAACAGCCTCCACACAATCCCCCGGCGCAGGCCGACAATCAATAGGCCCAGGATTTGGATTACGTCGAGGTGGAGGCACAGAAGGCTCATCCTCAGAAGGATCAGGAAGCGGCCGAGGCAAAGAATTAGAAGGCTGCTTCTTAAGCATCACCGCCCAAAGCGCCTTCTGCTGATAATAACCATTCACAAGATTTGAAACCTTAGAAGAACTAGCAAAACCCAAACTGGAAAAACTAAGAATAAGAACCAAGAGAAACGACTTAGCCATAAATCCCCCGATGGCTAATCATTCAAAATCAAAGGTGCACCTTCAAGCCACTGCCCAAAAATACAAAAAGGAAGCTTAAGCTTCCTTTTTTAAAAAACTAAATCTGTCATTCTCGCCTCCCCCGAAACCGAGGCCCAAGGTTGGCGAGAAGGGTTCAAGCGCAAGGCGGAGGATCCTTCGCGAAACGGAGGCGTACCTGTAAGGTACGTCGGAGAGAAGCGAAGGACCGCACAACGAAGTCGATTGAGCCCTTATCGGCGACCGACGTAACTAGTAAGCTACGTGGTGATTGATCGCTTCATGAATTCTTGGATCCTTAAGAGGAACCAAAGAATGCTTCGCCCAGAAAGCCATGATGGTTAACAAGAAGATCCCTGCAAAACCAGCAAAGATGCCGATTTCCCAGAAGCCAAATGTTACGTGTCCATCGAAGAAGTTTGGATAAACCATCCAGTAGATATCTACGTATTGGAAGATCAACACGATTGTAGAGATCGCCAAAACTGTAGAATCACTTCTTTTCGCTCCACGAGGAAGCAATGCCAAGAAAGGAACCACGAAACGGAAGATCACTAGCAATGCAGAGATTCCTAACCAGCCGCCTTGAGCGCGCATGATGTAGTATTCTGTTTCCTCAGGGATATTCGCATACCACATCAACATGAATTGAGAGAACGCAATGTAAGCCCAGAAGATTGAGAAACCTTTAAGGTATTTTACAACGTCATGTTGGTGTTCATCAGTGACATAACCTTTTACGTAACCGTGTTTTTTCATCAAAACGATAACGATAGAAAGGAATGCCATACCTGCTTGGAACATACCCGCGAAAGTATAGATACCAAAGATTGTAGAGTACCAAGTTGGAAGAAGTGACATCAACAAATCAACGCTGAAGAACGAGAACGCCAAAGCGAAGAAAGCAATGAAACCAACTGCAGGACCCACGTTTTTCTCTGTTAAGTGCGCATCACCCGTTTGATCTTGTTTCAGAGAGTTACCAACGATCACCCAGCGGAAGATCAAGCAACCAATTGCAAAAATGAACAAACGAACCACGAAGAAGCCCGTATTCAAGTAAGCTGTTTTAGCAGCGATGACCGGATTGTGAGCAATAACTTCTGGATTCGCCCAAGGGAAAAGATATTTAAAACCAGCAAGCAAAATCAAACCACCGATAAGAATACCAGGGATGAATGAAGAAGTTGCTTCAGCAAAACGGCGTACAGTCACTGACCAACCCGCTTTAGCTGTGTTGTTGATAGCCACCCAGAAAAGTCCGCTTAGTGCCATTGCAGAGAAAAAGAAGAAAGCCACTAGATACGAAGTCCAAAGTCTTTCTTGGTTTTTCATCAAGCCAACTACGAAAGTCAAAAGACCAATCGCAATCAAAGCGAAGCACAAAGTTTTCAACTTTGCTGGAGCTTCAAATTTAGAAACATGTAGATTTACGTGTTTATGTTCACCCATATTAAAACCTACTTAGATTGCTTCTCTAGGAAGCGAATGTAGTTAACAACTTGCCAACGATATTGTTGCGGAATGTGAGAAGCGTAAGGTCCCATCACACCCTGCCCCATTGTGATCACGTGGTAAAGGTGGCCATCGGTCCAACCTTTTACTTTGTCACTCACAACTGCAGGTGGTTTCAAAGCCATTTTTGCTGCGACTGAAGATTTAGCTTCAACGCCGCCTTCACCTTTAGAACCATGGCAAACTGCGCAGTTTGTTTCGTAGTATTTTTGACCTACTAACAAAGTGCTGTTTTCCATGTCACCAGCGATTGGGTTCTTCATTTTAGAAGCACCTTCAACATCAGTAGCATATCTGTACGGCTCAAAACCTACAGGAGCAGTTCCTTCTGGAGGAACACGCATACCGCTGCCGTTTGGTGAAGATTCGTCATACTCCTGAGCTTTGATTGCCGGAGTGTCCATCATATCTTGAATGATTTCTACGTTGGGTTTGTTGCCGCGAGGACCACAGCTTGTTAAAGCCATAATCGCTAAGCCCGCTGCTGCCATACCAACCGTTAAATTCACAAGGCTTCTCATCTTTTAGTACTCCGTCTTCTTCACTGAAGTTGCGCCCAGCTCTTTAAACATAGCTTCAATTTTTGATTCATCATAATTCACATCATTGTGAGGAATGAAGATCGCAAATTTGTGAGAGCTTAGATCCGGATCGATGATCGGCGGATCAATGCGTGGAATGCCACAAGCTTTAAACAACGCTACTACTGAAGAAAGCGCTGCAAATAGAATAGTTAATTCGAACATGATTGGAATGAACGCTGGTAAAGAGAAGAAAGGCTTACCACCCACATTCACTTTCCAGTCTACTGCTGAAGTCCACCAAGTTAAAAGCAAACCCGCAGTCAAACCAACGACACCCATTACGAAAGTTACGTAAGGGATCCAAGATCTTTTGATACCGCAAGCTTCTTCCATTCCGTGAACAGGATAAGCAGAGATAGCTTCAAACTTTTGAAAGCCCATTTCGCGAGTTTTCGCTGCCGCTTTCAAAATCAAATGCTCATCTTCCCAAATTCCGGCAATACCTTTTACGATTTTAGCCATTAGTGGTGCCCTCCTTTTTCGTCATAACCCACGTGCAATACGGGCTTCACTTCCGCGATAGAAACCGCCGGGAACAAACGTAGATACAATAAGAACAGTGTCAGGAACATACCGAAGGATCCGACCAGAACCCCGGTATCGAACCAAGACCAGTGGTACATACCCCATGAAGAAGGCAGGAAATCTCTGTGCAATGAAGTCACAGTGATTACGAAACGCTCAAACCACATACCGATGTTTACGAAGATAGAAACAACGAACATCACAGGGATTGAACGACGCATTTTCTTCCACCAGAAAACCTGTGGAATGATTACGTTACAAGTTACCATCATCCAGTAAGACCAACCGTAAGGACCGAAGGCACGGTTTACGAATACGAAGCGCTCGTATTGGTTGCCAGAGTACCAAGCGATAAAGAACTCTGCTGCGTACGCGTAACCAACTAACATACCAGTCGTCATGATGATTTTATTCATCACTTCCATATGATCTAGAGTTACGTAGTTTTGGAATTCTTTGAAACCAATACGTACCAACGTCATCAAAGTCACAACCATCGCGAAACCAGAGAAGATCGCACCGGCAACGAAGTATGGAGGGAAGATCGTTGTATGCCAACCTGGCAAGTGGGAAACCGCGAAGTCGAACGATACGATCGTATGTACTGAAAGAACTAGCGGAGTAGAAAGACCCGCAAGGATCAAATACAACATTTCATAATGTGACCAGTTTTTAGCAGTTCCACGCCAACCTAAAGAAAGCGCACCGTAAACAGTACGACGCAATTTATTCTTTGCGCGGTCTTTGATTGTCGCAAAGTCAGGAACCAAACCGATGTACCAGAACACCATTGAAACAGTCGCGTATGTAGATACGGCGAAAACGTCCCAAAGAAGTGGCGAACGGAAATTCACCCAAAGTGGTCCACGTTGATTTGGGTAAGGGAATAACCAGTAATCAAGCCAAGGACGACCGGTATGTAGCAACGGGAAAAGACCCGCTGTCATAACCGCGAATACCGTCATCGCTTCCGCTGTACGGGCTACTGAAGTTCTCCACTTTTGGCGGAAAAGGAAAAGTACCGCAGAAATCAGAGTACCGGCGTGACCGATACCGATCCAGAATACGAACGTCACGATCATCGTTCCCCAGAAAACCGGGTTGCTCATACCAAGCAAACCGATACCCACACCCACAACTGATGCAAGGATAACGATATAGAAAAGTAACAACGTCTTCGCACCTAGGAAAAGACCCACCCAACCTTTAGAAGGGAATCTTTCCACCGGAGCACAGATGTCATCTGTTACGTCTTTAAGTGTCTTGTTACCAAGGACTAATGGGTTGCGCTTAATCATGAGTGCTCACCTTGTTTTGCAGTACCGTGACCATTGTGGCCACCAGTTGATTCTTTATCATTGTTGCGGATCTTAGAAAGGTAGCGAATGTTTGGTTTCGCATTCCACTCTTCAAGAACAAAGAAGCCACGCTCGTCATTTTTGAAGATTTTGTGCACTTCACTGTTTGGATCATTCAAGTCACCGAATACGATACCGCCCGGAGGACACGCCGTTTGGCAGGCAGTCTTCACGTCGCCATCTTTCAATGCGCGTTTTTCATTACGAGCCACAGTTTTTGCTTCCTGGATTCTTTGAACGCAGAAAGTACATTTTTCCATAACCCCGCGAGTACGTACACCCACTGAAGGATTAAGAGCCATGTGAAGTGGTTTTTCGATTTGCTTAGCAAAGTTGAACCAGTTGAAGCGACGAACTTTGTAAGGACAGTTATTCGCGCAATAACGAGTTCCCACGCAACGATTGTAAACCATGTCGTTCAAACCTTCATCGGAGTGAACAGTTGCTAATACCGGACATACCGTTTCGCACGGAGCATTGTCACAGTGTTGGCAAAGCATTGGTTGGAAAACCGCTTCTGGATTTGAAGGATCACCGTAGTAGTAACGGTCGATACGCAACCAGTGCATTTCACGACCCATAAGTACGTACTCTTTACCTACTACAGGAACGTTGTTTTCAGATTGGCAGGCCACCATACAAGCTGAACAACCAGTACAAGTGTTTGTATCGATTGCCATACCCCATTTGTGACCAGAGTATTCGTGACCACTCCAGATAGACCAAGTGTGGTGTCTGTGAATACCAGCATCTTTTTTCTTATTATAATCCTTCAAAGTCGCAGTCGCTACGATGTTACGGCCTTCCATTGTGTGGTGACCTTGAACGTTTGCTAACTGATACTTTTTAGAAGTTTTGGTGAACGTCGCAGTTTGACCAGAGAAGATCATTTGACCATCTTTGATAGTCGCAAGTGCGAAGGCATTTTTACCTACGCCATTACCAACTTTACCAGCGCGTGTACGGCCGTAACCGACTGCGATAGCAAGAACGTCATCATGCATACCTGGCTGGATGTGAACTGGAAGTTCCATTTTTTTATCACCGATTGTGATTTCAACCACAGTCGCTTCTTTAAGACCGTGCTTTTCAGCTGTGCCCAAAGAAACGCTTACGTAGTTATCCCAAACGATTTTTGTTACTGGATCTGGAGTTTCATGAAGCCATGAAACGTTGGCCATAGATCCATCACCCATTTGTGAAGTTGGGTAAAGAACAACTTCAAAACCTGTTTTTGCGGATGCAGGTTTGATTGAAGTGAAAGCGTCAGTTTTAAATGAACGAGCTGAACTTCCGTTCGCCATTTCACCTACGTAACCCGCTTGCAAAGTAGATTGCCAGAAATCTTCGAAGTCTTTGCCTTTACCTACTTTAGGTAAAATGTCTGATTTCCAGAATACGCGAAGATAGTCATAGAACGTTTCGTAATCACGAAGACGCGCAGGGCCTCTGTTAGCAGTGTAAGCCCAAGTCATCAAAGATAATTGGAAAGAACGAGTGTCGTACATTGGACGGATCGCTGGTTGGCAGATCGCGTACACGCCGTTAGCTAGTTCGATGTCATTCCAAGATTCCAAAGCATGATTGTCTGGAGTTACGTAGTCAGCGTAGATACCTGTTTCATCGATACGATCGCCAGTGTAAACAACCATGTTTACTTTTTTGATCGCATCAGCAAAGCCTGCTTCAGCTGGCAGTACGAATGCTGGATTTACTCTGTGGATGATCAAAGTTTTAACTTTGCCATCTTTCATATCTTTTATCAAAGAAAGCATGTCTGTGTAAGACGCTTTCAATGCAGAGTGACCGCGGCTTTCTACAGTTTTGCCGTCATTTTCTAATACAGAATTTAGGAAGTTTACAGCAGCTTGAAGCTCTGCAGATCTTTCCGTCAATGTTTGCAAACCACCAGCAACTACTAGTGATTCACCGCGAGCAGCCCATAGGTCCGCCGCTACTTTCGCAAACAACTCAGGTTCGATATTTAAAGACTTCGCAACATTTGCATAAGAGCTAAGAGCAGATTTAACACCTGCGTTGCCAGCGTATACAGAGTTGCCTTTGTTAACTACGATTTCATGGATCAAACCCATCACAACATCAAGTTGTTGCGAAGGTTTGATCTTCATGCGGATATCCGCATTAGCACCCGTCAAAGAGTAGTGTGAATCAAATGAAACCAAACGGCTCATGTTTTTGATATCACGACGACCTTCAGTGAATTGTGCAGTGTAAGTCGTTGGCGCAATCCAAGTTCCCAAGAAGTCAGCGTCAACAGAAACGATCATTTTTGCTTTGTCGAAACGGTAGTTAGGAACTACGGCTTCGCCGTAAGAAGCTTTTTGACCTTGTTGAACTTCTTCATTGGCAAATGCATCCCACACAACGTGTTTAGCATTAAAGCCTTGAGCAAAGTCACCAATCACAGCGCGAGTCGCTGGAGAAGCAACCGGGCCCGTCAAGATAACAACGTCACCTTTTTGAAGTTCAGCAACGATCTTTTTATCTAGCTCTTCCCACTTAACATCAACAACTTGGCTGTTTGATTTTTTCTCGTTGAAAAGGTTGCGCTTAGGACCTTGCAAGCGCTCAGGATCATAAAGAGCCAACAAAGCTGCTTGAGAGCGAATGTCCAAACCACGGCTAAATGGTGTGTTGTTGTTCGCTTCAATTTTAATAGGGCGACCTTCGCGAGTTTTCACCAACGTCGCAATGGGGTCAGAACCATCAAAGTAAGCTGAAGAGTAATAGTTGGCGATACCAAGAGTTACTTCTTCAGGTTGTTTATTATAAGGAACGATTTTTTGTACCGGACGGCGAATGCAACCTGCAGAAGCCATCGCGATAGAAGCACCCATAAGTTTTAGGAACTCACGACGTGCCCAACCGTCTTCACCGTCTTTTTCTTTTAGCGGCGAAGATTTGAACTCAGTTTCAGCCATAGCCATGAACTCAGGGTCGTTTTTCCACTGCTCAAGACTTAACCAGTAAGTATTATCACGCTCCACTTTCGGGCGAAGCGCTTTTTTCATTTCTAATTCGTGATCAGTATGTATTTCAGACATTGCAACCTTCCGAAACCTTAGTAGTGACAAGTTGAACAGTTAAGTGGCGCTTTATTTTCTGGCTGACGGTGACAGTTCACACACCAACCCATAGATAGATCAGAGAACTGTTCTACCTTCGCCATTTTTTCGACTTCGCCGTGGCAAGTTTGGCAGTTTACGCCTTTAGCGATGTGCGCATTGTGATTGAAATGCACAAAATCCGGAAGCATGTGCACGCGAGTCCATTCAATAGACTTACCTGCATCATAAGCATCACGTAATTTTTGAATATTTGGTTTATCCGTTGCCACTTGAAGATGGCAGTTCATGCACGTTGAAAGTGCCGGGATATTCGAATGCTTCGTTCTTTCCACTTGGTTGTGGCAGTACTGACATTGAATCTTGTGAGTTCCCACGTGAAGGGAGTGATCAAAAGGAATTGGTTGCTCTGGAGCATACCCCTTATTGTATCCAAACCCCGGTTGAAATTTACAACCTGTGAGAAGAGTTGTTGATAAGATGAGCGCGCCTACCAACGCGATTGCGCTCGCCAACGTTCTGCTAAATACCCGATGCATAATCATCCTTCGCTAGCTGTCTATGTTTGGGCCAAAGACAAACGAATGCTGTCCTAAATTTTATTTTGCTCTAATTTAATGGTGGAAAAGTCCAGTTGTCCATAATCTTTTTGCAAGCTTAATGAAAAAGCGGCAGACTCGCTCACTTACTGAGCAACTCTGCACTTTTCAGTTTAGCGCTTTAGCTGCTTAACTTTCTTTTTCCGCTGCGAATCACAGACACATAAATAACTAATAGAATGTGCGCTGCCACAAAAGCAGACACATATTCCACTCCACCCGCACCAAATCCGTAGGAATGAAGCCCTGCGCCAAGAACAAAGTTCACTCCATACCAAGCCATAATCACAAGTGAAAAGGCCACGATCGATGTCACTACCATACCGAAATGTTTCAACATACCCGCGTAGCGAGCGTGAAGAACCGCGAGGTATCCTAATAATGCGATCAACGCCCAAGTTTCTTTCGGGTCCCAGCCCCAGAAACGTCCCCAAGAATAGTCAGCCCAGATACCGCCAAGAATAATTCCCGGCGCTAAGAAGGCCACGCCGATTTGAATCGCGCGGTAAATTCCGGTGACGATTCCTTTGATCTGTTCTTGGTGTTTTTGTTCCCCACGTAAATAATAATAAAGACCAATATCACCTAGCCCGAACGCTAAGAAAAAGGCCGCGTAACTGATAGTGATAGTCATCACGTGGATTGTCAGCCAGTAGTTACTTCTAAGAACAGGTTCCAGCGGTTGCAAACTTGGATCTAAAACGGCCGGAGCAAAATCGGCGATGACCAAACCAAATGCCGCCACCAAAGTTCCGGCCACTAGGATAAGACGGAATTTATAGATAAGCTCTAAGATCGCAGCAAAAACAATAGTTCCCCAGGAAACCCACACAACAGTTTCATACATGTTTGAAACGGGGGCACGCTCCATAATATACATGCGCAAACCAAAACCGTAGGTGTGCAATATAAAACCAAGGGCCATCAAAACCCAAACGCCCTTCATCAAACTTTCTTTGCGCAAAGTCCACACTAACAACAAACCGATGAACGCTAAGAAATAAAAAATGTAAGCCCAACGGAACGGATGAAAATTGTTATAGTGCACCTCTGCTTTAATGCGAGAGTCGACATTATAGAGTGCCGGATTCTGCGCACGAGCTGCATCTTGAAAATCCAGAACGGATTTATCTAAGTCTTTTGCCGATTGCTCTGTCGACTCCCCTTTTGCGACATTTCCAATATTGATCACGAAGCTCTTCGTGATGTTCATGAACTTTTCTTGGAAGGCAGGTTCAAGATCCGCAATTGAAAGCCATGTATCGCCTTCTTTTGGTGGCAAGACTTTCAGCATACGACCCGATGCGATTTCTTGGAATACAAAATACTGATTTTCAAGGCGTTGCAAAGCTTGGAAGTAGGGATTTAGCTTTTCCTTGGTTTCGCGCTTAGACTGAAGCTCTTGGCGAAGAAGTGTGAAACGGTCACCTGCAAATAACTCTTCCCCTGAAAAATAACGCTGTTCTTTTGGCAGATTTAGCGCTGTCAGAACTTCGTGATTGCGCACTTCAAAGATTTTCTTGTCATGCCATGCTTGCGGCGAAAGCATCCATGTTAATACGATTTCAGTGGCGGCACGGCCTTCAAACTTCGATTTGCCATAAACGATTTCAAGCATTTCCCGAGAAAAGCTGTCGTAAGGTTTAATTCTTCCGCCGTCTTGAACTGGCAAAGATTTTAAAGCATCACCGTCTTTTGCCGAGGCTGAAAATGAAACCGCAAAAAGTGAAATGAGAATTAGAAATAAATGTTTCATGCATTATCCCCGTCGTGTTTACGTGATTTTCCAACTTTAAAATCAAGATGCTTAAACCACATCAATAAAACGATACCCAAACTTATCACTAACGATCCTAAATATTTCAGGAATCGACCTGGATCATGATTGATTGAAAAAATCGAAGCCACGGGCTGACCTTGCTCTTCTTGGAAGCTTGCTTGGTAAATAGTCAGGCCATTGTGTTTTAAAGGCTCATTCATCGAAATTAAATGTTCACCCGCTTTTGGTACTTCCACTAAACTTTGGTAAGCCGCCGCACGCATGGTTCCTTGATAGCGAGCCACTTCGAATTTGTGCAGCTTGATTGGAAAACCGATATCAATACGACGGTTGCCATAGGTTAAAAGATAAACGGAGTTGTTCGTGAAAAGTTTCACCATATCGTTTAGCAAAACCCAGTGCTCTTTATTTTCGAATATGATTTTAATTGCCGAAGTTGTTAGTGGCGTAGGCGCATCAGAATCTTTCAGATCCCACTCTTCAAGGGCTGCTGGCAAATAGCGTAGAACACGAAAAGAAAGGGCCATTTTAAAGCCTGGATCAAAAACATCGCCTTCTTTCACGAAGCCTTTTTTCAAAGGTTTTTCAGAATCTTTTTGAAAGACGACGTATTGCAGGCCCTCTTTATCTGGAGTCAGGAAGATTTCATTCTTACCACGCCCCTTGATCGGTGCGGAGCCTAAGAAAATTTGCGCAGGTCCGAAATTTTGGCTCGCTAAAGCGTTTGGTTTTTTCTGCACCAACCATTCAACGACATTTACGTTGGGATTTTGCAACTGGAAGCGAACCCCTGCACCCGCTTTACCTTCTTCCCCAGGAACAACTTTGCGTGAAGGCAGAACGTATTTTTTGTAGTCGACGATCTTAATTTGTCCTTCGTAAGTGGGAACAACAAAGGGCTTTTCAGAGCTTGGCGGTTTTTTAAAGAAATCCACTTCTTGCTCTAAGGTTTTTGAATAGCGATCACCGTCAAACGATGTGTAGACAGTGAGATCTGTTTCAGGAACCTGCACTAAATTATTGCTTTCACCGATTCCTACCCGCATGGAACCATCAAGGCCATGGTGCGCAGTAATGTAGGCGCCGGCTAACAAAATGATGATACCAATATGGGCTAAAACGAAAGAGGCATGGCGCTTTTTCCACGGCCAGCGATCCAACATTACGGCAGTTAGGTTGATAACCAAAAGCCCCATGATGGCGTACATATACCAAGTGTCATAGACGAGCTTTTTTGCAGCATAGGCATCATACTTTGCTTCAACAAAAGTTCCGACGGCCGTGATAACTGCAAGAGAGATGATAATAAAGACCGCAAGCTTCAAAGAAGCCAGGGGCTTATTGAGTGTTTTGATAAGATTTTTTTGGGGCGCAGAAGCCTTATTCAAGAAGATGTCCTCATCAATTTAGCTGTTCAAATATCGGTAGATATCAATTATTTAACACAACTTCACGGACTATCTTCTTAGCACTTCGACGCCTTACATTATGTGCATCAAATTGCTGCGGATATAGTTCAGCGCAAAAAGGACTTTATCCTGAACTTTCTTCGCCTCTTCTGGTTTTAACTTTTTCGTTTTTTCGTCCATGTAAAGCGATCGGTTCATTTCGACCTGCAAAGTATGATGTCCCTTGCTTGGATGACCATATTGCTCTGTGACACGGCCACCAAAGTAAGGCCAGTTGTAACCAACTTTAAAACCAGCGGTCACATAGGCAGCAATCACAAGATCCTTAAATCTTGGATCACAGCTTTTGCCTTTGCTGTCGCTGACCACAATATCGGCGCGAATTTCACCTGGATCGCGGTGCTCGCTTGTTCCCACTGATGGCATGCTATGGGCATCGATATGAAAAATCTTTTTAAAGCCTTGATCGCTATAGTTTTGAAACTGTTTTTTTACTGACTCATGAAAGGGAGTGTAAACCAGATCCACAAGTTCTTTGTGGATTTCAGGACTCATCGGCTCAGGAAGCAGTTGATGTTTGTAGGTCGTAATGACCCAATGAAAACCGCGGTTGAATGATCCTGCTGGATTTTTGTTACCAATCACCGAAGTTGAATCCACATCTTCTGGAATTCGGTTTAAGTCCGCGGCATAACGATGCCATTCTGTTTTTACCAAAGGAATTTTAAGCTTTTGCAAAGCGGGTTCGTAAAGAAAATCAACGTAACGGTCCACATCACACATCAGGATTTCTTCAGGCAATCCTTTAAGCCAAGGGGCTTGGGAAGGAATTTTTTCGCCGCTATGGGGAATGGTCACCAGCAATGGGATATTTTCATTTGCACTCATGGGCTCATCTTGACCTCTTAGGTTTAAAAAGCAAGAATTAGTTATCTATGCTCTGCTTCGCCGGAGTATGGCATATCGAAGGAACGGCAACGATGACTGATGCTCCGAAAGCAAAGATCTATACACGCACTGGTGACAAAGGGACAACGCGTCTTGTGGACGGTTCTTGTGTTGAAAAATTCAACCCTCGGGTTGAAGCCTATGGCACAGTGGATGAACTGAATAGTTATATTGGCGTGGTTCGCTCTAACCTTGTGAACTATTCGGAGCTGACTTCTTTGGATGCTCCCCTTGAAAAAGTGCAAAATGAACTTTTTAATATTGGTTCGTTATTAGCTACTGAAAAAGACGAAGTCTTTAAACTGTTGCCAGCCATCACTGCTGAACAAATTCATTTTCTTGAAAAAGAAATCGATGAACTGACGGCACAGTTGCCAGAGCTAAAAAACTTTATTCTTCCTGCGGGCCATCAAGTTGCTTCCCATTTGCATGTCGCAAGAACCTGCTGCCGACGTAGCGAAAGACGGTCTGCTGAAATTGCCGTTAAAGATGAACGCTATGCGATGGCTTTACAGTATTTAAACCGACTTAGTGATTATCTATTCGTCGCTGCCCGCTGGGTGAATGAAAAAACCGGCCATAAAGATGTGCTTTGGAAAAAAACTTAATGAAGTTAGAAGTCGCAACACCGCAAGACGCGCAAAGTTTAGCTGAATTTTATAAAAGCTTCCCCGTTCGTGGTTTGGTCGAAATTAAAATTGACCGTGAAAAAGATTTCTTCGCCCCTTATTCGATCCAGTCAGATCGTTATCTGACTTACATGTTAAAAGACGAAGAAAAAATTGAAGGTATTGCAAGCTTCATCACCAAAGACGTTCTTTTAGATAATAAAGTTCAAACCGTGGCCTTCGGTCGCGATTTGCGGATTTCATCCAATCGCCGAGCGGTTATGGAATGGTCTAAGCACTTTTTACCTGCCATGGAAGAAGTGTTTCGTACTTTTGATTGTAAGTATTTATTTTCAGTTCTTAGCATGAGCGAAGTGCAGGCCTTAAATGCCTTCGTGCGCCCGCGCACAATGAAGCGTCCACTTCCCCACTATCACCTTTTCCGCCGCTTTAATATGGTGTCTGTGCATGGACGACTGCCCTGGGCCAGCAACCCCTTGCCTCATCTTCGCATTCGACGTGGCAATCAAGGGAATGTGGATGCTTTGATTGCGTATTTGATTCGCAAGTCGCGGGAAAAAGATCTTTCTACCGTGTGGGATGCACAAAGTTTCTTTGATAAGTTAGAGCGCTGGAAAGGCCTAAGACTGGATGACTTTCTTATTGCGATTGATAAAAACGAAAATGTCATTGGTTGTGCGGCCCCGTGGTCTTCAGGGGGCTTGCAGGAATTTATTCCGATGCAGTATTCTTTACGCGCCCATAACTTTCGTCAATTTTTAAAGTTTGGAAACAGACTAGGATGGACTCGCACTCTGACGAAACCCTATTCACGTTTAAAGATGGAAGCGAGTTTCAACTTTAAATATTTAAATTTTTTAAATGCGGATAATGCTGATATCTTTGAAAGTCTTTTGTGGAAGGCTTTTGATGAAGCTGACGAAAACGAGTTCATTGTTTATGGACAAACCCGCAGTGAATACATCTATCGCCCGCCGCGCACCTGGGTTTCTGGAAAAATGCCTTTTGGGGTTTATCTGCTATTGCCACCGGATCAGGAAGCGCCAAAGTTCATGCATCCCGCAAATGAAAGACCTATTGAAATTGAACCGTTCTTTGCGCTATAGAAGCTGTCGCAATTATTCGCCAGCTTCTTCGTCTTGGAACTTGTCATAAATTTCGTTATTTCGATGCTCTAATACTGAGCGCATCATAAACACGACAAAAAAGACCAGACTCAGAATTGAAAACTTTAAAAGTGCGGTGAAGATCTGTTCATTGACGTTGCTGTGATAGTTATGAGTAGCAAGTTCGCTGGTTAATACCGCCAACACACAGGCCGCAAAGTTTATAAACATAAAGGTTGCATTAGAAACTTCTAACATGGCGACCGGAAATACAGCGATGTAAATAAAGACTAAGTTGACCATGGGACCGGCGGTGGGAAAGATCACGCTAAAACCAACGGAAGCAAACATAGTGATCGTTTGCAAAAGGACAGCGGGAAAATTTCTGCGCTTATAAAACAGATAACTTGCACCGATTCCGATGAAGCAAATAATGAATAAAACGATCTGCTTCCATAGGTCCGCGCCGAAAACAAAGTGGAACATAGAAAGCATCAAACCTACAAGCCAGCCGCTTAAACTTAAATAAAAACCCATCAGATTTTGATCTAAATGCGCAGGCTTTTTCTTCGCTGTTACCATGGATTTAAGCTTGAATTAAGACCCTCTAATTTGCAATTTATAATACAAAATATGTCACCCTTGCCAGACAGAACAAGGTGTTTAGGCGTTTAAATATATAAGGGGCAGGTCCCGTTCTTGCTTTGTTTTAGCTGCTATGAAGCCTTTCAAACTGCGTCTCATTTTTAGACACATGAACCTTGTCCTGTTTATATGCGGGATAGCATTTACTTTTTCTGTGGGCGCAGCAGAGAAAAACATCACTGAAAATCAGATCTCATCTGCGGATCGCATTGCTTCGATTTTGATTAACACCCTTCCTGAATCTAGCACTAAAAATGGACTTAAAAGGTATTATGAAATTCTTGATCCAAGTTCTTACGCTGATGATCAAGAAGTCGCTGTTTCAAATTCAGGTGTCGCTAACTTCTTTCAACATCACTTTAAGAAAAACGCCTGCTTTTCTGAAGCCGCTTACCGCTTTTATGCGGATGTTCGTAAAAACAGCCGCAGCCAACAAAAACTTTCTGCAGAGGAAGTTCGCAATAACCGTCCTTCGTTAGGCGATAAATCAGGAGTAACCCGCACGGATTTACCGGCAGGCTGGTTGTATGAAAAAGCTTTAAAATATACAAATGGAAATCCCAATGCGGCCCTTTCATTGATTGGCCTTTGTGGTCACGATGATGTCAGCCAAGGTGAATTCACCAACCAAGATGTTGAAACCAAACTTCTTGGCGAAGGCATGCTATGGAGTGAACTTTTTGAACCTCGTGGCGAAAACGACGATAGAGAAACTGAAACTCTGTGCCCTACTAAAACAGCGGATTTCTTTTTACCGGGATCTTTATCGGCACAAGCGGATATTTCTGACTCTTTAAAAAGAAAAATCTTACGTACCCAATACCCTGGTAAAAAACCTGAACAAATTGCTGCTAAAAATTATCATGTTCTTGGTGCTGCTTTTATGACCTGCCAAATGATTGAAGCCGGCATGAATCCTGTTTTAGCCATTAAGGTTGAATCGATGGCTGCGAATATGTATCGCGGGATCCGTCTTTGTCAGAATATCGAAATCCCGGCACAATTATTCTTTAAATTACAAAGACACCGCGATGTGATCTTTAGACCCATGGGTGTTAGTTTCGAAGATCGTATTGTTACAAAGGCCCTTGAAAGAGCGAAAAACAATGCCTGCGTTAGTGAAGCTTCTAAAAAAGATGCTTTATGTGAATTATTAAAAACCGTCGGCGCACCCATGGATGTATCATTGCCTCGCTTAGAAGCCCGCGCGAAAACCCAATTAGAAAATTATATGGCGAATATGGTTGCGAGCGGACTTTATGCAAGCTGGCACATCAGCGGCGAAATCGCCGGCATCAGTCTTCCCTGCTCTCGCGAACAATTATTCGGACCGAATCCGTTTATGAAATGGCTCGTGGCAAATGCCAATGTCAGTTTGAATATTTGCGGTAAAGGTTTAAGCACGGAATCTTGCAAACGTGCGGTGAAAACCATCACTGCTTGGGAAGTTGATTTTGATTGGACGGTTTCACAACACGTTGCTGGTGCTCAGTTCGCCGCGAAGGTTTGTAAACCCCTCGCAAAAGGCACTTCAAGTATGGATTCTTTTTGTTCTAAATAAGTGGGCTTTCAGTATGCGTGAAAGTCTCTTTCACTTGTGGCCAGAACCAATCCAGTTGCGGATCAGAAGCAATCACGTCTTTCACAATCACTTTCACATCACCGCGCGCTGAAATTTCTTTTCTAAGCCACAGTTCGATTTCATCGTATCCGGGGCCGATAATCGTGATTTCGATTTGATTGAAAAAATGCAAAAGGTGTAAATCTTTGGTGGCGACCGCGCGGCCTTCCCCTTTTGCACGAATGGAATTTAGCACTTCGTTTTGAATATCAGCAAAACATCGGTGGTTGATTCGGCGAAGGATTAAGTCTGCTCTGTGATCTTGATTTGTCCAACGTTGATGAAGTCCGCGTTGAACAAGATTGATTAAGAAGTTTCTCAATACAGAAGGAGTCAGACGAAAATCTTCGTCTGACAACGACATCACCTGCATCAAATCAACGTAGCGTGCCTGTTCCTGGCCGCGACGAAGGGAGGTGAGTACTTCTGGGATACGTAATAAAGATTCGCGTATTCCGAGAAGATCGATTCCTGCTCCATCCGTGAAGTAGAGAATTCTCATATCCCTAATCATGACCTATGTTTCGAGAATGTGTGCAGAAATTTACGCGTTCACGACCATGGTCCAGCTTGTATTTTTTAGTGCAGACCCCCCGCCTTTTTGATAGGCTTTCAGAAGGCCCAAGGACTAGGCGCGTATCTGGTTAACACCAGGTTAAAACACAAAGGATTGTACAGCAGTGATTTTCTCGAATTCGCGAAACTCGAAGAACCAACGTCCGCCATTTGAAAAATGGTATTCCTATCTTCTTTTCGTTTTTATTGGCTACTGTATCGCTGATCTTGCCATTCTTGCCTACCGCGATCGCATGCTTCCACAATCCGCGCCAGCAGCCCGTCCCAAGGCTCCACCGATTGATACGAGTGTAAACCGCGGAGCTTATAACAGCATCACTTCCCGCAATATGTTTGCTTCAAATGGTGAAATTCCTGATCCTTTAGTTGATAAAACCAAAGGGCCTGAAGCGCAAAAAGAACAGGTCCCAGTCCCATCGCAATTGCCTTTAAATTTGATCGGAACTTTGGTTCATTCTAATCCTGATAAATCCCTTGCCGCGATTGAAGTTCGTGGCAAAAACCAGGTGATTTCTTACACTCCAGGAAAAGAAATTGAAGGCATGGCTTCCATCGTGCGCGTTGAAAGACAAAAAGTTATCTTCCGTAATCTTAATTCAAATCGCATGGAATATATTGAGATGAAAAAAGATGGCAATAAAGTGGCCTTCGGTGCTTCTGCCGTCAGTGCAGGCGGCAAAGAGGTGCAAAAAGCCGGCGATAACAATTTCGTGATCAAACGTGCGGATCTTTTAAAATATACAAACGATCTTTCTAGCGTTTTGATGCAGGCCCGTGCGGTTCCCAATCGTGAACCAGGCACAGGCAACATCAACGGCTTCCGTCTTTTAGACATGCAACCTGGAAGCATCTATGAACAACTTGGCTTACAACGAATGGATGTCATCAAGTCAGTTGATGGCACGCCAGTAGACAGCCCAGCAAAAGCAATGGAACTTTATAATTCATTGAAAAATTCACCGAAAGTGACTCTGCAAGTAGAGCGCAACGGTAAGAACGAAACAATGACTTACAATATTCAATAGGGCCTGCGGTCGCAGTGCCGACGCGCCCTTGGGCGCGCAGGCTGGAACAGCTTTAGTACGACATTATTCCTCAAGAAGAGGAGAGGGACACATGAAAAAAACCGTCAGCATAGGACTTGCTTCATTGATGACAGCGCAGTTGGTTGCTAATACCGCCAGTGCTCAGTTCGAGGACTTCCCGCCTCCACCACCGCCTCCGGATTTTGGTGATTCTGGTGGTGACATGGCAAATCCTCCGCCGCCAGATTTTGACGTTCCTCAAGAATCTCCTTCAACTCCATCAATGCCTGCACCGGCTCCCCCTTCCATGCGTGGTTCGCCATCTGGCCCAACAGGTTCAGCACCTCGTGGTGGCAATGAAGTTTTAGATAAAAAAGCTAAAGATCGTTTCGCCCAAGCTCCGATTGAAGACATCAACAATCAGAACTTCCCTGAAACGATTGAATCCTTTGACTTCCCGAATGTGGAAATCACCGACGTTATCAAAGCGATTTCAGAATTAACTGGAAAGAACTTTATTATTGATCCAGGCGTTCGTGGAAAAATCACGATCATCGCTCCTTCAAAGATTACAGTGGCAGAGGCTTACAAAGCGTTCCTTTCTGCTTTGGCCATCAACGGCTTCACAGTGGTTCCTTCTGGCAGCTTCTTAAAAGTAAAATCAGCTAGAAATGCCCAGAGAGATAATATTGAAACGTTCTCTGGCGCATACTATCCAAATTCAGATCAGATGATCACGCGAATCATACACTTGAAACACATCAGTGCCGCTCAAGTGAACAGAGACCTGCGTATTTTGCCGTCTAAAGATGGTGAAATGAATATTTATGAGCCAACAAATTCGATCATTATTTCTGACTACGGTTCAAACATTGACCGTGTTATGAAAATCATCAGTCAGTTGGACGTTCCTGGATTTGAAGAACAACTTGAAGTTATCCCTATTAAGTACGCAAAAGCTAAAGACTTAGCAGACCTTGTTGATAAGATCGTAAATAAAGGAAGCAAAACCCAAGGTGGTGCTCCAGGCACATTTACTGCTGGTGTTCCAAGATTCTCTCGTTCTGCGGGAGCTTCTAGCCAACAAGGTGCAAGCTTCTTTATGGCAATCCCTGATGACAGAACAAACACGATCATCGTTATTGGTAACAAAAGCGGTATCGTTCGTATTAAAAAACTAATTGGCCAATTGGATTTCAAAATCCGCCCTGAAGATTCTGGTGGCGTTTACGTTTATTACGTAAAAAATGGCGATGCTGAAAAAATCGCGGCGACCCTTCAAGGTGTGACTAAAGATGCGACTCCGAAACCATCTACGGGCGGAAGTATTCTTTCCCCTATCGGTGCTGGTGGTCAGATGCAAGCTCCACAAGAAATCTTTGGTGGTGATGTTAAAATCACAGCTGATAAAACGACAAATAGCTTGGTGATTACAGCTAGCAAACAAGACTACGAAGTGGTTTTAAATCTTTTAGCTAAGATCGATATCCCTCGTGACCAAGTGTTTGTTGAAGCGATCATCATGGAAATGAGCGCCAACGACGGTAATACTTGGGGTATTGGTTACTATCAATACGGTGATTCAGGTTACGGCAAAGTGGGCTTCAATGGTGGTGTTAACATCAATGACTTCCTAAGCCCTACTGGCGGTACTGGTGCGGTGATCGGTTTTGGTCAAGGCAGCAAAGTGACTGTGACAGATCCGGTTTCTAAGACGTCGCTTGAAATTCCAAGCTTGATTGGTTTCATCAACTTCTTAAAAACAACCAAAAAAGCCAACATCCTTTCAACTCCACAAATCATGACCTTGGATAACCAAGAAGGTGAAATCGAAGTGGGTGATAAGGTTGTTACTGGTTCGCAGACAACTACGCCAACAAATGGTTCGCCTATCACGACGCCAACGTTTGATGATGCGACTATTAAGCTGACTTTGAAACCGTTCATCTCCCCTACGAATAAAACAATTCGTATGGAGATCAAACAGCAAGTTAAACAGCTTTCAACTGCAAGTACGCCGAAGGCGTTCCAAGATTCGACTCAGCCTTTGGCAAGTCGTAACATTAAGACAGTTATTAATGTGAATGATGGCGACACAGCGGTTCTGGGGGGATTGATGAAGGAACAAGATGTGGAATCAATCACGAAAGTTCCATTACTGGGTGATATTCCAATCTTGGGTTGGCTATTTAAGTCCCGCACGATCGTAAAAGATAAAACGAATATGGTTGTGTTCTTAACTCCGAAAATCATTAGAAATAATACGGATACCAATTCGATTACTTCAAAAAAACTGGACGAACGTATCGAATTCGTGAAGTCTCAAGGCGGAATTGACCCATTTGGTAAGAAGATGGATGAGATTCATCGTAAAGCCAAGGGAACTGCAGCGGTAGACACTTCAGCCCCTACTGTAGAAGAGGAATAAAGTAATGGCGTCCGTGGATATTCAAACGATTTTATCTAAAGCAACTTCTTTGACGAAAGATCAAATCAGATCCGTACTCAATAACCAATCGGTGGTAAGACCTATCACCGTCGGTGAAGCTTTAGCTTCGAAAGAATTTTCCACGGCGGATGAAGTCGTCGCAGATTTGTGCAAAGAACTGGGTTTGGATTTTATTAGAGACATCCCCGTCAGCGATATCTCCGTCGACTTGATCCGTGACATTCCGATCAACTACGCAAAACAACACAACATCCTGCCTTACAAAGAAGATCAGGAAAACCTTGTGGCACTGACCAGCAATCCGGTGAACTTAAAAGCACTGGATGATTTAAAAGTGTTATTCGGTAAGCGTGTTCGCCCGCTTGTCACAACATCCAGCCGTGTGCAGGATGCAATCAATAAAGTTTATGAAAAAAGCACCGCGAATCTTTCTGGTTTAGATGAAATCGACCAAGAAGATTATGACTTAGATGATCCTATCGTAGATCTTTTAGAAGCTGGCGAAGATGATGCGCCAGTGATCAAGATGGTGAATAGCCTTCTGTTTCGCGCTGTAAAAGAAAAAGCATCTGATATCCACGTTGAACCCTATGAAAAAGATATGGCCGTGCGTTTCCGTACAGACGGTATTTTGTTTGACGTGTTTAAACCACCTAAAAAACTTCAAAACGCGATCACCTCCCGTATCAAAGTTATGGCGAACTTAAATATCGCTGAAAAGCGTTTGCCTCAAGACGGTCGTATTCCTTTGAAGGTGGGTGGTAAAGATATCGATATCCGTTTATCTACAGTGCCTACTCCTTACGGAGAACGCCTGGTCATGCGTATTCAAGATAGATCTTCCATCGTTCTTGAGCTGACTCAACTTGGATTTTCTGGCGAAAATCTTGATAGACTTGATGATCTTTTAGCACGCAGCTACGGAATCTTTCTTGTTACAGGGCCAACAGGTTCAGGTAAATCCACCACTTTGTACGGCGCTTTAACTAAATTAAACAAACCAGACGTGAACATTCTGACGGTAGAAGATCCTGTGGAGCAGCGTATTCACGGCGTCGGTCAGGTACAAGTAAATGCTAAAATTGGATTAACTTTCGCAGCTGGCTTAAGATCGTTTCTTCGTCAAGACCCTGACATCATCATGGTGGGTGAGGTCCGCGACTTAGAAACTGCGGAACTTGCTATTCAGGCTTCACTAACAGGTCACTTGGTTTTATCTACACTGCATACCAATGACTCTGCCGGTGCATTTCCCCGTCTTATTGATTTCGGCGTGGAACCTTTCTTAATTGCGACGTCAATTCAAGGGGTGGTGGCACAACGCCTTGTGCGTGTATTGTGCCCGCACTGTAAAGCTCCGTATGAGCCTTCTGATTTTGAAATCCAATTATTAGGCGTGACTCGCGAAGAAGCTAAGAACGGACATATCTGTCGCGCGATGGGTTGCAATCACTGCAATCAAAAAGGTTATTCAGGGCGTACCACGATCAGTGAACTTTTAATTGTGACAGACGACATCCGCTCTTTGATCATGCAACGAAAAGATGGTAACACTATTAAAAAACAAGCCGTGCAAAATGGAATGAAAACATTCCGTGATCATGGGGTACAAAAAGTTTTAGCTGGTATTACTACAATTGAAGAACTGACTTCAAACACTCAGTTAGATATTTAGGATAGAAAAAGAAAATGCCGATTTTTGAGTACAAAGGCCTTACCCGAGATGGAAAAAACGTAAAAGGCGTCGTTGACGCCGATAATTTGCGTACGGCTAGAACTAAGCTCAAAAAAGACAATATCTACGTCATCGATATCCGCGATAAAAAGAAAACAGACCCCAAGAAGAAAGCAGGTTCGGTTCGCACGACTAAAAAAGTCGGAGTGAAGGAACTTTCTTTGATGACCCGTCAGTTGGCGACTTTAGTTAAAGCCAACATTCCTTTAGTTGATGCTTTAACTGCGGTTTCTGAACAAGTTGAAAATCCTGTTTTGTCTGAAGCTTTGGCTGACTGTAAAAACATGGTCAACGAAGGGGCGACTTTGCACAAGTCCTTAGCAAAGTATCCAAACATTTTCACCAATATATATGTTTCAATGGTGGAAGCCGGTGAAATGTCAGGAAGCTTGGACGTTATCTTAATGCGTCTTGCAGAGTTCACTGAGGCCCAAGCAGATTTGAAGGCCAAAGTCAGCAGTGCTATGACTTACCCGATCATCATGATGACAGTGACGATTGGTCTTCTTGGTTTCTTATTCATCTTCTTGATTCCAAAAATGGTGACGGTGTTTGAATCAGCGCCAAATCTGGAACTTCCTTGGTATACAGTCATGATCATTGATGCCAGCCAGTTCATGGTGAACTATTGGTACTTGGTTGTCGGTGTAGTTTTGATTACATATTTAATGTTCAAAAATTGGAAGAACACCCCGGCTGGTGCAAAACAGTGGGATGCAATTTCTTTGAAGCTTCCGATTGTGGGTCCGACCGTAAGAATGGTCGCGGTGTCTCGTTTTACTCGCACCCTTGCAACTTTATTAAACGGTGGCGTCCCCATGTTAGCCGCATTAGATATCGTGCGTAACGTAGTTTCTAACCATGTGCTTGCTAAAGCTATTGATGAAGCGCGCAGCAATATCTCTGAAGGTGAATCCATTGCAGGTCCATTAAAAAAATCAGGACAATTCCCGCCCATCGTTATCCACATGGTGAACATTGGCGAAAAAACAGGCGAACTTGAAAATATGCTTTCACAGGTTTCTGACGCCTATGATTTCCAAGTGAAAACCAAGTTAGAAGGTCTAACAAGTTTAATGGGTCCTGTGGTCATCGTTCTTATGGGTTTTGCAATCGGCATGATCGTGGTTGCGGTCATGGTACCTATGTTTGAAATGGCTAACATTGCCGGCTAGTCGCCGGCAGAGCTGGAGCGACGAATGTACTCCGACGAAGTCGGAGTGTAGGCCAGCGTCGGAAGCTAAAGCAGATTACGCACGTCATTACAGGCACAATTCTTTACCTCCTCATAGTTCCCTGCTACGCTTTAAGCCTGATTTAGTGACTTAACTAAGGAGTACACATGTTTGTTCTTAGAAACCGCAAGGGTATGACTCTTATCGAGATCATGATCGTACTTGCGATCATCGGCAGTATCGCAGCTCTTCTTCTTCCCAACATCACGGGACAATTGGATAAATCCAAAGTGAAAGAAGCTAAAATTCAAATGACTCAAATCGTGAATGCACTTTCAATGTATTACACTGATTGCGGTAAATACCCACAAAGCCTTGAAGGTCTATCAAAAGCAGACGCTGATTGCTCGAACTGGGGACCAGAACCTTACTACAAAAAAGATCTTAAAGATCCATTCGGAAACGAACTTGTTTACAGCGTTGAAGGTTCTGAATACGACCTTAAGTCTTTCGGTAAGGATGGACGCGAAGGTGGTTCTGGAAACGATAAGGACATCACTTTAGACGACGTTCAGTAGGTCTAAATGAGATCGAATCGGGGCTTCACGTTGATTGAAATCATGATCGTGCTGGCAATTCTAGCAGCACTGATCGTTGTCGGGGCCCCCCGCCTTTTGCGAAAAGAAGGCAATATCAAAAATGTCGCTCGCAGCTTCATTGTTTTAAGTAAAGAAGTTCGCAACAAAGCCCGCCTTACAAATTCCACTTATCGCATCGTTATTAATATGGATCCCCAAGATGAAAAATATTGGGTCGAACGCGCCAGTGGTCCACAGCCTGTAGATCCTGAGGCCTACGAAAAAGCCCAAGAAAAAAGTGAAGACAAAGATGAGGATGCTCCACCTCCGCTTTTTCAAATCGATAAATCCATCGGAAAAGAAAAAACTTTGCCGCGTGGTTTACGATTTGGCTCTGTAGAAACCATCAATATGAAAAGTCCTATGACATCGGGCACAGCCTATGTCCACTTTTTCCCGGAAGGTTTTGTAGAAGCCGCTGCCATACAAATCACCGATGGAAATAAATTAACATGGACTCTTGTTTTTAATCCTTTAACGGGTCAAGCTGATATCATAGAGAAAGCTCAATCGTTAAAGGACATTCAACGGTGATTAGAAAGAATAATGGATTTACGTTAGTAGAAACAGTGATGGCCATGGTCATCCTAGCGTCGGGACTTTTGCTTTTGTCAAATTCCTGGAGCGGCAGTTTCATGCGCGTAAAGAAAACCCAGCTTTCTACCGAAGTCGCTGCCCTTTTAGAACGAAAAATGATTGAAGTAGAAATGGAGTATGCGGGAAAACCGCTGGATTCTATTCCGGAAGAAAAAGAAGACGATTTCGGCGAACAGTATTCCCAATATTCTTGGAAGATGACTTCCAAGGAATTTGAAGTCCCCGATTTTTCAGCGACCCTTGCGGCACAAACTGAAAACACCGATGAACTGACGATGACAATCATGAAGGCATTGACAGAGCATCTTAGCAAATCCATCAAAGAAGTTAAGGTGACTATCATCTATAAGGGCGCGAAAAAACCTTTAGAATTTTCCGCAACCCAATACTTTGTAGATTACAATAAAGAACTTCCTATGCCTGGCATCCCAGGGGGAGTTGGAATGTGATTCGCTTCACTTCCCCTCGCGCCAGAGGCTTTACGATGATCGAGCTTATGATCGTGATTGCGATCTTAAGTACACTGACGATCCTGACGGCCCAATCTATTTCTCAAGCGATCAAAGCTAAGGTCAAACTTCAAGATCAAATCGATGATGTTTCCAGAATGCGTGATGCGGTCCGCTTGGTTGAGCGAGATATTAATTTGGCATTCCATTATCGCGATATTGAAAAAGAGCTTGAACAAATCATTAAGAAAAAATCTACGACAACAAATCCCCCGGGAACTCCCCCCGTTCCGATAGATCCAACACAAGAGGCGGTGGAACGTCGCGAAGTTCCACGCCGGGATCCCGTGACTCATTTCATTGGCAACGAAGACAACGTCAGTTTCGTTACTATGAACAATGCTCGAACAGTAAGAAACGTGCAACAAGCCGACTTTGTTGAAGTGGGCTATTCCCTTAAAGAATGTAAATCTGTCAGGGAAGATGGTGGTTCGTCGAAATGCCTTTGGCGCAGAAGTTCACCATTTGCTGATCTAGATGTCACCAAAGGTGGCGATGAAGTGGTGCTTTTAGAAAACGTCACTGAATTTAAATTAAAATATATCGGCAAAGGAAAACAAGATTGGGTCAATTCTTGGCGCACCGATGCCCAAGGTGACGGTGCGACCAAAGGAAAATTCCCACAGGCTGTTGAAGTTTCCATCACGGTAGAGAAAAAACAAAAAGCCAAAGCAAAAAAATATTCAATGCAAGTCGTAGCTCCAATTCATTTCACTAACAACCCTGAGGAAGGAGGATCATCAAATGGATTACAAGGCACTCAAAACAATTTCCAATAATCTGCAACGCCCTGTAAAAAACGAACGCGGCATAGCTTTGATGATCGCCATCGCCTGCTTAATGCTGATCATGTATTTCGCAATGGAAGTGAGCTATGATTCCAGTGTTGAGTACCTAGTAAACTCTGCCGGCGTAAACCGCGTGAAAGCTTATTATGCGGCAAAATCCGGAATGCAACTAAGTCTTCTGAGAATTAAGATTTATCAGCAAGCGCAAAGTAAATTTGGCGCACAACTTGGCAACAGTCCTTTATTAGACCAAATTTGGAAATTCCCCTTCGCCTGGCCTTTGCCAATTCCAGCCGAACTGAATGCTGTCGACAAAGACAGCTTCAAAAAAATCTTCAGCGAATCCAGTATGGATTCAAGCTATCTTGTGACGATTGAAGACGAAGGTTCTAAGATCGATTTAAACGACTTAAACTCCCCTTCCAAAGTTTTACAAGAATCCACAAAAAAACAGCTGATCAACATCTTTGAGCAAAAAAAATTAGAAGATGAAGAGTTCGGCCGCGCCTATGGCAATTATCGCTTTGAAGAATTAGTAAATAGCATCGCCGATTGGATGAGTCCGAAGTCACAATCATTTAATGGCGGCGATAAAAGATCTAAGTTCAACGAGCTGAACAACCAAGCTCAAACTGATTACTTCCCTCCGAATAGAAACTTTAGAACCCTGGGCGAACTGCACATGATCCCAGGCATGACGGATGATCTTTACAACTTAATGCTTCCCAGGGTCACTATCTATGGCATGAAGGGCATCAATCCCAACCTTGCGACTAAAGAAGTTCTAAAATCATTAGATCCCGGCATGACGGAAGAAATCGTTAGCGACATTATCAAACGCAGAGAAACTGAAGCTGAAGGCGGCCCTTTTAAATGCGACGCAAGCGGCGGCAGCCAAGATTTCTGGAGCTTCGTACAAGGCCGCAACGCAAGACTGGTCGGGAGCCCTCAAGACATCCCTATGACGTGCGACACAGTGATGAACTTTAAAATCATCAGCACAGGGGAATTCGCAGGCTCTACCAGAGAAATCACTGCCATTGTGATGGATTTAAACAAAGCCGCCACAAAAATCAAAACCTTCACCGATAAAGAAAAGAAGGATCAAGAAGGCAATCCGGGCGGGGCCCCCGAGAAAAAAGACGAAAACAAAAAAGCCGACCCTATTGCCAAGGGGCCGCCGCGCATTGTTTTCTGGAACGAAAGATAACCACCTAGACCAACATCCAAGACGCCGAGATTTCAGTTTCAACTATACTTACGTGACGGGCTCGTCTAAAATCAGACGTACAGCTCGTTCTATGGATGGAGGAGTAAGTTAGTGAAATCTCTCGGTATCGACATTGGTTCAAGCAGCATTAAGATTGTCGAGGTGCAAAGCACTTCAAAGGGATTCATTGTCTCTCAATATTTCGAAAAACCATTGAACATCGTTCCTGGCGCTGATCAAGAACTTGAAATCATTGAATTCCTTCGCGACTTTTTACTTCACTATGATCCAAATCAGACACGCATCAACTTAGCTTTACGCCAAGACCGAGTTGCCATTCGTAATAAGTTCTTCCCGTTTAATGACCGCAATAAAATCGCTAAAAGTTTGGCTTTTGAATTAGAAGAAGACCTTCCGTTTTCATCTGACAATGCGATCTTCGACGCAAAAATCATTCGTACCGTGGGCGGTGGCGCAGAAGTCCTAGCTTGTGCTGCTCCGAAGGTTCATGTGGCTAATGCCATTCAACGTGCGGGCGATGCTGGAATTGATCCATTTATTATCTCTGCAGAGGGAACTGCTTTAGCCAATGTTTTTGAACGTTGGAATGACGCTCCTCCGGCAATCACTCCTCCAGCAATTTCGTTAGATGATGAAGAAAATAAACCAGTTCGCCATATCAACTTAGTTTTGAACATGGGGCACACCCGCACCCTGGTCAGCGCTTTTGAAGGTAACACTTTAATCGCCGTGAGATCCATTTTATGGGGTGGCAAAAACATCATCGAAGCGATTTCAAAAAAATACGAAATCCCTTTCTTAGATGCGGTTAGAGAATTAGAAACCAAAGCCTTCATTCTGACTAACAAACAAGGTGCTACTTTTGATCAAGTGACATTTTCAGACACGATTTCTAAAAGTGTTCGTGAAATGTCCCGCGATTTGCAACTTTCTATTTTAGAACTAAAAAGTGAATTCAATGCCCACATCGATAGCATTGGCTTAACTGGTGGCGTTTCACAAATTCAGAATGTGGGACCTTTCCTAACCCAAGCTCTTGAAGTTCCGGTCAATCGAATTTCTACTCTTGATTTAGTACCGAACGTTCAATTTGAACGAAGTGCTGCAAATGGAGCGAAGGCCGGCGTTGCCTTGGGTCTTGCCTTTGAAGGTTTCAAAAAACCCCGCAACCCGCCTATCAACTTCTTACGCGCTGAGTTCGCAAAAGAAAATCAACAGTTCAAGCTTTTCTGGGAAAAATGGAATCACACCATCAAAGTAGCAACAGCGGCTTTAGTGGTCCTTTTCGTTTACACTTCCTTACGTGAAACCTTTTCTGTAAGTCTTGCTGATCGCACTCAAGAAGTTTTAAAAAGCCAAGCTAAGTCTGTGGCCGGTCTTAAGGGGCGAAACGCTTCTGAAAATGGTATTCGTAAATACATCCGTGAAAATAAAAAAAGAGCGTCGGATTTAAAAACCTTAGCAAGTGTTGCGAATATGAACTCGGCACTTGATATCGTTAAAAAAATCAATGATGCGACCCCAGCTAAAAATGCAGTGACCCTGGATATCCACCAGTTAAACGTGCAAGATGCGCAAGTTTCCATGCAAGGTTATGTTAATTCTGCGCAAGAGCTGAGCGTTCTTCAGCAGGCCTTGGCTAATATTACTTCCGACGGGAAAGTGAGTGCAGGCCGCTCGTCTCTTTCTGCCTTGCCAGGGAAAACAGCATTTTCTTTCAGCTTTAATGTCGATCGCGGTATTCAAAAGGTGACACGATGAATTTTGACGATTTAAAAGATAGATTTATCTCTGATGCGCGTAACACCTGGGATCGAATCCAGGATAGCAGCGTTTATAATCAGTTGCGTGATCGTTACGAAAATATGACTCCGGTGATGCAAAAAGTGACAATCGCTGGAGTGATTGCAGTCGTAGCGTTTTCGATTCTATCAATCCCCTACGGTGCTTTTTCAACGTCTCAAGATTTAGTTGGCGAATTCGAAAGCAAACGTATGACGATTCGCGAACTTTTAAAAGTCAGCCGTGAATCTTCAGACGTTCCGCAAATCCCCCAAGCGCCACCGTTAGAGATGATTCGTTCTAATATAGATAACCAATTGCGTGCAGCGAATCTTTTGCCTGAACAAATTAAAGGCACCGAGGTTCAAGACAGTGATTCTAAGGTTATTCCGCAAAATCTGACTGAAGGTGCAGTGCAAGTAAGTCTTGCTAAATTAAACCTGCGCCAAGTTTTAGATTTGGGTTATCAGTTTCAAAGCATCAATCCAAGTGTAAAACTGAAAGATCTTGCGATCACTGCAAACCGCGAAGACAGCCGTTATTTTGATGTGGTTTATAAGCTTGTTTCATTAGCTGTTCCTGCGGCGCCGGAAGTGGCTCCAGAACCGCCTTCTTCACGCGGTTCACTTCGTGACCGTCTAAAAAAACGCAACCAAGAAAGCGAAGGCGGAGAAGAATAATGGAACAACTGCGCTGTCTTTTAAAAATTATCAGAGAAGGAAAAGGCAAAATCTTTGTGATGGTCTTTTCAGCTTTGGTATTTTTATTCTTTCTTTTTCCGTTTGATGATTTAAGTGATTTGATTTCTTCGCAAGTGGCGAAATTTTCAAACAACACCGTTTACGTGCAATTTGAACGCTTGAAAATGAGCCTGTTCCCGACTCCTGGCGTGAAGATGGACCAAGTTTATATAGAATCCATTCGCACCCCGGCATTGTCAGCAGAAGAGCTTGTTATTACTCCTTCTGTTACGGGTCTTATTCAGCAAAAGCCTTACGGTCATGTTGTTGCTAAAGGTTTATTAAAAGGCGATGTCGACGTTCAAGTTGGCAAAGGCACGAAAACTGAAAACGGCGTTGAACGTCATAAGATTGAAGTCACTGCGAAGAAAATTTCATTACATGACCTTCGCGAGATGGCGAATCTGCCTGTTTTACTTAAAGGACAATTAGATCTTCAAACAACCGCTCTTGCGGATCTTTCATTTCAAGAACAACCTGATGTTGAAGTTGATATGACGATCAATAAGTTTGAGCTACCCCCATCGAACGTGAATACGCCGATGGGTCCTTTGACTTTACCGGATTTAAAGTTAAGCAGCGTTGAACTTAAAGGTCGCTTAGCCGCAGGCCGTTTCGTCATTGAAAACGGAACAATCGGCAAACCCGGTGATGAAGTTTACGGGACCATCAAAGGCAATATCGGTTTAACTATCGTGAACCGTGGTAACGGTTTTGGCCAACAAATCGGCGCTTATAATTTTGAAGTGGATTTAAAAACCAAACGCAGCTTTCAAGAAAGAGCTGCTTTGTTTTTAACTTTCATCGATGGCTATAAAACGCCGACGACTGACGGTGCTCAGTACAAGTTTAAAGTTTCTGCGACAAATCCAATGATGCCACCCAGTATTGGGGCCGCGCGTTAGTCCGATTCCAGCATCGCTGTTAAGACCCCTGTTAATTTAAATAGAATCAGGGGTCTGCCTAAGAATTGCTCACCTTCCCTACCAAAATAAATCGAGTCTGAAGTTTATTGACTTCACTCTTAAACTTAATAGGTTAGTCACCTTGTACTCCAACGAAGGTGTTGGAGTGATTTGGAGGGAAATATGTCTGGAGTAAATAAAGTTATCCTAGTGGGCCGCTTAGGCGCTGATCCTGAGGTTAAAGCTATCGGAAGTGGCAGTACTGTAGCGCGATTGAACCTAGCAACTAGTGAATCTTGGGTAAAAGATGGCCAAAGACAAGAGCGCACTGAATGGCACAGAGTTACTGTGTGGGGCAAACTTGCTGAGATCTGCGGTAAACATCTTTCAAAAGGTCGCCAAGTGTACGTTGAAGGTAAACTTCAAACTCGTTCTTGGGAAGATCAACAAGGTCAAAAACGTTATACGACAGAAATCGTAGCAAGCACTGTTCAATTCTTGGGTTCTGCTGGAGCGGAAAGCGGTCAAGGCCGTTCGAACTCTGGTGGCGGTAACGATGATTACGGCTTCCAAGATTTCGGCCCGGAACCAAGCTTCGATTCTAACGACGAAATTCCGTTCTAAGTCGGCGGCAGCCGGCAGAGCTGTAGCGCCGGCAGGCGCGTAAGCTGAAGCAGCATGGGCGCGTCCAAAGCCCCGAAAGATCTTCGGGGCTTTTTATTTATTTAAAATCCAATCAAGCTTCCCCTATACTAAATACCTATGAAGTGCATTTTAGTACCAACACTTTTAGGAATTTTATTAAGCGGCTGTACCGTATATCGATCTGATGGCCGTAAACAATTTGAAACTGCCGCTCCAGGAAAAGTCGCCGCCGCCTCTTTTCAACTTCTTAGCTGCAAAAAAGAAAACAAACTTGAAAGCTGGCTGAACGAAGAATTTCCCAATCACAGTTATGAACTGATCGTTGCTGATTCAGATTTAGAGATTTGGCGCACAAACAGAAATAATAAAATCGAAGTTAAGGCCATTCAACGTTCTGAAAAATCAACCCACTCTTGCATTTACGAATTTGCTGATGAAGCTGTTTGGAACCAGTACAAGGAACAATTTATCCGTGAACTGGAAAACAACATCATGACCGCAGAATAGGAAAAAGATGAATTTCAAAACTCCCCTTTTAATTGCAGCATTGGTCTTTTGGAGTTTTTCAAGCTTTGCCGCTTCAGTCAGTGCCGTGAAAGGACAAAAAGTTCTTATCGACCTGCAAGGGGATGATGTCACTGAAGGTGATGAATTTTACCTTATTAATTCTGGTTCTAAAAAACGCACAGGGATCATTCGTATTAAGCAAATCAAAGGAAGCAAAGCCCTAGCGGAAATCTTAAAAGGAAAGGCCGCTAGCGGCTTCACCTTGCAAGCCAAAGCGCCTTCACAGATGTCTGCGGATCCCACTGATGAAACAAACACAGAAGATCGCCCTAGCCGCGATACAAGCTTTCACCGCACTTTAAAAGATTCGTTCGGAGTTTTAGGAAGTTATCATTTAAATTCCATGGATGCTGAAGTTTCTTCGACGGTCTTAGGAATTCCAGTGACGGCCTCTGCCGCCATGGTCGGTAACGGTTTCGGTATCGGAAGCTTTTATGACTACGTCTTTGCCAGGGATTTTATCGGCAGAGGCTCTGCAGCCATCGAACAGTTTAATGTTGCAGGAACAGCCAACGCTGCGGCCTGTGAAGCCAGCACAGCCTGCGATGCCAACATCAACTATCTTTCCCTTTATGGCATGATTAAATGGTACCCGGTTCAAGGTAAATACCGTATTTGGTTGGGCGGCGGCATGGGATATCTTTTGGCCATTTCAAAATCCAGCACGGCTTTGGATGAAGGTGCTATTTCTACAAATCAAGTCGGCACCGCGGCCATCGGAACCGACATTCAAATGGATCGCAAAAACTATATTCCCGTCAGTATGGAATACAGCATGTTCCCGCCTTCTTCGACAGTGAAAGCACACATGATTGTGATTCGTGCTGGCTTTGCTTGGAATCTTTAATTTACGCACTTTCGTGATCTGGGAACCACAATACAAACTTAGTCTCGTGGTGTTTTTCGTCTAAGTAGAACTCGCCTTTATGAGCCTGCATTATGCTTTGGCTGATGCTTAAACCTAAGCCCACACCTTTTCCTACTTCTTTAGTAGTAAAAAATGGCTCCATGATTTTACGGCGGATATCCTCAGGAATTCCAGGGCCGTTATCTGTCACAGTGATTTCAATACCGCCCACTGTTCTTTGTGCGCTGATACTGATTTTTTTATGTTCTTGCTCGCCCAACGCATCTGAGGCGTTATTCAATAAATTAATCAAAACTTGAGTGATTTGAACCGGACGAATTTTTAAAGTTAAATCAGGCTCTATAAGTATTGAAAGATCAATACCTTCACTTTTAAACCGATCCTGACAGAACACCAAGGTATCCTCGATTAAAGTTTCAATTCTTGTTATCTCGGACTGCGCATCATCGGAGTCATGCACGTAACTGCGCATACCGCGAATGATCTTTGCGATTCTGTGAATCACGATTTCCATAGATTCGACTTTTTGGTAAATATCTTGATCCGCAATTCCTTTTCGATTCATCAAACGACGAATCATCCCTAAGTGACCTGACATGATTGTTAGTGGGTTATTAATTTCATGAGCTATACCCGCAGCCATCTCTCCTAGGGAAGCCATACGGGAAGAAGTTAAAATCTTACGCTCTTGTTCTTTAACTATTCGTTCTTTTTCACGCAAAAGCGTTACGTCTTCGCAGACTGAAAGATAACCCGTAGTTTTTCCGTTTTCGTCAAGAATTTCACTTGCGGCTGCGACCATGTTATAGCGTTTGCCGGATTTAGAAATGAACGTCCATTCGGTGGTTTTGTGATACCTATGACGGAAGCCTGTTTCTAGCAAAACCGGATTATAGTTTGCAGCGTCAGTATCGATCACTAATTTTACGTTCTTTTCTTTTTCCATTCTATCTTGAAAAGCTTTTACTTCTGCAGGATCTAAGAACGTAAAGAAGGACTTTTTACCCTTTAATTCTTCAGCCGTGTATTCCAAAATCTTTAATGCGGTTTCGTTAATTTCGCGAATAATGGTTTTTTCATCCGTAAAAATAATAAGCATTGGCATGCTATCCATACCCGCCTTGGTCCATTCAAAAGCTGCTCTTGATTTTTGCTCTGCTTCTTTTGATAAATAGTAAAAATTTAAAGCAATGGCCAATAAGATGGAAATCGAAAAACCAAATACTAAAACAGCCATTGGCAGCGCCGACAGATGCTGACGTAAGACAGCCGGGGAAGGGACAACCATAATAGTCCAATTAGCACCGAAGTTGCGATACTCACTTTGTTCTTGCCACTCTCGTTGAAAGACTGACTCGATAGTGCCCTGGTTAAATACGACAGCGTTATTTTCAAGAATTGAAAAGTTATATCCATTTGCTGGATAAAGATGCGAGAAGAATATATCTGTTAAAATAGTCGCACCTACTGCGCCGACATAGTGGTTATTTCTATACACCGGAACGAAAAGCACAGAAATTTTTTCACCCGTGTTGCGCGCGAAAACCTCTGTAATGAAAGCCGATTTGTAGTTTTGTATGTTTTCGATTTGTTCCTTTAAGGCTAAATGGCGTTCATTAAGGTTCACATTTTTGGGTGTATTATTCTCGTCTGGATATCTCCACCGAATTACAGAATCCTTATCCGCAAAGAACACTCTTACAACGCCCTTAAAATCTTTCACAAAATGCAAGGCTTCAGAGTTCCAATGAGTTCTATCCCTTTCATTGGAAACATGGCGCGCAAGATGCTCTAACCCTTTTTCGATCGGAATCAGGGTTTTATCGATATTAGATTTAAGTTGTTCCGCCTGGTGGTCAATCATCTCCCGGCTGCGCTCTTGATCACGAAGAACTAATAGCTGCCAAATGAGTACGCTGATAATGACACCAAACCATAAAACATAGCCTGGAAATAACGCGAGTTTTTTAGAAGATTTTCTGCGAACCTCACCCCTAATCATCCATAGGTTTGCAAGAGCTAGAAAGAAAAGACAAACCGCAACTTGCATTGATATTCGGCCAAAGCTGCCCCAACCATATTCAGGGTTGTAGTCAAATACATAGCTAAAGGCGCAGATCAGGCTTACCCCTAAAACCCCGGAACTAAATCCAAGTCGCAACATTTGTCGAACAATTCCTGCGCCAGAAAATAGTCCCGCCAAAGAAAGCAAAGTCAGACAAAGTACTGTACTAGCTGCCATTCTACCTGGATAGATTGAGCTGTCAGAGGTAAATGGATTAATAAATAAAGTATCAATCCCGACATCAATGCCTAAAGGTATTTGCAAACCTGTCGTCAAAGCTAAAATTAGAACTAATCCATGAAATAAAATACGCGTATTACTGCATTTTAAAAAATATGTGACGGAAAGAAGTGCTAAAGCCATTGCAGTGTTGAACTTCATCAACCCCATGTCTGACGTCCACTGTATCAGTTGTGGCGAATGAGAAACCCACCCCGTCATCGTCAGCAAACTAAATAACAGCGTAAGACCTGGGAAGATCAACGGGAATTTATCTGGCAGTTTTAGTTTGCTATTAATGAATAACACGGGTCACACCAATGATACCTTTGATTTTTTGAATCTCATAGATAGCTTGGTTGAGTTGGCTCGCATCTTTAACGCTCACTTCAAAATGACAGACGGCTTTTTTATCTTTGGTGGTGCGGATTTGGGCTGTTTGAATATTAATCCCCTGCTGAGCAAAAGCCTCAGACATTGATTTCAATAGGCCTGGAATATCCTGAGAAATAATTTTTAAGCGCACCACGCGCTCTTGTCCGTCACCGGCCTGTTTCACGTTCCAATTCACATCTACTTTGCGAAGTTGATCGAATTCAAACGCTTTACGGCAGTCACTGCGGTGAATGGTAATCCCACGACCGCGACTGATAAAGCCAACAATAGGATCCCCTGGAATCGGATGGCAGCATTTTGCATAATGCACAAGTACGTCATCCATGCCATCGACACTGATCAGGGAATTTGTCTTCCGTGTTTTTTGAGTGGCTGCGCGCATGACCCTTTCCATAAAGGTGGTGTCATCGGTTTTCGCAGCTTCTTTAGCGATATTTTCTGGCGTCAGTCTTTCAACTAAAACGCGAGTTTCAACCTTTCCATATCCGACGTTGACGTACAGTTCATCGACATCAGAAAGACCATGATCTTTGAGATATTGCTCAAATGCCGGGCCTTTCATGTATTTGACTGCAGCCATTCCGAATTTACGGAATTCTTTTTCAACCAATTCTTTTCCAAGCATGATCGCGCGGCGACGCTGCTCTTCTTTCACAAACGCACGGATTTTTGATTTGGCTTTATTGGTAACAACGAACTTCAGCCAATCTTTGGAAGGGACTTGTGTTTTAGATGTCATCACTTCAACGGTGTCACCGTTTTGAAGTTGATATTTTAATGGAACCATTTTGCCATTCACGCGGGCCCCGACGATGCGGTTCCCTAATTCGGTGTGAACTGCGTAAGCAAAATCTACGGGTGTTGCACCCTCTGGGAATTCGCGCACGTCCCCTGTCGGAGTGAATACGTAAATTTCCGTTTCAAATAAGTCGGTCTTAACGGTATCAAGAAACTCATCAGGATTGCGAGTCTGCTGATGCAAGGTCACTAGATCGCGCAGCCAGTTGGCTTGTTGGAAATCGGATTCATCACCCATTTTCCCGCGCTCTTTATACTTCCAGTGAGCCGCGATACCGCGCTCTGCAACCAAATGCATTTCAGAAGTTCGAATTTGAATTTCGATACGCTCGCCGCCAGGCCCGATCACTGTCGTATGCAGAGACTGATAGTTATTGGCTTTCGGCATGGCGATGAAGTCTTTAAATCTTCCCGGAATTGGCTTCCATAAAGAGTGGACTAAACCAAGTACGGCGTAACATTCAGCCACATTCCCTACAAGTACGCGGAATGCAAGAACGTCATAAACTTGATCGTAATCGATGTTACGGGATTGCATTTTACGATAGATGGACCATAAGTGTTTTGAACGGCCGAACACTTCGTATTTGAAGCCTGCTTTATTCAACTCTTTAGCAATTAAACTTTTAACTTCATCGATATAGCGATTTTGTTCAGCTTCGGTTTTCTTAATTTGCTGAACAAGTTGGTAGTACATGTCAGGGCGATAATAACGGAAGCACAGGTCTTCAAGTTCCGTCTTTAACGAACTGATACCCATGCGACCTGCAAGAGGAGTGTAAATTTCTAAAGTCTCAAGGGCAATACGCTCTTGCTTTTCAAATGGCATGAAATTCAATGTGCGCATATTGTGCAAACGGTCTGCTAGTTTCACCAGCACCACGCGCACATCTTTACCCATCGCCACGATCATCTTGCGAATATTTTCGCCTTGTTTTTCATGACTGTTTTTAAATTTCATCTGACCGATTTTAGTAACACCATCCACCAAGTGCGCGATGACGTCACCAAATTCACGGCGAATATCTTCAAGCGTTGCCGCTGTATCTTCAACAGTGTCATGAAGTAAACCGCAGGCGATGGTATCTAAATCTAAATGAAGATCCGCAAGAATTGCTGCTACAGAAAGTGGATGAGAAATATAAGGCTCACCACTGCGACGGATTTGACCTTCATGGGCTTTTTCAGAAAAAAGGTAAGCCTTTTCGATCACTTTTAAATCCGCATTTGGATAAAAGCTACGAATGCGATTCAAAAGATCCTCGCACGTTTTTACAGGTTTTTGGCTTACAGCGGTTTCTTTAATAAACTCCATTCCTTAAAGGATACCCGAAAGACCCTGCGGTCTCCAAGGAGCATTTCAAAATGGACTCAAATTTCTTAATGATTCTAGTTACTTGGACCAAGGTCCGCTATTTGACAAGTTCTCGGCGGAAGGAGGCCTGTCACGCCGTAGCTCCGCAGGAGCGGAGGAGGAAAGCTGGAGCAGCATTCTCATTTTAAAATAAAAAAGGAGGCCTATAGCCTCCTTTTATTCAATCTGAAAAACGACTCAATTATTTATTAAGGTCTTTCTCGATTTGCTTAATAGCTTCTTCATTAGCCATAGCTTCTTGGTATCCCACGTTTCCGATAGCTACTTCGCGAAGAGCGCTCACAATATATTTATTACTGCGAGTAGAAACTGTCGCTTCTGCACCTTTAAGAAGTTGCTTAGCTCTTTTAGAAACCATCAAAACTAGAGCAAATCTATTAGGGACTTTTTCCAAGCAATCTTCAACAGTTACACGAGCCATTTCGCCTCCAGGCAGATATCTAATCCGGCTAAATTACCGCTAAGCTAGCAATTCTTCAACGATTTTTTTAAATTGGGCGTAGGAATGTTCAAAGTTATCATTCACGATCTGATAATCGAACTTTGAGGCCTCTTTGATCTCTTTTTCGGCGTTCGCCATACGAACTTCGATATCTTTAGGAACCTTGCCGTCACGCTTTTCAATGCGGCGACGCAGCTCATCAATCGACGGGGGAAGGATAAAAATCGTCTTTGCGTCCTCTGGGAACTTGGTTTTAAAGGTCACGACACCCTGGATATCAATATCCATGATCGCGCACTTACCCTGCTCCCAAGTATCATTGATGGATTTATAGGAAGTTCCGTAATAGTTCGTGTGAACTTTGGCCCATTCTACGAAAAAGCCCTCTTTGACCTTTTTTTGGAAGTCTTCAGAATCGATGAAGTGGTACGGGTGGCCTTCAGACTCCCCTTTACGCATTTCCCGGGTAGTAAAAGTAATGACGTCGACTAAGCGAGGATCTTCCTTGCTAATCTTTTCGACAAAGCTACTTTTTCCTGCGCCACTTGGAGCGGCGACAATAATCAACCGAGTCTTCATTGTACGTTTTGTACCTGTTCTCTAAGTCTTTCAATAAGGGTTTTAGCTTCTACCACAGCCTGGGTGATCTTGGCTACCTGAGACTTTGAGCCAATCGTATTCACTTCGCGCAGCAGCTCTTGAGTGTAAAAATCTAACTTCTTACCTTCCGCCTGCTGAGAGCCCACCAATTGGCGGTAGTTTTTAATATGCTCACTTAAGCGGCTTAGTTCTTCGTTGATATCTGCTTTTTCAAGCTGAATCACAATTTCCTGGGACAAACGAGCCGGATCAAGATCATTGCCTTTAAGGCGAGCGCGGATCTTTTGCTCGAACTTTTCTTGAAGCTGAGTATTAGCTTCTTCGCGCAACTCGCTGATGGTCTTCACTTGTTTTTCTAACGAGATCAAAAGCTTTTCCAGATCTTTTCTTAAAGCTTTACCTTCACGCACGCGTTCACGGTCACAATTTTTACAAGCTTCCGTGAAGGCTTTCTTTAAGATCTTTTCTTCACCTGGAAGAAGTTCGTAAGTGTCTTCGACTTTAATTACGTCAGGCAGACGGGCTAAAGCTTCAAGGTGAACTTGATATGGCAGTGAAAGTTCTTTAGATAGATGCTTGTAGGCGCTAACGTATTTCTTCGCTAAACCGTCATTCACAGTCATCACAGCTTTTGCTGCGGAACTTTTCACTCGACGGGAAACGAAGATATCAATCGTTCCGCGGTGCAAGCTTTGACCAAGGGTTTTTTTAAGCTCCCCTTCATGGGCGACGAATTCACGCGGCAAATGAAAGCGAGTTTCCAAAAAGCGTCCATTCACTGCACGAATACTCACTTCAACAGTAACGTCTTTTGCTTGAACTCTCGCGGTGCCGTAACCAGTCATGCTTCTCATAGTCTCTCCATTGTGCTTAACGCCCTATTCTGGGGTCAAGAGTTCAGAAATTTCTCGACCATATCTCTTGCTTCAGGGAAACCGGTTGCGCCTGCAAACCAGTGAATATCTTTGTCACGTTGAAACCAAGTGCGCTGTCTTTTTGCTAGCTGTCGTGTGTTTTTCGAAATTTCTTGGAGCAAATCCTGGGAAGTTAACTCACCCTTTAAGTGCGCAATGCTTTCCTTGTATCCGACACTGCTCATTGGCGCCCAAGTTTCCAAACCTTGGTCCAGAAGGGATTTCACTTCTTCCAGTAACCCCTGCTGCAACATTTTTTCCGTTCGCAAATGAATGCGGTCTTTTAAAACTTCACGATCCCAACTTGGTCCGATTTTTAAAAGTGGATAAGGGAATTTTTCCTGAACATCTGCGAATTCTTTTTGAATTTGCGTGACGGTTTTGTTTTGTGAACGCATCAGTTCGATAGCGCGACCGATACGATAGTGATCGGAAAGATGAATTTTTGCGCCGTACTCTGGATCTTTTACTAATAATTCTTGATGAAGTTTTTCTGCGCCACCATCAGCCGCTAATTCATCAGCGACCTGCTTTTGAATTTCTGCAGGCATTGGTAAAACAGGATACATGCCTTTTTCAATAGCCATAAAATAAAAGCCTGTGCCACCCACCACAAACACGGCCTTATCTTCGGGAATTTCTTTTAAACAATTAAAAAAATCACGATGATACTTCCCCGCAGTCATCTCGTGCGGAGGCAGAACGTAATCAAACAAATAGTGCGGCACTAACTTCATTTCTTCTTTTGAAGGCTTCGCCGCACCGATATCAACATGCTTATAAAGCTGAATGGAATCACAGTTAACGATGACGCCGTTGAATTCTTGCGCAAGCTTTAGTGCCCACTCGGATTTTCCAGTGGCCGTTGCTCCGACGACAAAAATCACTTTTCTAGAAGCCACCATCACACGATTCGTCCGAAATCTTTTTCTAATTTATAAAATGGATATTCCACGCTGACAGGTCTGCCATGAGGGCAGAAGCTAGAAAGTGGGAATGTATCCATATCACGCAGCAATGTTTTCATTTGGTCCAAGCCTAATGCTTGGCCGGCACGAACCACTGAGTGGCAGGCCATAGTGGCGCAGATATCACCAACGACACGCTCTAATGAAAAGCTTCCGCCTTGTTCGACAATCTCGTGGGCCATTTTATCTAGGACACTGCCTAAGATGGATTCTTTAATCATCAAAGGTGCTGCTTTAACACCGATCGTTCCTGGGCCTAGAGCTTCAATGAAAACTCCCAGCCGTTCGATTTCTTTTCCTAAAGTCAAAATCGCTTCGACTTTTTCTGGCGACATATCGATTGCCAGAGGGAATAAAAAATCCTGCACATCAACTTTTCCGCCCTTCCACGCACTCATCAGTTTTTCAAAAACGACGCGTTCGTGGGCCGCGTGTTGATCGACGAAAATAATTTTATCGCGGCTTTGGGTGACGATGTAAGTAAGATTGGCCTGACCTAGAACTTCCAGCGAAGACCAGTAGCCTTGCGGTTCCTGATTTTTTTCAGGTTGATATTGCGGGACAGACTGTTGATGGGCGGGTGGTGTTTCAAAATTATCTCTTGAAGCAGCCGCATCCGCCAAACACTGATAGTTCAACTTTGGTTGCTGCAAGTTCGCTGATGGGAAATGAAAATCCTTCTTTTGAAACGTCGTTGTGTTTAACGAAGAATCTTGGAAAGTTAGATTTTCTTTTGGCGTCACCGCTGCGAAATTTGGAAGACCTTGAGTTGATTTATAATCGCCGGCAGAAACGCCTTCTAAAGGCGCCGGTCCTGGTTTAGGTGCGTTTGCTCCCAACCACGGTGCTTGCTCTAAAGTTCCGCGCAACGACGCTGCAACAGCTCTAAAAGCCAAGGACGCGTTTTGAAATTTCACCTGGGATTTCGTTGGGTGAATGTTCACGTCAACGCAATCTGGATCCGTTTCAACCCACACCACAGCGATAGGATATTCGCCGTGCATTAGTAAACTGCGATAAGCTTCATTCACTGCCGCTTGCAAACTGCGATCTTGGATCCAACGATTCTGGGCAAAAAGCCAAATATTTTTAGCGGTCTTTGCGACATTGTGTGGATCTGCGAACACCGCATACGCTTTTACGTTTTCGCGGGAAGCTTCCCCTTCAAACAACGGTTTGATCTCTAAAATTTGTTCAACACGATCTTTGCGGGTTTTGCAAGCTGGCCAGAAACTAACAAGCTTCCCGTTTTCCTGAATACGAATTTCTACGTTATAGTGAGATAACGCCATGGCTTTAAGCGTGGTTTTAATCGCCCCATTTTCAGCCGCATCGGATTTTAAAAACTTTAAACGTGCTGGCGTATTATCAAAAAGATTTTCCATTAAGATCGTGGTCCCTTGGGAACCACCAACCTTGTCGATGTCACGTTTCTTGCCGTATTCGCAAATCAACTGGTGAGCCTGCTCATCACCTTCACGGCGCGAAGTGATGGTAAGCTTACTAACCGCAGAGATACTCGCTAAGGCTTCACCTCGGAATCCGAAAGTTTTTAAACTCCACAGGTCATCGGTTTTTGAAATTTTACTGGTCGCGAATCGCTCTAAAGATTTTGGCAAATCTTCAGGGGCCATGCCTTTTCCGTTGTCGATCACTTTGACGATTCGTCCGCCGTCAAAAAATTCAATGTGCACGCGTGTGGCACCAGCATCGATGCTGTTTTCGACAAGTTCTTTTACCAGATGCGCGGGACGCTCTACGACTTCGCCAGCGGCGATTTGATCGACTACTTCAGGAGGCAAGACATGGATTGACATAGAGGGAATTTGCCGGAAGGAACCCCGCAAGTCCACTGTTATTCAGGCTGCGCGCAGTCCTCAAACTGCTGGCATTTTAGCAGCTTCATTCTAAGCTGTTTTAATTCTGAAAGAGTAAGCTCCATTTCCTCATCAAAACCATGGCGCACGCCTCCAAAATCTGAGAGGGATTTATACAGAGTTTTACTGTCGAATTGATCTGGTCTTAGTCGTAAATCCGAAAAGGTTTCAAAGTTCATCTTCCTTGGAAACTTCGCCAGGTTATATAAAAAACGCTGACGTTGGGATTTCACTTTTTCCAACGCTTGCTTTTGATTTTTCCAGCATTTGACTTCGGAAACTAAGACGACTTTTGCTGTATTACGGTCGATGATAACAATATCAAGCTCCCCCAAGGTCAGCTCCCCGGTTGAATATTCAATCCCTGAAGCAAGAATGTAATCACTAGAGGGATAATCTTGCGCATATTGCAACAGGCCCACCATTTCGCAGATAGCCCCATCGGGTTCGTAATTAACGCGGGATTGTTTTAAGGCTTCAAAGTAGGGTTCGATGTCGGCAGCAGAGGCAGTGAATGAAATAAACAATACAGTTAGCGAAATTAGAAAACGCATCGACACCCCTTGTACGGGGCCAGATCTACAACAGAACTTGTCTTGATTCTAAGAAAATCGCGCTGCGTTAGAATTCGTAACCTAAACTAAGACCATAGCCATAATACTTGGTGCGTTCCCAATAATAACGAGCGTCCGTTTTTAAAGAAAAAGCACCGAAGCGGAAAGCCAATCCCACATCAAATACAGCTCCCAAAGTCATATCATCAGCAGAATATGTGATTGTTTCGGTACCATCTGGAACGTCAATATTGAAGTGAGAGTAGCGAAACATCGGACCGAAACCATAATAAAATAAATGGGTTTTACTTTGTGGTAGAACGGTCTGCAGAAGGAAGTTTGCCATGAAAATGTAACCGTCAGCGGGTTTGCCAGTATAATCTTGATAATATCCAGGAGCACCGAAATGGAAAAGGATGCTGGCGTCAGTGTAGATTTCACCGTCAAACAAAGTGTTTTCGCCACTGAATTTAAAACCATAGAAAGTTAAAAATTTCGCGCGTTCGGATCCCAGCGTATCCTCGGTATAGTTAATAAAATCTAAGACCGGCCCACGATAGCGAGTCGCATGAAAAGGTTTTTTTCGTGTGTCCTTTTTATCTTTTTTTGCCTCTTTAGGTTTTTCTAATTTCACTACACCCAATTGCACATCGGTGTCGGAAATCCAACCAAGGCTGCCAGGCTTTAAGCGAATTTTATAAAACGCGCCTTTTTTATTCTTAGAGATGCTGTAAACAGCTCCCCTTTTCACGGTGTTAATTACGGGCGAATCAAAATCAGCATCTTGATAAATCAAGGCGCCATCAAGAACCACAGTCGCTTGCTGGGACTGCGCCCAGCATAGGAGTGGAAATAGAAATGTAAGTAAAAGGGCCGCCGCCGTTTTATTTAAAACGCATGATCCAAACACGATAGAAGGCCTCGATGACGATTTTTAATGACATTTTACTTTGGCCAACGCGACGGTCTTCAAACACTATCGGAGACTCTGCACCTTTGAAGCCTTTTTTAAGCGCTTTGTATTTTAATTCGATTTGAAAACTATAACCGTTAGATTCGACAGTCGATAAATCAATGCCAATGAGAACTTCTTTTTTCCAGGCATTAAATCCACCCGTCCAATCATTTAATGGAAAGCCCAAAATCATGCGAGCATAAATGCCGCCACCACGAGAAATGATCTTACGAATAAGGCCCCAGTTAACAGTTCTGCCACCAGAAATATAGCGAGATCCTACTGCGAAGTCATGGGTTTGAAGTTTTGAAAGCAAGGGACCCAAATCTTCGGGACGGTGGGAAAAGTCCGCATCCATCTCTGTAATCGCTTCGTATCCATGATCCATTCCCCAGCGGAAACCCGCAATATAAGCTTTGCCCAACCCCTGTTTTCCGGGGCGAGAAAGCAAATGCAGCTGAGGAATTGATTTTTGCATTTCGCGTACAATAGCACCCGTTCCATCCGGAGAGTTGTCATCAACGACAAGAATATCCACGCTTAGATTTTGCGCCAAAACCGCTGGAACAATAGCTTGGATATTTTCTTTTTCGTTATACGTCGGGATCACTATAAGTGTTTTCATGCCGGGTTAGACTGACATAAACCCAGCCGATAGGCAAGAAAGATGGCCTTGATTACGAGATTAGAAAATTAGATGGAACGAGAAACGAGCTTACCCTTGCCTTTAGATTGCAAAGCCTCTGCTTTTTGCTTTGGAATTGCAGGCAAATTAAGCGGTTTCGCCAATAGATATTTAGGATCTTGCTTGCGGATGTCTAATTGCTCTTTCACCTTCTGCGCCGCAGATTCAGGATCTTTAAGATACAACACCGGATCAAATCCACAAGAACGGCATACAACAGAAAGGCGCCAGCGAATTTTCACGAAGACTTCAGAAATTGCTAAGCACACCACAAAAGCAATCATCACCCGCGGATCATACTGCTGCCAAATCGCGAACATCACGACCACCGAAGCAAAGGCACTGGCAATAATATTCATAAACGAAACGCTTCGTTTACGATAAATACGGCGAGGACTTTTACAAAAGGCGCAATAACAGTTGTGACGTTCTTTAAACATGGCAAACATATATCTAGTGTGCCGGATTTGAGGTCTAGAACGAAAGATGAATTTTTGAAAAATGACATTGCCTTGCTAGAATTAAGAAATGCAAATATCAAAAACAATCCAATTCGTTCTGATCTTTTTAAGCTTACTTTCCGCTCCCACTTTGGTCCAGGCCGCAGGCACGGATCGCGATGGAGATTATGAAGAAGTCAGCTATGACGACCTCCTTAACGAGCTCAATGCCAAGAAAAAGAACTTGGTGAAAACTTCTACCAGTTCGTTTGATGACGTTCGTTTGCATGCGGGAATTGGCTACGTAAATTCTTTTATGAATATTGCCACGAACAATCGAAACTTCAATCGTCACGCTAGCGGAATTCAGCTTTCGATGGGCATGGATTTATTTTCACCACACTGGTTTGCTGAAGGTGTGTTTAGAAACTATGGAGTCACAGACACAGGTTCTGAAGAACTGACCATGCGAGAGATTGACTTAAAAATCGGTCATTCGAATTTGTTAGAGTCTATTTGGAATTATTCAGTCAGCGCGGGTCTATCAAACCGCTTTATGAAATTCCAAGATCCTGCCAAAAATATTGATGTGAATGACACGACTCCTTCCTTGGTGATCTCGACGGGCTTTCATGCCCAAGTTCATAAAAACCTTTCTTTAGGCGCCGAGGTTAGCGCCCGCAACGCTGTCATCAGTCGTACGGCAGATAAAAACAGCTTTGACTTTGCTTTTCGCTTAAACACTTCCCTATAATTGGGAAGTGGATTTAATTGTCTTCGCTCTTAGTCTATCCGTTTTTATTTTAGGCCTCGCGGTTTTTGCAAACCGCGCTCGAGCCCGCAAAGACATTCCGTTTGAATTGACACCGAACTGTTTGCTGACCCGTTGGCCAATTCTTTTTGTTACCGGGCCTCGTTCTATTTTTTATTTTAGTAAATTCTGGAATCTGCATCCGGTGTTTTTAACTGAGCATGGCTATGAAGTCTTCACCGTGCATTTGCCCTGGAAGAATGCCGATCAACGTCGCCAACGATTTGAGGAATTCCTATCTCAGCAGGAAAATCATAAAAGACATTTTCATCTTGTGGTGGATAGCCCAACTTTCACTGAACTAGAATCTGTTTTGCGCGGACGTCGCTCTAGCGCGATAAAAAGCATCACCGAAATGACCGACGATTCTTCAAAGCAAGAGTCAAAGTCACTTTTTGCCCTGCCCGTTCCCTTTGCCACGATCGAATGCCGCCTATCAAAAGCAGAACCGAAACTTTTAAAACTCTCTTACCGACTTCATAAATACATGGTGAAACCCATTCGTCCCGCAAGCCTAAGCACCTTGGGTGCGATAGATGAAACTGCTATCCAAAATTGCCAGCTGCTTTTGGAAAGAGCGAGCAACCTTGCTGAAATGGATTTGCGCGACGAAACTTAAAACACACGCTTTAGCGAAATTATTCACGCTAAAATTGAAGTGTTGCCTCTAACCTGGACTAATGTTGAAATGGTCCCATGACAGACTATAGAGACGTTACGAATTCAGCGAAAACTCACCAAGACACTGCCAAAGAAGTTGTTAAATATTTATTCAACTTCTTGAAACACCCGATTGAAAAAATCAAACACCTTCCTGATTGGAGCTGGCCAGTTCTAATCATAACTCTAGTTGCAGTTTCCATAATTTCAGGTGTAGCGACTGGATTAGTACCCCCCAACTTTTTTAGAATCATGGGCGGCATTATCATCTCTCCGATCGTAGGCGTAGCTACTACCTGCATCGGCGCTCTGTTTATTTATTATTACTTCCAAGTCTTCGAAAAAAGAACGTGTTCACTTCGCAAGCTTTTCACATTGATCTTACTTGCGAACATCCCTTTCTTCATTTTCCAAATTGGTTCAGAAATCATCCCACCCATCAGCTTGGTAGGCTTTGCATTCACAAGCATGTTGATGGCCGTAGGACTAACTGAAAACTTCCAAATGCAAAAAAGAAGAGCGATCCGCTTGGTATCAATCATCTTCGCCATCGTATTCTTATTGTGGCTATGGAACAGAATTGATATCAGTCGCCTAGAACGCCTAGGCTGAAAATTTACGAATAAAAAAGCCTGCGATAAGCAGGCTTTTTTTATTCCCCTTCTACCCAGAACCAAGGCGAATCAAAAGGGTCCAAGCGCAAGGCGGAGGGTTTTTCGCGAAACGGAGGCGTACTCCTAGTACGTCGGAGAGAAGCGAAAGGCCCGACAACGCAGTCGATTGGGCCCTTTTCATTCGCCGACTTAAGCGCGGCCGGTTGAGCCAAATCCGCCAGCTCCTCTTTCTGTGCTTCCTAGTTCATTCACAACTTCAAAGATCGCTTGATAAACTGGTGCAATCACCAATTGAGCGCAGCGTTCTTGATCGTTGATTGTGAATGGTTCGTTGCCAAGGTTGATTAAGATGATTTTTACTTCACCACGATAGTCAGCATCGATGGTTCCTGGAGTATTTAATACTGTCAGACCATTTTTTGCTGCCAAACCCGAACGAGGACGTGCTTGGATTTCGTAACCCAATGGGATTTCGAAAGACAACCCTGTTGGGATCATTGCCTTTTCACCTGGGTTTAAAACCACGGGACCTGAAAGTTGCGCACGAACGTCAAAGCCGCTGGCGCCTGCAGATTGGTAAGCTGGCAATTCGCCGTGGAAGTTTTCTAGTTTTTTGATTTTTACTTTAAGTGTTTGCATCACAATTCCTTGTACTAACTTCTTATAAAGAAAGATTTTCCCACCAGTGTTTTAACTCGGTCACTCCAGGTCCTAAAAGAACGCCGGAAGTTTTATCCAAGTTAATCTCATGGCGGATATAATGATTTACTGAATCTACCGATACTTTCTTGATTTCATCAATCACTGACTCAACAGATCTAAAACGGCCAAAGACCATTTCATTCACAGCCAACGAAGTCATACGATTATCAAGATCATCAGAACCTAACAAGATGCTACCGATAACTTGGGTTTTAAACATTTCCACATCGTGTTTTGAAACACCTTGTTTGCGGATCTTTTTAAACTCTTTAGAAATCAAATCCCCCACTTTACGCGCATTCTTAGCTTCTGTTCCCGCATAAATAGTCATCATGCCGGAATCAATGTGGGTATTAAGACTAGAGCCAATGGTGTAAACCAAGCCTCTTTTTTCACGCACACTTTGATAAAGCTTCGAGGTCATGCCTCCGCCTAAAAGTGTGTTCGTGATCACAGCTTCAAAGCGATATTTGTCTTTAAAGCTCGCTGTTTCAAATCCCATCAACATGTGCACTTGTTCAGCTTGTTTTTCAACGACATGGCGGCGCTCTAACCAACGCGGCACTTTTCTTTTAGATTTAAGATTGGACTTTTTCTTGTGGGCCAGGCGCTTTTCAATGCCCTTCATAAGCTCATCATGATCCAAACATCCCGCCGCACTGACGATGATGTTTTTGCCGGTGTAGGTCTGTTTATAATAGTCCATCACCTGATTTTGTTTCATCACGGCGATGGATTCAGGTGTCCCTAAGATCGAACGACCAATGGGATGTTTTCCATACACTTGGTCATAGAAAAGATCGTACACGATTTCTTCATGGCTATCTTCTGACATGGCGATTTCTTGCAAGATCACGCTTTTTTCTAAAGCGAACTCTTTTTGTGTCAGATGCATGTTGGAAACTAAATCAGAAAGTACATCTAAGGCTTTTTCCCAATGGTCTTTTAAAACCATCGCGGTATAAACCGTGTACTCGCGGGTCGTGTAAGCATTCAAATCACCACCAAGGGCTTCCAAGGACTTAGCAATCTGATAGGCCGAACGAGTCTTCGTTCCTTTAAAAACAAGATGTTCTAAAAGATGGGAAATACCTGCGACATCAGGAGTTTCGTCACGGGTTCCAGTCAAAACCCAGATACTTAATGAAACCGCGCGAGACGCTGGATGAAGTTCACTGACAACGCGGATTCCGTTAGATAATTCAGTTTTATTGAACTGAGTGCTCATTGTGCTCCGGATAAAAAAAAGGCGCATCTATGGTAAGATGCGCCCCTTAAAATTGAAAACTACTGCAATAGAGCTTTACGAGAAAGTTTCACGCGACCAGAACGGTCAACTTCAAGAACTTTCACGTCGATGAACTCGCCCTCTTTAAGCACGTCAGTCACTGCACGCACTCTCTCGTTAGAGATTTCAGAGATGTGTAGAAGACCTTGCGTGTTCGGAAGGATTTCAACGAATGCTCCGAATTCAGCGATCTTAACAACACGACCTTTATAAGTCTTACCCACTTCAGCTTCAGCAACGATGTCATTGATCATGCCGATAGCTTTTTTAGTAGCTTCTGGATCTGCAGACGCGATGTGGATTGTACCGTCATCTTCGATTTCGATTTTAACACCCGTAGCTTCAGTGATTCCGCGGATAACTTTACCGCCAGAACCGATAACTTCACGGATTTTATCTGGTTTAATTTTGATCGTCTCGATTCGCGGAGCAAATTCAGAGATTTGACCACGTGCCGTTCTGATCACTTTTTCCATTTCAGCTAGAATGTGATTACGACCATCTTTAGCTTGCGCCAAAGCTTGTTCCATCACTTCAAAAGAAACAGAGTCGATTTTGATATCCATTTGAAGAGCTGTGATACCAGTAGTTGTACCAGCCACTTTAAAGTCCATGTCACCCAAGTGATCTTCGTCACCAAGGATGTCCGTCAATACAGCTACACGGTCGCCTTCTTTAATAAGACCCATCGCGATACCCGCAACGTTTCCTTTAATAGGCACACCAGCATCAAGCATTGATAAAGTACCAGCACAAACAGAACCCATTGATGAAGAACCGTTTGATTCAAGAACTTCAGAAACTACACGGATTGTGTAAGGGAATTTTTCATGGTCAGGAAGAACAGCTTTAAGAGCGCGCTCTGCCAAGTTACCGTGGCCGATTTCACGACGACCTTGACCACCGAAACGACCCACTTCACCTACAGAGAATGGAGGGAAGTTGTAGTGAAGCATGAAACGGCGTTTTTGTGTGCCCAGTAGAGCATCAACCATTTGTTCATCATCACCAGTACCCAAAGTTACAGTACCCAAGCACTGAGTCTCACCACGAGTGAAAAGACCAGAACCATGGGCGCGAGGAAGGAAACCGACTTCGTTGGCGATAGAACGAACCGTTTTTACATCACGGCCATCGATACGAACTTTTTTATCAAGGATCATTGAACGAGCTTCTTGATATTTGATTTCTTCAACAATTGCAGAAAGTTCTTTTTTACGTTGTTTAGCAAGGTCTTTATCAGTGATTGAACCCAATAAAGCCGTTTCCGCTTCAGCAGAAGCAGCAGCTACAGCTGCGTAACGGTCTTGCTTAACTTTGATAGACAATGCTTGTGCAATCTTAGATTGAAGCATGCTCACAGCTTGCGCTTTGAAATCTGCATCAATAGATGGCGCCGTGAAAGCACGTTTCGCAGCAGAACCAGTTTTTTCACGAAGTTCATCTTGCGCATTCAACAAAGGCATCATTGATTGGTGACCGAATTTCAATGCTGCCAAAACGTCAGCCTCAGAGATGAATTTCGTTTCACCTTCAACCATCAACAAACCATTGCGAGTACCAGCAACGATGATGTCCATGTCTGATTTTTCAAGTTGTTGTGGAGTTGGATTTGCTACGAATTGACCGTCAACGCGAGCCACTTGTACAGCAGCTGTTGGGCCATTGAACGGAATATCAGAAACATGAAGCGCGGCAGAAGCACCTAAGCTTGCCAAAATTTCCAATGGGAAAGCGCCATCGGCAGAAAGAACCGTCGCCACAACTTGAGTTTCGTTTCTGAAACCTTCTGGGAAAGAGGGACGAATTGGACGGTCGATTAAACGTGCAGTTAAAACTGCATCTGTTGTCGGCTTACCTTCACGTTTGAAGTAGCCACCCGGAATTTTACCAGTTGCATAGAATTTTTCGATGTATTCAACAGTCAGAGGAAAGAAATCCAGTTCTGATGCTTTCTTAGAACAAACTGCAGTAACAAGAACCATGTTGTTACCACTAGAGACAAGCACTGATCCATCTGCTTGTTTTGCCAAACGGCCTGTTTCGATGGTGATTTGTTTTCCGCCCACCGAAGTAGTTACAGTCGTTTTCATTAAATCTCCTTGAAGTGTGCACAGAGCTTTTTTGCTCTGTTCTTTTATATATTTTTACTTATTTATTTTTTTTGATTCTGAATCAGGATGGCTGTTATTGCAACAACCGCCTTAAAAAGCTGAAGGGGCCTTGTGGCCCCTTCGCAACTGCATTACTTACGGATATCAAGAGCTTTAATAAGCGCTTGGTAACGAGTACCATCTTTACGATGCAAGTAGTCCAAAAGTTTTCTTCTTTTGTTAACCATTGTTACAAGACCGCGACGACCGTGGTGGTCTTTTTTGTGAGTCGCAAAGTGAGTTGTCAAATCATTGATTTTAGCTGTCAAAAGAGCAACTTGAACTTCTGGAGATCCAGTATCTAGATCCGCAGTTTGGAATTTTTTAACGATTTGCCCTTTAGTATCTTTAGTGACTGCCATTAAAGTCTCCTTATTTTTGAGTCTCTTAAACTCGGTTTTTATCATCACCCCATCGGCCGTCATGGCTGACAAACCGCAGAGTTTTTTAAAGTTCTAAACTTCTATCTATAATTGGGTAGCACGTCAAGCTGGTTCAGCGAAGCCCCGGTCTTCGCTCTCCGCCCTCCGGGCCCCTAATACTTAAAGACCCTTTTAAGAGCAAAGCCCTTGCCCGGATCAAGGCCAATCAAAGCCAATAACTGACCGCCATCTTGGTCAATAACTTGAATATATTGATCCTCAGCAGGCTTAAAAGCGGTTATAAGCTGGCTGCGCAGGTCATGGCTAATCTGCCCATTCGTTAAAAGGACGCGATCCTGCCCTTTAACCCTGATTCTTTTTACCTGGGGCAAAGCCAAATCCATAGGAACGAAAGCCGCCCCCGCGCTCCCACCTTTTACAGTGGTTTCGATCTGCTCAAGGGTTTGAGCCTGGGGAATTAAATAGGGAGCTGACCATGTGCGCCGCAATGAACTCATCGCGGCCCCACACCCCAGCGCTTTCCCTAAAAGATCTACCCAAGTACGGATGTAGCTGCCTTTAGAGCATTTAATATCAAATTCAGCCCAATCAGGGCCGACATCCACAGGGGAAATATCCCAGAACTTCATGACCTTTTTAGGGACTTGAACTTCCTCTTCCCCACGGGCGTATTCGTAAAGCTTTTTACCTTGAACCTTGATCGCGGAATAGATGGGAACTTCCACTTCCATTTCGCCATGCAGTTTCGCAGCTTCAGCTAGAATCATTTCTTTAGTTAAATCGACTGGCTTGGTTTCTAAAACTTGCCCGGTGGTATCTAAGGTATCAGTGCGAACGCCAAACTGAGCGCGCACGCGATAACCCTTATCACCTTCTAAAATGTATTGGCTAAGTTTCGTACCTTCGTTGATTAAGCAAACCATCAAGCCTGAAGCCAAAGGATCCAAAGTTCCCGAGTGGCCCACGGCTTTGGTTTGCAAAATGCGACGCAAACGCGCCACCACGTCGTGACTGGAAATCCCTGAAGGTTTATCAACCAACAAAAGACCGTTAAATGTAGAGTTATTCGTCATCAGATTCGTCGTCGGTACTTTCACCATGAGCTTTTCGTTCAATCTCTAGCTCATGAAGAATTTTTTCTACTTTCAAAACCTGATCCGTCGTGTGATCCGCATAGAAAGTCAGTTTAGGGCAGTAGCGCATTTTCAATTCTTTACCGATAAAGTTTTGAATTTCAAAAGCGCGTTCTTGCAGAAGTTCAATAGCTTCTTCTTTTTGTTCATCAGAGCCAAGAACGCTGATGTACACTTTTGCAGTACGCAAATCCGCAGGCATTCTCACCGATGCCACCGTCACAAGACCTGGCAATGGTGATTTAAATCCACGAATCAAAAACTGGGCAACAGTTGCTTGAATCTCTCTTTCTACGCGAGCGACTCTGCGCCCATCACCCATATTTTTCATTAGCGACCTGCATCCAATTCGCGAGCTACTTCTTTTTTAATATAAGCTTCCATCATATCGCCGACTTTAACGTCGTTGTAGTTTTCAATGCCGATACCGCACTCGTAGCCTTGCGCCACTTCTTTAGCATCATCTTTGAAACGTTTAAGGGAAGCGATCTTACCTTCGTAAACGATTTTATTTTCACGAAGAAGACGGATCATATTGTTACGTTGGATCTTACCGTCGATCACGAAGCAACCTGCAATAGTTCCCACTTTAGGAACGTTGAAGGTGTTACGTACTTCCACGCGACCCATAACTTCTTCAACAACGTCTGGACTTAATAGACCACCCATTGCCAATTTCATTTGATCAATCAATTCGTAAACGATGGAGTATGTTCTTACATCCACACCCATTTGTTTCGCCTTAGCCTGTGCGCCCAAGTCAGGACGTACGTTGAAACCAAGAACGATACCTTTTGCTGTGTGCGCAAGAGTAATATCACCTTCGTTAATACCACCCACTGCAGAGTGAATAACTTTCGCCTTCACTTCCGGAGTAGAGATCTTAGAAAGCATGCCGTTGATCGCTTCCAAAGAACCATGCACGTCGGCTTTAAGCACGATCGCAAGTTCTTTCACGTCACCTGACTTCACTTTCGCAAAGATGTCTTCTAAAGACATTTTCGCGTTCGGAGTCGTAGCCGCTTTTTCAGCTTGTTCTTTTCTTAAAGTCGAAACTTCATTTGCCGTGTCTTCATCTTTAACGATGTCGAACTTATCACCGGCAGCAGGTACTGCTTCAAGACCCAAAACTTCGGCTGGCAAACCAGGACCGACAGATTGGATTCTTTCGCCTTTATCATTTGTCAATGAACGAACGCGGCCTTTCATAGTACCAGCAACGATGTACTGACCTACTTCAACTGTTCCGTCTTTCACTAGAAGTGTAGCAACAGGTCCTTTTCCTTTTTCCATTTTCGCTTCGATAACGATACCTGTACCAGAGCGTTTCGGATTGGCTTTAAGTTCAGCCACTTCCGCAAGAAGTTTTACTTGCTCTAGCATTTCTTTGATACCGGTTTTCTTTAAAGCGGAAACTTCACAGAAAATCGTGTTACCGCCCCATTCTTCTGGGACGACTTCAAGTTCAGTTAATTGTTGTTTAATACGGTCTGGATTTGCGCCTGGCTTATCCATTTTGTTGACCGCAACGATCATCGGCACGCCCGCTGCTTTCGCATGGTTCACGGCCTCTTGTGTTTGCGGCATCATACCGTCATCTGCTGCCACCACGATGATCGCGATGTCAGTAGCATTCGCACCACGGGCACGCATAGCTGTGAAAGCCTCATGGCCCGGAGTATCTAGGAATGTAATCAGGTTACCGTCTTCAATTTTAACACTGTAAGCACCAATGTGCTGAGTGATACCGCCAGCCTCGCCCGCTGCCACATCGGCATTGCGGATAGCATCAAGAAGTGATGTTTTACCATGGTCAACGTGACCCATAACAGTCACAACTGGAGGACGAATCACAGCTTCTGCATTCAATTCACCGAACGCGGTTTCTTCTGCAACGGCATCCGCAGTTTTGAATACGTTTTGCGCTTCCCAACCGAACTCTGGAACGATCAAAGCGATCGTATCGAAATCAAGATCCATGTTCATGTTGGCCATAACACCATTCTTCATCAAAACTTTAACCAATTGAGGAGCTTTCAAGCCCATCTCCATCGCCAAGTCTGATACTTTCATGGTGTTATTCACTTTCACCACGCGTTTATGCGCTGATGGTGTTGTGATTTGGGTCTTCATCGCTTCGCGATCAAGCATTCCCTTTTTCTTTTTAGGTTGGAAGACCATTTCACGTTTACGGAATTCAACCGCGTTGAATACCGCTACTTCTTCTTCCTTCTCTTTTTCTTTCTCGCCACCTCTGCCAGGACCAGCAACTGGTGCAGGACCGGCTTTTTTACGACGATCAAAATCAGAACGGAAACCAGTATCCGGCATTGGCTCTGGAGGTGCTGATGCTACGAAACCAGTACGAATGTTACGTGTTGGCGCACCACCCGCTGGACGGTTGAAACCACCCGGACGAGGTCCACCGAAACCAGTGCCTTGTCCTTGAGGGCGATCACCACCACCTTGACCACGTTGATATCCGCCGCCGCCTTGATAACCGCCACCTTGTGGACGATCACCTTGTTGACGTTGCGGAGTTTGTGGCTGCACACGAGAAAGGTCCATACGACCGATAATATTTCTTTTTGGTGTTGTCGCCGGAGTTGAAGAACTTGCAACACCGCTCGTACCAACCACAACTTCTTTTTTACGAGCTTGTGGTGCTGGAGCTGCAGGTGCTGCTGCTTGAGCCGGAGCCGCTGCAGGAATTTCTTTTGCTACTGCTGGTTCCGCTTTTTTAGCTTCAACTGGAGCTGCTGCAGCTGCTGGAGTTTCTTTCACTTCCGCAGGAGCCGCTGGCGCTTCTTTTACTTTTGCTGCCGGAGCTTTTTCTTCAACCGGAGCCGCTTCAACTGCAGGTGCTGGAGCTGCTTCTTCCTCGGCTTTCGGAGCTGTCTTTTTAACAACTACGCGAGCCTTTGGAGCTGCAGCTTCTTCACCAGCTTCCGCTGTTGCAGCTTTAGCCTTAGGAGCTTCTTCTTCTTTTTTACGGCGAATAACAGGAGCTTTAGCCTGAGGAGCTGGCGCTGCTTCACCTTCAGCTACTGGAGCCGCCGCTTTTTTCGCTGGCGCTTTACGAGTCGCTGCTTTTTTAGGCTTAGCCTCTTCAGCTGGAGCTGAACCACCGCTAAGTTTAATTTTAATTTGCGCAAGCATTTCTGGCTCAAGCTCAGCCATATGACTTTTCACCGGCAAATGCCATTCACGGATTTTATCCATGAGGGCTAGCGGGGTCATCCCGATCTCTTTTGCAAATTCAAAAACCTTTGGATTACTCACTCAGTCTCCTGTTATTATTCTTCGTCCGCTTCTTGAGCGTCGAGTTTTTTCAACTCTTGTTTCAGAAGTAAATCAGCTTGTTCTTTTGCAGAAACATTGGAACCTTTGTCTTTAGAAGCCGTAGGTGCAGTTGGTACTGGCACTCCGTCAGCTTCATATTTAGCAACAAGGGCTTTTGCTTCTTTCATTAATTTTTCAGCTTTATCTGGATCGTCATATCCAGGGATTGTCATCAACTCTTCCACTGAAGAGTTAGCAACAGATTGGAATGAACCGAAACCAGATTGGAAAATATTTTGGGCCATAGTTTCGCTCATGCCTGGAATCAACATCAAGTTGAAAATTGATTCTGCAGTACGAGACGCCGCTGAAGACTCAGAAATAATGTCTAATTTCCAGCCTGTAAGTTTAGCAGCTAAACGAACGTTTTGACCGCGTTTGCCGATTGCCAAACTTAATTGACTGTCAGGCACTACGATTTCCATTTCACGGTTCGCATCATCCAAGAATACGCGAGAAATTTCCGCTGGAGCCAAAGCGTTACACGCAAAACGTGTTACGTCTTCATCCCAAGGAACGATATCGATTTTTTCGCCACGAAGTTCTTGTACGATGTTTTGTACACGAGAACCCTTCATACCAACGCAAGCACCCACTGGATCAACAGAGTTGTCCTTAGAACGAACTGCGATTTTAGCGCGTTGACCTGGCTCACGAGCGGCAGCCATGATTTCAACAACACCGTCATAGATTTCTGGAACTTCCATTTCAAAAAGTTTCATCAAATATCGCTCGTCCGCGCGAGACATGATGATTTGCGGACCACGAGTGGTTTGACGAACTTCAGACAAGTAACCTTGCAAACGGTCACCTGGTTTGTATTGTTCACCAGGGATTTGTTCACGAGGTGGGATGTACGCTTCAGTACGGCCCAAATCGACAACGATCGCGCCTTTTTCCACGCGACGAGCGATACCAGATGCGATCTCGCCTTTTCTTTCTTCAAACTCATTGAAGATGATAGAGCGTTCAGCATCACGGACTTTTTGCATGATGATTTGTTTTGCTGTTTGTGCAGCGATACGACCAAGATCAGAGGCTTCAAGCTTGATACCTACAGAGTCATCAAGTTGAACGTTTGGATCCAACTTCACAGCTTCGTCGTAAGGAATTTCAACTTCTTCATCGATGAATTTTTCACGAGGAACAACTTCTTTGAACTCAAAAAGTTCAACTTCGCCAGTTTCTTCGTTATAAGCAGCTTCAATTTCACGGTAAGTACCGTATTTTTTACGAGCAGCTACAAGCATACCTTGAGTGATTGCATCGATAACTACTTGCTTATCGATTCCTTTGTCTTTTCCGACTTGATCAATCACTTTGGAAAGATCTGAAAACATATTTTCAGCCATGATTTACCTCTCGTTACTTTTTCTGACCTTTGGTCATTTCAAAAATTACTTTAGCTTTGTCGATCATTTCGTAAGGCACATTCAGCTCTACGCCTTTGATGACAAATCGGATGCCCTTTTCATCAGCCGACTCTAATACGTCCTCGACTGTTTTACCGGCTTTCCACTTTTTGTCTGTTACGCCTGCGCTTTCAAAAGCCTTGGTAGTTTTAACGTAAATTTTCTTACCCACTGCTTTTTGAAAGTGCCAAGGTTGTTTTAAATGGCGCTCAAGACCTGGAGTTGAAACTTCTAAATTGTACGCTTCACCAGGAATAAGATTTTCATCAGCATCAAGAACTTCGTTCAATGCCTTTGAAACATTTGAACAATCATCAATCGTGACGTTGCCATCTTCTCTATCAATGAAAACACGCAAGGTACGGCCTTTTCCAAGTCCGACAAATTCAACGTCATACAGTAGACAACCTTGTTCGGTTGCTGCTGTTTGTGCCATATTTTTTACTGTTTCCATCCACGATGGGGTCTCTGACATTTAAGACAATCCTTTATAACATACACTGCTCCTGGACGGGGTCCAGTTTCTCGAGCTTCGAGAGCACTGCATGTTTGCCGGATCATTCGGCATTGCAACCCGTCCGGGTAGCAAAAAAAATGGGCCTTGTTAGGCCCATGGAACGACCTGAAGCTAGCAAGAAAAATCAACCATGGCAAGGGTTTATCCGCTTAAAGCACCGGTGACCGATGGCTTTTAAGAATGTGAGTACAAAACTGCAGTCGCCCCGTCCTTATAATAACGAGGTCGCCTTCTAGTTTCTTTAAAACCCAACTTTTCATAAAGTTTTTGGGCGGCAACGTTCTCCTCATGAACTTCAAGCCAAAGCTCCTTATCCTGACCCTTAGCGGCAATTAAATACTGAAAGAGCTCCACCATGGCACCTTTGCGGCGGTGATCGGGATGACTTGCGACCAAAGAAATTTCCCAAGCTTGGGGTAAATCACGATAAAGAACGAAACCTAAGAGCAGCTCCCCTTCAAAAATACCGACAGCTTCTGCGGTGGCAAGCTCAGCCCCCAAAAGTTCCTTCGGCCAATAAAACTGCGGCAAAAGCCCTTGGGCCTCATGGATCGCTTCAACTAAAGCGCGCATCGCCGGTTTATGTGGACTAAAAAGAGCTTCGATATGCATTAGTTAGTAAAATTGCGAACTTTGTATTTGCGCATGATCACTTCAAACCAAGAGCGAATTCGCTCTTCCAACTGCTGCTGCGCCAAGTAGGTTTTAATATTATCTTTGAACGAGGCAAACGGAAGACTTCCGAACTTCACGCGGTTTCTTTCGTAGTACATTTGTGCTTCTTGGTCCGTGATAATCCCCGACATAGAGTTCGTCTTAAACTTTAAGAAAGCCTTGGAAGTCAGTTTGCGAGAAAGAATTTTTTGAAGTTCCGCTTCTGAAACTTCCAAAGATGCCCAATAGGCCTTTCCCGCCACCGCTCTTTGCACCGTCGTCATAGCATTCTTGATTTCTTCCGGGGTTACGTTCGCCACATTAAAGTTTTCAGCTTCAAGAGCAACCACTGTTTCTAATAAAATATTAGTCACAGCCCCCTGAAATTCCGGAGCCCCCGGCCTAATTTCATAAATCTTAGGAGCAACACCCTTTGCCGGGAAAAGAATATGCTCTGCCACCACAGCAATCTGCACTTCCCGAGAAGTAATAACATACTCAGAAACCTGCCCCACCGTCTCAGTAACAATAGTCGCAGCATATGCATTCAAAGAAAAAATCAGACTTAAGATAATCCCCATAAAAAAACTATGAAGCAATCAAACCACGAAGTAAAGCATTCCCCCACACCACAAAACGTCGTCTGCAGGAGACTGATCAAAAGGGTCCATATGCAAGGCGGAGGATCTTTTGCGAAACGGAGGCGTGGCAGCGCCACGTCGGAGAGAAGCAAAAGACCGCACAACGCAGTCAGATGGGCCCTTTTCATCAGTTTCCGAAAAAAACAAACCCCAGGTCATTTCTGAACTGGGGTTTGTAAACCACTTGAGGAATTATTAACTTGTTTTGATTATGTTAGAAGTTCGCGCGAGCTACAAGCGACATCACATAATACTGAAGCTTTTCGATCGGAGTTCCATACTGAGGTCCAGTCATCCAGTTGTTGGAAGCATTCACACGGCTGGAAAGATTGAACATATAACGGAAATCCAAACCTAAAGAGTACTTTGGAGAGAACTCTAGGTCAGCACCCACGATTGTACCGATATCGATCGCATGAGAGTTTGCAGTGTTGCTGTTATTTGCATAGCTATAGTTGTCGTTAGCCCAAGCAAATGTTCTGTAAGAGTAAGCAACCACACCACCGATAACTGGTTTTACGATACCGCTGAACAATTGAACCTTCGCAGCCAATGAACCTGTGTATTGGTTTACGTCGATATTGTTCGGGATGTAGTAACCACCGTTGTAAGCATTTGGATAGTAGTTGTTATTATTGATGTTTGAATAATAACCATTGTTATCCAAAGTGTAGTTTGAATAAAGGAATGAACCTTCGATCACGAAGTTGTCATATTTATTACCGAAAGCCACACCCAAGGCATAGTTACCTTTTACGTTGATAACATCTGGATAGTCTCCGATTCCAAGGATACCACCAACATATTTAGTTTCGATCGGAAGAATAGCTGTTTCTTCTTCAACTTTCATCGCCGCAGCGATTTCTTCACGAACGATGTCGCGTGTGTTTTCTTTTGGTTCTTCAACTTGTTGAACTTGTACCTGTTGAACAGGCATAGCTTGTACAGGTTGTTGTTGAACTTGTTGGTTGTTTAATTCATTGAATTTATCGCCAAAAAGAACACTCGCTCTTTTCTTTTCATCTTCCATACGAGAGTGTTCTAGTTTTTCAACGATTCTTTGTTCAGTCGCCACTTCCGCATCTTGACGAGCACGGCGGATTTGTTCTGCGCGAGACTCTGTCAATGGCGAAGCTTCAATAACAGTCGTTGGCTGTTTTTGAATTTGTGATTGTTGCAGTTGAGCAGTTGAAGTTGGAGTCGCCTGATTTAAAATATAAATCGGCTGACCGCTCACTGGGGCTGATGAAGCGATAGCTGCTTGAGCTTGTGGTTGCGCCACAGGTTGAGCTTGTACGTTGGAATACATTTGATCCAACTCTGCATCAACATCGCTTTCGATGCTTTGAGCAAGGGCGAAGTTAGGCGCCATGCTTAAAGCCGCAAGGATATAGATATACTTTTTCATAAAGTCTCCTCAGGGTTCTGGTTTAAAACCTTTAGTCACCCTGGCGCTTAGAGCAAGCCTGATGCCAAGAACGCCAAATTTCGTCCTCACTGTCTAAGTCCTTGATATCTAAACGGTCCTGGGATTGACCCCTTAGCCATGGCATCCCCCGTGCAAGCCCGATTGTGACAACTTACAAGACGCTTTATGAAAGCCTTACAAAGCGGAGCCATTTTGCCCCTAAACGCCGATAGTTGGGAAAATTGTCTAAGAAGATTGTCTATATATAAGGAGCCGCTGTGACCTCTTCCGCTATTAAAATCTCTATGACATTGGTTTTTGCGAGCCTATTAGCGGCCTGTGCGGAAAGATCTCAAAACGCCATGGGTTTGAATGCGGAAGCAGCCAACGCCCCAAAATGCCAGGCAGAGGCTTCCATTCGCAATGGTATCGTCGGCGGATCCGTTCTTACTGACGGAGATCTAAGTTCTTCGACGGTTTTACTGATTACCGAACTTGATGATGGCACTTCGAGTATTTGCACAGGAACTTTGATTGCGGAAAATAAAGTCCTAACGGCTGCTCATTGTATTAAGAAAACTAGCAAGAAAATGTATGCTTCATTTGTTAAAAACTCTGCTTGTATCAACTCTTTAAAGACTTTGAGAGAAGTGACCCATAAGGCCTTAAAAACCGATCACGATTTTACCCAAAGTGTGCCCATCGATAAAGCTCAAGATGATTTGGCTGTCGTTCGTTTTGAAGGCAAAGCTCCGAAAGGCACGACGATTCGTCCTTTACCTGGGGAGCAATTCACCGCCACTGAAGGTGAAGAGTTAGTGATGGCTGGTTATGGGACCACGGGAATGGCCAACGCTGATGGCGGACTTCTGCGCCACGTGACCGTTCCAGGAAAGCAGTTAGTGAAGAGCTTTTATGACCCTAGAAACAAGGACTATTTTGCAGTTTTGAATACCCATATTGTTTTGCAGCCTGAAAAAGGTGTCTGCGTTGGAGATTCAGGCGGTCCTTTGTATGTGAAGACTTATGAAGGGCTTGTCTTATATGGAATTACTTCGATGGGATTTAATCCCGATTCCGAGGATTCTACGAAAACGTGCAACGGGATCTCTCTTTTTGCGGACGTAAGGCATCATCTGGATTGGATTAATAAACAATTAAAAGAGCTATAATTGGTCATTTCTTGGGCATAATTAACTTTTTTAAAAAAAGACCTTGAGTATTAGCCACAATTTCTTTAAAAAAGTTCCTCACGCGGGTGTGGTGTAATGGTAGCCACGAGAGACTCAAAATCTCTTGGATTCACGTCCGTGGGGGTTCAAGTCCCTCCACCCGCACCAAATAAAAAACCGCCCTTCTGGCGGTTTTTTTATTTTGCCTGTCTGCACTTCGGCTTTGCCGAAGTGGGTTCTGAAGTTTCCCGCCTTGTTCGTTAGCTTTTGTTTTGTCGTTTTCTGCCGCCGGCAGAAAACTCCCCAGTTTTTTTTGGCTTATTTTACTACCGAATCGGTTCTGCGATGCGATACCGATGCGGTAGTAATATTTTGTTTTTAATTTGTTGGTATCTCTTAACTTAAGCCTAACTTGAGTGGGATTGATTTGTTCACTTATAAGAAGCCTCTTTGAAAGGAACTTCTTATGAAAACGGTATTGGTTGCTTCTATTTTATCTATTGGTGTTTCCGCTTCTGCTGCGAATGTTTTTGTTCATCCTAATGTTTACCTCGCTTCAGGACCTGCTACTGCGAACTACTTTTCTAACTTGGGTGTTTTGCAGACTGAATTTTCTAAAGTGTCTTCTGCTGAATTAGGTAAACTTACCTTTAATGGCGCTTCGGTGAAGGACGATGGTTCTGTGGTTTATACCTTCCATCGTTTTGAATCTGAAAGTGCTAAGGAAGTCTGCTGGTCTTCTTTGACTTTCACTCGTTCTGGGTCAGAACAAGCGCCGGTTGTTAGCGATGTTCAGGCGGAGTTGAGTTGCACTTCGAATCAAGACTAAGTGTTTTATTTTTTGAAGCAATGAAGGCACTGATTTTTTCGGTGCCAACTTCTTTAATTGAGATAACTTATGTCGACAATGTATTTACCTGCAGCCTTTAGTAAATCAGAGTCGATAGTAATCTTGCCTACTGAAAAGTTATAATCGGCTGGTGACAAGGTCTTACCATTTAGTGTGATGCTAACTATTTCTTTCGCTGACTTATCGATTAAAAACGAGTTTGCCACTTCTTGGCTTAAATCTGATGTTAGCCTTGAGAAATAGGCCGACCAGTCAGTTGCGCAGATATCAAAAGCCAATCCTGCGGTTTCTTTTACCAGGCTTAGGTATGCAGTTCCCTTTTGTACTCCACAGGTGCTTGATCCTGAAATGATCCCGTAGGTTTTGAAACCACTGTCCGTGGGAAAAGCCATTAGCATTCTTTGAGTGAATGTCGCTGCAGTGATAAAGGTTTTATTTTCGTTCACCGCTGTTCCTGTAGAGTCATCATCACTTACAAAAACGAAAACCTTTTCAGATCCTGGTCTCAAAAATGATTTTAATGAACCGAAGACCTCTTGATACTTCCCGCCTGCAAAACTAGAACAAAAAGCATCGTTTGTTTGAATACCGCACATTGCTACTGCGGCAAGTAGTAACGGCTCTGAGCTTTGAACGTTATGGGAAACTTGCACTGCATTTTTTAATTCGGCAGAGAAGGAGATACCTGTTCCACTTGTTCCGTATCTTGTGATTAGCGCGATTCTTAAATCACTTTTCTTCGCAAGATCCTTAGCAAAAGGCCCAAAGTTCTTACGCAAAATTTCAGCACTGGCTGCCATTCCACCAGAATTATCTACGACCCAAACCATATCTACAGATCTGGAAGTGATCTCAACGTTGAAACTATCGGTCTTCTTAATAGGCGCTGGTGCATTTGTAGTTGCGCCTGAATCTTTAGAACTTAAACCATCTTTGTTTGTCTTATCAGAATCGGAAGATTTCGAATCATTAGATACAACTAAATTTCCCTGCGAAGTACTGCCTTCGGGCGTTTCTTTAACCGAATTCGGATCAGACAAAGATGAAGATGCAACTGTGCTATCAACCGCACCGGGACTGGTTGAGGAACTCATTGACGTACTGACCGCTGATGATGACGAAGCTGCTGGTAAGTTTGAGGCGTTGCTTTGCGCAGGCTGTTCTGCTGTAAGCGATGCGGGCGTGAGAACCTCCGTCGCATCCTCTTCAGGATTCGACGGAGCGCAGTTTTGAAAGAATAAAGATAAACAAAGAGCTAGCACAACAAAGGCAATGTGTGTTTTCATATTTTCCTATACGTTCAAGAAAGCCTTTTAACTAAAAACTATTCAGCCTGAATACTTCCATCTGTCGTACTAAATTTTTTAACAACACTATTCCCAGAATCAGCCACAAAGAGGTCATCATGTTGATCTATGGTCATGCCGAACGGCATACTTAAGCTTCCCGAAGTGTATGTTGTGACGAAAGTTCCATTGGCTTCGAAAACATATACCTTATTTCCAAGAGCTGCAGAAACGTAAATGCGTCCTTTTGAATCCGTCGCTACACCAAGAGACATGCCAATAGCACCTGAAGTTGCTAGGTCAAAATTTGTGGATGCTAACGTTCCGTCAGCATTAAAACGTTTAGGTGTCGTGGTCGTTCCACCAACGATATCTATCACTATAACAGTTCCATCTTTTTGTGCCGAAACCGCAGCAGGGACGTCGTAATTACCTGTACCGAATGCAGCCGCCACTTCGGTTGACAACGGTATTTTATACACAGATGCACCATCTGCGACATACAGGGTTGTTTTATCTTTATCGATAGATAGTCCCATAGGTTGCGCACCGGGACCCGCGAAAGTAATCGTGCCTTGCGCAGTTCCATCGAAACTATATTTATAAATTAACCCCGATGTCGTAGGATCCACTGCATAAAGTACCGAGTCAGAAGCCGCTAAGCCATAAATCATCCGACCTGCTGCAAAGGACTCTTGCCATTCACCTTTAGCATTATATCTGTGAATTCCATTTCCAGAACCCACATAAAAGGTTCCGTTCGCAAGTCGAACAACTGAAGCTGCACCTGTCATTCTTTGCTTATGATTTCCGGCATATGTGCCATCACTATTATAAATAGCAACTTCATCTCGGAAGCCTACGTAATACTTATTATTATACTTTGAGACATACATAAGGTTGCCGTTGAAAACTGGATAATCTGCGTCGTTTCGGTCGCTCCCGTCTTTTGCCCATAAAAAGGTACCCGCTGAGCTGAATGCGACAACGAAGCCTTCATTACCCATGTACTCTGTTAACACAAAACTTCCATCTGTATTTCTAATAATGCTTCCAGGAATACCTTGAATGTTAACTGGAATCCCGCTGGTGTTATCAATATAATCAATTTGTTTTGGCCAGGTAATTTTACTTACAAAATCACCGTTTGAATCAAACTTTTGCAAACGTGTCGTGTAGTCATCAACAACGTAAACTGCGCCATCCGATTCTACGTAGTAGACAGGATTTCCTTGAATAAAACCATCAGCTGCGCCATGGCCCAAACCTATCGTATCTTGTAAGACCCCAGCTGCGTTGTATTTTCTAATTTCACTAAAAATTGCGACATAAACTGTACCATCACTCGTAACGAAAGGTGACGAAGGGCGTCCGACCACATAAGTGTTAGAGTCATTAGGATCAGCATCTGAAGGATTTCCATCTTCGTCACCATAGGTTACAAGGTTTCCTATCACTGTACCATCTAGTTCGAATTTCTTAAGGTATCTAGTAAAGTTAGGAAGAACTGAATCTGTACAGGTGATATAAAGTTTATTATTAGAATCAACAGCGATACCAGTCACCTCACCGACTGCAGGAGTAAAGCGATGTAAAACCGCTCCCAAACTGTCAGTAACAACAATTTCATTAGTGAAGGTTTTGAAAACAAATTTACCGTCGGCAGTCGACTTTAAAAACATTTTATGTTCAGTAGTAAAACCAAAAGCGCCTAAAGGAAAGGAACCTTTGACCTTAGCAGCACCCGTACCCGGGTCAGTAGCAGGTGTCTTCGATGAATCGTCAGACCAGCCAAAAAGTGCGGCGTTGAATGAGCATGCTGTCTGTGTGAGTAGTAGGATCGCGAGTAGTGACTTATAAAGTGTTCCCATAAAAAACCTTCCTGGTACAAACTATCGGGATTTTAATAATTCCCTACAGGACCATTTACCTTCCTTATCAAAACTTCTTAATTGAGAAACAATTTGCGTGTTTCACTTTGAGATTTTTTGCTGTCGAATCGAAGTGATTCTTGTAAAAAGTTAGCCTTTTCTCGCGAAACATCTCTTTGTAAACAAGAAATCTTTGCCAACAATGGTCTTAATTAAGTCTAGAACTGGGCGAACGGTCTTTTATGTTACACACGAGTCACCTAACACTCGAGGGATGACAAAATACAAAAGACAAAAACCTTTTTTATTCGTTGGAAACCTTAACCTTAAACATGTGGCTGGACTTCTTAGTCTAGCTTTCTTAGTAAGCTGTGCCGGCGCTGATGACGGAGAATGGGCCTCAGGAGAGCCCGATTCAACAGAAGCAATAACTGAAACTCCACAGGACACAAGCCCTTCTGAAGAGGATGCAGCGGCTGCAATCATTGCGCCTGACCATACCCTGCACTTTTCATTCTTTGAAAAAACCGTGAAGTTAGCCCATGGTCCTGGGAAGACCTGGAATGGCTGCGATCCGTTGGCTATGGTTCGCGGAGGCTATAATAGTACGAAGTGTGGTAACGGAACTGTTCACCCGAACTATGCGGAACATTTAAATAAGTACTTTTTTGGCTGCGTAGAAAAAAGCGCCAGAGTCGCTGGATACGCCCAACCAGAAAGAGTCTTCATCTCTCACTATGGGACTTACGCCAACCGCAACGCTAGAAATTCTTCAAAGTTAAGCATGCATGCCTATGCCCGTGCGATTGATATCAAAGATTTTATTCTTTATGATCGCGACAAAAAAACGACGAAAGTCAGCACGAACGTAAAAGACTTTAAAGGCACCACTGCGAAGTTCTACAATGCTTTTAGGCAATGTTGGAAGGACACTCTGCCCTCGAAGTGCCGTCCAGGGCAAAGAGAGTATAGTGGTTCTATAGGTATTCCAGGATCAGCGATGGGCGGTAACAGCCTTCACAATGATCACATCCATCTTTCATTTCCACTGTGTGCGGGGTAATTATGAAAAATAAAAATATCTTTTTAGCAGGAATCTTATTAGCAGTTTCATCTCAAGCTTTCGCGGCGACGGACGTTGTTGGTGAAAAAACCATTCAACTTAAAGATAACAAGGGCGAGGCCATTGTTATTTCTCGCGAAAATGAAGAAGGTATGGGACGTCCCTACACTATTGAATTGCGTGTGAATTGCACCGGATCGAAAACCAAGTGGGAAACACTTCCTGTGGTTGAGTCTGAATCAGTGTGCGACGTGAAACCTCGTTCAGCAAGATTGACTGGCGACGGTAAAAGCGTTGCGATCATGATTCGTGAAACGGATTCAGATGAATACAACCGTTTATCTAAGACTATGGATCCAGCAGCACTGGGTGAAATGAAACCTATCTGTAAAAAGGCCGCTAAAGAGCTTCGCTTTTCTTTAGAAGGTCATTGCAAAAAATAATCAACTAACTAGAAAAACAAAAAGCCCCACCTTTTTAAGGATGGGGCTTTTTGTTTTAAGAAACTATTAAAACTATTCTTCGAAAGATTCGCCGTTATCCCAATCGCGCTCTGCTTCAGTCAAAGTCACGTTCACATAGGAATTTCCAACGATTTTGCCTACGGTGCACTCTGCTAGAACTTCATCAAGGTTTGCGTTTTCATCTTCCAAGGCATCGTAATCAACTTCACAAGCACCTGTATCCCAAGCTTTTGCTGAATAAACGATTTTATAAGCTACTAACGACTTCCCAGAATAAACAGCCTCTACCAGGTCTAAAACCACAGGCTCATTGCTAGAAATATAATCGCCTTCAAGAATAGTATCGCCCCAAATCCATGATTCTTTTTCAGCCAAAGCAGATAATTGAGTCCACTGTTTAGCTGAGAAAGAAGTCTGAGGAACTTCAACAAGAGAATACTTACCAGGGTTTTTGGAAATATCAGCAACGACATCATTTAAAGAGTTTGCGTTAGCCGCTAAAGAAGTCAGGATAAGAGCACATGCCAGAACTACGTTTTTCATAATGATTCCTTGTTAGTTGTATGAACGAGCTTTTAGCGCATTTGGCCCATAAAGCAAAACTTAAGACAGTTAATTTGATATGCATAAAATGAATACTGGAGATTTTTCCTGGTTGTCGCCAAACACGGGACTGCCAAAGCCCTCGCCCACGGATGTATCCCCGCAAAACTCAAGCTCCCATTTTTACAAGGCCCTTAATAAGGTTTATTTTGAACTCTCTGGAAGGAGCCAAAATGCCCGAAGAAAAAGATAAAAACCAGAAGGATATCCCAAAACCAGTAAAGCACTTTTTAGGGGGAAGTCTGGGATTATTTATCCTAGGAATAATTTTAGCCGTTCTAGGGTACTTCACTTTTGTTGTGAACAAATAGTCGCCCACGAAGCAAGGAGGCGTATGGGATTTCTAAGAGCTATTCTTTTAATTTCTGCTGGCGTTGGCATCGGCGTTATCGCTGCAGCCACGTCTAAAAAAACCATGACTAAAGAACGACGCGGCCGCGTTGAAAATTTCGATGAAGCTTCTGACTTAATCGAAGAAAGTTCTATGGAATCGTTCCCGGCAAGCGATCCACCCAGTTGGACTCCGTCTTCAAAAGACCCTTCTAAATATCACTAAAAAGAAAAGCCACCTTATTAGAAGGTGGCTTTCTCCTCTTAAGGCCATAATTCCATATTTATGGAAAAGGCTGTTGAGGACGCTCAGCTGGCATAGATGGAACTTCGGGATAAAGTCGGCTACGCAAATCATCGACGCTGACTAAATTTAAATCCTTAGCAATTTCTTGCGATATTAACGCTTTGACTTCTCTTCCAAGAAGGTTGCGCAAGCGTCCTAAAAATTGAGGTTCCGCGATTAAAATCAAATCATCAAAGTTTTTTTGTAAAAGGCATTCATCTAAAAAGTCCGAAACCTTAATTGCAAATTCTTGCGCCACGCGATCCGTTGGCCCCTCTTTTTTTTCTTGTCTTGAGCCATGGGACATCAAGGTTGCGAACACTCCCCATTTATCAGCATTGATATCTTGCGCTCTTAAGCGCCCACGGGGATTATCTAGTTTTGTCACAAACTCGATGCCATCACCTCGCTTGTTTGTGCATGCAAATACCTTCGCTTGAGTTCTATTAACGACAACAATCCAGGTTTTCATGTAAGCCTCTCTTCGCGTCGGGTTAATATTACTTCTTTATGATATCGAGGCTTCCTAACTGCTCGCAACATGACCCCTCACACTAGACTGTTAAATGACTTTTTGAGTTCACCAAAGCATCGAGAGATGATTATTTTTTCCTATGAGGTATGTATGCTCGAAAAAATGACTCACGAGGATCTATTACGACTCACCTCTGTCCAGGACGGCCCTTGCATCTCTATTTATATTCCCTCTATGCCTGCTAAAACCTTAGAGCTAGAGTATGAGGCCTTGGTCCGTCGTGCGAGCTACCTTCTAAGTTGCGACCCGCGCAAAGACCAGCAGCGCGAAGAGATGCGTAAAACTTTGTTAGAGACTCTTTATAATTTTGATCCCACTGAACTTCTGGGGGGACGTGAACAAGGACTTGCACTATTTGTGAATAAGCATTGGCGCAGTTACTTTTTAGCAGGGCATGAACTTCCATCTAAAGTGGTGGTTGCAGAATCCTTTCACTTAAAACCGCTTATCGAAGACATTCAGGGCGAACACATTTACCATATTCTAACTTTGACCGGGGAAGAAGCTGTCCTGCTTGCCTGTGACGGCGATACTGGAAATGATGTGCACACTTTCCTATTTCATCAAGGATCCCATAGCAGCAGCATCCACTGGAAACATGGTGATGACAGCGAAACTGCGCAAATTCCTCATTTAAAATCGACCCTGCGTGGACGTGGGGCTGACGATAATAAATTTAAAAAGAAAACCAGTGTGAAGCTTTTCTTGCGTTGGATCGAAGCTAAAATCAGTAAAGAGCCTGGGTATAAAACCCATCCGCTATTGATTTTTACTAACGAAACGATGTTTCATGCTTATAAGGAAATCTCTTCTCACCCTGCTCCCGTACTTTGTAAGATAGATCCTAGCAAGGGAGTGCCGCGCACAGATGCATTGATCCATCAGGCCAACGATCATATTAAAAAGAACATTGCCCAGCACAAACATCATTCTGCCCAAGAAATTGATGAAATGGCTCGCCAGCGTCGAGTTATTGATGATTTAGTAAAGATCTCGCGAGCTGCCTTAAGTGGCCAGGTGCGAACTCTGTTTTTACGAAATAATATAGAGTTATGGGGGCAGTTCCATCGTCAAAGTGCGCAGTTCACGCTGCATCCAAAACAAATGGATGCTAAGGATGATGACATCTTAGATGACATCGCCTGTGAAGTGATCCGCCATGGAGGCGAAGTCATTGTCGTTAATGATAAGGACATGCCTTCAGCTTCACCTGCTGCAGCCATTTTAAATCAGTAGTGTTCAAAGTCCCAGGCTTCCTCAGAACGCTCTAGGTATTCGTTTTCTTTTTGAAGCATCTGCTCCAAATCGGCGCGGGCCTGTTTTGCACGGGATATCGTTTCATCCTGATTTCCCCTGGTTGAAAACAGATCTTCGACCATTTTAATATTGTGATCGCGGAAAATATTTGCTGCAACCACACTTTGATACGCAGGCCACCCCAATTTACGCAAAACCTGAGAGCCCATGCGCAAAGAAGACTCAAATGTTTCACGCTCAATCACATCAACTTTTAATTCCATCAAAGAATGCATGTGGGCTAAGTTTCTAGCTCTAGCGAAAATCTGCAAATGAGGAAAGGCTCTTCTGGCTTCTTCGACTAAGCGCAAGCTGTCTTCGACATTATCAATGGCAACAATAAGGATGCTGGCCTTCTCAGCTCCGGCAGCGATCAGTAAATCAATACGGGTCGCATCGCCGTAATAAACTTTAAATCCAAATTTACGCAGCATTTCGATCTGACCAGGCTCATGATCAAGAACTGTAGCTGAAACACCATTGGCATAAAGCAGGCGACCTATGATTTGGCCAAATCGACCAAACCCTGCGATGATCACAGAGTGCTCTTCTGATTCAATCTTGTCAGGGACTTGTTTTGGTTTGCGATCCATGAACGGCAAAACCAACTTGTCATAAAGAAGCATCACAATGGGTGTCATTAACAAAGATAAAGCCACAACCCCCACCAAAAACTCGGAAGTGCTTGGCTCTAAAATACGTAAAGCGAGCGCTGTACCTACAAGGACAAAGGCAAACTCCCCTACTTGAGATAATAACAGGGCAAAAAATAGTATCTGGTTTCGCGGAATCTTAAATAGAAATCCAAGTCCCACGTGTAAAAGTGATTTTAAAATATAAACTAAGACAGCTGCGCCAACAAATAATCCAGGCTCATTTAATACACGCGTGATATTCACGGACGTTCCCACCGAAATGAAAAATAAACCCATCAGCAAACCCTTAAACGGCTCGATATCGGCTTCTAAAGCATGGCGATATTCACTGTCTGCCAAAAGGACGCCGGCGATAAAGGCTCCTAGAGCCATCGAAACTCCCAGTTCGTGCATCACGTAGGACATACCGATGACTAAGAATAACGCAAAGGCCGTGAAAATATCTCGTAAGTGTTGGGTGGCGATCCATCTTAACACCGGTCTTAATAAGAATCTTCCGCCGACAACTAATGCTGATAAAATCAAAACGATCTTAGAAAACTCTAAAAAATTATTTTTTGAAGACGTGTCCACCGACGTTTTTGCAAGCAATGGCAACAGCGCGATCATCACGATCACAGCAATGTCTTGGAATAATAAAATAGAAAACGCAGAACGCCCGCCACTCGTGTTCATCTGCCCGCGTTCCGCTAAGATTTGTAAGCCCATTGCGGTTGATGACAGTACAAACGACATTCCGACGATGATCGCAGCACCAATATTGCTGCCAAAATAAAGACTTGCAACAAAGGCTAACAGCAAACCGCCCAATAAAACTTGCATTCCACCTAAAGCAAAGATGCTGGTACGCAGATCCCATAGTTTACGCGGTTCAAGCTCTAAACCGATGATGAACATCAGAAAGACCACACCAAACTCTGAAAGGTGCATTAGGTCTTCGACCCGGGTGATAATCTTTAAACCAAAGGGTCCTAAAATTAATCCGGCTAAAAGATAACCAAGCACAGAACCAAACCCCAAGCGCTTACAAATAGGCACGCAGACTAAGGCCGTTAACAATATGACTGTGCCGGTGAATAAATAACTTTCGTTCATGGATAAACCTCTCCCAGGGATTCAGAAGTATAATCAATCAGTGTCTGCTTGATCTTTTCAGCATGACGAAGAATCTCTTCGTTGCCTGCGCGTCCTGTTCCTTCAAGCACCATGGGCTCTAACCAATCCATTCCACACAATGAAATGGTTCGTTGATAGGGCGTGAAATACAAATCTAAACCAGGAACTCCGCCGGGATCACCGATGCCACCCGTTGTGACTGATAACAAAAAGTCTTTGCCCTGAAGCTTAGATCCATTGGGCCCGTAGGCAAAGCCTCTGCGCAAAACTTCGTCGCACCATTGTTTCATCAACGCCGGCATGCTGAACCAGTAAAGGGGATGTTGCCACACAATCAAATCGTGTTCTAAAAGCAGGCGCTGTTCTTGCTCTATGTTTATGTGAAAGTACGGGTATTCTTCATAAAGGTCGTGGATATAAATATTTTCCAGCCCCTTAAGTTGGTCCATGATGACTCTATGTACTCGAGATTTTTTGGATAATGGATGGGCAAAGATAACTAACACTTTTTTCATCACTTGATCCTAGATGACTGTGTCACCGAGGTCAAATGGGGCAATCTTCCCAACGTGTATGGGCAATTTGACCTGTGCCCATTTCTTTTTTCAAGCAAGTGAGTGATGGCGTTGGCACCATTTATGCTTCTATATCATTCAGAAACTTAATTGCTTCCCAACAAAATACAAAAAGGAGTGGAAACATGGAACCAACACCCAATGATTTCAAGCGCGACCTTGGCAACATCAAAGACAATCTAAAATCAGGCGCAGAAAATGTGCGAAAAAACGTAAAACAAGGGATTGAAGAAACGAACTGGAGAGAGAAATATGAAGATCTCCAAGAACAAATTCAATCACGCGCTAGCGATGCGGTTGATGCTTCTGAAGACTTTATTAAAGAGCATCCTTTTTATACAGTCTTAGGTGCTGCAGCAGTGGGATTGGTTGCAGGATTGTTGATTCGTGGTGGCAGAGATTAATGCAGATCTGCGTGCGCAGGCTGCGGTCGTTTAACAATCAGGAGGTCTTGTAACAAAGATCTCCTTTTCATCTTTGAGGAGTACCGGAACATGCATTGGTTAGGAATGATTGCGAAGTTTCTTTTTTCACGTATGAGCAGCAGTAACCGCCCCCATAAATCCTTAAAAGATTCAGCTGTTGAAGTCTTTGAGGAAATAAGCAAAAAAAGCCGAAAAATTGTCACGCTTTCTATTATGGCGATTGGCGGTGTATTGCTTTTCGTTGCTGGCTTTTTCATCGCGCTACTGAATCTAACCATGCAATATGACCGTGTCGGTTATGTGAGCTTCACAGCGACCCTAGGTGCTGGCGTGGGCTTAATGGTTGTTGCTGCAGCTATGTTTGCGTGGATTTTCTTAGGCGCGTGGCCTGGCGCTTCGGACACAAGAAAGGCTGTGAAAAAAGCGAAAAAAGAAGTCAAAGATTTTAAAGACAGAGCTGCTGAAACACCGAATACCTTGGAAGGCGCTATATCTTTGCTAGTACTTGATTACGTCAAAGAACGCCAAGAAAAACGCGATATGTATGCTGCCGCTCGCGCTTCCAGAGTTTCAACGCTGTCTGCTGAAGAGCGCATGAATATTCATGAAGAACCAGGCATTGAAAGAGAGCCGCACCGCAACTCTCCTGATTCAATTCACTGAACCCGGCACTGAATTTTGCGATAAAGGGTCTTGCGATCAATTCCAAGATCCTTTGCCGTTTTTTCGCGGGCACCGTTATTAACCTGCAAAGCGTATTCGATATAGTGATTACAAACTTCTTCTAAAGATAGCAGTCGCCCTTCTTTTTGACAGATTCTTTCAAAAATTGATTCCATATTCACAAATCTTCGTTGGCCACCATCTAAGTCATTGACCGAGATAACATCACTCATCGACAGAACCACAGACCGTTCAATGGTATTTTCTAACTCTCGCACATTTCCTAACCATGAATGAGAAAGCAAATAAGCCGGAACATCATCCGCAAATCTTTTTTCGCTCGCATGATGCTTCAATGAATATTTTTTTAAAAAATAATGAGCTAACGGCATGATGTCTTCGGTACGCTCCCTTAATGGCGGGATCGCGATCGGAACCACATTGAGTCTAAAATATAAGTCTTCCCTAAATTTTTTGTGCTGCACATCTTCGCTTAAATCATTGTGGGTCGCAGCCAAAATGCGAATGTTAAGTGGGCGATAATGATTTTCCCCCACACGCTTCACTTTTTTTTCCTGAAGCACTCTTAAAAGTTTTGCCTGCAGATGTAAATCTAGGTCGCCGATTTCATCCAAAAACAAAGTGCCACCGTTGGCTTCTTCAAAAAGCCCAGCTTTTGCGACCGCGGCACCGGTAAAGGCACCCCTAGCAAAACCGAAAAGCTCTGATTCAAGCAACTGATCAGGGATTGCAGAACAATTGATTGGGACAAAAACATCTTTGCTGCGCGGGCTTAAATCATGAATGTAGCGGGCAACGATTTCTTTTCCTGTGCCGCTTTCACCGGTAATTAACACATTGGCTGAACTAGCGGCCACTCGTTTTGCCACATTCAATACATCTTTAAAGCGTCCATTGTGCGCGATAATTTGCGATGAATCCATCTACAGACCTCGATGTTCTTGGCTAGAGCTTTTCCAATCACACCAATTTTGTTCAGGCAGACTGCGGCCTTCTTCTTGAAACTGTAACACTTCAACCAGCGCCTGCCCTAATGCTTGCGCGGAAGCTGGATTTTGCCCGGTGATCAACCGGCCACTTTTTACGACGTGACAAGTGAATTTAGGCGCTGACGTATGGTGGGCACCCCGTTCTTTTAGTTTTGTTTCTAATAGAAACGGAACTATTCGTTCCATTCCTACGGTTTCTTCTTCTTCATCTGTGAATGACGAAACCTCATGCCCGCTGACGAGGTAATCACCGTCTTTAAGCTTGATGTTCACTAGTCCGGCAGGACCATGACAAACAGCTGCGACAATGCCGTTGGCTTCATAAATATCTTTTGTGATTTTTTGAAGGTCTCTATTTTCTGGGAAATCAAACATAGTCCCGTGGCCACCAGCAAAAAATATAGCGGAATAATCTTGTGCTTTAACTTGCGCGGGCTTTAAAGTTTTTTCGATTTTTTCTAAAAACTCTTCATCATTCATCCAGGTGGCGTTAATGGGATCATCCATTTTCACCCCGTCTAAGGGAACTTTTCCCCCTTGGGGACTGACCATATCGATAGAATATCCGGCTTTGGTAAGTTCTTCATAAGGATGGGTGATTTCAGAAAGATAGGCGCCGGTTTTATGACCGGAAGTTCCTAAGGTATTGGTACTGGTCAGGACAAAAAGCACCTTACGACTGGGCATAATTTCCCCTTTTGGTGTATAGGCACTTTCAGAATGGACTAATCAAACCGTGAACTCAAATTTTTGAAACTTCATTTGCAAATCAACATCAGGGCTGACTAGACTTTCTTCATGAGCAAAGAATTTAAAGATCTCTTTTCTGAGAAATCAAATGACTATAAAAACTTTCGCCCAACATATCCTGCACAGCTTTTTGATTATTTGGCAGGTTTGGTTCACGAACATGCATTAGCCATTGATATCGGCACTGGTAACGGACAAGCCGCGATGGAATTAACAAAACATTTTAACAAAGTGTTGGCCACGGATCCTAGCGCTCAGCAAATTGCTGAAGCTTCTTCGCACAACAAAATTAAATTTGAAGTAGGAACTGCTGAACAAATAAATGCTGCTGATAACAGTGCTGACTTAATCACCGTCGCCCAAGCCTTTCACTGGTTTAAGCACGATCTTTTTTTTAAAGAAGTGCAAAGAGTTTTAAAACCCGAAGGCATTTTAGCTATCTGGGTTTATGGTTTATGTTCAATCACTGCCGAAATTGATAAACCTGTATTAAGACTTTACGAAGAAACCTTGGGCGCCTACTGGGAACCAGAACGCCGCTTGCTTGAAGAAAATTTTAAGAATATCAAATTTCCCTTTGATGAAATTTCATCGCAAAGTTTTTTGATGGAAAAAAACTGGAGCCTTGATTATTTTCTTGGTTACCTTTCTACCTGGTCGGCTTTGAAACATTATCAAAAATCAACGAGCCACAATCCCTTAACAAAGCTTCGCGAAGAACTAAAAAAATATTGGCCCGAAAAGGAAGTTCTTAAGATCCAGTGGCAGATCCATCCCCGCCTTTTCCGCCAGCGATAAAGCTTCGGCAGCCATTTAAAAAATCCAAAAAAGTAATTCGATATGAGACGTTCTGCATACGGAACACAGTTCCTCGCATTACATTTTACGGAACAGGTCCTCTTAAAGGTCTAGAATCAAATCAACCTTCATAAAGTCAGCATTTAGAAAACCGATCTGAAAACTACCACCGCCAACAATTTGACAAGGGAGTTTTCATGACAATAAAGCTATTGTCAGCCATCGCTAGTTTATTCTTCATCGCCCCTGCATTCGCTCAGAACCAAGCGCCGCCGGTGGATCTTACTAAGTACGACTACGTAGATCCAAAAAGAGAAATTCCAACGCAAGCTTTGACCAAAGCTTTGACCTACTATGATGTGTATTACAATCGTATTGCCAATAAGAACTATCTTACGGTGATCGACTTTACTAAGACGTCAGATCAAAAGCGCATGTTCATTGTGGATATGAAAACAGGCTTAGTGACGCGTTACTTGGTTGCGCACGGCAAAGGCTCAGATCCAAAACACAGTGGGATGGCGAAAAAATTTTCTAATATCGAAGGTTCGCAAATGTCCTCTTATGGTATGTACGTGACTGGCCCGGAATACAGTGGTAAACACGGTCGCTCTATGCGCTTAGTGGGATTAGAAAAATCCAATGATCAAGCGATGAGTCGCGCGATCGTTGTGCATGGAGCCTGGTATGTAGACCCTCAGTATAAGCCCCTGGGTCGCAGTCAGGGCTGCCCCGCGGTGGAACAGAAATACATCAACACCGTCGTTAGCCAGCTTAAGGGCGGCAGCGTTTATTATATTTGGGCTGGGCAACAATAGGCCACTGGAATCAATTCCGGTGAAAGCCGGAGTGATCAAATGGAACTGATTTATCGGGATGAATACTTTATAGCTGTGAATAAACCATCGGGTTTTCACGTTCATCCCCATGAAAATGTTCAACATCGCGTTTCTCGCGACAAAATCTGCCTTTACCACGCTCGGCGCATGATGAAACAACATGTTTATCCTGTGCACCGGTTGGATGCCGCTACTAGCGGCGTCTTGCTTTTTGCACTGTCTTCCGAATCAGCAAGCCGTATCTGTAAACTATTTTCTGAGCGATCCCCGCAAAAAACCTATCAAGCCGTGGTTCGCGGGTATGTGAAGGAAAGTGATAAAATTGACATTCCTTTAGAGCTTGATTCCACGGGGGACCTGGTTGAAGCCAGTACCTCTTACCGCCGTTTAGGAACCAAAGAGTTCCCGATTGCCGTAGGGAAGCGTTTTCCGACGGCTCGCTATTCTTTAATTGAAGCCACCCCCCACACTGGCCGTTACCATCAGATCCGTCGCCACTTTAATCGTATCTCACACCCGCTTTTAGGGGATGCTGTTCATGGTGATTCCCACCACAATCGTTTCTTTAGAAACGAAGTAGGTATTGAAGGCCTTTGCCTAAAGGCGCTTAAGCTAGAATTCACCCATCCGTGGAGTGGCGAAAATGTCTCTATAACTGCTCCTGACTGTGAAAAATGGAATAAAATTCAAGATCTGTTCAGGGTTTGACCTGTAAGGGCGTCGGGCGTAAAAAAAGTCCCGCTTTAGAGGTTATTCATGTCCAAGTCCCAAGCAATGCACAAGTTGATGATTGTTGTTGGTTTGCTATTGATTTTGCTCGTGACGATGCAATCCCACGGCGCTCCGATGCATCACAAGATGCAAGTGGAAGTTCATCCGGGTTTAAAGATGATCAAAGCCACGGTCACTGTGAACTTTCCGAAAACCACTCCGCGCAAACTAAGTTTTTTAATTCATAAAGATCTGCAAATTACTTTAACAAGCAAAGATGATACTTTGGTTTTACTGCATGGCCCAACCACAAGCGCGCCTTACTCTGAATATGGTTTGGCATTAGGAAGCCAAGATTCTGCAGCGAGTTTTCACTATCAGGGGATCATCCACGACCCGGTGAAACAACAAAAGTCTGACGGTTTGATTGATCCAGAGGGTGCAGTTTTATTCGGAAGTTCTTATTGGTATCCCGTATTTTTAGATGCTCCAAAAAGTTTTGATCTAACTATTCAAACGCCGGCAGAATGGCGTTCATTATCCCAGGGTCAAATCACTTCCACCGAAGTTCGCGGCAATGCTCGCATCACGCGTTTTGTTGAAATCTATCCCCAAGACGAAATCTATCTTGTGGCAGGTCCGTTATTTTCATATGAAACTGAATCTAAGGGTGGCAAAAAAATCCAAGTTTTACTTCGTAAGGATGATCCTTCACTAGCGCAGACTTTTCTTTCTACTGTCCCCGCTTATATCGAAGAGTATTCAAATCTGATTGGCGACTATCCGTATTCCAGTTTCGCTGTGGTAGAAAACTTTTGGGAGACGGGTTATGGAATGCCTAGCTTTACCCTCTTAGGTCCTTCGGTTTTGCGATTGCCGTTCATTTTAAACTCTTCCCTGCCCCATGAAGTTTTACACAACTGGTGGGGAAACAGTGTTTACGTTGATTATGACAAAGGCAACTGGAGCGAAGGGCTTACAACTTACATGGCTGATTATTATCAGCAAGAAAAGCTGGGTAAAGACAAAGACTACCGTCGCACCGTACTTACAAACTATGAAGATTTTGTGACAGCAAATCCAGAACGAGATTTCCCACTCAAAGATTTTAAAGGACGACACAACCAAAGTTCCCAGGCTGTGGGCTATGGCAAGACAATGATGATCTTTCACATGCTTGAAAAACGGTTCGGTAAAGATTTATTTTTAAAGTCCTTGCAAAGCTTTTATAAGGAAAATCTTTTTACCCGCGCCACGTTTGCTGAAATTCAAACAGGCTTTGAAAAAACCACGGGCCAAAACTTAGAAGTCTTCTTTAAACAGTGGCTTGATCAAAGTGGTGCGCCACAAATTGAACTGAATGATGTGAAAGTCATGCGGTGGTTGGATGGCTCTTACAGCAGCACGTATCTAATTTCTCAAACTCAGAAATCAATCTATGATTTACAGATCCCCGTGGTGTGGACTTTAGAAAATGGTGAACTGGTTAAACAGCTTATTCAATTAAACCAAGCCTCCCAAATCTATTCCTTAGTTACTAAGTTCCGCCCGACAAAAATTTCAGTAGATCCAGAATTTAATTTATTTAGAAAGATCTATACCGAAGAACGCCCAGCTACGTTATCAGCGGTTTTTGGAAGTTCGGACGTTCACTTTTATTTTGATCCTAGTCAAAAGGGTGTGAATGACTTTATCCAAGTATGGCAAAATTCTTTGGAAGGAAAAAAGCACCTTCATCCAGTGAAGGATTCGTTTCAGATTGAAAAAACGGGCGCCATCGTTTTTGTTGGCGAAAAAGAAGCTTTTCAAAATTTCGTGAAGAACGAACTGCAAGGTCAAAACTTTGAGCTGACCCATCAAACCATCACTGTTGAAGGTCAAAAATACAACCTTAGTGAAGCAAGTTCCGTAATCACCCAGCGCTTAAAACAAAACTCTAAGCAAACCCTGGTTTGGGTGCGCTGGAGCCCCGATAACAATCCCGCCGAATGGGCCCAGCGTTTGACCCATTACGGAAGTTTTGGTTTGGTGATTTTTAGAGGACGCCCTGCAGTTCTAAAAAGTCATTGGCCCACACTGAATTCACCTCTGCAACGAGAGCTGCAAAAAGCTTTGTAAAACCACACATTCCCTCTTGTTGGCGCCAATCTTGCTTTCTTAATGATCATAGGGAGTAGGTCCTCTTTATTTTTTCAAGGATGAGAAAATGGGAGGATTTATGCCCCGTAGTCACTAAAGAGGGAGGAAATATGCAACGCCTAAAAGACGAAGCAGGGAAGATCGGCTGGATCTTATTGTGGGCCTTAGGAGTTCCGATTCCGATTCTAATCGTCCTGTACCTAATCCGCGGCTGCACCTAGGGCGGTCGTCGATAAGGACCCATCTGACTGCGTTGTGCGGTTCCTCGCTTCACTCCGACGTACCCTACGGGTACGCCTCCGCTGCACGAGGAATCCTCCGCCTTGCATATGGATCCTTCTCGCCAACCTGGTCCCTCATTTCAGGGAATTTGGCTTAAAATTCGAAAGGAGCTCTTTGAGCTCCTTTCTCTTTTTTCGCTTTGGTTTGGGGAAATTTTTCTTGTTTTGTTTCTTTGCTGGTTTTATCACTTGGGGTTTTGCATAAGTTAGGTCTTAGAGGAAATTTTTGTGAAACAGACTGATGTTGTTAAAGTTTTGGGTTCGGTTCTTGGTGCTACTTCGGTTGATGAAGTTAATAAGGCTCTAAAGGCTAAAGAGAACGCCACTGTAAAGTTTAAAATTATGGGTAAGTCTTTAGGGTATCTTGGATTTACTGGCGTTGTAAAAGCGGTCACTGATGATGGCGTAAAGGTCGTTAACGTTAACAAAGTTTCTTTAATTAAATTTTCTGAAATTGAATCTTTTGAAAAAGCAAAACCTAAGACTGAACGTCACACAAAGCCTAGAGCTCTGAAAGTAGTAGTAGAAGAAGAAATCGAAATTCCTGATGACATTCCAGAAGGAACAGTCTTAATCTTCGACGAACCAGGCGAAGGCGAATTCGCTGACCTAAGAGCCAAAAAACACAAACCAAAAAAGAAAATGGTCGGAAAATCGGGAAGCAAATTCATCCCAAAACCAAAATAAAACCCCAAAGCGAAAAAATAAAAAAGGAGCTCGAAACGAGCTCCTTTTTGCATTTTAAGCCAGAAGTCCCCCCAACCGAGAACCAAGGTTGGCGAGAAGTGGTCAAGCGCAAGGCAGAGGATCTTTCGCGAAACGCAGGCGTACCTGGAAGGTACGTCGGAGAGAAGCGAAAGACCGCACAACGCAGTCGATTGGCCGCTTATCGGCGACCGCCTTATAAAGCTTCTGCTCTTTTCATAACCATGTATGCCACTTGCTGGTCATTCAAAGAAGCTGCTTCAGCTACTTGCGCTCTTGCTAAGAAATTTCTTTCATAGTTCATTGCTTGAGCAAGTGCCGGAGTTGGTTCGCCGCCTTCTGCTAGGAAGATCGCTGCGTCTTCGTCAGCGTTTAAGTAAACAGCTTCTGCGTGATGAGCTGTTAGATCGCTGAAGAATAATGTTGCTGTTGAAAGCAACAAACCTGCGATAAGGCCTTCGCCGAAATCGTCACCGCCTCTATGATGTCCGCCACCACGGTGGTGACCGCGACCAGCCATTGCTGAAGATGCGCAAAAGCTCACAAGTAACAACGCTGCCATTACAAAATTTTTCATCATAACCTCCTACGGTTTGTTAATAATTCTAGATTCTGTTTGATACCTTTTAATTCTTCGTCAACCTCGGGGAATTTTTTAAGCAGAAGATCTTGATATTGACCTCCCCACTTTCTGCCCTCTTGCACTTTCAATCCCACTGCTTCATCAGTAAGAACTTCTGTTTGCAAAGGAACCCCGTAACCACCATGGGCCAAACGCCATGGCAGACGATCTTGTGAAGCTTCCACAAGCTTGTCAATCACTTCTGAAAGAGAGTGATCCTGGTTATTTTGCAAACTAGTTGAGATTAATTTCTGCTGCTTTCTTTGCTGCACCAAGGCCACATATTTTTCGATCAAGTAAGCGCGTCCAATTTCTTCAAAAGACTCTAGCTCTGCATAGACACTTCTTCGCTCTAAGGCTGATGAATATTCTGCGAACTCGGCAAGTGATGCGTAGTTAGAAAAGTGATCATTCATTTTGCTGAAGGCACGATCTAAAGATTCTTTTTGCGATGGAAAGAAGTAACCTTTTCGCTGTGCCTCTTTAGGATCGATCACTAATTGCGAATCAACCACGCCATAGCGAATTAGATTTTTGTACATTCCCTTTGGACTTGCTGCAAAACTATCTTGGTAAGAATGATTTTTAGTTAAGGCAGCCCGCACCAGTTGATCGGTTTCAGAGGCACAATTATTCGTTAAGAATTTATAATCCCCAGCATAACTCCAATAATGTTCCAACGCGCTTTGTACTAAAAGATTTTTCTGTGCTTCACTGATTCTTAACGGCAAGCTGATCAGATCACGCCACTGCCCGCGGGTATATTCATCAATCACTTCAGGCATTGAAAAAGCCATCAGCTGCGAAGGGTATTTTCCGGTGAGGCCATCCCAGTAATTGATGATCACATCATCGATGTTGGCGCGATAACTTAAAACTAAATGAAATGCGACGTCGGTTAAACACTCAGGGCCGACAACGGTGCGGAATGGAGCACACACCACCAGTCGCAACATCGAGTGGCCCCAGCGGCTCATCATTTCTTCACCCTTTGATGCATAAAGGAAGTGGACTTGGTAAACCTTTTCTGGCGCGATATCGATCTTCCAAGCACCGGTGCTAGTGAAAATGTGGGAAACCCCTTGGCAGCTTCCTGCTGGGAACGGCCGACGTCCCGTCAAAGCCACGAAGTAAGAATGAAATGCTGGTTTACGGCATTCAAAATCTGGGTTTAATAAAAATTCTGAAAAATGGATGGCAAAGTGTTCACTTGCTGAATCCGTTTCGTGCTCGTTAAGCAAACGCAGATCTAATTTATTTTTACTGTGTAGCCTTTGTCCTTTGTAATCAGAAAGATTGCGATAATTGGCAGAGCCTGAAACTCGAAAGCGGTTTTCTAGATAATATTGGCAGCGCGGTGAAAGCGGTGCTTTTCGATCTTGTTGATGTTCGCTTTCACATTGCGCTAAGGCCGCTTGATCGGCTTTGTTTTGCCAATGTCCTGGCGATTGATCATAAAGACTTGCTACTTGGAAGAGCAATGCTTTCTTTGCTAGCTCTGAAGCCGTCGTATGTGGGCATGAAAGCTTTTGTTCGGGGTAAACTTTCAAGTAAATGCGTTTTCTTAACCCTAAGAAGTCAGTCCTTACCAGGCCGTCTAAATTCACATGAGTATTACAGATATCAGCAGGTAATTCCCTTTCAACATACTCCACTTTGTAGGTTTTAATGGCTGCTTTAACTGAGGTTGGAATTCTTGAATCCACGTCTTTGATGAATTGAGTAAAGGACGCCGAAGCTGATTTTGGACCTGCCGACAACGTCTGTGCATGGGTGCTCATTGTAAATACTAGGGTCATCACTAGGAACGAGAATTTGTAAGGCATGTCTCCCCCGGGAAGGAATTTGATATATGCGTGTTTACAGACGGAAACAACACCAAATTAATAAGGTTTTTTCACCTGTAATGCTGCTGAATTTCTATGAAAAAAGTCGTCGGGGCCAAAATGCCTAAGTGGTTAAGATATTTTTGCAATTTAAATCTCAGAATAGACTTTATAGGTTCTTTGGGGCTATACCTACTTCCCACCTTGGAGAATTAAGAAATGACACATTTTTTACTCGTTCTAGTATTCCTCCCACTTTTATTAGGCTTTGCTCCGACATCATCGTTAGAGGGTTACAGCAAAGTTGAAAAGGTCATTGATTTGACTGAAATCGGTGGCAACCTTTCAGGCATTACCTACAACTACGACACTCAAACTTATTTTTTAATTCAAAACAATTACGGACATATTTTTGAATATGACAGTTCGTTTTCAAAACCTTTGCGTGTCATCGCGATGAACAATCTTGAAGACAAAGACACTGAAGATATCGTTTACTTGGGGCAAGAACAGTATGCTATTGCATCTGAAACCAATAAGATTTTGATCGTAACTATCAAAGCAGGCCAAACTGAAATCGACTTGGATGCGGCTCGTGAAGACGTTCAACTTTTTCAACTTCCGGAACCAAACAAAAAAAATCTGGGCCTTGAAGGCGTTTGTTATTCAAAACGAACCAATCAATTTTTTGCCGTTCAAGAAGACAAACCAAAACGTCTATTCCGCTTCACAAAACCCCACGATAATTTAGACTACCGTGATGCTAACGATCTCAACTTTGATGAGCCTTTCGATGCGTTTAATAAATCTGGCTTCTTCGATATTTTTAAAAGTAAAATGGCAGATCTTTCTTCATGCCTGTTTGATGAGCGCACAGGGCACCTGATCCTTATGAGCCATGAATCGTCCCGCCTAATGGAATTAGATGCGAAGGGCTCTATTGTTAGAACTTTGGACCTTTCGACAGTGGTTCCCCAATATGAGGGAATGACCATTGGCCCCCAAAAAGAGCTGATCCTAGTCAGCGAGCCTAACAGCATCGTGATCATGAAATAGGCAAAAGCCTGTATCCCTTACACCCTCGATAAGGCAGAGAGTTTATAAGCCTCTCTGCCCGGCTTCCCTCGAGGGTCCTGTTGATATTTGTCCCCATTCAGAGTATCTAATCACCCATGATTAGCACTTCAAATGTCAGTTTAAGATTCGGTGGAAAAAAGCTATTTGAGGACGTAAATGTGAAGTTTACTCCGGGCAACTGTTATGGCCTTATTGGCGCTAACGGTGCTGGCAAAACCACTTTCCTAAAAGTTCTTTCAAAAGAAATCGAGCCTAATACCGGTGAAGTAATTATTCCCGGCAACTTACGCCTTTCCGTACTAAAACAAGATCACTATGCCTTTGACGAAATCTCGGTCCTAAAAACCGTGTTGATGGGTAATCAGCGCCTATTCAAAGTGATGGAAGAAAAAGATGCGCTTTACGCAAAGCCTGATTTTTCTGAAGCCGATGGTGAAAGAGCTTCTGTCTTAGAATCTGAATTTGCAGAGCTTAACGGCTGGGAAGCAGAATCCGAAGCAGGAGTCATGCTTGCAGGCCTTGGCATCAAAGATGAGCTTCATCAAAAATTAATGAAAGAATTAGATCCCGGCGACAAAGTGAAAGTACTTTTAGCCCAAGCCCTGTTTGGCCAACCCGATATCTTGTTACTGGATGAGCCAACGAATCACTTGGATATTTACGCAATCCAATGGCTTGAAGAATTTCTTTATAACTTTCAAAACACCGTTATCGTTGTATCCCATGATCGCCACTTCTTAAACAAAGTGTGCACTCACATGGCTGATATCGATTTTGGTAAAGTGACGATATATTCTGGAAACTATGAGTTCTGGCGTCAATCCACTGAACTTGCGCAGCGCTTACGTTCTGATCAAGCCAAGAAAAATTCAGATAAAGCGGAAGAGCTTAAAAGCTTCATTGCACGCTTCAGTGCCAATGCTTCTAAGTCTCGTCAGGCTTCTTCCCGTCAAAAACAGTTAGAAAAGCTAGATCTTGGCGATCTTCCAGTTTCAACTCGCCGTATTCCGTTTGTGGGTTTTGATCCAAAACGTGAAGCTGGTAACGATCTTTTGACCGTGCAAGGCCTTTCAAAAACCATCAATGGTGAAGTGCTATTAAAAAATCTTAGCTTCACAATTAAAAAAGGCGACAAAGTTGCTTTAGTGGGTCGTAACGACGTAGCTAAAACGGTGTTGCTTGAAATCCTAGCTGGCGAGATGGAACCAGACTCTGGAAGTTTCGCGTGGGGTATTACAACTACTCGCAGCTACTTCCCTACTGATAATTCAAAATACTTTGATACAGATGCGGGAAGTCTTGTGGAGTGGCTGCGTGAATATTCAGACGACAAAGATGAATCCTTCTTACGGGGCTTCTTAGGTAAAATGTTATTCAGTGGCGAAGACGCTTTAAAAAAGCCCCGCGTGCTATCAGGGGGCGAAAAGGTCCGCTGCATGCTTTCTAAAATGATGTTGTCTGGCGCTAACGTTTTGTTGTTAGACGGACCTACAGCGCATTTGGATTTAGAAAGTATTTCTGCTGTAAATGAAGGCGTGAAACGCTTTAAGGGAACAGTGCTATTTACTTCCCATGACCATGAGTTCGTACAAACCGTTGCCAATCGTATTATTGAAATTGATGGCGGCGTAAAAGAAGACCTTAGCGTTACTTATGATGAATACCTTGAACTTAAAAAGAATCAGCTAGAGGGAGCTCGCTAGTGGAAGATCTTAACGAAGCTAAACCCTTAAACGCTGTTCTTGTAAACGTTCAACTTCCCAGAGTTTCTGATGCTGATCGTGAAGCTTCTTTAGATGAACTTGCACGCCTTGTGACCACCTTAGGCTATAATGTTATCGGCCGCACCTCGCAACGTCGCAGCTCTGAACGCAGTGCTAACGTTTTAGGTGATGGTAAACTTAAAGATTTAGCTGAGTGGACTGGCGGAACTGGCGAAGTTCAACGTTTTGAAGCTAAAAAGAAGCACAAAGCGGCATTACGATTTGAAAAAAACAAAACTGAAGAAGAAGATGACATCGATTTCGAAGAAATCAGTGAAGAGTTCATTGAAGAAACCGCTCCTGAAGATACTTCGACTATCACTCATGAATCCCATGCTGAAAAAGCTCAGATCGTGATCGTTGATTGTGATCTTTCCCCTTCACAATTGCGTAACTTAGAAAGTGCGACAGGAGTTCCGGTTTTAGACCGAACTGGCGTGATCATTGAGATCTTCAGTCGCCATGCGCGCACTAGGGCTGCACGTTTGCAAGTTGAAATTGCGCGTTTGATGTATGTCGCCCCTCGTTTGCGTGAAACCGGTGGTGGTGAAGACCGCGGCGGTGGCGGAATCGGTGGTAAAGGTGCCGGTGAAACTACTGTTGAACTAGATAAGCGTAAAATCCGTGATCGTATTAAAGAACTGAAGCAAGAATTTGCCTCTATTGCTCGTGAACATGACACTCGCCGCGCCCGCCGCGAACAGGAAATTTCTGTAGCATTGGTTGGTTATACGAATGCTGGTAAATCTTCTTTGATGCGTGCGCTGACTAGCAGTGATGTTTATATCGCTGATAAGTTGTTTGCGACCTTAGACACGACAGTGCGTGTACTTTACCCAGAAACGAAACCGAAAATTTTGATTTCTGATACTGTGGGATTTATTAAAAAGCTTCCGCATTCATTGGTCGCGTCCTTCAAATCCACGCTAGATGAAGCCTGCAATGCTTCTTTATTATTGTATGTGGTGGATGCGGCTGATTCGACCTTCCGTGCGCAATTAGAAGTCACGCGCTCTGTCTTGCGTGAAGTTGGCGCTGGTGAAGTTGAAAGTCTTTTAGTGCTAAATAAAGTGGATCGTTTGGCGCTTGAGGAACTTGATGCCTTAAAAGCAGAATTCCCAGACGCGATTTACTTATCCGCCTTGAATCCTGAAGACGTAGCTAATTTGCGTTTACGCTTAGTAAAACACTTTGAAACAGCCATGGTCGATACCGACGTATTTATTCCTTATGACGTTCAAGGTGCTGTCGGCGAAATTCGTGCGAAATTAAAGGTTTTAGGTGAAGAATATGACGAGCGTGGGGTGACTTTGAAAGTCCGTGCTCATCAAGATGACATTAAACGCATCAAAACTCGCTTCGGAATTTAATAGTTAGCAAATCAAACGTTAATAGTCAGAAAGGAAGCAAAGAACCGTGGATTCGGAACCTTTGCTTCTGATAAAAAGAGACCTTCTATATCAACTGGAGGTCTTATGAAATTCTGTCTTGGCGCTATGTTCGCTCTTTTAGTTTCATTTTCTGCAAACGCTTATGCGGTTGCAATTAGCTCTTGTGAGTCTGAATACGATATTTACAAGCTCACTTTAGAACAAGTAAATGATGATATTCTTATCTCTCTAGCGAATAAAGATTACGTAAAACAAGCTGATGAAAGCATTGGTAATGAACCGAAGTTAAAACTTGGTGCGCAAGAAACTGGCGTTTACAAAGTCTATAATACAAAACTGCAGGACTTCGCGAAATTAACTTACACTCCCCGCACCCTTACACAACGTCTAATACTTGGAAATTTCAATTCTGCAGGAAATGAAGACATGTCGAGCGGTGACGCTAGTGCCTTAGTGAGCCGTTTGAGCTGTAAATAAAAAATAAAGCTGCAAATTTAAAATAGAAGAGAGTCCCTAGGGGACTCTCTATTCTTTACTGGTATCAAGAAACTGCTCTAGCCTGAGCGACTGCCGCCGCTCCGGCTCTGGGGCCTCAAGGCCTTTAGTGTGTCGTATCCAACATCTTAACAACTTCTTCGATGTGTTCTGTTTCCATTCTAACCATAGAACGGATTAATTCTTCTAAAGCCACATCGTCACCACAGTGTTTAAGTACTTCTTTATATTTCCCTAAAGCTGCTTGTTCGAAATCCAAGCTTTCTTTAAGAATATCTAAAACTTTGTGGGTTTTAGTCTCTGGAACCGGCGCTGTTTTTAGTGATGGATGTCCACCTAATGCCGTGATCTTTTCACCGATAATTGAAGCGTGTTGATAACCTTCGTTAGCTTGCTCATGGAACCATTTAACAATTGGAATACGGTTAGGACCTTTAATCATTAAAGCATAGTGAAGGTAACGAATAACTCCAGATGCTTCCATTTCAAGGATCTCATTTAAAAGAGCGACGACTTTTTCATTATCATTTGCCATGTGGTTCTCCAGGGTCACAATCAATTGGTTTTCAATTACCCCTTAAGCAGACCACTTAGTTGTGATTACCTCAAGTCAAAACTGCTAATTTCCAGCCTTGGAGCGAGGAGTTGAACTGTGTGTACTGTGTGGTATCTCAAAAAAAGAAAGAGGAGCCATTGGCTCCTCTTTTTAATCTAATTGCTTTAATCTAATTGCTGCTGCTCCAGCCTGCCCGACTGGTCCACACTCCGACTTCGTCGGAGTACTCTGTCGTTCCGGCACTGCGGCCGTACGGCCTACTCATCATCTAATTCATCATCACCGACAACGCCGAGGTTGTATTTTTCTATGCGATATCGCATAGATCGGAAAGAGATATGAAGCAACTTCGCAGCTCTTTTCTTTACTCCGCCGGCTGAATGAATCGCTTTGATTAGCAATTCTTTTTCGATCTGTCCCATGACTTTATCTAAATCAACACCGTCATCGCCGATCTCGATTTCGTTTGATGAAGCCATTTTTCTGCCTGAAGAAGTGTTTACCATTGGCGGTAAAGACTCTGGCAGAATTGTTGCGCCACCTTCAAGGGCCACGGTGCGTTCGATTAAGTTTTCAAGCTCACGCACGTTACCTGGGTAATCGTATTTTTTTAAGATCTCCATAGCCTCAGCACTGATAGCACCGATGTTTTTATTCAGACGCTCATTGTACTTTTTAAGGAAGTGATTCGCTAATAACGGAATGTCGTCGCGACGCTCACGCAAGCCTGGAGTTTTAATATTGATTACGTTTAAGCGATAGAACAAATCTTGACGGAAACCGCCCTTTTGCACCATCTCTTCAAGATTTCTATTTGTCGCCGCGATGATACGCACATCAACCTTATGGTCTTCCGTGGCACCGACTCTGCGGATCACGCGTTCTTGAATCGCGCGAAGTAATTTTACCTGGATAGTTAAAGGCAACTCACCCACTTCATCTAGAAACAATGTTCCGCCGTCAGCCACTTCAAAAAGACCGGCTTTATCAGCAACGGCCCCCGTGAAGGAACCTTTTTTATGACCGAACATTTCTGATTCCATCAAGTTTTCAGGAATCGCACCGCAGTTCACGGTTACAAACGGACGATCTTTCAATGGACCGTTATAGTGAATCGCTTTTGCAACAACCTCTTTACCCGTACCAGATTCCCCAGTGATAAGAACGTTTGTCGGAGTTTGCGAAACGCGTTTCACCATATCAAAAATAGTGTGCATCGCCTGCGAATTACCGATCATGTTTTGGAATGAATATTCCTTAACAAGTTCTTTTTTAAGAGATCTATTTTCAACTTCTAAGTTGCGGGAACGAAGAGCATTTTGAATGTTCAAACGAACTTCATCGATTTTAAATGGCTTCGTCAAATAGTCATAGGCACCCATCTTCATCGCTTCTACAGCGGTTTCCGTGGTACCAAATGCAGTAATAAGCATGAATACGATATCTGGGTAAGATTCTTTGACGTGCTTTAAAAGCTCAATACCAGTCACATGGGGCATCTGAAGATCAGAGATAATCATGTCGAATGATTTCTTAGCTAGAAGATCTTTAGCCTTTTGACCGTCTTCGGCCAAAGTAATCTCGTAACCTTCTTTCTTCAACATAATCTCTAAAAACTCGCGAATTGATTCTTCGTCATCGACAACAAGAATTCTCGACTTCATGTATACGCTCCCACGTCCTGTGTTAAACTATTCTCTCAAGTTGCTCTTGGGAAAGTCAAAATAAACTCAGTGCCCACGCCTACTTCACTTTCGACAAAAACGCGCGCACCATGGCCTTCCAAAATCTTATGAGTCACAGCTAGACCAAGGCCTGTGCCCTTTGGCTTCGTTGTATGAAATGGTTCAAACATTTTTCTTTTGGTAGTTTCATTCATTCCACAACCCGCATCACGAATGCGAATTTCAATCTCTTTTTCTGAAGTGACAGCTTTTACTGCCAACCGCGGCTTTGCGGCTTCATTCATGGCTTGATAGGAATTGATCACAATATTTAGAAAGGCTTGTTTCAGCTTGTCTCTGCGACCCAGAATTTTAAGACTGGATTCAAATTCACGCACCTGTTCGATATCTTTTCTCACCTGATTGTTAACGAGCATCGAATCAAGTACTTCTGTTAACAGTGAACTTAGATCCACAGGATCCGTCGGAGGAGTTTCAGGACGCGCATAATCCAAGAATTCTGTGATCAAGTTATTTAAGCGATCGATCTCTCGTAAAACGATCTTCATCAGTTTACGATCATCATCATTGTTCACAGTTTGCGAAAGCATCTCGATACTGCCGCTAATTCCCGCTAGCGGGTTGCGAATTTCGTGGGCAATACCCGCGGCAAGACCACCCACTGCCGCCAATTTTTCATGTTGGCGTGCCGCGAATTCTAATTGGCGAATGCGGGTAAGATCTTCAAATAAAGCAATGTAAAGTTGCTCTTGAAATTCAGGACTATAAATCTTTGAAACTGTCACGCCCAGAATCTTTTCAGCGCCATCGGCAGATACTTTTACATCCCCTTTGGTCAATTTCTGATCACCACTGACGTTAAACACTTTCAAAGGCTCAAAGTTTGAAAAATCATGCTGCGCTAAAATATCAGAAGCTGCCGCATTAGCACGAATGACTTCGCCCGCTTCAGTGAAAGACATCATTCCTGAAGGAATGTTTTCAACTAAAATATTGTTAAGCTCTTGCGCGGAACGAAGACTAAGACCAGTTTTCTTAAGCTCGCTGCCCACCGTCTGTAACTGCTCGCTAAGATAACCAGCAAGCCCGGCGACAGAAAAGAAAGCGACGTTGTTTAAAGCTAAAAGGAAAAAGAAATTCAGCGCCTTCATTTCAGGTGAAAACAAAGCTGCCCCAGAAAAGAAAATGCTTGTGAAAAAGGCCACCGTCACTGCACCCACACTGCGACAAGCGATGCCCGCCAGAAGAATGTTCACAAGGTGTAAGAACATAAAAAGGGATTGGTTAATCCCTGAATAATAAATCAATAACGAGATAAATAATGAATCTAGAACGAAGCCCGATAACAACAAGGTGGGATGTTCTAAAACTTGTTCCCACTTTGTGAACCAAAATAAATGAAACGTAAAAGCTATTGTTAAAATCGTATAAAAAGGCCCTAGGATAGACCAATTTACGAAACCTTCTTGGGCGACACTTGATACGACACTGATAAGAAGAACTAAAACAAAAAGACTGAGGCGGACAAATTCCACCAACAGTCCATTTTGTCTATTATTCTGCAAAGCAAAGCTTAAGCGCATCTATTGAACCACGTCCGCCATGCTGAAGATTGGTAAGTACATTGCAATTACTAGGACGGCGATGATACCGCCTAGGACCACCATTAATAGTGGCTCTAACAGCGATGTCATGGCCTTCACCGCTGTTTCAACTTCATCTTCATAGAAGTCTGCGATCTTACCCAACATGATATCTAAAGTACCGGATTGTTCCCCGATAGAAATCATCTGCACGACCATGTCTGGAAAAGCTTTTTCTTTACCCAAAGGTGCCGCGAATGTACGACCTTGAGTTACTGATTCCTTGGAACGAAGCAACGCCTGCTCGATCACGATATTGCCTGCTGTTTTAGATGAAATCTCAATGGCATCAATCAAACCCACACCTGAACCCAATAGGGTTGATAGAGTTCTTGTCAACCTAGCGATAGCTGATTTCTGGACAACTTCACCAAACACCGGCGCACGCATAATAAAACGATCAAAGGAATCTTTTCCCGATTCAGTATTCAGCCATTGTTTGAAGGCGATGGGCCCAAGAACCGCAGCCCCGACATATAAATACCAATTCGCAATCATGGAATTACTTAAAGCTACAACCGCCGCTGTTAAAGCAGGTGGTTCTTTACCTGATGACGAAAAAAATTCCATGAACTTAGGAATAATGAAAACCAAGATACCGGCAATAACGATCAAAGCAACAATGATGATAACGACGGGATAAACCAACGCACCCTTCACTTGGGCTTTTAGTTTTTCAGATTTTTCCATGTAACTTGCAAGACGTTGCAAGATTCCATCTAAGATACCGGCTTCCTCACCGGCTTGAATCATATTCACATAAAGTTTATCAAAAACGTTTGGCACCTGCGCCATTGAATCAGCCAGACGACGTCCACCTTCAATAGAAGTTTTAACCTGCGCTGATGCTTCTTTTAATAAGCCTGGGCGTAAACCTTCAGAAAGAATTTTTAATGAATCCACAACCGGAATACCGGCGTTGATCAAAGTCGCAAACTGACGAGTGAAAACCTGTAAGTCCTTGCCCTTCACTCGCGGCGCAAAAAGACTGGCGCTTTTACCTGCCGCTGCTCGCGAAGACCCAAATTGAACCACACGAACTGGCAATAACTGCTGAGCACGCAAGCGGATGATAGCTTCTTGCTGATTTGCAGCTTCAATTTCCCCTTGCACCATTTGGCCGGTGGAATTTTTGGCCTGATACTGGAACTTTGCCATCTTAGATACCTACCTTCTTAAGAAGCTGATCAAGAGAATCTGGATCCCGAGAAACCTCAAAAGCGGTTTTCAGATCTACGCGACGTCGAATCAAATGCTGTAACAAAGATTGATTAAGTGTCAAAATTCCTGAATTTTCCAAAGAGCCCGTTAATAAGACATCGATGTTTTTAATATCTTCTTGTTCTATTAACTGACGAACTTGGGGTTTCATCAGCAAGACTTCGTGGGCAAAGATTTTTTCCCCCGCAAGGCTCGCGACCGGATATTGACCAGCAGCCAGACTTAGAACTTCAGCAAAGCGAGCAGCTCCATGCTCAGCGTAACGCTCGCTTAAAACCGACATGCAACGTCTTAAAGCATTCGTCACTGACGGCGCTTTCATAGAATAAATAACAAATAAACCTCTTTCTGCTAAAGCCATCGCTTCACAGAAAGACTGTTCATCAGAAAATCCATCAAATACGACCATGTCTACGCCGGCCATCAGGTTTTCCTGATCTTCAGCTCTGGCAAATTCATGGTTGTGATACAAATAAACAGCTTTAGATTCTTTGACTTGCGGGAACGCTTTGCGGGAATAAACGACACCGACAAAGGATTTTTCTTCACTCATTTTCTGAAGAATTCGGTGTAAGGCCCATACCTGTCCTGCTTCGCCAGGACCTGAAAGCAAAACCAAACCTTTCATGCGTAAGCATGTTTCTAAAAGTGATGGCGGAAGTTGCACTTCCTGTTTGCCACCATCAAGGTTCATATCAAGTACAGCTTTCATGGTGCTGTCTTGTTGAAAGAATGAAAAACCGATGCGCACGCTTTCAAAGGATGCTTCACCACTGACCACACCCCGCGCATCTAACTGCGTTTTTTGTTGGGTGCTTAATAAACTTTGTTGCAACAGGTTCCATTCAGTCATCAGTGCTGGCGACTCTCGCAAGCTTGTCCATCCCGAAGGAAGACGAATGCGTGGCTCACTGCCGACGACGAATAAAAATTCTTCTGCTTTTTTTGCTTTCGCGCTTAAAAGAAGTTCCGTCAAACTCATTATGTGTCCTTCACTGATGCATTGAGTACTTCTTCAATTGTGGTGATACCACGCTTTAATTTCAACAAAGCACTTCGGCGCAGGGTTCTCATCCCCTGTTCCCGGGCAAGATAACGAAGCTGTCCTGTGGAAGCTCCCTTTAAAATCGCCTCTTTCATTTTCTCGCTCATGTACATAAGCTCGTAAATCGCAGCACGGCCTTTGATGCCTGTATTGTTGCAGTTAGCACACCCCTTACCATGACAGACCTTGTAGTCCGGCACTTCATTCGGCGGCACACCCAAATTCAACAAAGTTTGCGGGGGAACTTCGATCTGTGCTTTACATGATTCACAGATTTTACCCACAAGACGCTGGGCTACGATAAGATTCACAGTCGAAGTAATAATATACGGAGCAACACCCATCTCTGTTAAACGAATCACGGTCGACGGCGCATCGTTGGTATGCAAAGTACTAACAACCAAGTGACCTGTCGACGCGGCTTTAAATGCAATCTCTGCAGTTTCATAGTCACGAATCTCTCCCACCATGACCACATCCGGGTCCTGACGAAGGAAAGATTTCAGGGCACTTGCGAAGGTCAAATCAATATCAGGATTCATCTGCACCTGATTAATACCTTCTAAGTTGAACTCTACCGGATCTTCTGCTGTCGAAATATTCGTGTCGGGTTGATTTAGTTCGGCCAAAGCAGAATAAATCGTCGTCGTTTTACCAGATCCCGTTGGACCGGTAATAAGCACCATGCCTTGGGGCAGATTGATATTGGATTTAAATAATTTTAAGTCGTCTTCTTCAAAACCAAGCTTCGTCATATCTAACTGAAGATTGGATTTATCTAATAGACGAAGAACAACTTTTTCGCCCCATAAAGTTGGCAGAACGCTGACACGAAAATCCATTTCCTTCCCTTTGGAAGTACGAACTTTCAAACGACCATCTTGGGGACGGCGTTTTTCCGCGATATCAAGCTTAGACATGATTTTAATACGTGAAGCAATGGCGGCACCCGTTCCTGCCGGAGGAGCTGTTGCTTCTTGCAAGTTACCATCCAGGCGGAACCGCACGCGGTATCTTTTTTCATAGGGCTCAAAGTGGATATCGGATACTTTTTTTCGAATGGCATCTGTTAAAATCGAATTCACGAATTTTACGATGGGCGCATCATCCATCACGCCATCTTGGTCAATGACTTCTGCTGATGGAGTACCGACACTGAATTCTTCGTCAGCATCCGCACTCATGCTATTTAAACTTTTCGTACTGATGCTTCCGCCATAGTATTTTTCAATACCCGAAACGATGGCACTTTCAGTCCCGACGACCGCCTGTATACGACAGCGCGTGATGAAGCGTAAGTCTTCTTTAACAATGATGTTACTAGGATCAGCAAAGGCCACTACCAAAGTAGTTCCGGCTTTTTGCAAAGGTATTAAAGTGTTCTTTTCACACACATCTTTTGGAATAAGAGAGATAACACTTTGATCGATTTCAAAGGTATTAACTTCCACCCCCGGAACCGCAAAATGTTTTTCAAGTGCGCGAAGTATTTGAGTATCTTTAAGAAAACCCAATTGAATGATTGACGACGTCAGCTTCTGACCCGTCTTTTTTTGTTCTTCAACAGCCAAAGATAACTGATCAGGTTTTAGCAAACCCTGCTTAACTAAGATTTCACCTATTTTGAGTGAAGACATTGTGGCTCCCCTAGACTCACTTTACTCTAGGGTGCCATTTTTTGTAACTAGACCGAAGAAGAGTTTTCTTTCAAAAACTGCATCCAACTTTCACGAAGATCTTCCACGGATAAGTAACTTCCGACTTCCAAGCGTTCTAACCACAACTTTGCCACCTGGGCATACAAAGCTTGCGGAATGAGAGTTTTAAGTTCAGCTTTGGTTGCTTCAAGCAAAAGTGGATTTTGCACCGGCAATAAATTGAAATCCAAAACATAGCCATCGTTACGCATAAAATTGAAATAAGTCAGGTCGCGCATCAGTTCTTCGTTATCAGAAAGATCTACAGTGTTGATAATGATCCCAGCACTGATTGCTTGCACCGTTAGATCTTCAGGCACCACTGAATGAATTTTAATTCCTAATAAGGCGCGCATTAAACCCGCACGCAGCTCTTGCCCTTCGTCGCTTTCACCTACCAGATAAATTTCGGAAACACCGACTTCCGCTAAGACATTGGCCGCGACGCGCGCAAGCTCCCCCGTACCGACGACAAAACCGGGGGCGCGATTATTCAGATCCCGAGCCTCTTGAACCAAGATCAAGCGCAAAGATTCAGCAATCAGTAAGCGCGGGTACCACGTATTTTCCTCTTTAAAAAAAGAATCCACACAAAGGGAACTGCGCGATTCCGTAGAATGCATTTTTAACTGCGGCAGAATTTCTTTAGATAATCTTGTATCAACGTAGGCAGCTGACGCCCCTTGCAAAGCATCGAGCGAAAAATCAGTTAAAGTTTCAAACTGCCAGTCCCAGTTTTGTTCCCGGGCTAGGAATTGCAAAAAACCCACAAACAGGCCTGGCTCAGAGGAAGTAAACTCAACGATTTTGTGGTTTTTCATGAAAGTACCTGCGTGCTTCAGTGACGTCCTGAAGGATTTGTTTTTTCAGCTCTTCAATTCCTGAAAATTTCATTTCATCGCGGATGAAGTGCAAAAGATAAACTTCCACTTCAACCCCGTACAGATGAGCATCAAAATCAAACAAGTGTGTTTCAATTTTGATGGGACCTTTTCCATTTTCAGTGAACGTAGGATTCACACCAATGTTGGTAATTGAAGGATGCATGTGTCCACCAAATTTAGTAAGCGTGCAATACACTCCAAGTCTTGGCATGAATTCAACATCAGGATGAATATTCGCAGTCGGCACACCAATTGTACGTCCGCGCTGAAATCCTTTTTCCACGTGCCCGCGCAAGTAGTAGGTTCTGCCTAAAAGTTCATTGGCTGATTCCACATCCCCATTTTTTAAGCTTTCCCTGATGCGCGTAGAAGAAACCACAGTCCCCTGATATTGAAACGGTGGAATAATAATCAGTTTGATACCTTTTTGCGCACAGTACTTTTCTAAAAATGGAATGTTGCCAGAGCGATCAGCTCCGAATGAAAAATCATGGCCGACTACCAAAGTTCTTGGGTGAAGCTGATTAAAGATATATCGATCCAAAAATTCTTGCGGAGTGACCTTAGAAAACTCCTTAGTAAATTCTTCGATGATAACATTTTCTACACCCCGTTCAGCAAAACGCTCTTGCTGGTCTTTGAGGTCAAACAGTCGGTAGGTCGCCCGTTCAGGATGCAAAACCTTCACAGGATGGGGATGAAATGTATAAACCACTGACGGTACGCCTAGAAATTGAGCTTCACGAACAACGTTATCAACCAACTGCTGATGACCTAGATGAACCCCATCGAAATTCCCAATAGTGACCACCGAAGAGGTCAAAGAGGAGTCCATCTGTTTAATACCTTTATAGACGTGCATATTTTTCAATATACCTAATTCTTCGCGCCACCGTAAGTGCTTTTAATAGTTGATATTTTTAATAAATTTGCTATGTTGCAACGCGTGCAAAAAGCCTCTTTTCAACACCTTAAACTGCGCCTTGAAGTCCTGCTTCGATTCTTTTCCCGACGCCGGGGATTTTGGCTTCGTTGTTTATTGTGTTGGGGGATTGGTTGTCTTGCCCTTTCCAACGATGAAATCAATGCCTATGACCAGCGCTTTCACCTGCGCGGGGACCAAAAGGCTTCTTCACAAATCGTTTTAGTGACCATTCGCCAAAGCGACTTTGCGACGATCTATGATACGCGCACAAACTTTTTAGATAACATGAGTGAGGTCACAGACATCACCGATAGTTATTTTTGGAACAAGCGCATTTGGTCTGAGTTGCTTATTAGAATTTTACGACAAAATCCAAAAGCCGTCGGTGTGACACTTTATTTTGGCGATAATATCGGCAAAGTAGCCCTGACCCAAGAAGAGCAAAAACTTTTCTATGACATGCGAGTCTTTTGGTCCGCGACCACAAATAACTTAGATCGAGTTTTGAATCCGGCCTTCACAAGTCGCGACCTTAACAACATCGGAAGCAATGAAGTGCGCCGTGATGAAGATGGCGTTGTTCGCAGAGTCTTTCCCCAAAGAGCCGAGCTTCCGCACCTTGTAGAGAAAATCACGGGTAAGAAGTTTCCGACGACCCAAGCAGGTCTTCCGATAAACTTCCGCGGCTCTAACAAGGTATTCACACAATATTCATTCAGCGAAATTATGTACGACGAAGTGCCGTTTGATGCCTTTACCAATAAAATCATTCTGATCGGTGCAGAGACTTCTTCAGGCCCGGTTTACATCACCCCGATGGGAACTATTTCGCGCACTGAAATCTTAGCCCATACAACCGACACTGTTTTAGGCAATAAGTGGATCCAGCGGCTTTCAAACAGCTGGTATGCGGCTGGATTTTTTGTTTTGATGTTGATTGCGGTTTTCCTAATCACGACCTACCCGCAGTCGGTGGCGCTCTTCTTTATTTTGTGGATCGGAACGTTGCTAGCCGCCTTATCGGCATGGGTGTTTGATACTTTTTACTTCTGGTCCCCGGCATTTTCACCTTTTGTGCTTTTAGGTGCGTCGTGGATTATCTTTATCGGCTACCAAGCAAGCAAAGTCGAAAGAAAGAACTTCCGTTTACAGCAAGAACAGCAGTACTTGCAGGAACTTGAACAGCTTAAAAATAATTTCGTAAGTTTGATTTCCCATGACTTAAAAACGCCTATTGCAAAGATCCAAGCCATCGTAGATCGATTGTTGGTTGAACATCAAAGCAAAGATGAAAGCTTAAGCCAAGACTTGCAGTCCTTGCGTTTATTCGGCGACGAACTGAATCGCTACATTCAGTCGATTCTTAAAGTTCTACGTGTTGAATCCCGTGACTTTAAGATCAATACCGAGGTGGGTGATATTAACGAAGTTGTTGAAGAAGCTTTGCAACAGCTTCGCCCCTTGGCCCGAGAAAAACACATCACTATTAATACCAGTTTAGAGCCGATGTTTTCTTTAGAATTTGACACCACCTTGATCAAAGAGGTGGTTATCAATCTGGTTGAAAATGCAATTAAGTACACGCCCCACGGTGGAAGCATTGAAGTGATCTCGCAAGAAGAAGATGATTTAGTCCATGTGATCGTAAAAGATACCGGTGAAGGCATTAAGCCTGAAGACATGGAAAAGGTTTGGGGGAAATTCACCCGTGGTAGTGATCAAGATATGAAAACCAAGGGAACTGGTTTAGGTCTTTATTTAGTAAAATATTTTATTGAACTGCATGGCGGTAAAGTAAAAATGGAAAGTGTTGTCGGCACTGGCACCACAGTTTCATTTACACTGCCACTGGATACAGAAAGTGAATCAGAGGTGTTAGCATGATGAACAAACTCCACACACTTATTGTTGATGACGAAGCGGAATTACGCCGTTCGGTCATTTCTATTTTAAAGTCAACAATGCCTGAAATTGATTTCACCATTGATGAAGCTTCTACTGGCAAAGAAGCCTTAGATAAAGTGAAGCAACAACAGTGGGATCTAGTCCTTATGGACGTAAAGATGCCAGAAATGAACGGTCTAGAAGCATTGACCGCTATTAAAGAACACGATCCCAGAACTTTCGTGGTTTTGATGACAGCGCATTCAAACTTAACTGATGCGGTTTTAGCGATTAAAGAAGGCGCCTACGACTATGTTGAAAAGCCAGTGAACCCACAGCTATTGACTGAAATTGTGCGTAAAAGCTTAGAAGCTCGTGACTTGGTTTCAAGTCTTGCGATGTCCAATCCTGTCTTCGATGACGATATCGAAAGTGAATTTGTCGGTGACAATTCTAAAATGCGTGAAGTGTTTAATTTGATCTATCGTCTGTGCAAAGTGGACACGACAGTTCTTGTTCGCGGTGAAAATGGAACAGGTAAAGAACTTGTAGCCCGCGCGATTCACTTCAACTCCCCTCGCAAATCAGGAAGCTTTGTGGCCATTAACTGTGGCGCGATCCCTGAAAGCTTGATGGAAAGTGAATTGTTCGGCCATGAAAAAGGGGCTTTCACGGGCGCCCATGAACGTAAAATCGGCAAATTTCAAATGGCGAACAACGGCACCCTTTTCTTGGACGAAATTGGGGAACTTCGCCCTGACATGCAGGTAAAATTATTGCGTGTCCTGCAAGAACGTAAATTCACCCCGGTGGGTGGAACTCGTGAAGTGAAAACCACAACACGCATTATTGCTGCAACCAACAGAAACTTAGAAAAGATGATGGAAGAAGGCACCTTCCGCGAGGACTTATTCTATCGCTTAAATGTGATGCCGATCTTCTTACCACCATTGCGTGAACGTACAGATGATATTGAAGCTCTTGCTTCAAACTTCATTAAAAAATTCTCTAAACAGCATGGTCGCGTGATTAACGGTGTGACGCCGGAAGCTTTGCAGTTATTAAAAAGCTACCGTTGGCCCGGAAATATCCGTGAGCTTGAAAACATGATTGAACGCACGTTCATCGTAGAAAACTCAAATCAGATCACTGCGGATTCGTTACCAGATTCTTTAAAAGCAGCTGCCGCCAAAGAAAGTCCTGAAAAGACAGCCCATGTGGGTTATTCAGGTCCTTTGGATTTTGATGCCTTTAAAGAAGAAATGGAAAAAGAATTTATCGTCAGCGCATTGAAGGCTAACAACGGTCGTATCAATCAAACTGTGGCTCAGGCGAATATTCCTAAGAACACTTTGCTACGTAAGATTCGTAAGTACGGCATTAACGTTAAAGACTTTACCGAAGAATAAATCCCGCAGTTTTAAGCACTTCTTCTGCAGAGATATTCTTCATACAGACATGGGTGCCAATCGGACAATGATGGTGCCCATGCTTCCCGCACGGACGACACTTTAATCCCGCTTGGTGAACGATATAACTTTCTGCGGACCACGGGCGGAATCCAAATTCGATAATAGTCGGACCAAACACGGCAATGAGCGGAGTTTCACACACAGCTGCCAAGTGAGTCGAAGCCGAGTCATTACCAATCACTAAAGCTGCACGTGCGATCAGTTGCGTGGATTCAATAACTTTGGTTTTTCCTGCAAGACAAATGGAACCGGGAATTTCTTTAGCTACCGATTCAGCTAAAACTTCTTCCCCAGGGCCACCCATGACATAGACCTGATAGCCTTTTTCCTGCAATGCTATACCCGCGTTTATAAAGCCTTCAGCGGTCCAGCGTTTGGTTGCCCACACACTGCCTGGGAAAAGTAGAACAGCCTTGCCTTCATCAAATCCTGGCAATGGGAAGCGTGCTTTAAGGGAATCATAAACCCCCGGCAAACTAAGAACTTGGGAACGTAAACTCATAGAGGCCCACACCGGCGGCGCTGAAAGCTTTCCGTGGGCATCAGGAAGATAAGGTTTTTCTTGTGTGCGAAAAGTTTCGATATCTTTCGTCACATGGGGATTGATATTTTTTAATAGGCTGATCTGGCGAATCGGATCTGGAAGTTTAAGATCCTTTTCAACCCGGGAATTATAAAAAATAAAATTCCATGGTTTTGCAAAACTGATTTTTTGACGGGCTTTGATTTTTGAAACCAAAAATGCCGTTCGCAAAGATTCATGGGGCGAAATCAAATGATCGACTTCAAAGGATTTTAAATTCTCTGCTATTTTTTGGTAAGTGTCGGCTTTGCCTTTTTCGATTTCAAAAACATGATGAACAAGACCCGTTTTTAAGAAGAAATCACCGAAACCTTTTCTGCAAACAAGTCCCAGCTGATGTTCAGGCCACATCTCACGGCATTTTTTCAGCAGTGGGATTGAGAGCAGCAGGTCTCCCAGAAAGGCTGTTTGCACAACAAGATTTAAGGGCATGAAGGACTTCCTCTAAAGAAACCTGATCGTAGCACATAATGCTTTTTTCACAAGTCCTCTTCCAGCAAGGGCTGCAGGGGCTTTTTGTTAAAATTTTAAAGCCTCTGTCATATAAATCTATTTCATGAGCACAAGTGGGCCCAAACCAAGCGATGACTTGTTTTTTCTGAGAAATCGCCATGTGCATTCCTAAGCTGTCCCCTGTAACGACAACATCGCAAGCCGCAATGCTAACAAGTCCGTCGCGCAATCCCGACTGCGTTTCAGATGAAATCACATTGAGATCCTGAGCTATGGCCTGGTTGCGCTCAGTGTCTTCTGGGCCTCCCAATAACACAATCGCCGCGTTGGGATGGGCTTTATGAATTTGCTTAATTAAAAGGCGATAATATTCCACCGTCCATTTTTTATGGGCAATCACATTGCTGCAACCCGTATTTAAACCAATAAGAATTTCTTTTTTTTCTAGCCAATGGGCACGACGGTTTTGTGCCTGGGATTCTTCGCTCTCTGTAAGCGGAAGCCAATATTCGTCGCGCTGATACCCGCCCAATTCAAGGGCTTCGATCATTAACTGAGTTTCTGGCTTCACATTTACGAAAAATTTTTTGTGGTTATCTAGGCCTAATGACCACAGTTCGTCTGCGGCAGAAGTTGCTGGAAGAATTGCGCCGGTGCGGGGATCATTGACGAATCCATAAATAAAATCCACGGTGGTTTTTTTAAGAACCCCGGCGGCCTTTAAAGATTTATCTATAACGAAGGCCGCTTCAAATTCTAATGCTGAAAGTTGCAAAAGGTCACTTTCAGCGGTGGTCAGCACCCGATCAATTCCAGGATGATTTTTTAAAAGGTGATGGGCTGGAGCATCCGTCACCCAGGTGATCATACTTTGTGGAAATTTTCGTTTAATAGCTTTAAGTAGCGAAGTACTGCGAACCACAGCACCTAAAGCACCTAAATGCACAATCAATAAAGAACTTTGCGGAATATCCTTACTAGGACATAAAGAGTCGCAGCTGCTATTTTTAGCGCAGGGTTTATAACCAGAAAAGTGTCGGCATGCAGTGATGGCCATGGATCTATTGTAGAACAATGTACTTTTTTGATAGAGCGAAACGTCCCTTTTAGGACCAAGGCCCGGTGTATCTACAGGCAAAAATTTCCGATATTACTTCTGGTTATGAAAATAGAAAAAGAACAGGTCCAGCTTAAAGCACTTCAACATCAGCCCCAACAATATGGTGGGGTGATTAAGATCCTTGGGACTAACAAAACTTATCAGCTGCAAGGCCTGCAATATTCTTATTTCGAAGTCTTACAAACTGCCGGAAGCATTGAAGGTGTCGTTAACTTTTTCATGGGACAGGGCTGGCTGATCAGTTTTCGCGAGCTTTGGACATTAATAGATTTCCTAGTGGACGAAGATATATTATTAAACCCTTCTATTCGCAGTTACTTTTCTAAAAAAGAAATCTCTGGCGTGCATTTTCAGCACAGTCTTACTTTTTCCCCGGGCCAAGCAAAGATTCCCAGCGCTTCTTCACTGCCCTTTTTTCGTTCTTTAGAACCGCAACTTGCCCAGTACTTACTGCAAAAGGCGGAATGCCTAAAAGTCCCTGCAGGTGTTCGTTTGATACAAGCCGGAAACAAGGACCGCGACCTTTATATTCTGCTTCAAGGTGGTGCTGCGGTTTATAAGGTGTATGATGAAAAAAGACGTCAGCTGGTTTCTTCATTAGGAGCCGGTGCCATTTGCGGCGAACGTGGATTTTTATTAAATCAAGCCCGCACTGCGGATGTGGTCACGACCGCCCCTTGTGAAGTTTTGCGCGTAAAACACCTTCCCGATTTTGATCAGCTTATTAAGTCAGATAAAGCCCACAGCTTGCAGCATCGCTTCTGGGTTTTACAAGCTTTGCAAAGTTCAAACTTCTTTAAAGACTTCCCGGGGGACAGCCTCGACAGTCTAATTTTTTCAGGGAAACTGTGCCAAGCCGCTGCGAACCAAGTTTTGTTTCAAGAAGGACAGCCGGGCACGACCTGTTACATCTTAGTGCAAGGAAACGTCGTGATCAGTCAACGAGGTCACAACATCAATGTTTTAAATCAAGGCAGCTGTTTTGGTGAAATCAGTCTGCTAATGAGCAGCGGAAAAAGAACGGCCACTATTAAAACTCAACAGGATTCAATTCTGTTAGAAATTCAACAGCAGGATTTTTACCGCATCCTTAGCCAAAATCTTTTCTTGGCTAAGGAATTAGAAAATCTGGCGGCGCAACGTTTGATGAACGATCAGAAACGGAACTAAGGCTTACCGGGTTTGATTGAGACCACTTCTGAAATTAAAGTTCCGATTTTAATTTTTGATTCGATTCTTAAAATATATTTGCGATCATCATCAGAAAGCCAAATGAAGTTATCACCAATAGGTTTGAACTTACCTTTAAGCACAATGTTCGGTTGTACCACGATGGCTTTCATCGGACCTAACTTAGTTTGCAAGACTTCACGGCGTAAAGCTTTACCTGAAAACACAAGGTTTTCATTGTCGTTAGCAACGCGGAAGGAATACTCTTTCCCCGTTTCCCAAGCAAAGTTTCGCATATAATAAATGATGCTATAAACGTTTTGCGAATACGGTAAAATTTCCCAATGTTGTTTCTTTTCTTCTTCACCGTCGTCTTTAGTGACTTTCTTTTCCCAGAAAGTAGCGGTGTTTTTTTCTACGTCAAAAAGCATTTTTGCTTCTCTAAGTTGATTGGTTTCTTTAACGTGAAGCTGATAAACACGAGGCACTAAATCTTCGAAATCAACAAAAGTTTCAGCACGATCTTCAACACTATAGAAGCTTGAAAACAAAGAGCTTGTCGCGATCTCAATGGCAAAGGTATAAGACTTTCTACCATTTACTTGGGCGAAATCTTCTACTTTGAATTTCAACGTTCCTGCTGAAACTTTAAAGTAATGCACATCATGAAGGACTTCTTCGCCGACACGGAACGGGTCCGCAAGCGGACGGCGTGAAATACCAAAGCCTGTGGTGTCTTCAATATCAGGTTGACGACGTTCTGGCACTTTTGGTGTTTCGACCTTGGCTTCTTCTTTTTTCTTTTCCGTTTTTTTAGCAGCAGGCTTTACTTTGGCTGCTGTCTTCTTAGCTGGCTTTTTTTCTTCTTTTACTTCCGGAGCGGCTGTAGGAGTTGGAGCTGTGGCCGCTGGAATTTCAGTAGGAACTGGAGAGGGAGACGTCGTTCCGGTCTGTCCCGGTTTAATGATTTCAACCGCTTTATCAAACTCGTCTATTTTTTTTAGTTCGCCTGACTTTTCATACTTTAACGAAGAGGAACAAGCTAACAGAGACAAAAAAACAAGAGAGCAGAGTAAGCTTGGGAATTTCACTAAAAGTCCTTCCACCTTCGATGCACCCACATCCATTGTTCGGGGTGTTTGCGCACAATCTCTTCAAGTTTGTCATTGAAGGATTGGGTTAAATTTAAGGTTGTTTCATCTTTATCTTCAGTCACATAACGTGAAGTGTCTATAGCTGGCTCGACAACGACATGAAGTTTTTTATCTTTTCCTTCAAACGTATAAACCGGAAGCACCGGAGCTTTTGACTTTTGCACGAACAGAGCTAGACCATAGGCTGTACCCGTGCGTTTGCCAAAAAAGGTAGAGGCGATACCGAAGGGTTTTCCCATATATTGATCTAACACAAAAACTACGGCGGCATTTTTTTTCAGGGCTTTTAGAATTTCAAAGGCGTTATTAGCAGCATGGGCATCGATGTATTTGACACCTTTTGCCCCACGGATAGAAAACCACAAGTCATCAAACCATTTGGTCTTAAAGCGCTTTGAGATCAAATAAAGTTCTTGGCCATTAAGTGCAATTGAATTTGTCGCCACATCGGCGTTCCCTAAATGAAGACTAAGAAAGAACATTCCTTTTCCAGCGGCGCGGGCTTGTTCGACATTTTCCCAACCTTCAAAAACCACGTGTTCTTTTAGCCATTGTCCATTCATGTGGGGAATATGGAAGAACTCACCGAAGTTGTAGGCAAGATTATAAACCGAATCCCTACCCACCTGATGTTTTCTTTTTTCATCCCATTCCGGAAAAGCAATTTCTAAATTTCCGTTGATGATTTTTTTGCGAAAACCAAAAAGGTCGTACCACAAAAAACCCAACCACGCGGCCGACTTACGCAATACTTGGCGTGGCAATAGACCACTGATGAAAACCATGAATTTAACGAAGTACTTGATTAATAATCTCATGCAATCGTCCCTTCTTCCCTAACTCTGAAACTTCAAGTGGGGCACTCCACAGCAGTGAGGCGTCTTCAAAAAGAGGGCGCAATTTCACTGCATCCTTTTCTGTTGTAATTAAAAAGTCAGCCTGGGATTTTTTGAACTGGGTTAGAATATTTTTAATATCGGATTCTGTGTACTGATGATGGTCGCGGTAATGAAGACTGTCTTCGCTGACCTCGCCCATTTCGCCCATCATCTTTTCAAACACATCAGGTCTGGCGATGGCGGAAACTAGGAATAACTTTTTGCCAGCCAAGGATGCCGTTTCTTTCACTTCTGCCGTTTGCAGATTGTGAATCTTATGAATGCCGTATCCGCAATAAAGCACTTCTTTATTTTTTGGCAGGCGAGCTTCTAAATTTTTAAGATCCGCTTGTGAGGCTAAGTTTGCTTTTGACACAATAATAAGATCAGAGCGATCTAAACGGTCCCAGGATTCACGGGCTCTGCCTTCAGGAAGGACGTGGTAGTTTTCGATGTTTTCCGTAGCATCTAAAATCACGATATTTAAATCGCGGTGAAGTTTACGATGTTGAAAACCATCATCGACAATCAAAAGATCAAATTCATCTTTCGCCACCGCGTATTGCGCTGTCGCCCATTTTTTGGGCCCTACGAAAACAGACACGGCAGGATTGGCTTGGGCTAATAACACGGGTTCATCGCCGAAATATCTTGCAGCAAAAGGGTGGGAGACATCCACTTGGCAGGCGCTTTCAGCGTCAGCACGATATGACCGACTGATCACGGCCACTTTTTTGCCGTTAGAACTTAAATGTTTTAAGCACAAATCGGTGATCGGAGTTTTCCCCGTCCCGCCCACTGTCAAATTGCCAATGCTTACCACCGGCACCGGAGCTTGATAGGATTTAATAATGCCTCTGTCATAGAGATGATTCTTTGTCTCTACCAATCGATCATAGAGAAATGAAAGAGGCTTTAGGTAAAACTTCATTTCGTCAGATACTCATCCAAGGACTTCACCACGCGTTCAGTAACACCTTTGTCACCTAAGTGCTGGCGAAGTTGAGCAAGGTCATTAACGACACTGGCCTTATGCTGAGAATCCGTAATGTAGCGATCCAGTTGTTTTGCTAAGTTTTCAGGATTGGCCTGACCTTGGAAATTTTCTGGCACTGCGAATTTATTTAAAATCAAATTCACAAGACCAAAGAATTTAGAAGTCACAATCATACGCGCGATCAAAGCTGTTAACCAGTTCACGCGGTACATGATAACCATCGGTTTATGCAGCAAGCCCACTTGTAATGTCGCAGTCCCAGATGCCACAAGCATCATGTCCACAAGATGAATCATGCGGAATGGTTCATCCTTAAGTAGGATGTATGGCAGACGGAAATCTTCTAGGTAATCTAGCATTTTATCTTTGCTAAAATTCGGCGCTGTTAAGATGACAACTTTAAGGTTCTTGTGCTTTTTTGCCAGGATTCTTGCGGTATCCAGCTGCACTTGAAAGTGTTGCTTTAATTCCTGACGACGACTGCCTGGCATAAGGCCTAAAACGATTTCGTCGTCACGGATACCGCATTGGTTACGGTGAGTTTTTAAGTACGTTGGATCTAAAAGCTTTTCATCCATTTCATCTAATAAGGGATGACCAACAAATTCTACGGGAACTTGGTGTTCTTCATAGAATTTTGTTTCAAATGGAAAAAGAACCAGAACTTTTTCGCAGTATTGTTTAATCGTTTTTACGCGCCCCTTTTTCCAGGCCCATACTTGCGGAGAAATATAATAAACCACCGGAATTTTCATCTCATGCAGCTTTTTAGCAAGCATCAGATTAAAACCAGGATAGTCCATCACCACCGCCACTTTAGGACGGCGCTTTTCGCACTCATCAACGATGCGGTTAAATACTTTTTTAAGATCACTGTAGTGAGAGATCACCTCAGCTGCACCGACCACAGCCATTTCTTCAGATTTACCAAAGCGTTCAAAGCCCAGGTCTTCCATTTCTTGGCTGCCGACACCGAAAGCATGAATCTTGCGGCCTTGTTTTTTCCAAAGCTCTAGGATTCTTTGTGCATAGGTAACACTAGATGCCTCTGCGGCGATCATCAAAACTTGATCCATCAACCCTCAATCAATTTTTCCACGTCTTCGATGGCTTTCAATGCTTTTAAACCATCAAGGCCAGTCACTACTGGATTTTTATTATTTAAAACGGCATCGATAAAGGCGTCTGTCTCTTTTTGAAGAGCGTCTTCTTTATTCACGGTCCATTTTGTGATTTTCACTAGTTCGTCTGGTGTGCCGTTACCCTTTTCCACTTTTTCAAGTTCATGGGTACCTGTCAGCGCAAAGATCGTGTTGTCTTCTTGAATTACGCGCACCGAGCGCTGCATGCCTGAAGAGACGCGAGAAACGTTAATAATCCCAACCACGCCGTTTTTCATTTTGAAAGTCACAGACGCTGTATCAAGTTCTTTAGAAACAAGTTTAGAACCAGTTCCAATCATGCTTTCAATTTCGCTGCCAGAAAGGAAGAATAACATATCGATGTCGTGGATCATAAGATCATGCAAAACGCTGACATCCGCACCGCGAGTTTTATAAGTCGCCATGCGATTAAGTTCGATCACTTTTGGATTTTTAAGATGCTTTTTTACTTCTAAAACTGATGGGTTGAATCTTTCGATATGGCCCACGGCTAGTTTTAGATTGTTTTTTTGTGCAAACGCCACAAGCTCTTCAGCTTGAGGAACAGTGGCTGTGATTGGCTTTTCAACGTTTACGTGAACGCCGTTTTGCAAAAACATTTTCGCCAGTTCGTAGTGGCTTAATGTGCTTGCCGCAATGGTAACTAGATCCACTTGGCCGATAAGATCTTCTGGCTTGTGGAAGCTCTTAACCCCTAAGTCCGCTGCGATTTTATCAGCTTGCGCTGGAAAGTGGTCACACACCCCGACTAATTCTACGTTCGGGTTGTTTTTATATTTTTGCGCGTGGAAATTACCTAGGTAACCCACCCCGATTACCGCACCTCTAAGCTTAGTCATCGTCCTGCCAACCTTTCGGGCTTCTGTCGACAGCGATACCGCGTTTTGAGCTCTTAATGAAATTAATAAAGTACTCGATGTTAGGGCTCATAGTGCATTCGGCTTTGATGCGCTCAATACCCTCGTCCACCGTGTGTGAACCCATGATGATGATGCGAATTGCTTTATGCACGTTCACAATCTCTTCGCGCGGGAAACCTTTACGGGCAAGTCCGATTTTGTTAGTCGCACGAATCGTTGCGTAGGTACCTTGGGCACGAGAGAACGGCAGAATGTCTTTATTAACTACAGAAGAACCCGCGATGAAAGCGCCACGGCCCACTTTTGTGAACTGGTTAAAGGCGCACACACCACCAATGGTTACACCATCTTCGATTTCACAGTGACCACCTAAATGGGAGTCATTGGCAATCGTCACGTTGTTACCGATTTTGCAATCATGACCCACGTGAGTGTACGCCATGAAATAGCAGTTATCTTTGATTTCAGTGATCATATCCGCTTTGCTAGTTGCCAAGTTCGCTGTCGAAAATTCACGAAAAGTGTTGTTGTTACCAATGATAAGTTTTGTAGGTTCTGTTTTATAAGAGTGATCTTGCGGGGGGCCGCCGATAACAGCGCCAGGAGAGAAACGATTATTTTCCCCGATTTCTACGATGCCGTAGCGAGAGCCGAGGGTCACGTGACCTTCGATGAAAGTACCTTTGCCAATCTTTACTTTACCTTGAATCAAGCAATAAGGACCGATTTCTACGTCATCGGCGATTTCTACGTCTGGAGAGATAACACTGCTTGGATGGATAATATATTTTGCCATTTTTGATTTACCTTAACGGATATTATGAGAATACTTTTGAACTTTGTCGGGACTGAAACAACAAGGGGCCTTTGAAGGCCCCTAGAGATTCTTACTTTTCGCTTTCATAGGCCTTGATCACTTGCTCTGTCAAATCAGCATCTGGTGTTGCATAAAGCACCATTTGCGAATTTTCGATGACCATTGTGTAGCCTTTGTCTTTTGCAAGTTTAGCGATCACTTTTTTCATTTTTTCCAAGATCGGAGCAGTGAGTTCACGCTCTTTCTTTTGGATTTCAAGTTGGCTTTTACCAACGACGTCACGGTAGCGAAGCATTTCTTCTTGGAATTCAGCTTGTTTTTTACCAAGAGCTTCTTCAGAAAGAACAGACTTTTTCTTTTCTAAGTCTTCGCCCATTTTTTTCAAATCAGCTTCTTTCTTTTCTAGCTCTTTTTTCTTTTTGTTGAATTCGCCTTCAAGTTCAGTCTTTGCTTTTTTACCAGCAGAAGTAGACTGAATAGCTTTTTGCATATCAACGTATCCAACTTTAGCGTCAGCAGCGTGTGCGAATGATGCCGTCATGAGCATGCTTAGCACGATTAATAGGTTCTTCATTAATAATCCTCCTTAAAGGTTTTAAAATTCAATCGAACAAAATAAGTCCAGCCGCTTCGGCCTCCTCGGCATCCGCCGCTAGAAGCTAGGACCGATCGAGAATTCGAAGACAGTCGCATCTTGGTAAAGCGGATCGCGGTTTAAAGGGAATCCCCATTCAAAGCGCAATACACCGATTGGCGAATACCAGCGAATTCCAAATCCGATATCGGCAAAGAAATCTGTTTCCGATAATTCATCTTCAGCCGCACCGACGTCAAAGAATCCAGCACCCATGATGCCAGCTTCTTTTACCAAAGGGAACTGTAATTCTGTTTGATACATGGCCTGTTGAGTTCCGCCATAGAAACGCATAGATCTGCGACGAGCTTCTTCATCTGAAATCGTCGGCGTTTCAGCTTTGATCTCATTGAAAATCTTTTGAGAAAATTTCATCTTACCTACGCGATAAGAACGATACCCACGTAAAGAATAAGGTCCACCAAGCAAGTAAAGCTCACTAAACGGAACATCTTGACCCTCTAAGGAATCGATGCGCGCGTACTGCAGGTTATTTCTCCACACCACATCCCAGAAAATATTTTTATAAAAACGGAAGGACCCGTTCATGCGAGTGTACTTAAGATCTCCACCCAAACCTGCGTATTCAAAAGACGCACTGGTGTAGATACCTTTGATCGGCATTTGACGGTCGTTACGAGTATCGTAATCAACAGTTCCCGTCACAGAGCTTGTTACTCCCGAAGCTGTGTTCAATGGGAACAAGTCCGTGTCCGTGATCGGCTGACCTGCACTGTCGTATTTGGTCGCTAATTCTGTATCATCGTATTTATAGCGAATGTAACCGCGAGTGTACTCTGCCAAAGGATGACCGAAACGAATAGCTCCACCCTGATGGTTTTCATTATAGTCCGCACGGGCCGAGTTCGCACTTTGATAAACGTCCGCACCTACTGACCACAACGTGTCTCTGAAATAAGGCTCGGTGAAAGAAAGACTGTAGTAACTTCCGGTATTACTTAGATTCAACGAGGCACCTAAGTTTTGCCCGCGCCCCAGGAAGTTTGCTTGGTTCACAGAACCTTGCAACGTGAATCCTTGAGATGTTCCGTAACCCGCACCCAACTGAATCTGACCCGTGTTACGCTCTTTAACCGCAATATCCACATTCATGATTTCGGTATTTTCTGGATCGATGGAAGTTTTGAAATTCACTTCTTCAAAGAAGCCCAGACGCTGGATGTTTTCTAAGGACTGACGGCGGCGAGTTTCATTGTAAAGTTCGCCTTCGCGAACCTTCAGTTCACGACGCAAAACCTTATCACGGGTTTTAGAGTTCCCGATCACGTTAATTTTACCGAAGTAAACTTTTGAACCCTTGTCGAATTCAAAAACCAAACTGACTTTTTTCTCTTTGGCATTAAAGGCGGTTCTTGGGATTACGTTGGCATAAGCGTATCCAAGGTCGCCGTACTTTGCTGTCAGCTCACTGATATCTTTCTGCAAAATATCATACGCAAAAACGTCGTTATCATCAATTTTGATGGCTTCATGAAGTTCTTGCTTTGGAAACAAGATATCACCAGCAAAATCAACTTCGCCAACGTGATACTGCTCACCTTCCTCGATGCGGATGGTGATATAAATATTTTTCTTATCTGGAGTCACCGTCACTTGCGGACGATCGACCTTGGCTTGAACGTAACCTTGATTCCAGTACAGGAATCTTAGAATTTGCACGTCCCGTTCAAACATCTCTTGTTTGTACTGACCAGAACCGCTCAGGCCCGAGAAAAAGCCACCCTCTTGAGTCAGCATCTTTGATTTTAGGGAGCTGTCACCAAGATTTTTATTTCCTAGGAACGTGATCTTCTTAACTTTGACCTTATCGTTTTCGCGGATTTTAAAAACCAAGCGAACCGTTTCATCTTTAGTCAGGTTCTGAACTTCAGCTTCGACTTTCGCTAAGAAAAAACCTTTGTCTTCATAAAGCTTTTGAACTTTTTCAACCGCTTCTTTAACTTTCGTCATGTTCAGCAACTGATAGGCTTTTAAACCGGTTGCATCGGCAATGTCTTCAGACTTAACTTCGCTGTTACCTTCATAAGTGATTTCAGTAATCGAAGGTTTTTCTAGAACTTTATAAGTTAACGTCGCGTCTTTACCTGAAACTTCGCGATCCACTTCGATGTTATTAAAAAATCCAAGTCTAAAAAGGGCTTCAACGTCTTCGCGGATATGATCCGACGAATAAGCCTCGCCCACTTTTGTCGTGATCTTACTAAGAATTGCATCACGTTCAATTTTGCGATTTCCGACGACTTCGATTTTTTTAACAATCAAAGAAGAAGTTGCTGTTTCAACTGAAGCCGCTTGAACCGTTGGCGCTTTTTGATTGCGACGAGGTGATTTCTTTTTTGCTTGGGCAAAACAAAGCGACGAACTTAAAGAGGTAATTAACAAGGCACAAAGAAGCTTACTCAAAGTTTTGATTCCCCATCATCAGGCAGCGCCCGGATTTTTAAAAATCTATAAGATTTCTCAATACTTACAATTTTATTGGGGAATCGTAACTTAAGACTAAGGTCCTGTCAAAGGAGACGCGCTGCGTACGCCGCAAACCCAACTTCTAGAACGCTTGAAAATTCGTCAGATCAAGGCGGACTTGTCCAAAAAGCGCGCAGGCGTACTAAAAGTACGTCGGAGCGATTTTTGGATAAGTCCAACGAAGAGCTGGCGGATTTGCAAGTGTTCGGGTTAAGCCCACTGACCGTCTTTCATTCGGTATACTTTTGGAAATCTTGTCGCAAAAGTTAAGTCATGGGTGACGATCACCAGGGCTAATTTCATCTCTTCTTTCAGTCGGAAAAAGAGATCCTGAATTTTCAAACTCGTATGTGAATCCAAATTTCCTGTGGGCTCATCGGCGAAAAGAACTTTTGGATGTCGCACCAGGGCACGGGCAATGGCCACGCGCTGCAACTCCCCACCTGAAAGCTGACTTGGGTAATGGTTTGCGCGCTCAGCAAGCCCCATAAAATTTAACAAGTGCATGGCTTTTTCTTGAGCCGCCTTGGTTGACTCCCCAGCAACGCGGCAAGGAATCATTACGTTTTCAACTGCTGAAAATTCACTTAACAAATGATGGAACTGAAACACGAAACCCATTTCGCTGTTGCGAAAACGCGACAGTTCTTCGTCGTCCATGGCTAAAATATTTCGGCCTTCGCAGAAGAGCTCTCCACGATCGGGGCGATCCAAAGTTCCCATGATGTGCAGAAGCGTACTTTTGCCTGCTCCGCTAGATCCTAAGATCGCAAGAGCTTCGCCTTCTTTGATTTCCATACTGATTCCACGAAGGATTTCTAACTCGCCTGTTCCCTGGGTGTAGGATTTATGGATATCAACCGCTTTTAAAAAAACATTGCTATCACTCATTGCGAAGACCTTCTACGGGGTTAAGCTTTCCACCTCGGCGCGCTGGAGCCAAAGTGGCGATGAAACAAATCAATAAAGTCGCAATCATAATCGCGATGGAGTCGATCAATCGCACGTTCACTTCGATAGAATCGATGCGATAAACCTCACCTGAAATAAGACCTAAGCGACTTTGCGCAAAACTGAAAGCGACACAAAGAATAAGGCCAAGGACGAAGCCGAAGACGATGCCGATCACGCCCATGAAGAGGCCTTGAAGGGCGAAGATCTTGATAATGTCTTTACGGGAAAGCCCCACGGTTTTTAGAATTGCGATGTCTTTATATCTTCTAACGACGTTAACAAAAAGTGTTGATGAAACGTTGAAGGCTGCTACGAAAGTGATCACTAGCACGACCATGAAAATGCCGGGGCGTTCTACACTGACGGCTTCAAAAAGATTTTCGTTCGCATCGCGCCAGTCGCGGATCCAGTATGGGGTTCCTAAAACTGCGCTTAGATTGAAGGCTGCAGTTCTTGCGTAATCGACGTCTTGGAATTTTAGGATAAGGCCAGAGTATCTATCACCGATATCGGCGATGGTTTGACTGGCTTTCAGATCGCTGATGATGAATCTTTCATTCCAGTCGTATTTGCCTAAATCAAGAATCCCTTGAACTTTGAATTCGCCTAAGCGGCGTTGGAATTTTGATGGGTCTACTGCATCGGCGACTGGGACTACGACACGGAAATGATCGCCCACTTTCAGTCCCATTTTATTTGCCAGGCCTTTGCCGATCAAGGCTAATGGCGTTTCGCTTTCTACTTGCAGATTGTCTGTACCACTCACAATCCGGCTTTTGAAATTAAGAACTCGGTTTACGCGGTCTTTATCCACACCTTGAATTAATACGCCAGAGATCTTTCCTGAATGCGCTAGGACTGCTTCGATGAAAACAAATCTTGTGCTGCTTTCTAACGTCGGCTCTGCGACTTTGATGCGGTCTTCAAGTTCTTTCCAGTCATCGACGAATCTTGAACGTTTAACAACCTGGGCGTGGCCTGAAACATCGGCCATGGCGTGCTTAAGTGTAGATTCAAAACCACTCATCACGGCCATTGAAGCCACCAGAGCCGCCACACCAAGAATTAAGCCCAGCATAGACAACGGAGCAGATCCCCCGAAAAGAGTTTTTCGGGAAATCAGAAGTCTCCATGCTATCCATGCTAGGGATTTATTCATGAAGGTTGACCTTCGGTGGTGATTTGCGATTTTAGGTAGGCCATGATGAAGCCGTTTAAGTCCCCATCCATGACGTCATCGACTTGATTGGTTTCAAAATCAGTTCGATGGTCTTTCACCATTTGATACGGATGCATGACATACGAGCGGATTTGCGATCCCCACTCGTTGGCTTTCTTAGAGGCATTCATGGCGTCTTTTTCGGCGTTGCGCTTTTCGATTTCCATCTCATAAAGACGGGCCTTAAGCATCTTCATCGCCTTTTCACGGTTTTGAATCTGCGAGCGTTCCATTTGGCAGGATACAACCACGCCAGTGGGGATGTGATACATGCGCACGGCAGAGTCCGTTTTATTGACGTGCTGACCGCCGGCTCCGCTGGAGCGGAAAGTTTCTACGCGGATGTCTTCGGTTCTAACTTCGATATTGATGTCATCGTCGACTTCGGCCCATGCGAACACAGATGCAAATGAAGTGTGCCTTCGGGCATTGGAATCAAATGGTGAAATGCGCACCAGTCTATGTACCCCGGATTCAGCTTTCAGGTAACCGTAAGCATAAGGGCCTTCAACTAACAGTGTACAGGATTTGATTCCAGCACCTTCGCCCTCGGTCATCTCGACCACAGAAACCTTGTATCCTTGTTTATCAGCGTAGCGCGTGTACATGCGCAGAAGCATTTGCGCCCAGTCGCAGGATTCTGTTCCGCCGGCTCCGGAGTTGATGGAAACATAGGCGCTGTTAGCATCAAGCTCACCGGCAAGGACTCTTTTAAGTTCTAACTCTTGTCCAAGTTTTTCAAGACCTGCGACTTCGGATTTTACTTCGGTGAAGCTTTGTTCGTCTTGGGCTTCCATCGCCATTTCAAGAAGAACATTGGCGTCACTTAGGCGGTTTGCGAAACCATCAAACTCTCCCACGGCTCTTTCAAGCAGGGTTTTTTCTTTATTGATTTTCTGCATCTCTGCGGGCTTTTCCCACAGCGCCGGGTTTTCGGCTTGGATAGCAAGCTCGTCTAAGCGTTTTTTCTTTTTATCAAGGTCAAAGATACCCCCGAAGTTCCTTTGAGAAACTTTCTAGGGCATTAATGCGGCTTTTAACTTCGGAAGATTCCGTAATGATCGACATGGGGGTTAGTTTAGCTGGGAGTGTCGGGCTGTCAAGGAAAACGCCTTAGGGGGATTCGGCTCAATGAAAGAGAGCTTGGGATTTCTTTCGACTATTTGCGGTATGAAATATCGAAGTAAAGATTAGCGTCTTAGTCAGCAGCAAATTTCATCGGTCTGATTCCCAAAACGCTTATTTTTTGATCACTACAATCTGGTTGGAGCTTGCCGTTAACGCTAATTTACACCGAAAGATTTTAAATTTTTCTCAGTTTTATATTTGTATCGATTATGCTCGCCGCATAGAACCTGGAGATTAGACATTGAGTTCATGCCTCCAACCCACTTAGGCATTTTATGGTCTATTTGCAGAGCAAACGTACTTCCACATTTCCTCCCGGTTTTATAATTAATGAACTGACAACACTTATCCCTTTTTAAAATTAAACCGCGAAGCTTCGGAGTAACTGATTTTCTATCCACCACCGCATCGGTGGTAATCATTGCTGGTTTTGAATCTTTTGTTTTAATTAAACTCTGATCTTTTGAGATCGCCTGAGATTTATCTTTAATTTTAGTCGGCTTGAACTTTTCATTTAAGTATTGATCAGCTAGGAACTCAATTACATCCGTCATAGATGCAGTTCCACCTCCTTGCAAAAGAATATGAGCAGCAAGGTCTTTACATTGAAGAAGCTTTTCATATTGTGCTTTAGAAGGCGTAACTTCCAAACGGACGGACTCATCTTTTTGCATGCGCTGAAAATCATATTCTTTAAGTGGCAAATCCAGAACTCTAGCAAGTTCATGCTGAGTTTCTTGCGTGGTTTTGCCAATAACTACTTCTATTAATTCCTGCTTTTGCGACGCGCACACTTTTTCGCCGGAAATTTTTTCTTTTTCTTTGATAGAACGAGACAACTCACCGATCTGCGAAAGATTCAACGACCCTTCCTGAATAAGCTCTGCAACCTGAGGAACATCACGAAGCAAACGAGCTGCTTCAAGTCTGCGCATTGCAGCCGAACCAGAATAGCCAAGTTCTTTTGTCAGATACTCATAAATAGAAGAATACGCTTTCCCAAGGTAAAGCTTACGAGCATCAAATTCACGAATGTGCTCAAGAATCACATGCAAAAGCTTACGCTCTTTATGAACAAGATCCTTAAGACGAACTTCAAGTTCCATATTTGATAATCGTGAAAGTGAATCCATAAGAAACCTCCTCAAGAAGTAAGGAAGGTATATCATGAGTTTTCAGAGTGAAATTTTCGAAGCTCTACGAATGTAGACTTAATTAAGCACTAAACGCTCTAATCCAGCCTACATTTAGTGATCTCGCTCAAAACGAATTTTGAAAATTTAGAATGAAATTAAAAGAAACAGCGCCATTCCGTTGATTAGAAAAACCCGTCAAGCTTTTCACGCATGACAAAAAAGATATGACACCATGAGAAACCGATGCGGTGGTAGTTTAAAGTGAAGAACGATTATCACCAGACAAAAGATAGATCATGCTTTAAAAAAAATGTGAGCAGGAGGTAACCTGGCCCCCCCTACTTCCCTACCAACTTCTCAAACACCGCATCTTGAATTCCAAACATCTCCGCGGCATCTTTCTCACTCGTTTCATGATCATAACCAAGTAAGTGCAAGATCCCATGAAGGAGCATATACCCAAGCTCCAGCTGATAAGTAAGTCCGTGTTCTTTTGACTGGCGTTTCAGCACAGCCGGACACATCACCAACTCTCCTAAAGAGCTGGGATCCATTGAAGCAAAACTCAAAACGTCAGTGGCATAATCCTTATCACGGAATTCTTTATTCAGTTTCTTCGCAGCTTTGGGTTCTAAGAACACCAAAGTTAATTCTTGCGCCGAAGACTTAAAGATCTTCTTCTTCTTCAGCTCCTTAACCACAGCATCACAGAACCCCGCAATAAACTTACGAGGCACAGGAACTTTTGCTTCATTCACAATCTGCAGCTGCAACATAGAAACCTACTACGAAGGAGTGTGACCCACATCGCCCAAACCACCGCCGGCACTGCGTGGATAGTCGATGCGTTGATGGTAAATACCAAGTAAAATGCGCACGAAGGCCGCTTCTACTTTTGAAATGTCTTTCAGAGTTAAATTACACTCATCCAGCTGAGCATCTGAAAACTTACGCTGAATGATGTTACGAACGATATTTTGCAAACGCGCTGGTGTTGGTTCATCTAACGAACGGGCAGCCGCCTCGATACTATCGGCCAACATACATAAAGCAGATTCACGGAACTGAGGTTTCGGGCCTGGATAACGGAAGTCATCGTCGGCAATCTCTGGATCGTCTTCTTTTTTAAGATCTAATGCCTTGTTATAGAAATAAGAAATCAACGTGGTCCCGTGATGCTGAATGATCCCATCAATGATCGGCTTACCCAGCTTAAACGTCGTACCCATTTCCACCCCATCTTTAACGTGGGCAACAAGCAACGTTTTACTCATGAACGGCGAAATATGATCATGAGGATTCTGGCCTGGTTTTTGATTCTCGATAAAGTAATTCGCGTGCTCCATTTTACCGATGTCGTGATAATAGCACATTACTTTACCAAGCAATGGATTTGCACCGATCTCTTCCGCGGCAGCTTCCACCATCGAACCGACCATCATTGAGTGATGATAAGTCCCCGGCGCCTTCACAATCATTTCTTTCAGTAAAGGATGGTTCAAATTACTTAGCTCAAGAAGCTTAACGTCCGTCGTATAGTTAAATACTGTTTCCAATAAAGGAATAAACATCATTGCTACCAAAGCGCTGAAAATACCACCCAAGAAACCCAGCGGAATCGAGAACAAAATCTCTTTTAACCCACCCGCCTGATCGTACTTCGTCATAGTCAGAATAAATGCAATCATTAAAGCATTGATCGCACCCGTTCTTACCCCAGCAAAATAAAGATCATTACGCGTTTTGCAGTTATAAACCCCGCGGGCTGCAGCGATACCGCCCACAAGACTGATAAACATAAAACTGAAATTATAATCAACCATGATCCCTAGGCACACCGACATAAAGGCCGTGAAAAGCCACACGATTTCGCCGTAAGAAATTAAAAGACCCACCAGCATCGGAGCCGCCGCTACCGGAGCCGCAAACAAGAATGCCGTCGGCGGAATCAAATGCCCTAGCTTAGAAGCAAAAGCGGCATCAATCATGAAAAGATAAATCTTCGTGAAGAAGACAACCCCAAAGGCGATCAACATCATGACTGAAACGTCTTTAAACTCGATACGCACTTTGTTGATAGTAAAACGCTTCAAGTACGAAAAGAACACCATAATCGCCACCGACAACATCAGAGCCATCGATAAAGCCATCAGGTCCTTACGCTTGTCTGTACGAATATTCTCGATCTCGCGAATCACGGCCATCTGAAAGGGCTGAACCACAGACCCTTGAGAAATAATGCTCTGATTCTTCTTAATCGTGATCGTCACAGGGATAACCGCATCCCTAGCCGCTTGACGACGGGAAGCTGTTTCTTGCTTATTTAAAGTTAAATTAGGAACCATCAACGAACGAGCAAAATATAATAAGTTCGCTTGATCGCTTTCAGAAAAACGATTTAGATCTTTCTTATCAGTGAATTCAAAATTCTCTGGAACTTGTAGATCTAAAATCTCGCTGCGAGAAATGGGAAACTCTCGACCCAGATTGTTCTTATGGACAACTCGGCCCAGGACATTCATTTGGTTTATTGGAATAAAACGATCCGGAGCCTCAGCAATTTTGCCGTTGTACCAGTTTTCTAGATTGCGCATCACTATGAATTCAACCTTGGGACTGAACTTAAGATCAATCAGCCACTCAAACATGAAATCAGAAACGCCTACACCCAGTTCTTTTTCAAACTGCTTTTTATGCTGAAAGAAGTCTTTCACCTTCGCGCGATGTTCAGCCGCATTTTTAGGCCACTGAGTTTCACGGTAATAGGCGCGCATTGAACGGAAAGCATGCATTAAGTTTGTCGACACACGCTCAAACACACCAGTGTCATAGTCGTAAACCACCGGAACAGAAAACTCTGACTTAAGACGCTTTTCTTCCGTAGTAACTTCATCGATCATTTCAAATGCCAACGGAGAGCTGACATCAAATTGCGCCACATCCCCAACGGCGAAGTTATAAGGAACATCTAATTCATAGAAAATTGTGTAGGATAAAAGAACGCAATAAAGAAAGATCAAAGCAGCGCGACGGATGAAAAACTTTTCTTCCATGAACTGCACAGCACGCCCGAAAAAAGTCTTTTCCAAACCAATGGAATCAACCCAGTCCAAGAATTTTAAACTGTGATCTTCATAGTTAACGCGAGTCGCGGGACTCTCGCCTTTTTTTGTGTTTTTTCCTCGCTGCATATCAGTTATCTACCGTATCAAGTTTTGCAAAAGTTGTCGAAATCACTCTGCAATTGTGCTAGCAATAAAGAGTTTCCATCAGAAAGTCGAGGCTCCGCATGGCACAAACTCCAAGCAACTTACGTCAAATTGAGTCCTTAGTCGAGATCGTATCGCGATTACGCGGCCCTGACGGATGCCCTTGGGACAAAGAGCAAACCCACGAAAGTTTGACTCAGTACGCAATTGAAGAAACCCACGAACTTGTAGAAGCCTTAGAATTACCGCAAAGCCAAAGCAATAAAGACCAAAAAATTAAGGAAGAGCTTGGGGACGTGCTTTTCCAAGTGATCTTGCACTCACAACTTTCAAAAGAACGTGGCGCTTTTGGCATTGAAGACGTGATCGAATCTATTTCAGAAAAATTAATTCGCCGTCATCCCCATGTCTTCGGTGATACGAAGGTTGCAGATACTGCCGAAGTTATCAAAAACTACGACGTCATTAAAAAACAAGAAAAAGCTCTTTCGCAATCTTCCCCCTATTCGCTTGATGTTCCTCCTCTGCCGGCCTTGCAGCGCGCCTATAAAATCGGTAAGCGAACAGAGAAATTGCAATTCGATTGGGACGATGCTGAAGGAGTCATGGTTAAAGTCGAAGAAGAATTCGAAGAACTGAGAGAAGCCTTGGAAGAAGGCAGTGAAAAAGAAATTGAACACGAACTGGGGGATGTTCTTTTTTCTTTAGCGCAACTGGGACGTCACTTAGAAATGGAACCCGAACAAGTCTTAAGAAAAGCCAACTCCCGTTTTGAATCCCGCTTCGCAAAAATGGTCGAACTTGCCACCCAAGATCAAAAAGACTGGTCGCAACTAAAGCTCGAAGAAAAAGAGCAATACTGGCAAAAAGCGAAGGAATTGCTTAAAGCCAAAACCTAAGATTCCTGGTACGCCCCTTGCTCTTAAAACTCTCCTGAAACTGAGAGGCAATAGGCTGGATTTGAGCCGTAAATCGGATCCCGTTTTCGCCTAAAATCTCTAATTTTAGACAGTTGCCCCTATTTAGGAGAAAACGTGAGTATCTGGAATCGTACCTCTGCATACGTGATTTTAAGCTCTTTATTCCTTATTTCCTGCACCCAGGAAAAAGAGACTATCGTTATAAAAGAAGCCCTTCCGCCGGCTAAAATCGAAGCTTCAGCCACTGTCAATAAGAACCTCGTGACCTTTGAAAAAGCCTCTTTAGGAAAGCTTTTTATGCTGATCCCGACGGTGATTGATAACTCTCGATCTGCAGCGCCTAATCTGCACAAGCCCCAACTGATTACTTTCGAAAAAAATGGCGATCGCGTCGCCGTCTTCAACCAGACAATTCAAAACAATGTCGACTCAGTCACAGCAGATCAACTATTGCAAACGTTTGCAGTAGTTCAAGAAACCTCTGACAAAATCGTTTTTGATATGGCCCAAGGCTTTTTATCAATGAACTATGAAGCGGGTTTAGAAATTTTGATTCCTCAGATCTATACTGATATCGAATTTAACAATCAAAATAGAAAAGAATCCCATCTGGTGCTGAAAGACGCCTATATTAGCACTTTGTCGGTTGCCGGTAATGCAATTCGCATGAAACAAGTCATTCGCGTTGTTGAAGACTTTGTAAATCCCATGGTCGAAATTACGAAGGAAGAAAAAGAAAAATTAGAAAAAATGGCTATCCGCAGACCTGAAAAAGTCGAAAGCAGCAAAACGGTCTTTTTCGAAATTAAACCCTACGTGCCCAATAAAAATTTTAAATCTAAGACCTATGATGCAGAAAATCGTTTTGGATTTTTCGTGAACAACACTTTCGGTGGCGTCGGCGAATCTGACATGAAGGCCGTGATCACACGCTGGAGTGTCGATCCTAAAGACGGAGACATTCGAGTCTTGGTCGATAAGAATGTCCCAGAGAAAATGAAAACAGCCGTAGCTGATGGAGTTCACTACTGGAATCGCGCTTTAGGCCGCGATGTTCTTAAAGTCACTTTCAACCATGATATCAAAGAGCCCCAGCAGGATCGAACCATCGTCATTAATTGGATTAAGTGGGATGATTCATTTAGCGCCTACGCCAATGTTCAAACGGACCCTCTGACTGGGGAAGCCATTCGCGGTTACGTTTACATGACATCCTCTTTTACTAAAAAAGAAGTGTCAGATGATTGGCAAAAAAACAGCGGCTTCGCAGCTGGAAATCTATGTGGGTTGATTGTAGATCGCCCTTTGATTGAACAAGAAGATTATGTGCGCGAAGTGATCGCCCACGAAATGGGACACATTATGGGGCTACGCCATAATTTTGCAGGAAGCTTTAATGCCGAAGCCACGGATGAAGAAATTCATGCTGCCGTTGAAAGAGCTGCAAAAGGTGACAACTCAAAACCTGTTCCAGTCTCAAGCTCTGTGATGGATTATATGACTGCTGAACCGACAATGGTTTCGGGCGGTGCTATTAAAAATGCTCTGCTATCTTACGACAAAAAAGCTATTGAATGGGGCTATGCTAATATCGACAGTCCTCGAACAGAACATAGTTATTGCTCTGATGAACATTGGCTTGAAGCCCACTCAGAAGGTAGAGAAATTGTGGGCTGCAATCGTTTTGATCTTTACGGCAATATCTTTTTTGCTCCCCGAAAAGAGTTTTTAGAAGCAGCCAAGGCACAATTACTGAGTTCAGTAGAGGTCTTTCTTGCTTATAAAGGCACAGGTTTTCCACTTAAGTACAAAGAGCAAGTGCAACTAACTTGGAATCCAGAATTTTCATTCATTGAAATTCTGTATAAAAATAAAGAAGAAAAAATTCCTGTAACCATAGACTTTATCATCGACAACTATCTTAGCTCCTACATGCTGTGGAGAAGAGACGGTCCTTCATTTACAGAATACAGTCCTGAATTGACGGACAATTTATATCTTTCTCAGCTTAATGAATTGGGTGGACTTTCAGGATATCTGAATTCGTTAAAACCCGATTTTACGAAACTCACGATGGAAATCGTAAGTAGCGAACAGCTAGAGAATTTGACGGGATTTGAAAAGGCGCTTGTGGTTGAAAACCTTCTTGAAGCTGCAGCGAATTTAGAAAATGAAGCGCAGGAAAAAATAGAAAAGCTTATTAAGCGCGATGAACTTCGCTCTTCTTTTAAATAAAAATCAAACTTCGCAGTTGATTCAAATTGACTGCGAAGACCTGTCTCAACTCGACAAAAGATTAACTTTGAGATGACAAAAAGTTTTTCGCAATCGAGCAAGTTCTCAGAGTTGCGCATAGTTAGCGAGTTTTTTGAGATCCAAGTTCGAAAATATTGTCAAAAGTCTTGCCAGAAGAATTTTTTTAAAAAATAGTGTGATTTAGCAAACATCAGTACTTTCAGCCACTTACATTGCTTCATTTTAAGACTCGTTTGAAATAAAAAAGCAATTTTAGGTACTTACCCCAAATTTCATTTTTCACACAGTTTGAACGAAACTGACTTCACACAAAGCTGGTGGGGCTCAGGGAGGGCAAACCGTATGTTTAATCATGTTGCACGCAAAGCAGTTACATTCGCTTCCGCGGTAACGCTTCTAGCAGGATGCCAGAAGAGCACGGATTCTTTCACGCTCTTAAAAGATGGCTCTGATTATAAGCAACAAGCTGTCTTCATTCCTAAGAAGATTGATATTCTCTGGGTGATCGATAATTCAGGCTCAATGGATACTTCGCAAAATAACTTAGTATCTAATTTCCAGTCTTTTATCTCTCGCTTCAATCAACAGAATTACGACTTCCATATGGCGGTTACGACAACTGAAGCTTGGGAAAAACAATTTAATGCTAATAGTTTAAAGGCCCGTATCAAGGATGGTGCGGTTCTTCAAAACAGTCCAAGAATCGAAACTCATTCAGGCGTGTTTGTTATGGATAAGAACACTCCTGATTTGAACAACGTATTCGCTACTAATATTAAGCAAGGAACGCTTGGTAATGGTGACGAAAGAGCTTTTGAAAGCTTCAAGCAAGCCTTGAAAGAACCATGGAATGTGGCATTCCGTCGTGATGACGCTTTCTTAGCTGTTATCTTGGTGAGTGACGAAGAAGATTTCTCTCACTCTACTTCAAGCTTCAAGGAAGATTATAACAATCCAAACCTTTACACAGTTCAAAGCTATGTAGACTTCTTGGATACTTATACAAATGCAGCAGTTAACGGTAAAAACTATTCAGTCAGTGTTATCACTGTTCCGGATACAGCTTGTCGTGATGCGCTTTCTTCTGATGGTTTCCAACGTAAGATCTCTACCCGTCTGCCACAATTGGCGGATCTAACTTCGGGTGTAAAAGGATCTTTGTGCAGTAACTTCGGTGATACTTTAGAGTTGATCTCTGATTCTATCATCCAACTTTCTGCAGTCTTCAAATTAGCTCGTGAACCACAAGTAGATACAATCAAAGTTATCGTCGATGGAGCTGAAATTCCTAACGATGCTACCAATGGATGGACTTACAACGCTAGCGACCTGACGATCACCTTCCATGGAAGTTCGGTGCCGGGAGCTAACTCAAACATTCAGATCGACTACTATCCGACGTCGGTCAAACTCTAAAGGGACTTAGTATGGGTGGGGTACAAACAGTCAATTCGGAGCAATGGTACATTCTTCGTGGGGAAATGAAATACGGTCCCTACGAATACAGTGCCCTGATCCGCATGATTCAGATGAGTGAGCTGCAAGACTACAACTATGTCTGGGCTGCTCATTTAGAAAATTGGACACAGGTGGGAGATCTTCAAGAGTTCTCTAAAGACCGTTTGTGCCGTTTGATCGAAACTCAAGACCACTTGTCTGGTGCTTTTCTAGAAAGAAAACACCCACGCGTGAATCTTGAAACACCGGTTTATGCTCATAATGAGCAGGCTTGTTTTGACGGCCACACACTCAGCGTGAGTGAAAACGGAGCTTTGGTTCTTTTAAATGATCCTTTGCTTCAACCAGGTCAAAAAATTCTTCTTCATTTCAGAGCCTCTGAGGTTAATCCTCAAGGATTCAATGTTCTTTGCGAGGTTATTCGTAAGAATTTCTCTAAGCAAAGACTCAATGTAAAATCAGGGCTGCACTATGCTGTTCGTTTCCTCCAAGTGCAAGACCATGGCATCACTCAGTTAACAAAATGGACACGCGGTGGCGTTTCCAAGGAGGAAACAAAAAATGGCATTCTTAAACTTCATGAATGATTCCGGGTTCGTCGGTTGGTTGATCCTTATGGTAGGGATCGGCTCGCTAGTGCTTATTGGGGAACGCGCACGCGCTCTTTATAAGCTTTACGGAATGAATGTGGAAGAGTTCACTAGCAAAGTTCAAAACTTGATCCTTGCTAAGAAAACAGATGAAGCTCTTTTGCTTTGCGCTCAGTTAGAAAGCAAGCCTTTGGCTCGCGCTTTCAAAACTATCATTGAAAAAGCGGATCGCGATGACGATACGATTTTCCAAGCTCACGATATCGCGTTAAGCGAAAACGTGCCGTTCTATACTAAACGTCTTCACTATCTTTCAATGCTTGCGAACGTAGCAACGTTGTTAGGTCTTCTTGGTACGATCCACGGTCTTATCCTTTCGTTCCAAGCGGTGGCGACTGCCGATCCTGCACAAAAACAAGCTTTGCTTGCGCATGGTATCTCGGTATCGATGTATACAACAGCATTGGGTCTTGCGGTGGCAATCCCTGCGATGGTGTTCTTCTCTTTCTTGACTGCCCGTCAAAACCAATTGATCGAGCAATTGCAAGAGAAGTGCTCTAAATTAACAGAGCTTCTAACTAGCGCACATATCCCGAACTTGACTCGTCAAAACGTATTCCCTGATCAAGCAAAGGCGCCAATGACGCCTCCAACTCCAGGCTCTAAGGTTTCTTAATCTTAAGCAGGAATTGATTGAAGACACTCCGGACTGCAAAACCGGAGTGTTCACCAAATGGATGGGTGGGACTATGAGACGCGCAAAAAAAATTAAAATTAATCATCACAGTGAGTTCGAGCTCGATTTAGCTCCGTTACTTGCGGTTATGGTTAAACTAGTACCAGTACTACTTGTATCTTCGGCCTTCGTGCAAATGATGGTGATCGAAACTGAATTACCTCAAGTTGTGAACGAAGCTATCCAACGCCAGGAACAAACTCCACTTCCGACCAATGTGGCTTTAGAAGTTGATGCTAAAGACGGCATTCGCATCGTGATCACTGAAAAAGGTCAGGAAAAAGTGGAAACTATTCCACTAAAAAATGGCGCATTTGATTTTGAAACTCTTCACCAGAAATTGGTGGCGGTAAAATCAGCACATCCTGAAATTTTTAAGCTTGAGCTTAATCCGGATGGCAAGGTTCCTTACAACGAGATCGTAAAAATCATGGATGAAGCCCGCCAGGCCCGCGACATGAAAGTGAAGTTCCCAGTGTTTGATACCAAACAAGGTAAGAACGTGGAAACAAACTACATGTTCCCGGAAATTATTTTCACCAACACTATGGAAGGTTAGTTCTATGTCACGCCGTACACGCTTTGAACCGAACTTAAATAAGAACTCAACCTTCACCTTAAACATCACGTCAATGACGGACATGTTTACGATCATGTTGGTGTTCCTATTACAAACCTACTCTACTGCAGATGTACAAATCATTCCTGCAGACAAAGTAAGATTGCCTACTTCGGCTTCGATGACGAATCCGACGGAATCAATTAAACTTTCATTGTCCGAAGATGCTTTAAAGATCGATCAAACGAAGATTGCTGACGTTAAAAACGCAGACTTCCTTCCACAAGATCTAGAGTCTTCAGACACTAACTTCATTAAGCCGTTATTTGACGAACTCGATAAGCTTGCTAAAACCTCCACAGAAAAACATGTGAAGGATGGAAAAATCTTACTTCAAGCGGATAAGGATCTTCCTTATGCGACTTTACGTAAAGTGATGTACACAGCATCAATGGCCGGCTTCCCGCAGTTGAAACTTGTCACCATGGTCGGAGAATAAGTTTATGATCAGAACAGTGATTCTGCTTCTAGCATTTCATCTTTTTTCCATTTACTGTCTTGCTGCTGATAAAAATGCCAAAGGACTTTTACCTGAAGTGCGCATGAACTCAGGTAGCGAACAGGATAATGAAAAGAAAGCTTTCAGCAGTGAGATTATGATCACTCGCTCTGAAAACAAGGCTATCGAATCACTGCAAGGGATCTTAAAAAAGAAAAAAGGATCCCCTGAAGAAGTGGATCTTTGGTACCGTTTGGCGGAGCTTTACATGCGCCGCTCAAAATCAGGCCGCTTCTTTGACCTTCATCAGGATACAAAGCTGATGAAGCTTTCGCCGTTTCCAGTTCCTAACGAAAGAGGATCTGACGCGGTAAAACGCGCTATTAAAATCTATACTAAGATTGAAATGGAATTCCCGTCTTTCAGACAAATGGATGCCGTTTTATTTAATAACGCCTTCGCGAATCAACAAATCTCTCAATACAAAGCCTCTGAAGTTCTTTACTACAAACTTCTAAACCGCTTTCCTAAGTCACCATTGATTGCCGATGGTACTTTGGCAGTGGGTGAACTTCTTTATGACCAAGGTAAATTTAAAGAAGCCTTGGAACATTTCCTAAAAGTAGAAAAATTCCCCCACAGCCGCGTTTACTCTTACGGTATGTATAAAGCCGCTTGGAGTTATTACAACATGCGCGACTCTGAAAACGGGATCCGCAAATTAGTTACGGTCGTAAAATCAAACCCGCCTCTTCAAGATGGTGAAGTTCCAAATAATCGCCACAACCTACGCCGCGAAGCACTTCGCGATTTGACTGTGTTCCTTGGCGACACTTACGAAGCTGATAAATTGTATTCTTTCTTTGAAGAAATCACTAATGAAGAAGAACTTGGTCAGGCGATGACTGATCTAGCGAAACTTTATGATTCCCACAGTAAATATAAAGAAATGAATATTTTCTTGGGTGACTACCTTGAAAGACGTCCTACTGGATCTGATGTTGTTAAGTCTCACCTGCTATTGGTTAGCGCCAATGAAAGCCTAAAGAAAAGAGACAAGGTCATTTCCCACATGCAAACAGCTAGCGACCTGTGCCGCAAAGACTCTACTTGGAGAACTTTGCAAAAACCTGTTGAAGCAAAAGTTGCCTGTGAAGAAGATTTCCGCCGTGTCAGCCTTGATATGGCTAAAAAATGGTGGGAGATCTGGCTTAAGAACAAACAAAACATGGAGTTCTCTGATCTAACTCAACAGTTATTCGGATTGATCCTTGCTAACGAAGATGCATCAAAACCGGACTTAAAAACCCGTTATGCTTATGCAGAGCTTTTATTCCAATTGCAAAAGTATGACGAAGCCAGCGTTCAATACAAAATGGTGGGCGATAAAGCTTCTGAACCGACAATGCGCCATGATTCAAACTACGCTTCCCTTTATTCAAAAGAGAAAAGCTTAGAAAAAGCTAAAACTCCATTGAAAGAAGCTGAACGTAAGGAACTTGCAACTCGTTACTTGACTTTGCACCCTACTGGTAAGTTTGCGACATTGGTTAAATTTAAAATGGGCCATATCGCTTACGAAGAAAGCAATTACCCAGAGGCTGAAAAGTGGTTGACTCCCCTTGCTTCTATCAAAGGCAATGACGAGATTAAAAAGAAATCTGAAGACTTGATCCTAGATATCTTAAACATCCGTAAAGACTTCACAGGTATTAAGAACTTCTCTAAACAGGTGATGGGTTCTACTTCTGACGATGCCCGTAAGAAAAACATGGGTAAAATCTTAGAAGAAGCTCACTTCACGGAAGTTCAAGAGTACGCAAAAACAGGTAACAAAACTGAAGCTGCAAACCGCCTGGTTGCTTACGCAAAAGAACACGAAGGTTCAAAACTTTCCCAAGATGCTTTATGGCAAGGCTTAAGCCTTCTTTATGCTGAAGGTAAAGTGTTTGATGCGGCTGAGTTATCAATGAAATTCGTTTCGAAGTATCCAGAAGACAAACGTAATTTGGATGCTTTAAAAGAAGCGGCAAAAGCTTACGCTGATGTTGGCCAGATTTCAAAATCAGCGCAAACTTTAGTGAAAATTGCGGACCTAGATAAGAAAGGCCGTAACACTCACCTAGAGATGGCTGCAGATATCTATTTACTTGAAAAGAAAACCAAGGAAGCTCGTTCTGCGTACCAAGGTATTCTTGCGGCAGCAGATTCTAAAACTCTAGAAAGAATCTATGGCAAACTTTTGGATTCATATAAAAATGAACCAAATTCAAATGAGCTAGATAAATTGCAACAGCAAATCCTTGCAAAAGGTATTGAGCCGTTCACTACTCAGATCATAATCTCTCGCGCTAGAAGACTTTTAGAACAAGGTAAAGACACTCAAGCTTTTGACCTTGCGATGAAAGCCAACGGCCGTGATGTAAGTGCTGAGGTTCGTGCGGAAGCTCGTTTAATTCAAGCCCGCATTTTAGAAAATGAATTGGCTAAACAAAGCGTAAAAGCACGTGAAGAAAAATTCGCGATGGTTCTTTCACTTAAAACAGAGAAGCTTGATAAAGCCCACACTGCTTATTACAGCACTTTGAAAATGAGTAAAGATCCATATCAACAGCTTGAAGCTATGCGCGGTATCGACCGCTGCTATGGTAACTTCATTGAAAGCTTACAAAGTATGCCATTGCCTGCTTCTTTAAGCCCAGCAGATCAGGAAGCTTTAAGAGCTGAGATCGCTAAGATGACAGCTCCGATCCAAGATAAGAAGAATGAAAACGAAGCGAAGCTAAAAGTTCTAGCGGCTTCCAAAGGCCAAGGTGCTAGCACTGAAAGAACTTACGCCAATATTCGTGCGGATCAAACAGTGACTCCGCAAGTGCAATATCCTGCGCCTGAAAAAATGGCGGCGTTCTTACCTGCTTCCTCTGACTTCACGATCGGTAAGGTGTCTCAGTTTGATACTCGCACGGCGAAAGCCTGCAGCAAGACTGCAGTCGCGGCTAGAAATTTCACTGCTGCCTCAGCATTGGAAATCGCAGGAAATTGTTATTCTTCTAGACAGTACGAGACTGTAGAGAACCTTGGTCTAGAGCTCGCTAAAGCTCCTGAAACGCGCGCCCTGGGCTTATTCTACGCAAGTCTTGGTGCCGAGTCGAAAGGCTACACGGACAAAGCTTTGTGGATGATTGAGGCTTCATTGAAGTTGCAACCAGAAGCAGCTCCATTCGTGTATCAGAAAGCAAGACTAGTCTATAAAGAAGATGGAATCACTTCGGCGATGCCGTTTTTCGAAAAAGTTCTAGACATGCAAATGCCTTCGACAGAAATGAAAACTTTCGCTGCGGTGAAGGCATTCTCAGAGGGAGATTTTACGAGCGCAGTTGATAAATTTTCTGCACATTCAAAAGAAAGTTTGTATACTTTGAATGTAGGTATCTTGTTAAGTGAGGCTTACGCGCAGAAGGGTGAAGTCGAAAAAGCTCTAAGCACAATCAAAGATTTGCTTGGAATGAAAAAAGACAACACAGACTTCTTGTTACAACAAGCGCACTTGCTAGAGACATACAAAGGAAGCCCGACGCTCGCGTTGGATTCTTATGAAAGAGCTTTAAAATCCAGTCAGCAAAGTGAATTGCGTGATTGGTTAGGTAAGAAAATACAGTATTTGAAAACACAAAACAAAGTCGGTCAGCACGTAATCTCGGGAGACTTGTAATTATGGAGGATTCAAGTGAAAAGAATCATCGCAGCGATGATCCCTTTCCTTCTTCTGAGTGCTACGACTGCCTTTGCCAAACAAAGAACAGTCCGTAAAGTTCAAGAAGTCAATTTCGGTGACATGAGCCTCAAAGGAACGATTCGTAATCCTGATGGCGCCTACCTTGTGCAAAAAAGAGGTGTGAAATTCATGCCTCTTTATGATGTGCAGAAGGATATGGATGGCCGTATTCGCGAATCCGCTCTTTATTTAAATCAATAATCTGATTTGGGGTTTATCATGTTTACACTGATCGTACGCCAATCCCTCAAAGATGGGACGGCAAAAAGTTGGAAGCTACGTCCCGGGAATTCTACCCACACTTTCGGTTCATCTCGCTTGGCCGATGTGATTTCTATTGCGCCAAAAACGGAAGGCATTCAAGGTCTCTTTGAATTCCGCGACAACCGTTGGTGGTATATCAATATGAATATGTCATCGGCTCAAGGTGCAGCGATGCCTGCAGTTTGCTTGGATAAAGAGCAAACAATTGAGCTTACTGACTGCACATTGACTCTGACGCCGATTGAAAAAGAAGCAAATCTTTATTTGCGTCTTGAAAAGGCCGGTCAGGAACAACGTGACGCTGGAAAACAGTTCCAACTTTTCATCGTTCGTCAGGGCGGAAAAGTAGTTGAAACCAAAGTTCTTCCACTTAATAAAAAATTTAAACCTTCCATGGCAGTGACTCCGCTTGTAATCGCGAGTACTCCAACCCAGGAATGGAAAAAAGAAACCGTTGGTGATCTTGAAATCAGCCAAAGAACTGTGTCATTGGAAGATGCAGCTAGATGGGGCTATATCACAGCTGACCAATTGGTTGATGAAGAATCTAAGCGTGGCGTATTGCTGGTGCTTGGCGCTGCCCTATTCCTTTTGACTGTGGGCATCTTCGCTCCGAAAAAGGAAATGGAAGTCGTGGCTGCTCCACCAAAAGCCGCTCAGAAAATCATTGTTAAAACTGAAATCAAACAAAAACGTAAAAAGTCTGAAACTACAACTCCAACAAAAGTTGTGGTTAAAGAAAACCCGTCTGCTGCAGGTCCTAAAAACGAAATGCCTAATGGCGGTGGCGGCGGAAGCCGTGTTGCTAACATGATGAAGTCTCTTCAAGGCGGAAGAGTTTCTCAATTGATCGGTAAAGTTTCCGCGCAAGCAGCAAAAAGCAATAACGTGATTTTTGCTAACGGCACGAAAGCTGGTACAGGTGCTTCTGGAAGAGCGCTAGCTGCAGTAGGAAATATCGAAAGATCAGGCCGTAATTGGGGTACTGAAGGAAATGGCTCTGGTGTGACTATTTCTACTGCCGGCCGCGGTGGTGGTAAAAATGCTTCGGGCATGGGCGGCCTTGCTGCTGGTGGAACTGGTAGCGGTGGCGTTGGTTTGATCGAAGAAGAAGGCGAAATTACTGGCGGTCTTGACCGTGAAGTGATCGCTCAATACATCAAATCAAAATTAGGACAGATTTTATATTGCTACGAACGTCAACTGAGCGCGAACCCGGATCTATTCGGTAAAGTGGCAGTGAAATTCACTATCGGACCTACAGGTCAGGTAGAGCAACAGTTAATTGGGGACACAACACTTAAGAATGCGACCGTTGAGGGATGTATATTGAATCGGGTTGCAGCATGGAAGTTTCCTAACCCACAAGGTGGAACTCGAGTGCTAGTGACATATCCATTCTTATTCAAGAGTACAAACTAAGGCGGGGGTAATTATATGTTGAAGAAGACACTCTTAATGATCATCTTGACTGCATCTCAAGCGTTCGCACAAACGGCTAGCGACACTGCTAACAGCGCGAATGGCGACCAAAGAGGCAGCGATAAATTAGACATCAAAAAATTGGAACAAAAATACTGGGCGGCAAAAGATGACGATTTTAGCGTTGTGCAAAACCGCCGTTACACAAAAGCAGAAAGATATTACCTAAACGTATCTGGCGGCGTACCTATTAATGACCCGTTTGGTACTGGTACTATCACTTCCCTGCAAGTAGGTTACTTCTTTAATGAACGCGTGGGTGTAGATGTAAACTACACGAAAGCGGACATGAAGAACAATGACAACACAAAACAGTTCATCGACGAAAACGGTGTGGCTCCGAACTATAACTTTTTTGATTCATCGAAAACAGTTTCGGTCACTTATGTTCCGTTATACGCGAAAATGAGCTTACTAGATAAACACATCATCTATTTTGATATGGGTATCTCTTTAGGTGTTGGTACTACTGATTACATCATCAAAAAAGAAGAAGGTGACCAATCAGGAAGTGCTTTCAGTTATCAAATCGGCATCAATCAGCAAATTTTCTTCAGTGAACATTTTGCGATCCGTGCTGACTTTATTAATAAATTTACAAACGAAGATCGTTTTAAATACAGCACGATTGCTCCAAGCCGTGACTTGGGTGCCAAGGTCGTTAACGACACACAACTTTTATTAGGTTTGACTTACTGGCACTAAAAAAATCTCCAAGGTGGGGTACATATGTTTAAGCATTATAAGATTATAATTGCGTTGCCTTTTGTGTGTGGTGTTGCTTTGGCTAACTCCGCACTGACTGTGAAAAAATCCGGTCGTCCAGCGGCTTCGGGTTTAAAAGTGAAATCAAGCATGGTTCCAACCTATGACGTCTACACTAAAAAGACGGTCAAAGGTAAAACTGAAATCACTAAAATCAAATCAATTCCATTATTGGATTTAGGTGAAGAGCGCCAGGTGCAAGCGGGATCAGTTTCCCCTTTACGCCTACCCGCTTCTCAAGCTTTGAACTTGCAACCTTTACGCAGCAAAACGGCATCACCGGTTTTACAATTCAACATCGCTCCTTATAAAGCCGTGGTTGAAGCGCCTAAAAATATCACGTCTGCAGATGCTTTTAAGAAAATTCCAGACGTAAAAATGCTGCCTCATATCGCTGACGCTAAAACTCAAGATCCACTTGTGAACTTGGCGAAAATCGATGAAATGAAGCCTAACGATTATAAGTTACTTCAAGCCATGATTTTCCTTGAGTACCACAAGAACTATGAGATGGCGATGGGCCTATTTGCTGAACTTATGGAAGATCCTGAGCACCGTCTTCAGTCTTTGTTTAATTACGCAATGACTGCAAAAGGCTTAGGTTTATATTCTGAGTTCCGCCAATACATGATCCAAGTTTCTCAAGAAACGAAAAACAAAGAATGGCAACAAAGAGCGACGGCTGCTTTAGCTGAAAACATTTCTTTATTGGAAGTTTCTGACATCGCGATGATTGATCCTCTTGTGATTAAGTTTGAAATTGATGTGACTCAAAACGATGACTATCAATTGACTCGCGCTAAATATTACTCTGAAAAAGGCCAATTGGGTCTGATGGAAGACGCCTTGATTTTCATCACTGAAAAATCAAAACGTTATCCAGATGCTCTTTTATTGATGGCCTTAAATAATTACCGCCAAGGTAAAGTGGACGAAGCTATTGGTCACTTAAACCGCTTAATGGATGCTACTGATGGCGATAAGTCTTCTCAGTTGCGTTCCGTAGGTGCGTTGACGTTGGCTCGTATCCAGTTCCAAAAAAGTGATTATAAAGACGCTTTCCAATCTTATTTGAAAGTGGAAAAGTCGAATCCTCTATGGTTGCAAGCTGCGATCGAAAGCGCTTGGACTCAAGTTTTAAGTGAAGACTATGAAGGTGCTGCAGGAAACATGTTCTCGCTACATACAGACTTCTTTAAAAATGCTTTTGCTCCGGAATCTTACGTTGTTCGTACAGTTGGTTACTTAAACCTTTGCCAATACGGTGACGGCGTTCAAGTTTTGACTGAGATGAACAAAAAGTATGGTCCGACGAAAAAGAAACTTGATGAGTACTTGAAGTCGCACAAAGATCACTTGAGCTACTATGAAACAGTTAAAAACTGGGTCAAAAACTCGGATCTTAAAGAAGTGGATGGTTTACCTCGCGCGTTCATCGTTGAGTTAGCCCGCCACCCGGCTTTCATGAACAATCAAAGACAGATCAACACTTACGAAGATGAGATTCAACGCTTTAACAAGATCTCTTTAACTCTTGTTACTTTAGAGCGCCAATTCATCGCAAGACAAAGTGAAGCGAATGCAGAGCTTGCAAAAGCAAAAGGTTCTAACAAAACCGGATCTTCTGCGATCACTTCTGCTGAAAGAAAACTTTTAAGCGCAAGAATCCAGTATCACATTGCTAAAAAAGCCCGCGTATCTATTAAGAACTTACGCGAAAAAGGCATCGCTCGTATCGAAAAAGAAAAAGGCGAATTGCGTGTAGCAGCGGCGAAGGCTTTGAAAGCTCGTTTTGCTGATATGTTTGCTTCTTTAAGCAAAGTTTTGGATCAAAACGATGTTCTTCAGTATGAGTTGTACTCTGGCGCTGGTGAACACATCCGCTATCAAATGGCTGGTGGTGATCCAACAGATAAAGAACGTCCAGAATTGAAGGTTCAAAAAGAAAAGAGCCTGAACTGGAAGTTTAAAGGTGAAATTTGGGAGGACGAAGTGGGTCACTACCGTTCTTCACTTAAAAATGTATGCCCTCAACAAGACAATGTTGCAGGTTTGGTTGAACAATAAGGAAGGGATTTCAAGATGAAACTCAATAAAGCAATGATGACTTTAACTTTGGGTGTTTTAATGAGCCTGCACACGACAGCTTTCGCACAAACGACGGCGAAAGAGGGCTTAGAGCGTATTAAAACAAATTTGAACAATTCAAAATCAAATTTGAATGAGTACGAGAAAAACTTAAAAGTGGTTGAAGGCAACATCACTGAAGTTGGTAAAGTGAAATCCCAAGTTGAAGGACAACAAAAACAAGTCCAGCAGCAAATGGAAGATAATAATAAAGCCATGGGCAAAATCGGCACTCAGGAAAAAGACCTGCAACGTCTGATCGCTGATGAACAATCAAAAATGGCGTTAGAAAACGCTAAGATTGCTGAATTCGAAGCGGCTATCGCTAAGATTAAAGAAAACCAAAAGAAACGCGAAATGAACATCAGTGACTACCAATTGCAAATGTCACAGTTGCAAGAAGAAAAGAAAATCTGGAGTTCAAGAGCGAACAGCCTAAAAGAGCAAAACACTGAAGTAAGCAAAAAATTACGTTCAGTAGCAAGCGAAGAAAACGAATGGAAAGCCAAACAAAAAGGCTACCAAGGCGAAGTAAAACGCTGGTCAAAAGAAGTTGAAAGACAAACGACTATCAGCGAAAGCTACAACTCTTTAGCTGAAAACAAATAATCGAAGGTGCCTGGTTGTTCTTTACGCCCATAGTGCGTTATTGGAATCTACCAAATAAAAAAGGCTGCTCTAAAAAAGCAGCCTTTTTGTTTCTTATACGGTCGCAATGTCGATCACAAAGCGATAACGAACGTCGCTCTTTAGAACGCGCTCGTAGGCTTCGTTCACTTGATCGGCTTTCACCATCTCAATTTCTGGTGTGATGTTGTGTTTGGCGCAGAAATCCAACATCTCCTGCGTTTCCTTTATTGAACCAATCAGCGAACCCGCATAATTTCGTCGTTGCATGATCAGCGAAATTGGATGGATAGAGAGTGGCTTATCAGGCGCTCCGACCGAGACCAGCGTGGCATCCAGTTTCAAAAGTGCAAAGTACGTGGCTAAGTTTAAGTCCGCTGACGAAACTGTATTGATGATTAGATCAAAACTCCCCGCTCTGTTTTGAAATGCACCCTTGTCGCTCGAAGAAATAAAGTGATGAGCGCCCATTCTTAATGCATCTTCTTTCTTCTTATCTGAATGGCTTAAGACTGTGACCTCAGCACCCATAGCGCGCGCGATTTTAACGGCCATGTGACCAAGCCCGCCTAAACCGACTACACCAACTTTTTTACCTGGGCCCGCCTTCCAATGCATGAGCGGTGAATAAACCGTGATCCCTGCACACAACAACGGTGCGGCTTTATCCAGTGGTAACGATTTTGGAATTCTTAAGACATAATTTTCATCAACGACGATGACATCAGAATAACCGCCTTGTGTCGGCGTTTTGCCATCCTTCTCAAAACCGTTGTAGGTCGAATTCATTCCGTTCAAACAATAGTTATCAAGATCCTGCTTACAGTTCGTACATTCACGACAGGAATCAACAAAACAACCCACGCCAACGTGATCACCCACTTCAAAGTTTGTAACCTTAGGACCAATGGCACGAACGACGCCCGCAATCTCGTGCCCGGGAACGATCGGATATCTCGCCGCTCCCCACTCATCGCGCACCGTATGAATATCAGAATGGCATATCCCGCAGAATTTAATATCGATCACTACATCGTGATCTTTAGGATCTCTTCGTTCAAAATCAAACGGGCCTAGTGGCGCTTTCGCAGCCTGTGCAGCAATGCCTTTTGCTTTAATCATAGCAATGAACCTTTCTCGAATTTTCTTAAATGAAAGAGGTAGCGTACACCCAACTTTGGCACTTCAAAATTTTTTAATAAAAATACAAACAGTGTCAGAATGTTTGGCCCATTAATCTCTGTTAATAATCACCACCGGTGCGGTTGTGAAATAGGCTGAATCTGCAATCTTTGTCCGGCAACGCCCGGTGGTGACTTGGCGCAACCGTAAAAAGAAAAAAATGCCAGGATGGCATTTTTTCGCGTAGCCCTCCGCTAGGAGGGTTGAGGGCAGGAGCCCTCAACAAGCAGGCACCTTTTAGTTTTTGCTGCGGTGTAGACCCAAAAAAGAAGCAGGCACCTTTAGGGCGTGGGCGATGGTTAGGTAGGTTGTTGCTGCTAGTAGGATTGTTAGGGTTAGGGCTATTAGCTTCATGCTTCCGTTCGTCCATGCTAGGAAGGCTTGATGGAATTGGATTGCTAGGATGAGGCCTGCACCGGCGATGAGAAATTTTGTGATTGCGATGAAGAGCTCTTTTCCTGCAAATGACAAATTCCATTTTGGGAGAGCTGCGAATAGTAGAAGGAAATTGAGCAAGGCTGCTAGCGTGCTTGAGATGATGAGGCCTTGCAGTCCCCGCTCTTCCATCCAATATCGGGCCATGCCGATGTGCAGGGCTAAACTTAATACTGAAACTGCGGCTGGGTACCAGGTGTTCTTCACGGAATAATACAAAGGCATTAACACTCGACTGCCAGCAATTAACACCAAGCTTACTGCGTAGACTTTTAATACAGCGGCCGTTGAGACAACATCATTCGCTGTGAATCGGCCACGCAAGAATAGAACTTCGATGATGGGTTCTGCTAAGAAATAAAGTCCCAAAGCTGCTGGTAAAGACAAAAATAAATTCATCAAGAAACCATCTTGAGCGGTGGCTAAGAATTTCTCGCGGTCTTTTGAAGAAGCAAGATCACTTAAGGTAGGTAACAACGCTGCACCTAAACTTACCGACACCAGCGACAACGGCAGTTCCAACAAACGATCCGCCCAATAAATATAAGAAATAGAACCTTCAGGCAGACTGCTTGCGAAATATAAATTTATCAAAGTCGTAAATTGGGTAAGCCCCATGCCCACTAAACCAGGCACAAGATTGCGAAACACCGCTTTTAAATCGGCGCTCCAGCCGGTGAATTTAAATCGCGGCAAGTGTCCTGTGCTTCTTAGTGCCCACCACACCACGGACGCTTGTAAAATTCCGCCGACTAAAACTCCCCAAGCAAGTCCATCCCCTGCCCGCGGAAACCAATGTGCCGGCATGAAAGTAAATGCCAACATTGAGACATTTAACAAAGCAGACGCCACCGCCGGCAGACCAAAACTCCCAAGGGCATTTAATAGGCCCATGAAGTAAGCGTAGGTTAAGATAAAAAAGATGAAACCGAACATGATGCGGCCCATGCGCACTGTGAGTTCCCATTTTTCGGGGCTAGCGCCATAGGTGTCAGACAAAAGAACTTGAAAGAGCGGATCGGCAAAGGCGATTCCTAAAAGTGTCAGAGCCCCTAAGAACACCAACAGTAAGGTATAAAGCCCGTTTGCGAGGTTCTGGGCACGGGGGCCGTGGGGATCTGCGGCTTTAGCTTCCATGAAAACCGGAATAAAACTCACGGAAAGGGAGCCTTCGCCCAATAAACGGCGAAAGAAATTAGGAATACGGAAGGCCGCCGACCAGGCATCGGTGATCATTCGGTCAAACAAAGCCCCCAGCGCCATATCCCGTAAAAGCCCCAAGATGCGGCTAGTTAAGGTACCTGACGCCATGGAAAAGGCTCTTTTGAAGACCTTTTTGCGATCTTCTTTTAATACCCTTGCTTCCTGAGACACCGTATGTTAATCCCTTTGGTTCGTTTTAGTAAAAAAAGATTACTGTGGAGGTTATCCCTTGGCAAATCATAAGTCTGCAGCAAAAAGAGCTCGTCAATCAGTTCGCAAAACAGCTGTTAACAACGCACGCAAAAGCACTGTAAAAACAGTTGAAAAAAGCTTGGTTAAAGCTATCCAAGCAAAAGACGTTAAAGCTCTTCCTGAGTTGTTGAAAAAGTTCACAGCTCAAGTAATGAAAGCTGCAAAATCTGGCGTTATTAAGAAAGAAACTGCTTCTCGCAAAATCAGCCGTCTTTCTGTTCGCGCTAACACTGCTGGCAAGTAATTAAGCTGAATCTGCTCTGGCAGAAACATAAGAGCGAATTTGACGTTTGATTGAGAAATCGATCTCGTTAAAGCTCAAACCATGGGTGACGGTACCGTCACCCTGTTTTTTTTGCGTTGATACAATCGTACCGCGCAAGAAAACGAAGTTTCCGTTAGGAACTTGGAAACTCAAGACAACTTGATGGCCTTCCGTCAGAATGTATTCTGAGCGAATAGACATCCCCCCCTCACCGATTTCCCGTGAATCACACACAAAATAACTGCCGTCGCAAAGGACTCCTATTTTGCGCGAAAAATCACGTCGTGGATATTGGCGGCGGAAACTGCCACTTTTGTCTTCGTATCTCATAGGGAACTGATCGGTTTTTCTGAAGGAAAACTAAATCAGATAGCGTGGGCAGAGGTTGTCCCACAAGTCTTAAGAACCATGTTTTCAAGCCAGATGTGGCTAGACAATGGTGATGATTTTAAAGCTTTATCCGTCTCTGACAGGACCACCAGAGTTTGCTCTAGCTTTTTCGCAGTCCAAAGTCGGGCTTGATCAAGATAGCTTTCAAGGAAGTACGGAGGTACCTGGGCATAGTGAGCAAGTTTAGCTCCATGCAGGCCTTCTTCCATGCCGCGCTTTAAGGTCAGCAGAATACGCACGTGGCGAGCCACTAGCGAGATAATGCCGATCTCGTTCTGCCCCTGATCCAACAAATGAACCAAGTGCTCTAACGCCTTCACGCGGTCGTTTTCACCGATGGCTTTTGTAAAATCAAAAACGTTTTCTTCTTTAGAGCGTGACACCGCTTGCGCCACATCTTGAACTTCAATACGGCGATGGCCACCCACGAAGTCGCCAAGTTTTTTAAGCTCAGCTTCGATTTCTGTTAAATGATGGCCCACAAGTTTATGCAACAAGTGAATAGCATCGTTACTGATCGTCAGACCCAAACTTTGCGCGATGTAGTTGATCCAAGAAGGAATCTGATTTTCGTAAGGCTTTTTAAATTCAACGCAGTCGGCTTTATCAAGCAGCTGTCTGATTTGTTTTTTACGTTTATCAATGCGTGAAGCAAGGATCACGAACACAGTGCTATCCACCGGGCTATCAATCAACGAATCAAATTCGGCCCACTCTTTGTCAGTCAGTTCTTGCGCTTCTTTTAAAATCACCAGACGGCGCGGAGCCATCATCGGTAAAGTTTCAACCGCATCACGAACCACGACAACATCTGCGTCGCTTGCATAAAAAAGACTGTAATTAAAATCCACAGCTCCTTCAGTCAGAACTGCGTATTTAAATCTTTCAACACTTTGATTTAATAAATAAGGTTCTTCACCGAAAAGAAAATACAACGGCGCTAGCTGACCTTTTTCAAGATCTTTATAAAATTTTTGAGCATCAATCAGTGCCATCTTTAGCTAGCTTTTCATTTAGAAATTTTCAGTGATACGGTCATGGGCTTCCGCCATAATGTCGTTCGCCATGACGTCAATGTTTTGCCTTCGCGCAGAAAGATTGTAAAGAGGATTCACCGAGTTGACGCCCGCTAGCGTTACTTGAGGTGCTGCATAAGTACGCTCTCCGCTGAAACTTCCACTCCACAGTTCGGTTCCGTCAGCTTGACGTACTACTTTAACTGTTACCTGCAACAGAATGCGATACTCTGACGCGATAACGGTTCCTAGAGGAAGATACGGTGTTGAAGAATCACCAGCAACGCGTTTTGCTCCTGGTAAATACTGAACTGAATCAATCGATCCAATCACAGCCACTTCAGATAATGAATTGTCCACAACACGAGCAATGCGCGAACGTTGAAACTCTTGTGCCAAAGAGTTTGTGAACGCCACTTCAATCCCCGTCTCCTGGGTTTTATTTTTAAAAATAGGCACGGAGATTTGCTTGTACCCGCCGGGCATACTTCGCGTCGCCGCACCCAAACGATAGGCACAGCCAGTAAGCGAAAGAGATGAAAATGCAGCTGCTATAAGCAGACCTTTAAAGATTGCGTCCACAGGACCAGTTGAGTATAAATTTAGAAGGAAGTCATCTCAAAAAAATGGGAAAAACAATGACAACATTTGATGCCAAATACAGCTTGTTAGCTCCGGGTCCCGTGAACCTTCACCCAGAGGTGCGCAAAGCTTTGGCATTGCCGATGATTCACCACAGAACGCCTGAGTTTGATAAAATCTTAAAGAAAGTTTTAGCGGGAATTAAGACCATTTTTCAGACAACGCAAGACGTGTTTCTTTTGACCTCCACAGGATCTGGGGGCATGGAAGCGCTGCTTGTTAATGTTCTGTCACCGGGCGACAAAGTGATCGCCATCAATTCAGGAAAATTTGGTGAACGTTGGGCCGAGATGGCAAAAGCCTATGGCGCAGAAGTGATCATGATCGATGTGCCGTGGGGAAAAGCCGTTGATCTGCGCATTGTTGAAGGAACATTAAAAAATCATCCCGATGCGCGCGCCGTTCTTTGCCAAGCTTGTGAAACAAGCACCGCTGTAGCGCACCCCATTGAGGCTTTAGGAAAAATTATTAGCGCTTACCCAGAAACTTTATTCTTGGTTGATGCAATCACAGCGCTGGGAGCTTATCCATTACCAATGGATGCGTGGAATATTGATGGCTTGGTCGCAGGTTCGCAAAAAGCTTTCATGCTTCCTACAGGCATGACTTTTGTTTCGTTATCTTCAAAAGCGTGGAAGTTTGCAGAAAAAGCCACAACACCAAGATTTTATTTTGATTTGCGCAAGGAAAGAAAAGCCAACCAAGCCGGTGAAACTTTTTATTCTTCCAATGTCGCGATCATTCGCGCTTTAGACGTTGTTTTAGACATGATTCAAAAACAAGGCTTGGAAGAATTATTTAAATCCATTCATCGTAAAGCAGAATTCACAAGAGTTTTTGGGCAAAAACTAGGCATGATGCTTTATGCGGACTCCCCTAGTGATTCTGTGACAGCTTTAGTGGTCCCGCAAAAAATGGATGGGCAAAAAATTCGGTTGCACCTAGAGGAAACTCACAACATCACCATCATGGGTGGACAGGATCAAGCCAAAGGTAAAATCATTCGCATTGGTCACATGGGCTACATTCCTGATGAAGACATGGTGCGCTTGATTGAATGCCTTGGTCACACGTTAAGACATTTTGATCCAGGCTTCTTAAGCCTGGATCATATTTCGATTTTAACTGACGAAGCAAAACTGTGGTTGGAGCAAAATCCATGAAAAAGAAAATTTTAATCACTGACAGATTTGCGCAAGACAGTTTTTTATATCTGCACCAGCATTCTCAATTTGAAGTCGTGCGCAGCGATCACCCTCAGCATTTGCCGCTAGAGCATTTAGTCAGTGCCCACGCTTTATTGATTCGTAGTCGCACAAAAATTGACGAGGAACTATTAAAAAAAGCTCGCCAGTTGCAGCTTATCATCACGTGCACAAGTGGATTTGATCACATCGACTTAGAAGCGACCCAGAAATGGGGCGTGACTGTGATGCACACTCCATCGGCTAACATTGAATCAGCTGCACAGTTAACGTGGGCGCTAGTTTTAAACTGCGTAAATAACATTCACCAAGGTCACAAGATGGTGAAGGCCGGTGACTGGCAGCGGGATCTCATTACGGGGATTGAACTAAGCGGTCGCACTTACGGCATCGTGGGTTTAGGAAGAATTGGTTCACGAGTTGCACAAATTGCTCAAGCCTTCGGCATGAATGTCGTCGCCTATGACCCTTACCAGGATGACGAGGTATTTGAACGCCTTAAAATTCCGCGCTTAAGTTATGAGGAAGTCTTAAAAACGGCCGACGTCTTAAGTTTCCACGTGCCGAAAACATTGGAAACAGAACATATGTTAAACCGATCGCAGTTTGAATATCTTCATCGCGGCATCGTTTTAATCAACACCTCCCGCGGTTCAATCATCAACGAAAATGATTTATGCGAAGCTCTAGAAAAAGGTTGGCTGCGCTCCGTCGGACTTGATGTGTATGAAAAAGAACCTCTTAGCAGAAATTCGAATCTGCTTTCATATAACAACGTGGTTTTAACCCCGCACATTGGAGCAAATACGGAAGATGCGTTCTTTAAAGCATCTCAGGTTGCAGCTAATAAGTTAATGGCTTTCTTCATTGATGGCTCCACTTCTGACACACTTCCCCCAAGAGCTCCGTGGTATGGAGCGGCTCCTTTTAAAGGAGAATAAAAACAAAACAAAACTTGCCTGATTTCAACCTTTGAGGGACAAATTGTACGTACCAGGTTGTGACACCGGTACATGAAGGGAAATTTCATGGCAGGTATTGTTGTTGTCGGGGCCCAATGGGGCGATGAAGGCAAAGGTAAACTCATCGACGTTTTTGCAGAGAAAGCCGATATGGTTGTCCGCTACCAAGGTGGCGCCAACGCAGGACACACTCTGGTAGTTAACGGTCAAAAAACGGTTCTTCACTTAGTTCCCAGCGGAATTCTTAGACCAGACACAACGTGCGTGATCGCTTCAGGTGTTGTGGTAGATATTTTCTCTATCCGCGATGAAATCAAAAAACTAAAAGCTGCAGGCTTTTTGCAAAATCCAAAACAACTAATGATCTCTGATACAGCGACGATCATTCTTCCCTACCACAAAGCTTTGGATGCTGCCCGTGAAGCTGCGTTGAGCGACAGCAAAATCGGCACAACAGGAAAAGGTATTGGACCTGCCTACGAAGATCGCGCTTCAAGAAGAGCGGTTTTATTCGGCGACATCTTTGATCGCGAAAACCTAAAAGCAAAAATCGAGTTAGCATTGCGTGAAAAGAACTTCATGCTTGAAAACTACTACAAGACGACAGCTTTCAAATTAGAAGACTTGTTAAACGAAGTGCAAAGTGTCGCTGATGAGTTGGCTCCGTACCGTGCAAAAGACACAAGCCTTTTCATCAATCGCAATTTGAAATCAGGAAAAAGAGTTCTATTCGAAGGCGCGCAAGGAACGATGTTAGATATTATGCACGGAACATATCCGTTCGTAACAAGCTCTTCGACATTGGCTTCAAACGCGTGCGCAAGTGCGGGTATTGGCCCGATGAACGTGAACAAAGTGATCGGCGTATTTAAAGCCTACACGACTCGCGTAGGAAGCGGTCCATTCCCGACTGAATTAACGGATGAAGTTGGTCAAAAAATTCAAGCTGACGGTCACGAATTCGGTTCTACGACTGGTAGATCAAGAAGATGTGGTTGGTTAGATCTAGTGGCGCTTAAATACGCAATTCGCGTGAATGGCATTACCAATCTAGCGATGATGAAGTTAGACGTGTTAACGGGACACGAGCGCATTGGCGTGTGCACAGCGTACAAATTAAACGGCGAAATCATCACAGAGCTTCCGACTTCTCCATACGAATTAGAAAAAGTAGAACCAGTGATCGAGTGGATCCCTGGATGGACGCAAGATTTAACGAAAGTAAAAACACTTTCGGATTTGCCACGTCCATGCACGAACTACATCGACTATTTAGGTTCACAATTAGGAACACCGATCGACGTAATTTCCGTTGGACCGGGCCGTGAGCAGACGCTGTGGGTAAAGCCTTTGTTCAATAATTAAGCAAGGTTAGAGATTTTTATGGGGGCGTTGCTTAGAGCCTGAGCAACGCCCTTTTTTTTATAAAAAAACGCAGATTTTTTTAAAAAACAGTAAGAAATCGTATTGACTTTGGTCCCGTGTTACTACAAATTAGCACTTCCTAAACGGACAGTGGTTCGCTAGCTCAGCTGGTAGAGCACTTCACTTTTAATGAAGGGGTCGATGGTTCGAATCCATCGCGAGCCACCATTTTTTCCAACTTCGCTTTTGCAAGAAGGATGAAGAAAGAAAAAGTCTGTTTAACTCTAAACGTTCCCATCGTCTAGGGGCCTAGGACACCTCCCTTTCACGGAGGATACAGGGGTTCAAATCCCCTTGGGAACGCCAATTTATATTAAAAATAAAAAACCCAATCCAACGGATTGGGTTTTTTATTTTTACGATAGTTCACGTACCCCAAGGGGAAGTGGACTTAAAAGCGTTGGGCGAACAAGCCCGTCAAAATCTCCAAAAAATTTTCGTCGCCCAACAACAGGGGTTCACTCGACGACGCAGGATGCGTCCTCGAGGGCGCCGTAGGCAGTCGCTACGCGACCGAGGGCCACGACGGCCCGAGCCCCATCCCCTTGGGAACGCCAGCGAAGTTTCAAGCAAAGCTTGAAACCAGCACAAAGCGAGTCGTGAGCAAAGCGAACGAAGAGCCTGTAAGAACCTACCCCCGCCCCAAACTAAAACTCCGCATAGAAATCGACCCATTCTGCAACTCTTCATACTCAAACTTCAATTCATCCGCAGAATCCGCAGCACCCAAAACATAATGAAGCGGATAATAATGCTCCATCGTCGGAATACTCATCTTCCCTGCCTCCGTCCGATGGAAATCATTGAGCACCGCAGAGAAATCTCGATCAAGCAATCTCGCCTTCAACCACTCATCATATTCAACCGCCCAATCATAGGGCTGCGCATTCGGCTCCCAACGAATCGTTCGCAAATTGTGAACAAGATTGCCGCTACCTAAAATTAAAATCCCCTTATCACGAAGCTGCGAGAGCTGCTTCCCAAGTTCTATATGATACTCGACGGGCTTTTCCATATGCAGACTTAGCTGCAGCACTGGGATGTCTGCTGCTGGATACAAATGGCGAAGCACTGACCAAGTACCATGATCCAATCCCCACATCTCTGTGTCTGCGTGAATTCGTGGATGCTGAACACTTTCGCGAATGAACTTAGCTATTTCAGGACTGCCCGGAGCGGGATACTGAACATCGAATAATTCTTGAGGAAATCCGTAAAAATCATGAATCGTTTTTGGCTTTGGCATTTCTGTGATCCATGAGCCTTCCGTCATCCAATGAGCCGAAATAACTAAAATAGCTTTTGGTTTCGGAAGTTTTTCGCCAAGGCTATTCAATGTTTTTGTATAGGGATTTGAATCTATCGCATTCATTGGTGAGCCATGACCGATGAACAAAACCGGCATTCTTTCGGAATTGGGACCATTCATTAGTTTGTCCAACATAGAAGACCTCAATAGTTTATAAATTGAAAACCCCATCGCCGCACAACCTAATGTCAGAATAGCTGATCGACGATTCATAACGACTTAAGCCACTTTCTTGCATCGGTAATAAGCTCAGGGGAAACGGAATGGTCGGCTGGGTATTCCTTATAAATCAAATCCAAATCGGCCGAACGAAGAATTCGCTCGGTATTTCTGGCAAGAGCTACTGGAAGTTTAGAATCATATTCCCCGTGGCCGATAAAAATTTTCCGATCTCTGTAACTTGCTAAAGGCGATTTTTCAGAAGCCTGTGCAAATTCAGGCAGAGTTCGCCCAGAAGATGCAATGTACTTTTCAAGCGGAAGTTCTGATTGCAAAGCCAAACCGATAGTCATGATCGCGCCTTGGCTAAAACCAAAAATAGAAATCTTCTCTAACGGGATTTTCGTTTTATCAGAAAGATCCAACAAAGCTTCTTCAATAAGTTGCAAACTCTTTTTCGCTTCATCCCAGTTATGAATCGGCCCGTGAGCTGTGAATTGAACATGAAACCACGCAAAAGCATTGGCGCCCAAAACCAAAGGGCCTCTTAAAGAAACGATCAGGCGGTCTTCGGCAAGAATCGGCCCAAGTTCCAGCATATTTCGCTCATTACTGCCGACACCATGAAGAAGAACCAGAGCTCCGTTTGGATTTCCAGGCGGAGCTAAAGTTATCGCTGAAAGATCGCCAAAGTTTTGCGTGTGCATTTTCAGACCTCCTCAAAGATCTCCCGCGAATCCTTAGTATTTATTTCTAATGCGCTGCTATCACTATGTTATTACCAAGCTAAGGCTGTTTTCCGTCAATGATATCACCTGACATAAATATCGATCCTTTTTTGTCGGTTGAATAGATGCCTAAAAGTGAATACAGTGTTTCCCGATGGAAACGATCACGACAAAGTTCGAATTTGAAGACTTCAGAAGCCGCGGCGAACAATTCTTCCAGTCCCTCATTGATGCTCTGGCAGCCTTAGGTCTACCAACCCACTTAGCCTCCGACCATCTCTGCTTCCGAGTCGCAACGACCGAAGAATACCAAGAATACAAAACTCACTTATTAAATCATGGTACGCTACTCACTGAAGCCAACGTTAACGGCCGCCCTATTGCCACATTTAAGTTGCACACACCTTTTAAAACAAAGACCCACGAAATTCCTTTGGTAGAACTCCCAGCACCAAAACCAGGAGCGAACTACGCATCGGGCTTTGAACACGCAGAATTCATCATCGAAGAAAGCTTTGAGACATTCGCAGCAAGATTTCCAGAAGTAAAATTTGAAGAACCAACAAAGAAAACAATCAACGCAGAAATGTGCTTAAAACTTGAAGGCAAACAAGCAAAGTTCCATCATCAATCGTTAGAGAGAATTATCGAAATGGAAAAAGGCGAATCTTAATTGCCCTTCCCCTCTTCGCGCTTAAACTTCCTGGTAAAATAGAAGCCAGTAATATTCGCGATCAACAAAACCAAATTCAAAACCGTAAAAACCCAGTTACCAAGATTATAAGAATAAACAGCAAGTCCAAGGCTAGCTACAATCTGCCCAGCGAAAAGATAAATAGAAACGCCCTCAGCCGTCCGATCACGAATCTGCTTTCGCACTTGATTCACAATCGTAGCGATCAAAATCAGCGAGGCCGCCCAACCTAGAAGATCGTTAGAAGACATGCGCACACCTTATGTCCCACAGAAAGTTTGATAGCCTTCATCATTAGCGGGTCTTTTGAATTCATCGCCATCCCCTGGTTCTACAAACGGGTTTCTAACAATATCAAGTAACCGCTGTGCCACTGAATAGTCATCCTTTTCGACTGCGGCAGCTAAGGCTTTCTCAACCATGTGATTGCGTGGAATGACGGCGGGGTTACGGCTTTTCATTAATTCCAAATCAGGATTCAAAGCCTGCCACGCCTTGTACCACTCTACGAATTCACCGTCTTTAAATAAAGGCTCATCCAACATCTTTCCTTCAGAAAGAGCACGGAAGGTATTCGTGTAGTCGGCTTGATTTCTTTCCATCATTTCAAGCAAAGAGTTAAAAAGAGACATGTCATCTTCACCCTCTTTCACGAGACCTAATTTTCCACGCATGCCAGAAACCCAATAACGCGAAAGATGTTCTGCGTACGTATCCAAAGCTGCTTCCGCTTTAGCAATAGCCTCTTCTTGATTAGTACTGAATAGAGGCAACAAAGTTTCCGCAAAACGAGTTAAATTCCATTGCCCAATAGAGGGCTGCTGGCCATAGGAATATCTTCCTTGGGTATCAATGGAACTAAAAACAGTAGATAAAGAAAAACGATCCATAAAAGCACACGGACCATAGTCAATCGTCTCGCCTGAAATTGTCATGTTGTCTGTATTCATCACACCGTGAACAAAACCCACTTGCATCCATTTGACGATCAGGGAAGCTTGACGTTCGATCACGGCTTTTAAAAGACCTACATAGGGTTCAGGCTGGGACGCTAACTCTGGGTAATGACGTTGAATAGTGTAGTCAGCAAGTTCGCGAAGGTATTTTCCTTTTTCAACTCCTGCCGCATATTCAAAGGTTCCAACCCGAAGATGACTGCTAGCAACTCGAGTGAGCACCGCTCCCGGCAAAGAAGTTTCACGAATAACCTGTTCGCCCGTTGTTACAACCGCAAGACTTCTTGTGGTCGGAATATTTAACGCAAACATCGCTTCGCTAATAATGTATTCGCGAAGCATAGGACCTAGAGCGGCTAGGCCATCTCCCCTTCTTGAAAATCGCGTGCGGCCGGCCCCTTTTAACTGAATGTCGAAACGCTGACCTTTTGCAGTCACGTGTTCACCTAGAAGATTCGCTCTGCCGTCACCCAGCATATTAATATGTCCAAACTGATGACCGGCATAGGCTTGCGCCAAAGGCTCTGACCCATCGAATAGACTGTTACCAGCAAAATAATTCTGACCTTCTTTAGAAAGCGCAGAAACATTCAACCCTAGCGTGCGAGCCAGATCTTCATTGAACATGACCATGTGAGGGGAACGCGCCGGAGTCGGATTTATTCTTTCAAAAAAAACATCAGACAATCGCGCATAGGTGTTATCAAAGTTCCAGCCAAATTGGTTTTTATCGTCACTCATAACGATGGACAGTAAGACAAAAGCGAAACACCGTCCAGATGTAAAGGCTCAAACAACACCAGTGTCTTAATTTAAGAATATTTACCTGCACCCCCATAGTAAAAATGCGAGGACTCACTCAAGGTAAACATTTGTAAGAACTAAATAAATTCCAAAATAAATTCCTGTAAAGATACTAAACATTCCGTAGGATTCCGCCGAAGAGACGACTATGATGTCTAAAGCCAGTTCGTATTTCATACACATCACAACTGCTCTATTTGCTTTGTTATTAACAAGCTGTATGGACGCAACGCTGGCTCCTCTATTAAGCGAAAATCAAGTCATGAGAAAAATCACAGTGGAATCTGGCACTGCTGTGTCCCTTGATGAAGGTATTGGCCATCAAATTACCTTAAGTATTGAGACTCCGGTTGTTCCAGGCGTAACTCTTAAGAATGAAGATCTGGGTTGGACTTTAAATGACGAAAACGGTGACTTTGAAGCGTCAAATGGAACACTTATTGTACAGCCGGGGGTCACTTCGATTAGCTTCATCATCAAAGCGACTCGTGATGCTGAAATTGAAAGTGATGAAAGTTTTCAGCTTCGCTTCACTGGCGAGCATTTCGAAAATCTTGATACAAACCAAATTTCATTCGTCGTAAAAGATAAAACCACGCGTGCGAAAGTAACATCTTCAGCAAGTCTTGATTTTGGTCCGCAGCTTAAAGATACGGTGGCTGAAAAATCTCTAACTTTTTCAAACTCTGGGGATGCGCCAGCACAAGGATTCACTCTCGGCGCGTTGTCGGCTCCCTTTGCATTTAAGGGTGGAACTTACCCTGGTACTGGCGGCACTTGTTCGGGAACATTAAATGGCCATGCTTCATGTACGGTCGTTCTTACTTACAGTCCAACAGAGGTAAATACCCATTCGCAGAATTTAACTTGGAACTACACAAACCCGGACCTTGCCGACAATGATAGCTTAGGCATTTCTGGTTTGGGAGTGGAAGTCGCTGCTGTTCTAGGCGGTCGTCCTGCAGACCCAAGCAACGTGAATGATCTAGATATTACGGTTTCTGGTACCAATGTCACTCATTACCGCTACAAAGTCGGGCCGCAAGCAAGTACGGATTGTACAGTGGCGACGGGTTATTCTTCTGAAACTGCGATTAGCACAAAAATCGTGGATGATCTTACTTCGCTAGCGAATCAAAATTTAAAAATCTGCGCGGTCGGAAAAGATTCTAATAATTTCTGGCAACCATTCACAGCCGCAACAAGTTATATTTGGAACTTCGACACAATTCGCCCAAGCGTTGTGATCAGCCAAAAAACAGGACAAACAGATCCGACGAATTCTTTGCCAGTAAACTTCTCTTTAGTTTTTAGTGAAGCAATTGCTGAATCATCTTTAACTGATTCTGACATAAGTTTTACAGGTTCTGCTTTAGTTAGCAGCCACACATTAACGAAAATTGATAGTACTCACTATGACCTCACTGTTTCTGCCGTTGATAACAATGGTGTGATTCAGCCAGTGATTAACTCTGATAAGTTTTCTGATCTTGCTGGAAATCATAATACCGTTTCCACGGCGAGCGACAATCAGGTAACTTATGATACGGCCGCCCCTGCTCTTCCAAACGCCCTAACTTGGTTACAGTCTTCTCCGTCTAAAGCAAGTCCTGTGACGGCGCAATGGACGCTTTCAACTTCAACGGACATAGCTGATCAAAAAATCCAGTTCTATAAGGATGCGAGTTGTTTACTTTTAGAAGGCTCAGCCATTTCACTAGCGACTTCGGCAACCTCTCGCACTTTCTCTGGAGCGGATGGTGAAACTTATACCTATAACCTCACCTTGATTGATACTTCAGGGAACGTCTCTGTATCTGCCTGTTCTACAGCTTTAGTGTTAGATCGCACAGCACCGACGGTGGCTTCGTTTAATCCTGCAACGAGTATTCGCTCAAGCTTACCGACTTCTGTAACTGTAAACTTTAGCGAAGACATGCTTTCCACCTCGATTGAAAATTTAAGTAACTGGGCTATCACTTGTTCAGGTAGTGGATCGGCGTCAGTGGCAGGAGTGTCTGCTGCTTCAACGACGTCAGCTGTAGTAAATTTAACTGTGTCAGTTGCGCCAGCCAATGCAGAAATTTGTACATTGACTGCAAAAGCGACTTTGACTGATTTAGCTGGCAATGCGCCGTCTGCAGCTGGAACTGTTTCTTATACACTAGATTTACCGGGTACTGTGGCGTCAGTGACTTCTTCTTTAGCTAATGGAAGCTACAAAGCCGGTCAAGTAGTACCGGTGTCAGTGCAGTTTAGCGAAAACGTGACTGTGGCAAGTGGCTCTCCGCAACTTTTAATTGAAACTGGATCTACAGATCAAATCGCTACTTATGTCAGCGGCAGTGGATCAAATACCTTAATCTTTAATTATACGGTTCAGGCTGGAGACAACTCTTCAGATTTAGATTATGAATCAGCGAATTCCCTGTCCTTAAACGGAAGCACTATTAAAGACAGCTTTGGAAATGACATGATTTTAACTCTGCCTGCTCCGGGTGCAACTGGTTCTTTAGGTGCTAATAAAAATATCGTGATCGATACTCAAGCCCCAGATGCCTTTTCTATCTCAGGTGTTACTGGTGGCACTGATGCAACCGAAGATGAATGGCTGACGAATGGCTCGACCGCGACGGCTCATTGGGTCGCAGCGGCTGGTAGTACGCAGTATACTGTAGAGATCCGTAACAATGATGCTTCAGCTTCGGTCTGCGCTGAACAGACTGTGGCGACGACATCTTATACATTTGCAGGCTGTACCTTAGTAAATGGCACTCAGTACACTTTAAGAGTTGCCGCGAAAGACGCCGTTGGCAACTCGACAGCGGCGACGAATAATGATTTTGTCTTTAACGTAAATACATCAGCGGTGATCGCGACAATCACGGGACAACCGACTGGTAAAACCAACCAAACAACACTTAATATTGACGTGGCCGGTGCTGATATTCAGACCTATCGTTATAAGGTCGGCGTTGCAGCCTCTACCAACTGTGCTGATGCCACTGGTTATTCAGGTGATATCGCCGCGGCTACGAATATTACTAATTCCGTGAGCGGATTAGGTAATACAGACATTAAAGTCTGCGTGATCGGTAAAAACTCTGCTGCTGTGGAGCAAGCTTTAACTTCAGCTACTAGTGTCACTTGGACTCAAGATTTAGTGGCTCCTACTTTGACTATCAATCAAAAATCAGGTCAAGCAGATCCAACAAATACTTTACCAGCTGAGTTCACAATCGTTGCTAGTGAAGCCGTAACCAACTTTGCAGTTGCAGATATTACCCAATCAGGAACTGCAACAGGCATCACATGGTCACTCACCACTTCAGACAATATCACGTGGTCTTTAAAAGCAACGGCCATCACTGGCGCTGGGACGCTTATTCCTTCGATCACTGCCAATAAACTGACGGATGTGGCTGGTAATAACAACACAGCAAGCACTAGCACGGATAATCTAATTACTTATGAGACTACTAAACCGTCGTTAACTATCAATCAGGCTTCTGGCCAAACGGATCCAACCAACACCTTGCCGATTGAATTCACGATCATCTTTACGGAAGCTATAAATCCAAGCACTTTCGTTGCTGCGGATATCACACAAGGTGGTACAGCTTCTGGTATCACTTGGACTTTATCGACATCTGATAATATCACTTGGACACTGCAGGCAACCGCAATCACGACGGCAGGAACTTTGATTCCTTCTATTACGGCAGGCAAAGTCAGTGATCCTGCTGGCAATACGAATAATGCATCTACAACTACGGACTCTACGGTTACTTATGATATCACTGCTCCAGTAAATGCAGCGTCTCTGGCTTGGCAGCAGACAACTCCGACGAATACGACGTCACTTGTAGCCCAGTGGACTAAATCAACCAGCAGTGATCTAGCGTCACAAAAAGTGCGTTTCTATACCGGGGCTGCTTGTAACACGTATACTGGTACTGAAAACTCTGCTTCAAGTTCCGCAACGACTTCAAATTTCACTGGGACTAACGGCAATACTTATACATATCAGGTTATTTCCACGGACACGGCAGGAAATTCCGTCACTTCGGCGTGTTCTAGCGCATTAGTAATCGATACCACCGTACCAACCGTAACCAACGTCACTTCAAATAAGACAGACGGCGCTTACACAGTGGGCGAAGTTATAGATGTTCGCATCACCTTTAGCGAAAATGTGACTGTCACTGGCACACCGGTGATCGCATTAAACACGACTCCTGCCCGTTCGGCTTCCTATGTGTCTGGATCTGGCACTTCCACATTAGTATTTAATTATACGGTGGTAGCGACTGATACTGCTGCCGACCTAAACTATGCGGCAACGACTTCATTAACTATTCCTTCTGCTACTATTAAGGATGCGGCAACAAATAATGCCACCTTAACATTACCTGCCACCGGCGCTGCGGGTTCACTTGGTACAAATAAAAATATCGTTATTGATACGACGGCACCAAGTATTACTGCGTTCTCGGTAACGAATTCAACGCCAACGAACAGCACAACATTTAATATCACTTCTACAGTCAGTGGCTCCCCTGCAACTTATTGTATAATGGAAAATAGTACGACCGTTGCATCGTGCACTTGGACGGCGGGTGCTACATTGCCTGCGACATTCACAGTGAGCACGGTGAATGAAGCAAAAACTTTGTATGCGTGGGTGAAAGATGCCGCCGGTAACGTTAGTAGCATGGCAAGTTCTGCTTCGATTACTTTTGATAATACTCCTCCGACAGCGACTCTTTCTGGACAACCTACTGGCAGCAGCTCGAAATATGCCTTAAACATCGATGTCAGTGGCAGTGGTGTTGTCGGCTATAAATACAAGGTCGGCGTATCAGGATCCACAGATTGTTCTGTGGCGACGGGCTATTCCGCTTCCGAGGTCGCTTACACAGTGAACATCACCGATAATATTTCTGCCTTGGCTAACGGCACTATAAAAGTGTGCGTGGTGGGTAAGGATGCTGCCGGTAACTGGCAGACCTATGCGACGGCGACGTCTGCAACGTGGACTAAAAACTCTCCGGCAATTCAATTTACGGCGACGACATCTTCTGTTTCTGAATATAACGATCCTACTCATAACGTGGCTGTCAGCATTCCAAGTGCTGTGGATGTGGCGGTCTCGGTATCTTATACATTCTCAAATGGCTCGGCTCCATCTGCGACAATGAGCAATGACTATACGGCAACAAACGGGACTGCGACGATTGCGGCTGGCAGTACAACAGTTAATATCGCGATTCCAATTCTTGATAACACGACGGAAGAAAACTCTGAAACTTTCAAACTCACTTTAAGTTCACCAGTCGGTGGATCGCTGGGTACGAACACTGTGCACACAGTGACTATCACTGATGATGAAGCGCCACCGTTAGTAACTATTCAAGACGTTTACGTTTCCGAAGGAGCTACAACAAACTTAATGGCCACCCTATCGCATCCGACGGACAAGGGTGCCGTTGCTATTAATTGGACAAGAGACACTTGTACTGGCGTTGATTGTGCGACGGCTGGCACTGATTACACAATGGCTGTGACTTCAGGAACGGCTTCAGTACCGTCAGGTTCAACGTCCATCACATTCGGAAGTCTAACTACGATTGATAATGCGGCAGATGAGCTTTATAAACGCGTTCCAATTAAAATCACCAGCATCACCGGTGGTACATCTTATATTTCTAACGCGGATATTTTTATTAGCGACAATGACAGTCCTGCAGGTAAGGATGCTGTGGCTATTGGTGCCGGCGACAATCACACTTGCGCGATGACTAGCAACGGAAATGTTTACTGTTGGGGTTTCAATGGTAACGGACAACTTGCGCAAGGTAACTATTTACCTTATTCGTCCCCACTTCTGATGTCTCTTGCGGCACCGGCCACTGCAATGTCGACGGCTTACAATAACGTCTGTGCGATTCTAAATACCGGTGCCTTATATTGTTGGGGTCAAGGAAATCACAATACTTATCCAGGTGCGGGTTTAACTGGAACAAGCAGTACTAGCAACAGATGGACTCCGACCTTGGTAACTGGGATGAGTTCCGGTGTTACTCAAGTCACTGTCGGTTACATGAATTCCTGCGCAATTCAAAACGGTGCTGTGTACTGTTGGGGTGCTAAAGAGTTCGGAATTCTTGGTGATCCAGCGACTGTATCTTCGACGACGGCTCCCGTGGCCATTCCAAGTTTAGCAACAGGCGTTACAAAAATATCTAAGGGTCAAACCCATGCTTGCGCGATCAAAGCAGGAACTTTGTACTGCTGGGGATATAACACCAATGGTGAAGTTGGAGTCGGTCATATGACTCTAGTTCCGACCCCGACTGCAGTCCCAGGTCTTGGCACGGTTACTAACGTGTGGACTGGCTATTACGGCACTTGCGCTAAGAATAGCTCAAACCAAGTCTATTGCTGGGGAAACAATGCCGACAATCAACTTTTAAGTAATAGCACATCAGATCAATCATCACCGGTATTAATGACAGAACTTGCTGGTGCTACTGATATTTATTACGGCATTCAATTCTGTGCGGTTCTTAGCGGTGACCTGCACTGTAAAGGCAAAAACTATTTTGGTGAAGGTGGTATCAATTCACCTACCGGAGTTTCTAACATCCCATTAACTCCAGTTGTTAATGGCACTGGTGGAGTCACGGCGGTTGCGGGATCAACGGGTGCTCACACTTGCTTTATTCGAAATAGCCAAGTTTATTGCACTGGTTTTTCAGGCTGGGGTCAGCATGGTGATACGCAACCACTGCAATCCAATGCCCATGTGTTAAGTCCTAAATTTAGCGGTGCAAGCAGTCTTTCGATCTTCGTTGAACATGCCTGCGGTATTTTCAGTGGCGCAGTGAAGTGTCTAGGAGATAGCAACTACTCTAAGACCGGAAATCTTTTAGTCGACAGGATATATCAAGTAGTGACTCAGGTGAAAAATCTGACTTCTGGAGCTACTAAGGTTGTAACTTCAAACACAGGAAGCTGTGCTATTGTTTCTGGTGCAGTTCAATGTTGGGGACGCAATTATCTGCGAGGATCAAGTTCAACTTCAGGTAATCCAGCAATCCCTGCCGGATTGTCGACAGGTGCGACGGATATCGCGGCAAGCTTTGGTGATGTCATGTGTGCCATTGCTTCTGGTAAACTGTATTGCTGGGGCAACGTCGACATCATTCCATTCTTTGATATGGAGATTGGCACTTATTATACGCCCGTGGAAGTCACTGCGGCAGGTTCTGATAACGTGAGCGTGCGAATGGGCCGTTATCACGGTTGCGTATTAAAAACAGACAAAACTGTATGGTGCACAGGCTACAACCTTCATGGTCAGTTGGGCCTGAACGACAATACGGATCGTATCAGCCTAACTCAAGTGCCGGGTCTTACCAATGTTGATGAAATCTCGGCGACAAACTATGGTGCGTGCGCCCGCATCGGAACGACTTCAATTAAATGTTGGGGGCAATACCCAGGCAATGGTAGTTCTAGCAATCAAAAAGTTCCTGTGAGCACAGGAACATGGACTAACGTTACGAAACTTGTTGGTGGTAACTACAACCATTGCGCTATCCAAAACGGAGCAGCTTCTTGCTGGGGGTTTAATCGTTATGATCAACACGGGAACAACGATTATTTGACGAACGAATATCATCATTCTCCGACGCTTTTAAATTCGCTAAATGCTGTTGGCACGGTCACGGACGTTGAAGCGCGAGGCACTAACGGTATATGCGGAAAAGTCGGAACTAATTGGTATTGTTCTGGCATCGATACTAATAGCGAGCTTGGCACAAGTCGTAAACCGTTCAGATTGGCGCCAGTTTCCATGGGACCATTCCCGAATTAATCTTGCATGCCTTTATTAAAGATCATAGGTTGAGGGCATGTTATATCGCTTTCAAATAGATTTATCTGACGTGGATCGTGGAGTTTACGAAACTTTGGATTTCCGCGTAGCCCAACACCCGTCTGAAACTTATCCCTATATGTTAAGCCGAGTCCTTGCATATTGCTTGGCTTACGAACAGGGCCTTGAATTTAGCCCCGGAGGCTTAGCTGATCCTGAAGCCCCTGCCCTTCGCAAACTGGGTCTGCACAATTCAATAGATCTATGGATCGAGATTGGAAATCCATCAGCACGCAAACTTCATAAAGCAAATAAGACAGCAAAACAAGTGATGGTCTTTACTTATAAAAATCCCGAAGTTTTACTTACTGAAATAAAAAATGGCGAAGTCCATCGCGCCGAAGACCTTAAACTTTATTCTTTCGATCCGAAGTTTTTAGATACTGTTGCCGATAAAACCGATAAAAACAATCGCTGGGCAATATTAGTTCAAAATGGACAAATGGATCTGACCATCAGCGAACAAACATTCACGGTCGAAATCACGACGGTAAGCATCTAAGAAAGCTACTGAATCCACTTCGGGAAATACCCTAGCGTGTCTTGCACTTCTGCATCGTGCGCTGGGATGATTATTAGGGACTTATCTTTTTTTGCAACTTCGCGAACTTTTTCGATGGCTTCCATGACTTTTTCACGATTGCGATCGACGATTTTTGAAGCGACAAAGAATTTATGTTTCCCTAATTCAATGGCGCGCGCGGACCACACTAAATCACCGACTAGAAAGTAATCTTTCGTTTTGGTATGAACAAAAACTCCCATAGAGCCTATAGAATGCCCTGGCAGCGGTACTGCGACCACAGTTCCATCACCAAACACATCGTAACTTTGATCAAAGCCGCGATAAGCTTTATTAGACCAATTAAAATTACACCACTTCAAATCTGCATGGGAAAACTGGGAAGGAAAAGTCGCTGCGGCCCTGCGATCAGTAAGCTCTTTCATTTCTTCATCTGGTACTGATACGCACACTCCAGGTAAAAAGTCTTCTAGGCCACTGGCGTGATCCCAGTGCACGTGGGTGAGATAGATTTTTTTAATCTTTTCTTTAAGCTCTGCTGGAATCTGATCTATAGCAGCCTTAGTTTCTTCATATGAAAAGAAAGGTTTTGCCCAAACCGGCATATCTTTTTTGAATTGCTGATCAATATTTTTCCCCAGACCCGTGTCTAAAAGAATCACATCATTCCCATGGCGAATTAAAAAAGCAGAATGATTTAAGGTCATTTTTTTACTGATGGCGCCGCCCTGGATTACTAAGGCTTCTTGGGTTTTAGCCGTCCCCGTGCGAACAATCGAAAATTCAATCTTTGTTTCTTGGTTCGCACTTATTTTATTTGCAGCAAAAGAACTAGAACCAACAAAAACAAATAAAACAAATAGAGCTTTCAAACCGTTAGTTTCCTTCAACGTACTTCTTAAAATTATTCAAAATCGCCTGCCACCCGTTTTTTTGCATCTCTTCCGGGTTCATTTTTTCTGCATCAAAAATCGTGGTGACCTTGGTATTCCCACCAAGATCTTCAAATGTCGTCGATGCCACGCGGCCATCTTCCATGGTGTAGGTGATTTTCTTTTGATCGACGATTTCATTGTAAATCGCCGTGAAATCAAAACCAAAGCTTCCGTCTTTAGCTTCCATTCTTGCAGAATACTTTCCACCGACACGCAAATCATTTTCAGCCCGTGGGCATTGCCAGTCATCGGAAGCAAAATTCCAATTTTGAATATGCTCTGGCTTTGTCCAATAAGACCATACTTTTGCAGGGGCCGCGTGAACGGTTGCTTCAATTTGAATTTTAGCCACAAGGACTCCTTTTAAGAATAAAAGTCACAGAGTTGATTTTTGACCTTTAAAAGCCATTAATCAACTCTGAACTTAACGAATTATTCCTATTGAACATGAATAACGACTTTACCGTGGGCTTTACCGGTTTCATTAAGTCGTTGGGCCTCCGCAGCTTTTTCTAAAGGGAGCACATCGGAAATTCGCACCTTTAATTTTCCATCTGAAACCAATTTAGCGATGGCCGTTAGATCTTCTGAGTTTTGATTGGTTAAAAAATATTTTCCCTCAACCCCAGTTTCTTTGACTAAGTTTTCCGGCGGCTGGGCTACGGTGCTTACTATAATTCCGCCCTTCTTCACGCACTGAAATGAACGCGTCAGGGTGTCACCGCCAACAAGATCGACAATAGCGTCAAGATTGCTGCAGGACTGTTCAAATTTTTGCGTTTTATAGTCGATGACTGCAGTGACTCCCAGGTCCCTTAAAAAGGACTCGTCTTCTTTTGCTGCAGTTCCATAGACAGTAATCCCATAGGACTTTGCCACTTGCACTGCAATCGAGCCCACAGATCCAGCTGCACCATGAATTAAAACCTCTTTTGCTCCGCGCGCTTGAATATGATTTGTGATAATTTGATAAGCCGTTAGCGCAGGAGTCGGCAAAGAAGCAGCCAACTCCGTGCTTATCCCGGCAGGAATTTTTGCAATATGATTCACATCGCTGATAGCATATTCTGCATAGGCCCCTTGAGTGAATCCAAAAACTTTATCACCTTTTTTATAGTCTGTGATCCCACTTCCAACTTCGGCCACTTCGCCTGCGAAGTCATAACCCATTGTCAGAGGAAAATTCATGGGCATAATGTCTTTCATGTAACCGCGACGAACCTTCCAATCAAATGGGTTCACACCCGCATCGAAGATGCGAACTAATATTTCATTATTCTTAGGCTTAGGATTTTCAACATTCTGAACTTTAAGCTCATCGGCTTCGCCGTATTTTTCGATTTGCACTGCCTTCATCGGCCCCTCCTGAAGTTAAAAAGTGACCTATTCTAAATAAACCGTGGCGCTTCGAAGCTCACTACTGCTTCGAAAAATACATTTAATTTTTGAAAACTCAGCGGGAAAAAGACCTGCTAACTAACAGCTCCTTTGCGATCACGGCGAATTATTTCTTTTGATACCAATTATGATTGATGAAGGGCTTACCAAATTCAAACCACTCCCCTACTTCGGGAGTAATGACTTCGGCGTTTTTTGATTTAGCAGCGGATAGCGTGCGTAAGATCGGCTCTTCCCAAGCATGATAGGAAAGATCAAAGGTGGCCCAGTGAACCGGAAGCATGATTTTCGCTTCAAGATCTTTGTGGGCTAGGACCGCTGATTCTGGATCCATGTGAATATCAAGCCATGTTTCACCATAGGCGCCGACTTTCATAAACGAGATATCAATGGGTCCATATTTTTTACGGATGTCAGCGAAGTGACCAGCGTATCCCGTGTCGCCACTAAAATAAACCGAGTGATTGGGGCTTTTAACAATCCACGAAGCCCATAAGGTTGAATTATCCATCGCTTTACGACCAGAATAATGGCGGGCCGGAGTACAAATAATTTTTAATCCTCTAAAAGTAAACTCGTCCCACCAATCCATTTCATGGATTTGCTCGGCAGGGATTCCCCACTTTTCAAGATGGGCACCCACACCAAGACCCACAAAAAAATGAGTGGCTTGTTTTGCAAGATACTTTACCGTCTCCATATCCAGGTGATCATAATGGTCATGGGAAACGACGACAAAATCGATTCCTGACATGTCATTCAAGGGAATAGGCGTCGGATGAAAGCGTTTAGGTCCCACGCTTTTGAATGGCGAGGCTCTTTCTGAAAGTACCGGATCCGTCATAAATCTAACGCCATCCATTTCAGATAACACCGTCGCATGTCCGAACCAGTTCACTCGAAATCCTGGTGCAGCAGCCTTTTGCAATGAATTAGGATGAATCTTATTCACGGGAATTTCAAACTCAGGTTCACGCACAAAACCCTGACGATAAAGTTTAAAATTCTTTATCAACGAATTATCCGTGTTTTGTTTCGGACTATTTTCAAAGCGCCCGTCTTGATACTCAGGGGAGCTTTTCATGCGCTCTAAACGCCGGCCTTCAAATGATCCGCCGAAGGCAGGCATTCTAAAAATAAAAAACGCGGTGACGGCTAATAGCAGAATTAAACCGACAAGGATAGAAATGGCAATGATGATTCGTCTTTTGATCTTACGCTGGATAGTCATTGTTGAAATGATATTTTGATGACCGTAGAAAGCAAGTATCCGTTCAAACAACAAATAAAAAACCCGAACACAGTGTTCGGGTTTTAGGGTTTTTAAATACAATTGGAACTATTCAGCAGCAGGTTCTGCGTCCTTTACTGCTGGGAAGTAAATTCCCTTTGGTCCAATCTTATGACCAGCAGGAATCCCCGTTCCTAATTCTTCTGCGCGCAGCGAACTTTCTGGAAGATTCAAAGACTTTCGTAAAGCATCCACAGTCTCTGGCACGAATGGCGCTAGCATGATCATCAAGTTCTTTAAAACATAGAAACATGTGAACAAGGCATCTTTACGTTCTGCTTCATTAGCACGGTCATCATGGGGTTTATACTGAGTGAATAACGAGTTAATTTGTCGCGCATAGTTTTCAACTTGCCCCAACAAAATAGCATAATCGCCTTTTTGCATTGAACGTAGATACATCTGCACAAGCTTCACGGTTTCAGCTTCGGCCTTACCTATCAATTTACCTTCAGGAACAACGCCATTGAATTTACCGTTACAAGCTGAAATCGGTTTTTCAAATGCCGCGTTCATTGGACCCGCCAAGAACTTGTTACGTTCAGCGAAATGCTCAAAATCAAAGTTCGAAGCTTTCACAGGCAAACTTAAAAGAGCTAAGTAATAACGAACTTGATCCGGCGAATAACCCATCTCAATCAGTTGATCACCGCTATAGAAATTGCCCTTAGACTTACTCATCTTTTCGCCATTCACCATCAAGTGATAGCAGCTTAGGATTTCAGTCATTTGCAAATCACCTTTAGCAGGCAACGCCAAAGCATTGTCCTTGTGACCAAGCCACATTGCCCCTTGCATGATCACGTAAAAGAAAACGTTATCTTGCCCAAGGAATTGCACCACTGTCGCTTCCGGATCACACCAGAAGTCTTTATACATTTCAGGCGCGCGACCTGATTGCTTTAAAGCCACTTGCGTAAACACGATAGGCGCAATCAAAGAATCCGGCCACACGTAAAGTGTTTTACCTTTCATCTCTGCATCAAGTTCAGAAGGAACTGGAATACCCCAAGATACGTCGCGAGTGATGGGACGATATCCCCACTTGTCAGTTACAGATGAAGGGATGCCAGCAGCTTCCAAAGTCGCTTGGGCTGTCGCCAAATCCGCTTTTGAATCAAACAAGCACTCTACCTTTTTACCCGCCACATAGCGAGATTTATGCTTAGGCAAAGTTGCTTTGATTTCTTTATATTTTTCTTCAAATTGATTTTCAAAGCGGCAGCCGATTAAAACTGTGTTCGTCACTTCTTGCACAACAGCTGTGCGCCATGCTTTTTGTTTGGTGTCGATCCAAGTTTTTAAAGGATCGGCGACCTTCCACATATCAAGCCACCAGTGAGCGGTGTCTTTAAGCTCTGGCTTAGCATCACTTAATTGGCTGCGTGGATTTTGCAATGTGCTTGGATCAAATTGCGTACCGCAGGCATCACACTCATCAGAGTAAGCTTCGGTGTTACCACAATTAGGGCAAGTGCCGCGAACGAAACGGTCTTGAAGGAAACGATTCATCTTTGGATCGTACCATTGCTTGGTAATACGTTTTTCTAAAAGACCGTTTTTAAAAAGACGACGCAAGAAATCTTGCGAGTAAGCTTCATGCAAAGGATAAGTTTCAGGACGAGATGTGCCCGTGAACACATCCGTTTGGATGGAATACTTTTTTAGAGTCTCTTTTTGTTTTTCGTGAATTGTATCGATGAACTCACGAATTGTTTTTCCAGCTTGCACCGCCGCCACTTCACTGGTGGACCCGTGATCATCGTTGCCGTTTACGAAAAGAACATTTTCTGCACCAATTAACATACGCATCCAACGAGCGTAAATATCAGCAGGCACGTGGGCTCCGGCAAGGTGTCCTAAGTGCAAAGGTCCATTCGCGTAGGGCATCCCCGCAGTGACCACCACCTTTTTAGGCTTCTTAAACATTGAAAGAACCGACTTAACATCTGATGGTGGAGCGAACTTATTTTCTGGCTTTGATCCCGGCTGCATATTTACCTCTAAAGCGTTTAATTTAGCTAAAATACAAGAAGGTGGCAATGACCGACGGACATTTCCTTAAAGCTCTCAATGCGCCGTATCTATTCGATTTTACTGATCTTTACCACCCCACCAGAGCTTTCGACCAAATATCCTAAATAAACTCAAAACTTCTACCGAAAGTATTTTAGGTTGTTAGAATGGAATTTATGAAAATACAGATCGTTGCGACATTGTTCATAGGCTTTTCTTTTTTTAGTTTTAATGCAGAAGCAGCACCCATCACCTGTAACGCTAGACAGTCCGCGACGACTTGTCTTCTGTGCAATTGCTATCATGAAACTCGTGGTGAATCCCGTGATGGCATGGTTGCGGTGGCAAAGGTCGTTCTATCAAGAGCGGATTCTGGGGTTTTCCCTAGCAGTGTCTGTGGAGTGATCTATCAACCCTATCAGTTTAGCTGGACCCAAGACCGCATTCGCAACAATATTAATGCAACTACTGTAGATGATAAAAAGGCATTAAATGAATGCAAAGGCGCTATTACTACTGCAAATAATGAAGGAGCAAATGGCGTTCTTTATTATTATAATCCCAGCATAGCAAGCCCCGCATGGGCTCGCCAATTCAATGATTGCGGCCCCCTTGGAAATCATGTTTTTATGACTCCTAAAGGAACAGCCTGCCCTAGAAAACTAGGTGCTTCAGGGATCCGTCCTCGTCAAAGACCTGCTAACAGCAGAGGGGTTCGATAATGAAATCAGTACTAGCACTGTTACTTCTTACATCAGTTTGCAAAGCCGCACCTATTTCTATATCTGCAAATGGTTCTGCCGAAATTAAAATCAGCAATGGTGAAGCAGAGGTTTCACTACCAGCAGAAGCAAAAGCCGCTTTAAAAACTTGGAACCCTGAATTTGTGGTTTTCAACGTTAAAGACTACAGCAAGTCTGTTTTAGATCTTTTTAAAGACATCGATCCAAAGGCTGTTCCGGTAGGCTTCATTGCGGATCTTGATGCAAACGGCGAAAAAGACGTGGTGCTTTTAGGTGCAGACCTACGCCATCAATACGCTGTTGCTTTATTAAAAAAGAATAAACAGTGGACGCCAGTGAAAGTTTATTCATGGACTTTGACTGATATCAGATCCACGTCTTTGCCTTCTGCTTCCGACCCTAAACAAAAAGAAATTGGAATTCCAATCTACGTTCTTCCAGCACAAGGGGAACATGCTAAAAAGCTTGCCAATAAAACCGGTATTCAAGTTGAAACCTATCTTGGAGCAGCCGAAGTTTTTGAAATAAAAGACGGCAAAGCTGTGAAGTTTGTTGTTAAGTAGTCCAAATAAGGGTACGACCTTCGTATCCCTTATTGTGGAGTGAGTTTTGCGGCCAACCAAATCAAACGAACAAGTGAGCCCGAATAAGTTTTGGCAGAAGCAATACCAAAACATTTTCATTTCACTGTGCTTGATTCTTGTCGTCTCAATCCTTTTTGCCCTCGCAAACATATTTGCTAAGAATTCTTTAAGCCTTTATTTATCAATGGGATTCATCGTCTTAATCCCTATCTTCGCGTGCTATGGCTTAATGGTGTTTAACTGTGCACGCAACGATCTGCAGACTGCTTCTGAAGAGTACGAAAAAGTTTTAGCAACACTAAAAGAAGTCGAAGATTCCCAAGTCACACTGGATCGCTTTATGTCAATTTCAAGCGACCTCATGGCAGTGGCTGGTACAGATGGAAAGCTTAAAAAAGTCAGCGCTTCGTTAATTAAAACTTTGGGCTTTAGTGAGGAAGAACTTTTAAGTCGTCCTTTTTTTGAGTTCATTCATCCAGAGGATCGCGAAGCGACGAAAAAAAACATCGAACTTCTACACCTGGGATTTCGTTCGATTGGTTTTGAAAATCGCTATATTACGGCCCAAGGCACTTACCGCATTCTAAGCTGGAGTGCGGCGGCAGATAACGAAGTTGGCGTGCGTTACGCCTCTGCCCGTGATGTCACCGATGAACGAGATTTTCAAATACGCATGCAACAAGTTATCGATGCGGCCCCAGTTTTATTGATCGTTAAAAATCGTGATGGCCAAATTACTAACTGCAATACTGCGTTTGCTTCGTCATTAGGGCTGCAGCGTTCGGTACTGATTGGTAAAAAACTGGAAGATTTTTTAAGTTTGACCCATGCCGACAACAGCCATTTAAAAGACCTAGAAGTTCTTAGCTCTGGAAAACCTATTACCTATGAAGAGTTGTTAATGAATAACGGTAAAGACGAGTGGCATCTTGCCACCGTCTACCCTATTCGGGATCAATCGGGCGATATCGTATCAATCGGTAAAGTCGCATTGAACATTCATGCCCAGCGAACGTTGACTAAGCAAATTGACGTAGAAAGAAGTCGTGCGATGTTAAACGCAAAGCTTGCTTCTATCGGTGAACTTGCGGCGGGCATCGCCCACGAAATCAATAATCCCTTGGCGATCATTGAAGGACAAATGTCTTTATTAGATCGCCACATGAACGAACCCGAAAAGTGGGCGCAAAGATCTGCAAGCATTAAAAAATCAGTTTCTCGCATCAGTCATATCGTTAAAGGGCTTAAACATTATTCCCGAACCAATTCGACCCGAGTTAGAAAGCTTGAATCCTTAGCGCATATTATTTCTGAATCATTAATTCTAACTGAATGGAAAGCTAAAAAGTTTGCAGTCACATTGAATGTCGAACTTAATACGGTCGAAATGATTCACTGCGATCCGATTGAAATTGAACAGGTTCTGGTCAATTTGATTAATAATGGCATTGAAGCAGTAAAAGAAGAACCGGTGCGCGAACTGAAAATCGAGCTGAATAAAGAATCTGACAGTCTTATCGTTCGTGTGATTGATTCAGGCCCAGGCCTATCCACTGAGACCGAAGAAAAAATGTTTGATCCTTTCTTCACCACGAAACCCGTCGGCGAAGGCACTGGTTTGGGTCTTTCCATTGCTAAAGGCATTGTCGACAGTCATGGTGCATCCCTTAGTTTAAATCGACACAATCCGGGAACTTGTTTTGAAATCCGTTTTCCTCAGCAGTAAGCTGCGACAATGAAAACTTTTATTTTTGCTATTGCCTGCTTTGTTCTTACCTCTGAAGCTCAAGCTGTTGAAACTTTTCACCTGCGCTGCCGTGGCGGAGGCAATCATGAATTTCAACTTTATGCCCAAGAATACGGAAACTGGCTGACGATGCATTTTAAAAGATCAAAAACAACTTACATCGCCCCTGGCGAATGTAGCTGGGATGATCGCCCTGTCAGAACTGATGAGCCCAGCAGAGTTTGCCAACACTCAAGCTATCCCACTGGTAAATTCAACATTTCCTTTTTTGCTCGCTACAATCAGCCGGCGGTGTTGTTACCAGTGACAGAAAACGTCAAATGGATTCGAAAGATGGGCTATGATTACGCCTACCAATCTTTTTATGTGGCAAACAATCCAGCACTGCAATGTTTAGATATTCACGCCTTTGATTAGGGTCTAGGACTTCATAGTCACGCACTGACTTCCTGATCTTGAACTGCTAGCCTAATTTCATGACGATCAGGAACCTAAGCTTCTTTTTTATTGTGTCTACGATTCTATCTTCACGTGCTTTTGCAATCGGTTATCCCGAATCAGCAGCCTTTGAAATGTCTATGGAGGCTGCAGGACAAATTCTTTCTTCCCCCGCCCTACCAAGTTTAGATAACGACGGAAAATCCCTTTCCCCACTTGTTGGGACAGTGAAAATGGAAGGGATCAGGGAAGAAGGAACTCTTGCTAATGGCGATCCATTGATCGTCGAAAATTCAGGGACAGTCACGGGTCACGTTGCTGGTTTGACCTTCAACTATTCTGGCAAAGGTGACTTAGGTTTTTTCGGAATGCTTGGTTATAGCAAAGTGCAAGGTGAAATGTCTTCAACCGTAAGCACGTTTGCCTATACAACTGATGTGCGCGACATATCTGCACAAAGCTTGGTGGGAGCGGCTGGATTAACCTATCGTCTGATTGGTGATGACAAATCCACCTTCACATTAGGGGTTTTCGGTGGTCCTGCGTTTATAAGCTCTGAAGCTTCAGCCAACATTCACCATGATACGGGCATCACCAAAGTGACAACGAAACCCAATATTTCAGGAATGTATTTTGGATTGCAGCTGGCGTTTCGCTTTGGCAAATTCCGCATCAACCCTTATCTAAATGCCCTAGGTAACTCGGATCCGCAATGTATAAAACCAGATTACTCTGGGGCTGACTATGCCGTCGGAGAATACAATCGTTGTGACGATGGCACCCCGGGGGTCACGACCTTTGCGCTGATTGGTGGAAGCGGGATCAATATTGGTTATGGTCGGTTTCAATTTGGTTTAGTACAAAGTGGCGGGACTGGAACACAGTCCCTGAAAACCACTCCATTGATGTTGTCTTTCCGCGCAAGTCTTTAAAGATTCTTATTTGGCTTTTGTGGGTAACGAATCCACATAAGTCTGTGGCAGTCCAGACGCTTTTGCGCCGCGAACCAGAGCTTCAAGGTATCTATCACTTACAGGACCATCAAGACTTTGACGGCTTGGCGAAGTCACAAATACGGTGGCTTCAAATTCTTTTCCGTCGACTGTCACAGTTAAAATTTTTTCTACTGACATTCCTGTCACAACACCTTCTTTGTGTTGAATGATAGGCCATTCTTTCGCCGGAATTTCAAACAGTCTTCCGAAGACAGAGGATCCTGTTTTTTCCGTCAATCCTGCCACACGACCGCCCCACCAGCGTGAAGGGAAATCAAAAATCAAATCAACACCTTTTGCTTCAGCCACTTGGCCTTCTGGCAATTTAAAAAATTGATAGCTGTGTTCTTCGGCCCAGATTTCAAAAGCCTGACGATCTAAAACACCAGAGTAAGCAAAATAGAGTCTGCTTCCGCCGTCTTTAATTTGATCTCGTGCTTGCATCACTTTGCCATAATGAGCGTCCATACTGATTCCTTTGCTATTCATTCTTTATGTATCAGATTTTTGCTTTTAAAACGAAGACTTTTACGCAATTCTTCCTCTTTGCACCCACAGCACATTCCAAGCGATATAAAAGCTGATTAATGCTGCAAAGAAGCACCAAATCGAAGTGCTTGCTTCGCGGTTAACGATGGCAGCGACCATCATTCCTAAAAATACTAATACACCGGCTATTTTCACTGTGCGCAGACTTGAAACGAAGAAGGGTACTAAAGTGGGAATATCGTAAAGAAGAAAATCAAGACTGGCGGGCCAGAATCTTCTGACATTGTGAAAAGTGTACCCCAAGCTATGGCCTGTTTGATAGGCATGAACTTCTGAAGCAGAAAGAACCCAAGCCGCCAAACAAGACACTATTAGGCCCATGATCCCAATGGCTTTTAATATCCTTTTTCTTTTTTCGTTTTGCTCTATTTGATAAAGCGACCAGGGTAACCAGCTTGGCCAGATCACCAAAGCGACCGTCACGAAAAGAACACTGCCAATATGCCCCAGAAAGGCTGCAGAATCGGTTCGTAGCGTTTGCCACACGATTCCCTCAGCCGCTTGTTGGATGCCAAATAAAAAAGGAATCGCCGCGATCATCCTTTGTTCTTTTAATTTGTTTTTTAGAGTGGTGATGGTGCCGGTCGCGACTAAAACTGTGGCGGCACCATAACTGACTGTCGCTGAGAAACACATAGGTCGCCTCCTGCTTTTAAAAACAAAAGGCATTTTAAAAATAGACTTCAGAAAAAATCACGCGGCTTAAAGTTAAATTTCGTAAAGGTTACGAAAAGAAAACCTTAGTTCCCCGTGTTTAATCTTAGTTCCATCTGAATATTGCAACGTTCATAGGGAGTAGGTGGTCCCACCACTTTTTTAAAACCTAATTTTTCGTAAAGTCGAATGGCAGGCTTTAAGATCGTATTACTTTCTAAGAAAAGACGATCCGTTTTTAATTCTTCCGCTTTTTCAATGCACGCTTTACCAAGTAAGTATCCGATGTTTTTCCCTTGGGCTTTTGGTGAAACAGCCATTTTGGCTAATTCAAAACAATTCAGGTCATCGCGTTTAATCAACGCACAAACTCCAACCGGTTCCCCGTTTAGAGTGGCTACAAAGATCGCCCCGCCCTTGTCCAAAATGTAACCTTTGGGATTTCCTAAAGCGTCACGATCCGGCTGTTCCATTTTAAAATATTTAGAGATCCATTCTTCATTGAGTTTAAAAAAGGCCTCTTTGTATTTTGGCTTATAGGATTCAATTTTAACCGAGATGGATTCCCGCTGCTTTTTCTTTTCGATGACTCGTTCTAATAAAGACTTCTGCGCTAAGAAATATTCCCATTCTTCGATAGCGGCCCACAGATTGTGAGTGGTTTGGGCAGAGATTTCTTCAATTGCAGCGCCTACATCCTGAAACTGATCAGAGATATTGTTGGCGATCTCTTTGCCTTTTTTTGATAAAGAAATTTTAGTTTTTCTGCGGTCCTTTGGATCGGTCTTTTCTAAGACAAGGCCGGCTTTAGACATTTCGGCCAGGATTTTGCTGACGGAGGCATGGGAATGACCAATATATTCTGCAATAGCCGTAACCGTACTTTCACCATCTGAAGATAAAACATAAAATACGGGGAACCACTTGGGCTGAAGAGCGTTGTCGTACACCTTATAAATCTGTGCCGCGTCTTGAGTTATTTTATCCCCAAGAAAACGTATCCGTGTCCCCATCGCCATTTTGCCAACTTGATCAAAGAATTTCATGTCGGCCTTTATGTAACTGGTTACGTAACCTGTCAACCAAATTTTTTCGCCCTTGCCATTTTTAATAAGCCTAATAAAATTATTTAAAATAATTAAAGGAAGCTTATGGACGGAATCGGAAAAACATCACTGCTGGTCGCTGCCATGCGTGCGGTAGAATCAAAACAAGCCTGACGTCGAAAGCCGCTTGTTCACCGACCCGTTCGCTGAAAAATTGGCGGGCGCTGAAGGTTTTGCCCTTTTAAATAAAGCCATTGAAGCTTCAGGGGATCAGCCAGCCTAAGTTATAGATTATTTGCCAATCGTTCCCGGGATACCGTCTAACATGATACCGATGGTGAAATAGGAACCCGACAGATCTACTTCATCCATGTTTGCGCTTACTGAGCCTGCACGGGTGAATCCAGAAACTTTATTTATTTCCATTCCACCTTCAAACATAAGGTATAACTGTTTGTAACCAATACCAGCGGAAACTCCGTAAGCGGCGTAAGGAGTTGAAAACCAACCTTCCGCTTCTTTTCTTGTGTATTCACCATCTTGGGTTGCAGACTTGACTGTGACGGTGGTATTCGTGCCCCCGAATCCTGCGAAAGCATCTACACGGAAAATACCTTCACGAAGTATCGGCACACGTCCCACCAAAAGAACACCGTCTTGATCAATTTTGGTACTGTATTCAGTAATAATGTTATCCGTATCTTCAGTGTTCGTTTGAGAGTGTTTAGTATATCGAACGCCAAAGTCTAAATACTTAAGAACAGGATAAGTCACCTCAACCCCGAACTGCATCGCAGACTCAAACTTTTTAATGCCTTGTGCTTCAACAGCTGTGTTGAGTTGTTCAGGATCAATCGTAGAATTTCCGAAAAAAAATCTAGCTTGCACCGGAATCTCTTTAGCCTCTGAAATATTGGTTTGAACGACAAAAGAAAGAAAAGCTAAAAGCCCTAAGCGATACTTCATTACTACCTCACCTTATCTGTTAAGTATGGCTTATTAAAATTCTGCATCAAGTTTATATACAGAAACTGACACACTTGCCGGACCAAGGTTGATAAGACCTTTAGCTTTCACCTCTACATTCGCCTGTGAAGTTTATACCCAAGATGATCGATATTCTTTGGCGTAATTTTTCATCGTGCGCGGCTCACGACCTAAGATTCGCTTCACTCCGTCAGTAATTCCCGCATTGTAGCCTTCTTTTAAAAAACCTAAGATCATCAATAAAAAGTCAGAATAGTCTTCAGGCATTCCTGCGACGAAAAAAGCTTTTTTAAGTTCCGCAGGTTGAATTTCAGAATAAACAATCTTTTTGCCTGTAGCTTCTGAAATCAGCGCTGCAACTTCATCATGATTTAAGGCTTCAGGTCCGGTGATATCAAAAGCTTGATTATTAAATTCATCACTTATTAGTAACTTTGTAACCACATCAGAAATATCTTTGGCGTCGATAAAACTAGTTTTGGCTGTGCCCACAGGTAAAAGTATTTTTCCGTGCTGCTTGATCCCCTCAACCCAGAAAGTATTGAAGTTTTGCATAAACCAGTTAGGGCGAACGATGTTATAAGCCAAACCTGATTTTTCTAATTCAATTTCAGCTTTGCGAAACGGGGCCGTTTCAACAGCGTTAGCACCCATAGCAGTCATTAAAACAACTTTTCTAAGACCACGGCGTTTCGCTTCTTGAATCAGCGGCGACAACATTCTGTATTGATCGGCGTATCCCGGAGGAGAAAGTAAAAAGGCACGATCCACACCTTCAAAGGCTGAATTGATGCCTTCGCCAGTAGCTAAATTTAAATAAACGGAATTTTCACCGCTCGCTTTTTTGCTGGTTGCAGATTTAACGGTGTAACCTTGAGCTTTTAATGAACTTCCGACCTCAGAACCTACAGTGCCTGAAGCACCAATGACTAAAACAGTTTCTTTTTTCATAAATGACTCCTTAATGAACACCTCTAGTATCTCTCATCATCGCATTGTTGATAAGAGGCATAAATTGAAATACACTGTTTCCGTATAGAAACAATAGGGGGGTCCCTTATGGATTTACAATTGACTCGGATCTTTGTTAAAGTCGTACAAAACTCTAGTTTTTCAAAAGCAGCGGAATTACTAAAGATCCCGAAATCCACGGTCAGTAAAGCTGTCACTGCCTTAGAAAATAACACTGGAACTAAATTGCTTTTACGAACAACCCGCAGCTTGACTCTGACCCCTGCGGGAAAAGCTTTTTATGATTCATGTGTCGGCCCTATCCAGACCTTAGAAGATGCGCAGCGATCGTTGCATGGTCAAGACAGTATAGTTTCTGGCTTGATTCGTATTACGGCTCCAGAAGATTTAGGTTCTCAAGTCATCGCCCCCACCATTGCCCGTCTTGGGCAGACTCACCCGGCTTTGAATTTTGAACTAGTTTATACCGATGAAGTTTTAGATTTAGTCAAAGAGGGATTTGATTTAGCCGTTCGAATTGGCAAGTTAACTGAAAGCAGCCTTAAAGCCAAAAAAATTGGCGAAATCGTTCTAGTACCGGTGGCTTCGCCAACGTATCTAAGAAAAAAAGAAAAAATCCGCGGGCCGAAAGATTTAGAAAATCATGATTGTTTAACTTTGAACGACCCCAATTTGATATCAAAGTGGAGCTTAAAAAATGAAAGTAAGACAGCGCTGTTAAAAATTAAGCCACGTATTTCAAGTAACCAAATGACCAGTCTTTTAAATATGGCCATTGCTGGGGGTGGCATAGCCTTGGTCCCGAAATTTATTTGCCGCCAAGCGATCGAAGATGGAGCGTTAGCTTATGCCTTGCCTGGCTGGAGCAGTCCCGGTTTACCGGTGCATCTAGTTTCACCCCTTTCAGTTAGTTCATCGGTAAAATTAAAAATGACAGCAGAACTTTTATTCACAGAAATTCGTGGGGCCTTAAATTCAAAATAATTTTTCTTGAGTCCATATAACTACCAAGTAATACATCACTGTTACAGTGAGAGCATACAAAGTTTTTCCCATTGTTTTCAGTGATGACTCCACTCAAAGTAAGTTCACCTAATTTAACAACTTTAGAGGAGCTTATTATGGCTTTAAGAATAAATTCCGAAGCACCTAACTTTATAGCTGAAACCACCCATGGCAAAATCACTTTCCACGATTGGATTGGCGATGGATGGGCGATTTTATTTTCACATCCCAAAGACTTCACACCTGTTTGCACAACTGAACTAGGTTGCATGGCTAGAATGAAGCCTGAGTTTGACAAGCGAAATACAAAAATCATCGGTCTTAGTGTCGACCCTATTGATAATCATGCAAAATGGGCTAAAGACATCGAAGAAACCCAAGGGGCGGCAGTCACGTTTCCTATGATTGGTGATGCAGATTTAAAAATTGCAAAAGCCTATGATATGCTGCCAGCTGAAGAACAGCCTTCGGCAAATCGAACTCCATCAGACAACCAAACCGTCAGAAATGTATTCATCATTGGACCTGATAAAAAAATTAAAGCGATGTTAGTCTATCCGATGAGCAGCGGCAGAAATTTTAATGAAGTTTTAAGACTTTTAGATTCTTGCCAACTTACGACGAAATACACAGTAGCCACACCAGTCAACTGGCACCCCGGCGATCAAGTGATCATTCCGCCATCAATTTCTGATGAGCAAGCTAAACAAAAGTTTCCACAAGGATGGAAAACATTAAAACCGTATCTGCGTATCGTAGACCAACCTAAAAACTAAAGACTGAAAAAAAACCGAGTTGCAAGACTCGGTTTTTTTCCTAAAGGCTTCTTTTTAATTCAACGATCACTTTGTCCATCATCATTTCAAGTTTTCCATTCCATACGTCTGGTTCTAAGCGATAGCTTTGGTAAACATCTTTTATACGAAGTGCATTGGTTAACGCGGAATAGGCGTTGGGAATGTTTCCAAAAAAATACATTTCCTCTGCCAGATGGGCCCAGGTTTCTCTTTCCCTTGGGGAGTTCGCTACAGCCTTCAACAAAGCTTCAACGATAAGATCGGGCCCTGCGTTTAACTGGCGATAACACCACGCCTGTATGCGATAGGAAAAAGCTTTTTCGGGCGCATCAAGATTAGGAAGATTAAAATATTTTTCTAAGACAGCAAGACATTCTTCGTACTTCCCTTGATCAAAAAGATTTCTGGCTAAGTATTGTTGATAGCGTGGTTCGTCCGGTTCTAAAAGCGACCATTGGCGAATAATATCTAAGTACCTGTCTGGGGATCTTTCTTTAACTTCAAGATGTTCGATCTTAAAACCTTGGGTGAAAACTTCTTGGTGCTGGCCCACGGGTCTTAAGATTTCATGAATTGCGTACTTCCAGCGATAGCCGTCACGCTTATGAACCTTATGCCCCCAACTGACTTGCGAAGGACTTCCATTTTGGTGGAAACCTGTGATGAAGGGATAACGGATCATGGTTGTTCCGGGAATCCATGCTTTAATGACTTCGTCGCGCCAACCAGGACTTAAAACTTCATCAAGATCTAATGAGATACAAATATCCACATCCGCGGGGACTAAATCAAGGCTGCGATTGCGAGCTTCATCAAAACGCCAAGGCGTTATCAATGCCCTGTGAACTTCAACCCCGTTAGCGGCCAAAACCTGCACGGTGCGATCAGTGCTGCCTGTATCTAAGACGACCCTCACATCGGCTTCCGCAGCAGATGCTGCCCAACGAGCGGCCACGGTTTCTTCGTTTTTTGCGATTCCATAAACTGCGATCTTTAAAGCCTTCATAATTATATTAAATTCTGAAGGCCCTGGTTTCGTCAAATCTATCCTCGATATGCGCTTTCAAGCCCTGCGATGTCGAGCTTTTTCATTTTAAGCATCGCTTGCATGACACGCTCTACTTTTTCTGGGTCTTTATCTTCCATCATTTTGTTTAATTGTTCAGGAACTATTTGCCAGGAAATTCCAAATTTGTCTTTCAGCCAACCGCACTGCTCGGCTTTGGGATCTGCGCTCATTTTTTTAAAAAGCTCATCCACCTCAGCTTGGGACTGGCAGTTCACCATTAACGAAATCGCCGGGGTGAACTGAAAAATAGGACCACCATTTAGCGCCGTGAAATATTGCCCCTCAATTTCAAACTCTACGGTAAGAACCGACCCCTGGGGCATCCCTGACACTTCTGCCGCAGAGCGACCATAATAACTGGTTCTTAGGATCTTCGAATTCTTAAAAACAGAGGTATAAAATTTGGCTGCTTCCTCGGCTTGGGTGTTGAACCAAAGGCAGGGAGATATTTTTTGCATAGTGGCTCCTTTTTATATGAGGTTTTAGTGATCTTACTTAGCCCCTCAAAGGCCCACAATAAGCCGTGGGGCCCCCATGGGAAATTACAATTGAAACGGGCCCATTTTACGGGAATAAAAATTGACACCAGCAGGCCCGGCATGGTTCTTGGATCACCGGCCGAGGTGGCAAAAAAGGTTCCGGGGTGGAGCCTCTTTGACACTGAGTCCACCAGGGGGGATCAATGCACAAAAAGCTATCAACACTAGCACTGTCAGCACTTTTAATTTCAGGCTGCACTAACAGCAAACCCAGCGAATTTTTAAATACCGAATTCTTCCAAGGACTGTTTTCAAACCGTCCCACCACAGAAGAACCATTTACTGCCATCTTAAAACTACAAACTGAATCTTTGCTTGAATATTCGACGCGCGAAGAAGATGGCAGCATCGTTATCAACAAAGACATCATCAAGCAAATCGACGAAGAACAATCTGCAACTATTGCTGAGCTTCAGGCGCTTTCACCTAAAATCAAGATCTTGGAACGCTACCGTTTAGTTCTAAACGGTCTTGCTATTTGGGCCCCGGCAGATGCGTACGAAAAAATTAAAGCGTTACCGAACGTTGTAATGACTGAAAAGTCAGGAACTTTTGCCCGCCCTAAAGCTTTGACCCAAGCGTCTCAGTTAGCCGTTCTTAACGATAAAACTTCTGTAAATTATATCGGCGTGGAAGAAGCTTATAAGCAAAACATCCGCGGTGAAGGCATGAAGGTCGGCATCATCGACACCGGCATCGACTACACCCATAAAATGTTTAATGGTGAAGGCACTTCTGAAGCCTATGAATCCATTGACCCAAGTCAGCCTAATGCCGCTTTCCCTAATACTAAAGTTGTCGGCGGGATTGACCTTGCCGGCACCAACTACCATTCCGGTTCTGAGAATCTTGAACATCGCATTCCTGTTCGTGATGCCAATCCTCTTGATGAGGGTGGGCATGGAACCCACGTGGCTGGAACCGTGGCTGGTATCGGTGATGGCGTGAACACTTATAGCGGCGTGGCTCCGGAAGCTTTGCTATATGCTATTAAAGTTTTTGGCGCTAAGGGCAGCACCAGTGACGAAGTGGTGATCGCGGGTCTGGAATACGCGATGGATCCCAATGGCGATTTGCAATTTGATGACAAACTAGATGTCGTCAATCTTTCTTTAGGCAGTAACTACGGCAGTGCTCATATCATGTACAATCACGCAATTCGCAACCTTACAAAAGGGGGCGTGATCGTTGTGGCTTCTGGCGGAAACTCTGGCGACCTTCCTTATGTTGTCGGTGCCCCCGGTGTTTCTGATGAGGCGATTTCCGTTGCATCAAGCGTAGACAATAGCGACCTTAATACAACCTTTGCTGCGGCAGAATTTACCTTTGCAAACGACAGCCTTAAAACTGAATTCGTAGAAGGTGCGGTCACTAAACCTTTAGCAGACGTTGCTATTGCCCAAGGTGAAATCATCTTCTTAGGATTTGCTGATACTGATTTTGAACAAGAAGTAAAAGATCAAGTGAAAGGCAAAATAGCCTTTATTGATCGTGGTAAAGTGGCGTTCACTGAAAAAATCAAACGTGCGGCAGAGGCTGGAGCCATTGCCGTCGTCGTTGGCAACAATGCCCCGGGTGATGCGTTTGTCATGGGCGGTGAAGGTAAATTTGAAATCCCTGGCGTCATGATCACTCAAGAAGCTGCAAAAAAAATTAAGGAACACCTGCAAAAAGGTTCTGTGACTGCCAACTTAAAGCCTGCTTTCAAAATTGAAAAGCCTTGGTTAGCAGACACGGTTTCAGACTTTTCTTCCCGTGGTCCCCGTTCTGAAGACGGTATGATCAAACCTGAAATTGCTGCTCCGGGATCCAATATCATTTCTGCGGCAATGGGCGGTGGAGCTAAAGGTGAAGCTATGTCTGGAACCTCGATGGCAGGTCCTCACATGGCCGGAGTTATGGCTTTGTTAAAACAAAAATTCAGCGCACTGACTCCCCTAGAGCTAAAATCAGTTGCTATGGGCCACACCAAGCTCATGGTGGATGAAAAGAAAAATCAGTATAGCGTGAGCCGCCAAGGTGCAGGTCGCGTTCAAGTGGGTGCTTCGTTAAAAGCGCAAGTGATCAGTCTTCCAGCAAGCCTTTCATTTGGCATCACTGATGTTGAAAAGAAAAAGAGTCTTAAAAAAGACATCATTCTAAAAAATATCACTGCAGCAGAAATCACTGTGAGACCAGTATGGACTGGGTCAGCTTCTTTGAACTTGCTTGCCCCGGCTGTGACCCTGGCTGCGGGCGAAAGCAAAACCATCACGGTTGTTGCAAAGATTTCTGCAGCAGGAATTAAAAACGCCACTGATGAACTAGATGGATATTTGGTCTTTGAAAACGCGCAAGGCGAAAAAGCTTTGCAAGTGCCAGCTCTGGTGGTGACTCGTTTAATTTCCCAAGTTCAGGCTAAGGAAGTTGTAGTTCAGTCAACGTCTGCCAACGATGCACCAGGCAGCATGGCAGAGATCACGATTGAAAACAAAAGCGCAAACCCAGGCACTGCTTATCTTTTCAATTTGTTAGCGCAAGATGGTCGCAAAAAAGATAACAGACCTGACGTTGTTCACAATCGTCATTGTGATCTTCAATCTGCAGGCTATCGTATTGTTGAACGCGATGGTGGCAAATTTATTCAGTTTGCTCTTAAACTTTTTGAAGGCATGACGACTTGGAATAACTGCGAAGTGAACGTGCAGTTTGATACAAACAACGATGGCATCATGGATCAAGAATTAGCAGGTTTAACCCAAGGGTCCTTGCCAGGCTTAAGTGGCGAGGTTTTCTCTAGCCTTCTATTAGATGGCACAAAAGCCCGTGAACTTCGCAAGAAGTTTGAAACTGATTCTGTAACCAATCCAAAAACAGAAGAAAACTACACGGCTGCGGTGATTGACCTGCGCGAAATGAAAGTTTTTGATAATTCAACACTTGCGATTATCGAAGCGGAACTTGCGCTTGTTGGGGTTAATGATACTGGTGAATTAAGTCTGAAAATTTCAACAACTCACCAAGTGGGTTATGCGGTTGAATATGATGACTACCTTCAAACAAACGATGTACAATGGACGAAAATTTCTGCAAATCCATTGGGCCAGGCTTTTGATGGAATCCCAGAAAAAATTGAACTCAAGGCTCAAGAATCAATCACAGTGCCTTTGCAAAAAGGCTACGCTGCAAACAATTTGATTCTTTATGCGCCGAAAAATAAAGCCGTTCGTGATTTAGTGATTGAAGATACGCAATCACAGATCATTCCGATCACCTACAAAGCCGACTAAGGCTTACTCTAAAATCCTCTTTAATTCTTCACGGTCTTCCGGAGCTGGCACTAGCCACTCCGGAGGTACGTTTTCAATCACGTAAGCCCAGGATGCTTTCACCATCTGTTTTGCCAACGGTTTCTGATGGAGGTCTTTTAGCAATTGCAAGTGCCGCAATAAAATCGTTCTGGTTGGCTTATAAAAACCTTCTTTGTCTTTTCCGGCATTGGTGATGGTGTCGGATTCTTCGACTCGTTGAATTAGATCTTGAAAGAATACTGCTAAACTCATGGGAATCATTTCATCAGCATTAGGCCCTTTTTGCCAAGTGTGTATTTTAGCGCCGGGGCTACTTTACCTGTTTAAGTTGATCGTAAAATAGCCGCTCATGAGGAGGATTTCATGGATCGAAAAGCCAGTGCTATCTGGAGAGGCAACTTAAAAAAAGGCAAAGGTGAACTTTCAACTGAAAGTGGCGCTGTTAAAAATGTTCCTTACACCTTTTCAAATCGCTTTGAAGATGTTCCAGGGACCAATCCTGAAGAACTTGTTGGCGCTGCCCATGCGGGATGCTTTTCCATGTTTTTAGCTGGAGCCTTAGAGAAAAAAGGATTTATTGCTGACAGCCTTGAAACCAGTGCTGTCGTGACCATTGAAAAACAAGGAGACGGCTTTACGGTGACCTCTTCAAAACTTAAACTGCGCGCGCAAGTGCCAGACTGTGATGCTAAAACATTTCAAGCCATCGCTGAAGATTCAAAAGCCAATTGCCCTATTTCAAGATTGTTAAATACGAAAGTGACCTTGGAGGTGGATTTCCATTCGCCGCTGCACGCTTCAAGTACAGCCCACTAGCGATAGGCTTTACCACGACCATTGTTCCAGAATTTAATTCCTGGCGGCGCACTGACATCAAGACTCGTTGTTGAACTGAAAGTCAGTGCTCTGTTATTCACATCACTATCTGACGTGACTGAAACTAGGTAAACGCCACTAAAGTCGTTCCACACACAACCCGCTATTTTGCTTGTAGCCCCTGGGGTGATATCAATATTTATATCGCTAGGCGAATTCACGCTGGTCGGAACTTCAATTGCGGCGCCACCATGACCGCCATTATAACCATTGGTGTCGGTATTCACGTTTCCCGCATCTTGATTGTCAGCTAGGCCCCCAGAACCACCGCCACCGCCATAATACCCACCACCGCCGCCACCGCCATAGGTGACAGAACATGCCCCCGCCCCACCGCCGAAGCCGGCACCAAAACCACCTCGGCCAAAATAAGCTTCACCGGCGCTGTTTCCTAAAGCCGTTCCAATTAAACAACTTGAACCACCCTGTCCTGCCATTCCATCCGTGGGACCGATTCCGTTTGAAGGCGCATAATCTGCCGCTGGTGTTGTTCCATAAATAAGGCTTGTGGCTTTGTTCCCACCAGATCCCCCGGCCAATGCCCCCGCAGTGCCATTGACGTTCGCGACTGCATCTTCACCACGTCCCCCGGCCCCGCCGGCGCCTGCATCTGTGTTGTCTGTTCCACCGCGACCGCCGCCACCGCCGCCGCCGAAAATAAATCCGTCATTCAGAATATCCACTTGGGCGTAAAGAGCTTCAATTTTAAATGCAGTTCCTCCATGCTGACCCATGCGTTGAGCACCAGTCGCTGCAAATGCAGAACTTCCACCAGCACCGGCAGCGCCTATTATCGATCCCTTATTAATCAATCGCACACGCGCCCCAGCGACCAAAGAGCCCGTTCGCATGGCTGGCAAACTTGGATCTGCACTTGAAACTGTCACACCCGGATTTACGGTCACGACAAAAGTTCGCGTAGAAGTAGCAACACCCGTACTGTACTGAGCAACCGCCTGGTCATAGATATTATAATTATTTGTGCTCGCAGCAATGGCCGATAATACCACAGCATCCGTGACAGAAACATGGATCGTAGCCACGGTGGATTCATCCGTTCCTGCTGCGCTATCTTTGACTTTCACTGTCACTATAGCAGAGGTATCAAGTCCCGCTATCGCAGAAAGATTCACTGTCAAAACGCCATCACCATTGCGGTTTTGCGTGCAATCCACCGTCAACCTGGAAGTATTCGAATTTGTACAAATCAACTGTAATGACTGGCTGTTTTCATTCGCTGGGCCCACGTCAATAGTCAGATTAAATGAGGATGTGGTTGCGCCGCTTGGATTTAAAAGAATTTCGTGGCTGGTTGGAATCGCTGTAATTTGCGGAGCATCGTTAACTGGATCCACAACAAAGGTCACTTCTTTAGTATCAATCGAATTGCCAGCCCCATTGCCATCATCAAATTGAATATTTGCATAACAAGTTCCAAAGTAATCAGCACGTGGCAAAAAGGTGACAGCACCCGTGGTTGAATTAATGCTGAAATCCGAGGGGACAGCGATGACGGCAGCATCGTTACACGCAGTCCCTGTAAGCCCAGTAAAATCTAAAGAATATGTCCCATGGGTTTCATCCAGAGAAACGACTTGAACGTCAGTTAAGACAGTGGCTGGCATTGTTTCCACATCTTCAACCAAGGTGGTTGGAGCTGCGATTGTTAAAGTGGGCTCTGCATTATTCACTGTGATGGATAGTGACTGCATGTGATTCGCCGCCAAAGGGTCTGCCGCTTCTAAAGCAAGTATGCAAACACCCACATCGCTATCATTAGGAGTTCCTGAAAAAGTCACGGTTCTATTGTCGGCCCCATAGGTTTCAGAAATCCAACCGCAGGTGTCAGAGGCATGACGACTTAAAGTCAATACTTCAGGGTCTGGGTCTGTGATTGTGACAGTGCAAGTATAAGGTACGTCTTCTGTGATGGCAGCTGCACACGGGGTTAAATTAGTTGCTACCGCCGGGGCATCCTGCTGATTGTTCACTTGAATCGGAACGTCCAAATAACCCGTTGATGGAAAGCTATCTGTTAAATTGACTCGGATATAACAAGTGCCTTGATAGTTTGCTTGAGGTCTAAAGCTCACCGCTCCTGTACTTGAATCAATCGATAGGTTTGTCGCCAACGGCGCTGCCGTGTGATCTTCGCACAGATCACCAGAAACAGACGGCGTCGAAAGACTGTAGGTACTCGCTCCGCCCTCTTCGATGGAGGAAATATTTCCTGCCGGGATTACTGTCGCTAAGCCTGCATCTTCATTTATAGAATAGGGTCCGCCGGTTAAAATTATAATCGGAGGGGAATTTTCGATCGCTAAGCTCCAAGCAAAATGCTGGCTTTGACCACTTACATCGTCTTCAGCATAAACTTCCACCGTACATGAGGTTCCCACATCACTTCCAGCCGGTGTTCCACTAACGACTCCTGTGCTTGAGTCGATAGTCAACCATGGTCCACAGGTCGTCGCTGGATCTAACTGATAACTTAAGGTCAGCGGTGATGGCAAATCCACATCTGTTGCACTTATAGTGCAGGAATAAAGAACGTTTTCGCCGGCCGAAGCAGCACAAGCAAGGGTCGTAATAACGGGGACGTCATTGAGTGGTTGAAGATCGAAATTCACTGTCCCAATGGCTGATTCATATCCAGCACGATCCACGATCTTATAAGTAAACTGATCATCAAGATCATTATCGGCACTGGTGGTGTACACACACTGAAGCGTTGAACCACCATCCGTGCAACCCGTAAGGCTTCCTTTTGTCGGTGCTGATACAATAGAAAGAGTGTACTGATCATTTTCTACAGGAAGATTGATATCAAAGGTTTTTACCGTGTCTTCAGTGACCGAGATCGATTGATCAGCACCTACCACAGGAACTTGATTGTCGATAAAAATAGAGCCTAGAATAAAACGTTCTGAAGTGCCTTTAATGAAAGTGACCAAGGCCACTTTATAAGTTCCCGGAAGCAATGGACTAAGATCCCAATCATACAGACCCGTAGGTTCAATATTCTCTTGATGAACGGTCCAAGTTTTTCCATCATCCGTAGAAACTTCAAGCTGCAAATATTCTGGCGCCTGATCACCTTTAGCGACTTGCCACTGTAGGGCAATAACGTCCGTTGTTTTATATGCCGCTTTTAAAGTTGTCTTTAATTTCAACGCTGAAGAAAGAGTTTCAAAGCCGCCGTTCATGCAGCCCACTAAGACAAGCAACGATGTGATTAAAAAAGTACGTGCAAGCATCACATTTTATTTATCGGAAATTACCCAAAAAAACTGGATTGTTTCTCTGTAAAATTCCTGTCATGATTTTTAAATCATGAAGGCCATCGGAATTTTCGGAGCTACTTTTGTTGCCTTAATTTTTCAAACGCAAATTACGCGAGCTAATTTGCTTAGCCCCTCTGTGTTTAGCGGTCAGAAGCAAAATAAAGTGATCTATGATGAGAAGCCGTTGGCATTCTCTCAAATAATTAATGCAAGCTTCACCAACTCCTCTTTCATTTTAAATCACTGGCAGCAAATATCGGTCAAAAACAGCTCGTGGGTGAAATCAAAACTCGTAGGTACCAAAATAGTTTCAAGCTCAATAGAAGATGTGCAATTTTTCGAATCGGACCTTTCGGGAATCAAATGTTTCCACTGCCAGATTAAAAATGCGAAGTTTGAAAATGTAAAATTAGATGGCGCCCGCTTTTTTAACAGTCAGTTTGAAAACGTTGATTTTACGAATGTCCAGTTCAGCCGCACTGATTTTATCGCCTCCACTTTTAAGAACTGCAGTATGGATTCACGATCGGCGAAGTTATTGCCGGCGGATTTTATAAAGAAATCAAAAATAGTCATTAGGTCCTCACCATGAAGAAATATTTTTGCAGGAATATTTCAGAGATCTTTCATTCTCGGGCTTTAAATCTGTATGGAGTTTTACTGGCACTGAGCCATGTACTAAGTGCCTACTTTTGGATGGAAAATTCTTTACGTTTAGTTAGCGCAGCTTTACCCCTGTGTTGGCCGATGATGCCCTTTTGCGAATCGTTTAGATTCAGTGACGGTAATAATGCGGCTTTGTTTTTATACTTTTATGCAGCTTTAGGTTTAATCACCGCCGTTGCTTTTTATTTACAAAAGCGGGTTGCTTACTTTCTTTTAGCTGGGCTGCTTGTTTTGAAAGTTTACTTTTTAAGTCTTAGTTATGGCCTTATGGGCAATTACCACTACATGGGTTTTATTGTGCATCTGGCATTTTTATTTGTTCCCCATAAAAAACAACTGATTCCATTTATAATTGGGATTTTTTATTGGGGAGCAGGCCTTTTAAAATTCAATCCTGAATGGCTAAGCGGTGTCGCTTTAGTTCGCCCTAGTTTTTTAAGTCCGCTTTTACAGCATTTAAGTTTAATCTATGTCGTTATCTTGGAAACGATCCTAGTTTTTGGTTTATTCAGTAAAAAACCATTGCACCGTTACTTGATCCTGGGACAATTTTTCTTATTTCATTTATTTTCCTGGCACATCGTTGGTTACTTTTATCCATTAACAATGTTTTTACTTTTAGGATTATTCATTTTAATTCCTCTGGGCAAAGAACCTTGGGAATCTTATTTAGATCAGAATTTGATAAAGAATAAGTCATCATTAGGTTTATTGCTTCTTCTGGCCAGTCTGCAATTCATACCTTATATGTTTTCAAAGGACCCAGCGACCAGTGGGGCCCCACGTCTGGTATCTTTAAATATGTTAGATGCAAACGTGCACTGTGAAACTGTTTTAATTAGAAATCTGAAAAATGCGGGCGAAATTTATGACCCGTTTATTCGTCCCCCTTCCACGCGCACGCAATGTGATCCGATTGTTTATTTAAATCAAATTCATCGCATCTGCCAAAATGATGACGGCAATTTTGATTTTTGGTTGCAGTCCCGTCGCAGCACCGAATCGCAATTGCAAACACGGCTACATATTAAAGATGTCTGCAAAAAGTCTTTTATGGCTTTGTTCTGGGCGGAAATTTTATGAAGAAGATAATTTTCATCGTCTATTGCATTTTAATCCTAGGTTTACTTACTTGGGTCGAATACAAAACTTTACCATTGCTTAAATCGGATTTTAGTTTTGAAAAGTTGGCCACTGCCGTCACTGCAAGCCCTTTACAATACTCTGTCACGGACCCCTCGCAAGCGACTTCCATGTACCGTGGAAATGCCGCGCGCTGGGGGCGAGTTGATATTTCTAGCCAAGATGAATTTCTACCTTTTTCTTTAAAGTGGCAGGTAAAAAATCTGAACAATGGAATTCACAGAGCTTCTAAAAGTTCCCCTGCTGTAGATGATGAAGGATTTTATGTCGCCGACGACACTGGTTTTGTAAGGGCCTATGATTGGCAAGGTCAACTGAAGTGGCAGTTTGTAAGTGCCGTCGCTACCCGCGGTTTGCACTCAACCCCCCTTGTAGATAAGGACAGCATCTATTTTGGTGATTATGCTGGCTTTATCTATTGTTTAAACAAACATGATGGCAGCATACGCTGGATAACGAAGGCCGGTATGACGATTGGGTCTTCACCGCTTTTGCATGATGGCGTCTTATATGTCGGCGTTGAACTTAACGGCCCCGATGGTTTTTTGCTGGCGCTGAATGCTAAAAACGGAGCCTGGCTTTGGAATTCAAATCTTATTGGAAATCATCCCCATTCTTCACCTGCTTTAGATGATAGCAATAATCTGATTTTCATGGGATCTAACACAGGATTTCTTCAAGCCTTCGATCTTAAAAACGGCAAACACTTTTGGGATTTCGCAAGTAAAGACGACATCAAATGCAGCCCCCTAGTGATGAATGAATCGGTTTATTTTAGTTCTTGGGACGGTTTTATTTATTCTGTAAAAGCAAAGTCAGGAAAGCTTAATTGGAAGACTGCTTTAGATGGGGGATCCATGTCTTGCCCTTCTATCAGCCGAGATGGCAAAACCGTCGCCATCACCGGGGCAAAACAAAACTTTGTCCTTGACGCTGACACTGGCAAAATTCAATGGATCAGCAATATTGAAAATATCGCCAACCGCGCGCAATCAAGTCCGTTGATTTTAAGTTACGAAAAAAAAGAAACCGTGGTGTTCCTGTGCGAAAACCAAGGGCTTTGCTTTTACGATTTACAGTCTGGAAAATTGCAACAGATGATAAAACTAACCGGTACCTTTTCAAGTTCTCCGGTTTATCATAAGGGTCATTTATTCTTGGCGACTTCAGGTGCAGACGGATTATTAGTTCTTACTCAAGAGTCGAACTAACCGGGCCCACATATAATTTCCAGCCACGATCTTCTGCTAGAACTTTTCCGTAGGAAGTTCCCACCGTACCTGACATCTTCCAGCCACGCGGGTCTGTCAGTTCTTGCATTTCTCCGCCGGAAGAACCAATCACGGTGGTTTCTTTCACAGGTGAATCAAAGACCAAGTCTTTTTCTACAACAAAACCGTTCAAGTTCGTGTATTTAATTTTTTTCACTCCGGAATCAGAAGATTTTAGAGGGCACAGAACTATACCAAAGTTATCTGAAGCTGTGCACGGAGCTTTAATAACACCGGTTCCGCTAACGACTTCTAACTCTGGCACATGGCCTGCAACCACGGTGTTGTCTGAATTCATCAGCCGTACCACCACCATCAGTGGGGTTTCACCATCAGCCACGCCATGGGACCCCACGAAGGCTTCACTTAATAAAAAGTCTGATGAGGCCGCATCAGTAACAACGCCTGAAATAGGACGAGTGGGTAAACTTACTCCCGCAGGAAGTTTGGGAGGAGACGACAAGGCCGTCTTTAATAGATCATCAATATTAGCTTCAAGACTACAGGCACTTGTGAGAAGTGCAAAAGGCAGTAGCAGCACCCAAAGGTTCCGAAACATGCTAACCTCCTCATGACATCTAATTTATCGGCGCTATTCATCGAACTATTAAATAGGAGCTCGAAGTAGATTTTAGAAAATTCGCGAAATGGCCGAAGCAAATTATTATGCAAATCCGGAGCGTCCTATTAATTGTATTTGGCATCGTCAGCCTGTCCGTGGCTTCAAGTTTCATTACTTTTAAGATACTGCAAAATTCTAAGGAAGCTATTCAAACATCCAATGTTGAGCCAATGCATCTTGAACCGAAACTCAATACAGCTTTGCAAACGTCACAGACATTGATTCCACCGCCACCGCCAGCACCGAAAGCAGAAGTCGCTGCACAAACTAATTCCACAGTAAAAAATATGGAGATTGTAGATCCATCGGCATTTGAAATGCCTGCAGAACTTGATCACAAAAAAGATCATCGCAAACCTTTATCTTCGAAAGAAGCGAAGGAAAAGCTTTTAAAAAATGCAAAGGCCTGCTGGGATGATTACGAAACATTGTGTCGCAAAACGCGTTTTTTTTCAGAGAGTCCTTTGGCTTGCTTAAGACACAAGAAAGATGAAATTTCGGGGGCCTGCGCAAACCAAGTCGCCTCTATCCAAGCGGAATTTAAAAAAGACTGTGAATCTGATATTCAAAAATTTTGCGCAAATCAAAAGAGATACTTCGCTTGTTTGCGCGAGCAATTACCCTTGCTAAGCGCTTCGTGCAGAAAAAATATTTCAGAATCGTCACGTTAGGAATGCAAATTTCGGACTCCTAGCTGATCTCTAGATGGCGCACGTTTATCAAATTTTCTTAATAAGGCCAGGATGCCCTAAAATCCGTCACACATAAGTCCGATAAGAATTCAAGTAGCTTGGTTTTCTTTTATTGAACGTCTTTTAAAGGAAACTTTTATGAACTTAAAAAGAACCTTGGTTTTGTTGGTTGTTCTTTTAACTTCGATCGCAACCCATGCGCAGATGGAACTTACCGAAGTTCCGCAAGGGTTGAGCCTTCAAGGTCGCATCATTAAGCCTGATGGTCTTCCGTTAGAAGATGCTAGCGTCACATTTAATCTTAAAATCATTTCGCCTAATGCGGAATCCTGCGTGCTTTGGGAAGAAAACCGCACAGTGAATATGACGAACTCTAAAGGTGTCATTAACTTTGTTATCGGTTCAAGTGAAGGCACAAAGGTAAATGTAGGTCACTCGTTAGCTATTCATCAAATATTAAAAAATTCCGCGGTCATTAATTCCTTAAGTTTCTGTGATAGCGGCAATAGTTATACGCCTCTCAGTGGTGACACTAGAAAAATTCGCGTTAGCTTCACTGTAGGCACTGAGGTAGTTACTTTGGCTCCGGATTTAAACTTACGTTCTGTTCCTTATGCGATGGAGTCAGAAAATGCCGTTGCCTTAAATGGTAAGAAAGCTACCGACTTCATTCAAAATTCTGCGAATATCACTCAGACAAAAGTGGAAACACTTTTATTACCCGCTAACTTTGACGGACTGTTGGCTTTATTAAATCCTACTTCTACAGCAGCGACAACCGGAGCTATTGGCATTCCGACGTCAGACGGTTCTACCACAGCTCCCCCGCGTGATGGTTTAATGAGATTTGATGAAGCCACGAAAACAGTTCAGGTCGCAGCAAACGGTCAATGGCAAAACATCGTCACTAGTTCTGCGGGTATTCAGACAAATGACCTAGCAGATGAAGCGATCACCGAAGAAAAGATTTCAGATGAAGCTATTACATCTGACAAAATTATGACAAGTGCTGTGACCAATTCAAAAATCGCTGACGGTGCAATTACGTTTAATAAAATCGCTAACGGTGCAGTCAGTACAATTAAGATCGTCGACTCGGCCATTACGACGGCTAAGATTCTTGATGGAACTATCAATACAGTGGATTTAGCAAATAACGCTATCACCACAGTGAAGATCTTAGATAGCAATGTCACTACATCAAAGATTGCTGATCAAAATGTGACGACAGCCAAAATTGCCGATTCCAACGTAACTACTAGCAAGATTGCTGATTCGAACGTAACTACTAGCAAGATTGCTGATTCGAACGTAACCACAAATAAATTAGCTGATTTAAATGTGACAACAGGTAAACTAGCTGATGAAGCTGTGACAACAGCTAAAATTGCAGATCTTAATGTTACGACTGCAAAGCTTGCCGACAACAGTGTGACGACAGCTAAGATTTTGAATTTAAACGTAACAACAGCCAAGATCGCTGACCAAAATGTGACGTCAGCAAAGATCGCCGATGGAAACGTAACGACAATTAAAATCGCAGACGGCAATGTCACTGACGCGAAAATTGCTTCGGTTTCGGGGGCGAAGGTTTCAGGAAATATATCTGGTAATGCCGCGGGATTTTATGGTGCTTTAGCAGGCGACGTGGTCGGTGGACAAACTGGAACCACAGTTCAAAGAGTTCAAGGTCGCTGGGTTGCTAACGTCAACCCTGGTGTTGGCCAAGTTTTAAAATGGGATGGCGGCCAGTGGGTTCCCCAAGCCGATAACAATTCTGGCGGTACGATCACTTACGTAGGACCAAGCACGGGACTGCAAGGTGGTGGCGGCAGCGGTGCTGTTTATCTTGGACTTACAAATACCGGTGTCGGTGCTGGATGGTATGGGAATGGCTCTTATATCCCGCAATTCTATGTGGATGCCCAGGGTCGCATCACGGCGGTGAACCATGTCGCTGTTGCTGCAGCCGGCAGCGCCTGCGGTGGTAATGGTCATGGGTTGGTTTACGCCACTGCAGGTTCTTGTGGAACGTCGACACTTTATCAATGTTATAATGGTTCAACCCGCACCATTGGTTATATCAACAACGGAACAACCTGTGACGGTGACGGCGATGGCTTCTAATGATCAATTTTAAGATCTATTATTCTTTGTTAGGGATTTTTTTGGTAGCAACTCAACTCTTCCCGCAAGGAAGAGTTTTGTTTCCGCCACCAAAGATCAACTCTTTGTACTTTCCTTCCAAAGATCAGGTCTTCTCGCCTTCTTTTCCGGTGTTAACTCCTGGGACAGAACCACGTTTTCCTGATGCCAACGTTATTCTGCAAGAAAATCTGTATGCACCGTTTTCCGTCTTAAATGGTAAAAATCTATCTAAGCTAAATTTAGAAAAAGCCCATTTAGGTTTCGCTGACCTACGCTTTGCTGATCTTAAAGACACTAATTTATCAAAAGCTCTTTTGTATGGTGCGAACTTGGAAGGCGCCATTTTCAACTCTGAAACCCGCCTGCCCTTTTCAAAAGAAACGGCTTTTTCTTTGGGAATGAAGGAATCGCCGTGAAAAAACTCATCCTCGAAGTGCAAAAACATCCGGCCCTAAGAATTATCGGGGTTATATTCTGCCTTGAACATCTTCTGACGATTTTGTTTTGGTTGACCGAAAGACCCTTGCATTGGATTTTATCGCCTTCCAATGCCCCCATCTGTTGGCCGTTCTTTTCTAGCTGCGAGTTATTTAAGCCATCACCAGGGATTCTAAATTTTATCCTTGTTCTGTATGGTCTTTTTGCCATTGCGGGCGCTATCGCTTGGTGGAACAAGAAAGTTCGGCTTGCTACGAGCCTGCTATTGATTCTGATTCTTTTTAAAATTTCTATTATCGCGTTAGATTATCGACTGACTGGTAACTACCACTACCTTCCGACAATGTTAGCACTGGTTTTTCTTTTGATTCCGGAAAGAAGATTTAGCCTGACCGTTTCTTTTTTCATTATTTATTTTACAGCCGGTGTACTAAAAATAAATAGTCAGTGGCTTACCGGTACAGCTATCAATGACCATATCATGCCAAGCTATATGACGACGCTTGGAGTTTGGTATGTGCTTGTTCTTGAATTGGGTTTAATTTTCTTCCTTTTTTCAAAAAAAGATCGTTGGTTTTATTTTCTTTTTTTTCAGCTGGTTTATTTTCACCTATACTCTTGGCATTTAACTCGTTTTTTCTACCCCGTCGTCATGCTTTCCCTGTTAGGAATACTTTTGATCGTCAGGCCGACGGTCGAAGAGTGGAATATTAAAGAATCCTTTAAAAAAGCTTTTAGCACTAAAACAGCACAAATCCTGCTTTTGATTTTTCTTATTTTACAATTGCCTCAGTACCTGATTCCTGGAAACTCCGCTTTAACTGGCGAAGGGCGCATGTACGCCATGATCATGTATGATGGCCGAGTTCAATGCCAGCCTCACCTATCAATATGGAAAAAGGATGGCAGCAAAGAAGATCTTTCTTTGCAACCGCCGTGGTTGATGACGCGTACTCAGTGTGATCCACTTATTTACTGGCGACTGGCGCAAAAAACCTGTGAGTGGGTTAAAAATGATAACAGCATCATACAGGTCGACTTGGCTATTCCCATCCGCAACGACAAAAATTCGCCGTGGCATCCCCTTGTTTCGACGATTGATGTGTGCCGAAACAACTATGCCTACTACAGTTTCTTCCCAAACTCTTGGATCAATAAAATAGATCCAAGCTCCTATACAGAGGCTGTGGAGCCCGAGGAAGAAGGCGGTGGCGCCGATGGGGGCGAAATTTTAGGTGATTGATTCATCTTTCTTTCAAAAGTTCGAATGATGTCTTTCACGGCATCATCATTAAAATGTGCAAGGGCTTCTTCCACCATCAGGCTTTCCATATCTCGGCCAACAGTCAATAACGCTGCAATTCTTTGATCTTCGTAATAAGCCACTGCGAAATTTTCGCTATTCATATCCCCAATCACATCCATGCGATCAAAGCGGTCTGAAAAGCCAATGTAGCCAAAGGTAATTCCATAGTGAGTTGTCCAAAAGAACGGGACATCATGAAAGCGCACACGGTCCCCTAACATATTTAAGGCCGCCACTTGCCCTTGGCGTTCGGCGACTTCCCAGTGTTCAACCCTGATCGGTCGGGCACTTCGACGATCCGGCCAGCGCGCGATATCCCCGGCAGCAAAAATGCCAGGGACGCTGGTTTCAAGATATTCATTTACTAAAACACCATTATCAATCCAGCACCCAGCTTGTTCGGCCAGTTGAATGTTAGGTCGAATCCCTGTCCCTACGACAATGAAGTCACATTCAATGGTCTGCCCTTCATCAAGAATAATACTGCGTTCACGGATTTCTTTTACCGAATGACCTAAGTGAAAATGGACGCCATTAGATTCATGCAAATGCTTAATGTGGCTTCCGACGTGCACACCAAGCTGCTTCATGAGTGGCTCCCCTTCTGGCGCAACCACATGCACTTCCATATTGCGCATTCTTAAAGACGCTGCCACTTCCAACCCGATAAAACCAGCCCCAATAATCACAACCTTGTTAGCCCAAGAGGTACGCGCAATAATTCTGCGGGAATCCTGCAAAGTTCTTAAAAAATAAACTTTGTCGGTGTTGATACCCGGGATCGGCGGAACAATGGGTGATCCACCTGTCGCAATTAAGCAGCGGTCATAGCGCAGGGTTTTTCCATTCGACAAATGAATGTTGCGACGGTGAGGATCCACCTTATCGGCTTTCGTAGAAAGCTCTAACTGAATTTTATTAAGCTTATAAAAATCTTCATCATAAAGAGGAATCCAACTTTCTGGAGCGTTCCCCGCTAAATAATCTTTAGACAGATTCGGCCGGTCATAGGGAGGGTTTTTATCTTCGCTGATGATATGAATGCTTCCTTGAAAGCCTTGGCGCCGTAACATCACAGCCGCGGCAGTCCCAGCAGCACCACCACCGATAATAACGAAGCGCTGAACTTCGGTTCCTGGACGTGGTTTCACCACCGGTGCTTTTTTATCGGTGACATAAACTTTGCCTTCGCAAATTTCTGCATGCCATGCTGCTATAGGATTTAATGCCGGTGCTTTTAATGCTTCCCCGGTGCGAAGATCAAAACAGGAATGATGCCAAGGACAGTGGACTGTTTCCCCGGTGATCAATCCTTTTTCTAAGGGGCCCCCATAGTGGGAACACTGGGCACCGATGGCGTGATATTCCCCATTTTGGCGGACCAAAAGAACTGCTTCATCGCCAACATGCCCTAGCAAGCTTTCGCCGTCTTGAAGAATTTCAATCTGCACACCTTTGGTAAAATCCGGTCCGCTGGTTTTTGCACTGATTGCCATGGTGAACCTCCAAATTTAAAAATCATAAAACCATTCGGCGCTAGTCGCAGGTCCAGTCAAAAAGTTATGCAGAAAAACAGCAATCTTCGGGTAAAGACCATGTGCGAGCGCACAGAATCTCGGAATGACACAGTGAAATTTCAGAATCAAGAAGTGTTGATATTAACAGAGCAACAAAAAATTCCGAAAAGAAAGTAACTAGTTGGAACTTGAAGCCCCGGAGGCTGTCCTTGAAAACGTGGATGAAAAAACTTGTCGAGCAATTTGATATGGACTGGGGTTCTTCACCGGAAGGTAAAGAATCAGCAACACCGATGTTAACTGAAGACCGCGCAACGTTGTTATATATCTTGGATGTCTATAATAAACATCTTTTTGAAATTCAAAATCATTCCGTTAGAAAAGTTCGTAACAAACTAGATACATTTGCAAAAGAACTTGTTCAGCCCGATTCAGAATCTACTGAAAAGACGCTATTTAAGTTACGCCAATTTATATCTAGCTACCGAATTGATGAATACACTTATGTACAAAACACTTTTGATGATTTTAAACGTATCATCTGGGACTTCGCTGACCATTTGGGTGAAGAAGCCCAAGTGGAAGATGCAGCCCAAGCCGACATCAATCAAAGTCTTGAACAACTTCGCGAAGCTGTGGAATCAAATTCCATCGAAGACTTGCGTGCCAAGTCCCGCGAGTTCATTAACTTCTATTTAAAACATCAAAGCACCAAAGATGAACGCCGATCTAAGCGCATGGAATCCATCAAAAAGAATTTAACGACGGTTAAAAAGCAATTGATGGAAGCCAATCAAACCATGCGTCGCGATCATCTAACAGGGGCGCACAACCGCCGCAGTTACGATGAACAAGTACGTCGTTACTTACAGCTTCATGAGATCGATGGTGATCCAATGAGCTTGATTATCTTGGACATCGATTTCTTTAAAAAAATCAACGACAACTATGGCCATGATATCGGCGACTTTATCCTTAAAGAATGCGTGCGACTTCTAGAGGAAGCTTTCAGTCGTGAGGAAGACTTTATTGCCCGCCTAGGGGGTGAAGAGTTTGCGGTGATACTGCCTGGCTGTGACGAACAAGCTGCGATTAAAATGGCTGAAGAAGCCATGAATCGAATCCGCAAAGAAGTCTTTGTTCATGAAAACGCAGAGATCCGCTTCACTGTTTCAATGGGTATTGCTGAAATTACTAAAAACGAAATTGCCGACAACTGGTACAAAAGAGCGGATGAGGCTCTTTATGAATCTAAACAAACCGGTCGTAACAAGTACACCTTGGCAAAAGCCCCTGGTATCAAACGAGTCGCTTAAACACTCTGTTTTCAGAGGGGAACTGTCTAAACTTTTGACAGTTGTCGAAAGATTAAAACTGACTAAAAAAGCCTGAACAACCGTTCGGGCATTTTTTATGTTCAGAAAAAATTGATCAGTCTGAAAAAAATTTCAGACAAAATACATTTTAAGAACTGCTGAGCCTGGCCCCATCATTGCTTTGTGTATTAGTCATGAAGACGACGCAAAGATTTTCAAAGAAAATATTGTTACTGATCATCCTACTTCACATCTGCGCAGTGGTTGCTGCAAAGGCAGAAGAAAATCGCGACGTCATCGTTGCGATCATTGATACAGGCGTCGATACGACTCATCCCCTTATAAGAAATCATCTTTGGGTGAATCCGAAAGACAGTAAAAATTTGAACGATGATGATGGCAATGGATATGCCGATGACCTCCATGGATGGAATTTTGTTTCTAATAATAATGATCTTTCTGACAATCATGGGCATGGCACCCATGTGGCTGGCATCATTCTGCAAAAAGCTCGCACCGGCAAAGTCAAATTCATGATCTTAAAGTATTTTGATCCCGATCAGTCGGGCGAAGAAAACCTTTTAAATACAGTAAAAGCCATTCGTTATGCGATTCAGATGAAGGCGGATATTATTAACTATTCTGGTGGTGGGGATTTTAAAAGCCCGCTGGAAGAAGCTGCCATCCGTGATGCACAAAAAAAGGGAATTCTTTTTGTTGCAGCGGCCGGTAATGATGGGCGCAATACCGATCGCGTCGGCTACTATCCAGCGGGTTACCGTTTAAGCAATATTCTTTCCGTGGCCGCGATGGATTCACATAAAAAACTTCTGGATTCTAGTAATTATGGTATCGAAACTGTGGATATCGTTGCCCCGGGTAAGGACATTCATTCATCATTGCCCGGTGGGAAGTATGGTGCGATGACAGGAACTTCCCAGGCCACCGCGTGGGTGACGGGATTAGTAGCGGCTATTTTAGTAAAAACAGAGCGCTCGTGGAAACCTGAAGATATCAAGAAGTTTTTAGATAAAATCGCTGTGAAAGACCGACTGCTTTCAAAGAAAGTGCGCAGTCACGCTAGAATTTCGAATTTAGCAGCTTTGAATAGCATCCCGTAGTTGACCCCTGCCTTCTGGCGCCATTAGGCTTAAAGCATGAACATCTTGATTTCTGCTTTAAGTTTTTTCTTAGTTTCTTCACTTTCTTTTGCCAACCCTTGCAACCATGACGACACCACCTTTCGCTGTGTGAAAGTTTTAAAAAATTATGATGGTGATACCATCACCGTTAATATTCCAAATGTGCCGGCGCTTATTGGAAAAAACATTTCTGTGCGCGTTCACGGTATAGACACCCCCGAAGTGAAAACCAAAGATCGCTGTGAAAAAGAAGCCGGTCGTGTGGCAAGAAACTTAGTATCAACGACACTGAAAGGCGCGAAGTCGGTAGAGCTTCACAACGTCCAACGTGATAAGTACTTCCGCATTTTGGCGGATGTGATGGTCGACGGAAGATCCCTAAAAGACATTTTGCTAGCAAACAACCTAGCCTATGCTTACGACGGTGGGACTAAAAGGCATCCTGACTGGTGCAAGGCTTTACGCCGTCCTGCAAATCATTAAAGCTCTGCCTAGCTACAAAACAAGTCACGAAAACTTGCGCCCAAAGTCCTCTAAATTGAAAATATCAGAGGACATAAAAGTGGGAGCATTTGATGGAAACTGAAAAAATGGCGCCGACTTTTGATGAAAAAAAATGGTTCGAATTATTCAATAACAAGGCGCGGGTACTTTATCCTCACACGGATCCTGCCCATGATTATTTGCACGTTAAAAGAGTCGTCAATACCGCCAAAAATCTTTGCACCTTAGAAAATGCAGATTGGCGCATTGTTATGCCGGCGGCGTTCTTTCATGATTACATTAATGTGCCGAAAGATGATCCAAGACGCCCCTATGCTTCGCAACTATCAGCAGAGGCGACAATTGAGTACTTAAAAAGCCTTCAATACCCTGAAGACACCTTTGAACCTATTCGCCACGCCATTGAAGCCCACAGTTATAGTGCGCAAATTCCGGCAACCACCCTTGAAGCTAAAATCGTCCAAGACGCCGATCGTTTGGATTCTTTAGGTGCTATCGGCATTGCCCGTTGTTTCGCTACCAGCAGCCTTATGAGCCGGCCTTTTTATTCTGGTGAAGATCCATGGGCCGAAGCGCGGGATCTTAATGACAAGCATTATGGGATCGATCATTTTTTCCAGAAGCTTTTTCGCTTGGTTGACCACTTAAATACCGAAAGCGCAAAAAAAGAAGGCGAACATAGGATCGCCTTCATCAAAACTTACTTAGAACAAATTAAACGGGAAATTTAGTCTTTAATTCCTACGATGCCTGCTGAATTCACAAACTCTTTCATCAGGGTCGCAAGCATCGTGGTTTTTTCTTCTGGCATTTTTTCTAGCGATAAGATCATTTGATCTTGGACTGTGCTAGGGATGGTATTTAGACGATTCATACCTTCGTTTGTTAAAGACACCACGACACGGCGGGAATCTTCTTTAGAAATAGATCGGCTTACAAGGCCATGTTCTTCTAATTTTTTTACGACCACAGAAACAGAACTTTGATGAGTAGTCGTGCGAACGGCAAGATCGTTGATGGATAGACCTGGCTCTTCTTTTAACTTTTGCAGGACAAAAATTTGCGCAGCACTAAGTCCCAAAACTTTTTCGAGATGACTTGAAGACACACGAAGTGCTTTAAAAATATGGCGAATGCAGTCCATGAATTCGCTAATTTCTTTCCTACTTACTTTTTCACCAATACCACTAACAGGATTCATGTTTAATATTTAGACTGACTAAGTAAAATAGGGCAAATAAAATATTATATGCGTACTCATACATGATTAGCGAAGTCAGAATTCGGCTTCAATCTCCACTGCGGGTGGAAGCCCGAAAGCCTTGGCGGATGGAGCTTTTGAGAAGTCGATTTTGTAAGAACGAAGTGCGATTTTGTTTTCACCAAATGGAACTTTCGAACCATAAAGCGCATCACCAACGATCGGAAATCCGTGCCGACTTAACTCGTACCTCAGTTGATGGGGTCGTCCCGTCACGGGTTGAAGATCCCACAACAAAAAATCTTTAGTCGTACCTAGAAAGGCCGCCAAAGTCAGACTGGGCTTGCCTTGGGGGCTTTCGTAAGTACGCTTTTTCCCTCGTAAAAGTTGAGATTTCCAGTGAAGAGTTTCGTTTGCTTTTGGCTCAAAAGTAATTCGTGGATTAGAAATATTCGCTGGAATATGGGAAAAATCTTGAGGAGTCGTTAGCGCCCGATAAGTTTTTTGCACGAGTTTATTTTCAAACCAAGCGTTACTTTGACGATGGGCTTCTGCGTTTTTTGCAAACATCACTAGGCCTGAAACTTCGAAATCTAAACGATGAACTGGATAAATTTGTTGCTTCATTTCCGCCTGTAAAGCGGTTCCTAAACACAGTCTTATATCTTCTTCTTCAAACCGACTGGGCGTTGTTAACACACCAGCAAGTTTGTCAATCAACACAAAATCATCGCTCTCAAATATCCGACGAATGATCATTTTTTACTGATGCCCACTAAAAAAATCTCTTTAGAGATCTTGCGAGTCGAATCTGGTTTTACGGCTTCGAACTTATGAAAGGTTTTTTTAATTTCATCACGCAGCTTTGTGAAGTCATCGCTGTGAAAAAGCTTACATACAAAGTGCCCGTCTTTTTTCAAGAAGCGGCGGGAAACATCGAGCGCAAGTTCACAAAGCTCCATGGAACGAGCTTGATCAGTCATGCGAATTCCTGTGGTTTTCGGCGCCATATCGGAAAGCACTAAATCAAACGGAGGTTGGAAGCCATGTTCTTTAAAAATTTCTTCTAAATTCAAATCACGTAGGTCGGCTTGAATGAAAACAGCATTTTTTAACTTCACTGTGACGGGGCTTAAATCCACACCCAACACTCGGCCTGAGTCGCCGACTTTTTGCGAAGCGTATTGGGACCATGACCCCGGAGAAGCACCCAAATCCAAAACAGTTTGGCCTGGCTTAAAAAGTTTCAGCTTTTTATCAATCTCTTCAAGTTTAAAAACAGAGCGGGCCGCGAAGTTTTCTTGCTTGGCCTTTTTAAAATAGTGATCCCGTGGATTGTAAGTCATATTAAAGGGTTATCGGGCTAATAAGGGGCATTGTCCAACACTAAGTTTTAATTCCCTTTGGTCGTTAGTTATTATAAAAAAGATTCATTCTTGCCAAGGGGTTTAGCATGTCATTGGTCCTTACTATGAGCATCTTTTTCATCATAGTGACCCTTATTTTTATCGTGATCGCTATTTTCTTACCAGAGTGGATGGGTATCACTGGTAAGAAGGCAAAAAAGATTATCGAAGAACAGCAAGAAGACAGCAAAAAATCAGACGACGAAAAGAAGCACTAACGGGTTTGCTCCCCTGGTTCTTTCACTAGAGTCAAAAGCATTCCGCCGCTGATAAATAAGATCAAAAGACCGATCATACCCATACGTGAACTTCCCGTTGTCGTTACACCAAAGGCAACGACGAGTGGACCTAAAATTGAAGCAAATCTTCCGACCAGATTGAACAGCCCGAAATACTCTCCACTTTCTTCTTTTTTGATCATGCGCCCAAACATCGAACGGCTTAAAGACTGAACACCACCTTGCACAAGACCGATGATGGTTGCGAGCAGATAAAAGTGCCAGGCTTGGGACATGTAAGTCGCAGCTATCACGGTGATAGAGTAAACCCCGATACAAAATAAGATCGGTTTTTTTGTACCGAATCTACCCGTTACTTTTCCAAAATAATAGGCGCACGGAAAACCAATAAACTGAGTTATCAGAAGTGCTGCTATTAAATCTTTTGCTTCAAAGCCGATGGACACCCCAAAGTCCACGGCCATGGTCATTACGGTGTAAACCCCATCGATATACAGCCAATAGGCCACCATAAAATAAAGCAGATTTTTTTCGCGAAGCAACGACTTGAAGGTGCGTTTTAAAGTTTTTAAACTTTCTTTAGACAATGAAAAGAAAGTTCCTTCTTTAAATTGCACTGCGGGTTCTGGGATATTTTTAGCAAGAGGAAGGGAAAAGGCCAACCACCATGCGGCCACCATGATAAATGATATACGCACGGCTAAGACGCCGTCACTGATCCCAAACTTTTCTGGGAAAAGATACATCAAGACATTGATGGCAAATAGAACTCCGCCCCCCAAGTATCCGGCTGCATATCCCAGGGACGAAGCATAGTCCATGTGTTCACGGCGTGCGACAAAAGGAAGAAGCGATTCATAGAATACAGTAGCGGCATTAAACGCCATCATCGCAATTCCATAAGCTAAAATGGCGTTCCACCAATCCCCTGCCGGAATAATTCCCATCCACGCGCAAGAAATCACGCCGATGAAAGTGAACAGCAGACAGAAGAGTTTTTTAAAGCCTTTTAAGTCAGCAATCACACCTAGGAACGGACTTAGGATTGCAATCAGAAGAGAGGAAACGGAAATGGCAGTACCCAAGCGAGCGGTGGTGACTACGGCGTCAGTACCTTGACTCCAAAAGTTCTTAAAGAAGATCGGAAAAAATCCGGCCATGACGGTTGTAGAATAAGCGCTGTTACCGAAATCGTACCAAGCCCAGCTATTGACTAATTTCTTTTCGCTCTTCTGCATGTTTTCCCCTGCCTTGTTCAAAGAAAACACGGAAAGCGCTAGAACGGAAGAAGAAAATCAGTCCTGACAAAGTCATCAAGAACATCAAACTGGAAAGGGCATTCAGCTTGGGTGTAATTCCCATTTTCATCGAGCTATAAAGCTTCACTGGCAATGTGTCTTGGCCGACACCGTTGACAAAATAAGTGATAAGAAAATCATCAAAGGACAATAGGAAACTTAAAATAAATCCACCAAGAATCGCGGGTTTTAAAAGCGGCAGAATGATTTTTCGATAAATCTGCCAGTCACTGGCACCCAGGTCTTTTGCAGCTTCCTCGAAAGACAGATCTAAACTAGCAAGGCGAGCCAACACCGTCATCATGGCAAAAGCCAATGTGAAACTAATATGGGCAAGCACCACGGTGAAAAGTCCCAATTCCATTTTTAAAACAAAAAACCAAGACAGTAGCGAAAGTGCAAAGACGATTTCAGGGAAAATCAATGATAGTAGCGAAAGCCCATGCACTAGGAAGGTCATGGCATTTTTTTGACGATGCAGGCCTAGTGCCGCCAATGTTCCAAGAATTGTAGCAAGAAGACTAGAGCCTAAGCCGACGATGAAACTGTTTTTCAGAGCGTCCATGAGGGATTCATCTTGGAAGACCTCGAGGAAATATTTGAACGTAAAGTTAAGCTCGCCTTCAGTACGCACTAACACCGCGCTTAAAAGCATGACTGCAATAGGCACATACAGAAAGACGATAGTGATAATCAAGAGGACTTTAGCCACAAGCGGCGCTGCAGGTCTTCTTTTTTCATGCGCCATGTTTGGTCCTTTTTCTTAACAGCACCACAAGCGCAGAAAACATTAAAAGTATCGCCATTAAAATCACGGATAACGCAGAACCCATAGGCCAATCACGGGACTTCAGAAATTGTTCTGTGATCAAATTTCCAAGTAACATATTTTTGGCGCCACCAAGCAGATCAGGAATTACATACTCCCCCAGTGCTGGAACAAAGACCAAAATAAGACCTGTGCCCATCGCCGTTTTCAAGTTTGGCAATAAAACTTTGAAGAAGACTTGTAATGAATTAGCGCCAAGATCTTGGGCTGCTTCCACTAGGTTGAAATCAAACTTCTCAAAGGCTCCGTAAAGAGGAAAAACCATAAACGGCAAATAAGTCGTCACCATCCCATAAAGAACTAAGACTTTATTTTGGGTAAAGGCATAGGGATCAAAATTGATTCCTAAATGTGACAAGGTCATTTGTAAAGGTCCGTCCACGCCAACAAAAAGGCGAATAGCATAAATGCGGATGATAAGATTCGTTAAAAAAGGCAGTGCCAACGCCATCACATAAAAAGATCGAAGGCGCGCATCCGCAGTCGCCATGGCCCAGGCAATCAAAACACCAAGCGCCAAACAGATAAGTGACGTCACAGAAGCAAGCTTTAGACTTTCAACTAAGATCCCAGAGTATCTAAGGTTGAAAGCATTGAAATAATTTTGAAGACCAAAGGTCCACTGAATTATGCCATAGGGACCACGCTGCGCCAAACTCACGATCATCACAATGATCAATGGAATAAGAACGAAAAAAGCAAACCAAAGAAAAGGAGCGACTAGCAACCTAGGGGCTAATCTCATTTATGGCGCTCCCCAAAAATCATGGCTTTATTAACAAAAGCATCAAGGCTCATTCCCAAAATCAAATCCTGCGGTGGCATATTGGTTTTACTTTTAATCAGGCTGCCATCACCAAGACGGATGGTGACAAGATCGCTACTGACTTCAACCAGCTCGCCACGAAGTTTCGAGGTCGCATCCACGAACTGAGCAGAAAAAATAGAATCGGGCTTTTCAAAAATTTCCCGCGGTGAACTGACTTGTTCCAAAACTCCACGGTTCATAATCCCGATGCGATCTGAAAGAGCAAAAGCCTCTTCCTGATCATGGGTGACACAAATAAATGTTAAACCCAGTTTTTGCTGCAATTGACGAAGCTCTTTTTGCATATGCTCGCGCATACGATAATCCAAAGCTGACAGGGGTTCGTCCAACAAAAGTACTTTCGGTTCATTGACCAAAGCCCGCGCCAAAGCAATACGCTGCGACTGCCCGCCAGATAAAGTTTCAGGCATTCGCTCGCGAAACTCTGACATGTCAACCAGAGCTAAGACTTGGGCTACCTTCGCTTCAATTTCTTCTTTGGGTAAAGCTTTGATCCTAAGCCCAAACGCAATATTGTCAGCAACACTCAGATGCGGAAATAGAGCGTAACGCTGAAACACCATATTAAAAGGCCGCTTCTGCGCGGACAAATGATCAATAGGTTTTCCATCCAAAAAAATCTGCCCGGTAGTGGCTGACTCTAAGCCTGAGATAATCCGCAAAAGCGTTGTCTTCCCACAACCACTGGGGCCGAGCAGAGAGAAAAACTCTCCCTCATCGATCGAAAGATTCACCCCCGTTAAGGCCGTTTGACTGGAAAAAGTTTTACCGATATTTACTAACTCAAGCATGTTTTAACAATAAGAAGGATTTAAAAAAATGTCGAGAATATTGATCCTATCCTGCGTTCTAATTTCATTCCTCCTTGGCGCCTGCACTAAAAAAGAAGAGACGTCTTCGGCACCAGTAAGCAAAGAAGTGAACCTATCTATTTGGGGTAACTATTTGTCCTCAGAAATGAAAGAAGCCTTCGAAAAAGAAAGCGGAATCAAGATCAACATCTCAAACTATTCTTCAAATGAAGAGTTACTGGCAAAAATCCAAGCCGGAGCCTCGGGCATCGACGTAGCAGTCCCATCCGACTACATGGTGGAAGTCCTAGCAAAAATGGATCAACTAGAACCACTAAACATGGACCAAATCCCCAACAAATCCCAAATCGACGAAAAATTCCTAAAACAAAGCTACGACCCAGAAAACAAATTCTCAGTCCCCTACACATGGACCACAGCCGGCATCGCTGTAAATAAAGAACTATACAAAGAAGAAATCAAAAGCTGGAAGGACCTATTGGCCAACCCAAAATTAAAAGGCAAATTTGCCTTACTAGATGACGTCCGCGAAACAATGGCAGCGGCCCTAAAAATGAACGGCCACAGCGTCAACACCACAAACGAAGAAGAAATCAAAAAAGCCAAAGCAGTTCTTCTTAAAACAAAAAAAGACGTAAAAATGTTCAGCAGCGACACCATCGACATCCTAAACAACAAAGAAGTAGCAGCAGCGCAAACATATTCATCTGACGCCCTACAAGCAGCAGCCAAAAACAAAAACATAGCCTACATCCTTCCAACAGAAGGCGGAACAGTAGCAATTGATAACTTAGTAATTCTAAAAGGCAGCAAAAATAAAGAAGCCGCTCACAAACTAATTAATTTCCTAATGAGCGAAAAAGCCGAACAAAACAAAGTATCAACAATCTACGGTGGCCCAGTACTAAAAAACACCAAAGCCACCCTTGCTGAGGATTTAAAAGCCAACAAGGCACTATTCCCAGAAGACACCAGCAAACTAGAAAGCTTGAAAGACCTAGGCGATAAAACAAAACTATACGAAGACGCCTGGACAGAAATCAAAACGAACTAAAATCCAGCGAAGCAAAAAAACGAAAAGGCCCCGAAAGGGGCCTTTTTCATTTCTCGTAGAAGCGTAAAAGAACTAAGTCTTGCAGTTTTTTATTAGATCCAGATTTGAAATTGCCAGTGGGCTTGGGAGATTTTCGGAGTAAGGCCTTTGCCGGCGCCACGATGGCGCGAACCGCTCCGCAGGAGCGGCGGCAACCGAGCCCGGATGGCGTGCCTTACGCAGAAAATACCCCAAGCCCACTGGCAATTTCAAATCCCGCGATCGAAGCAAAAAATGAAAGGTTCTAGACGGCACAGGGTCCACTGCCAAGCTTCAGGAAATCCCCCTAAAAGGCCATAGGCCAATACCCGGCGAAGCACCACCCTGTGTCCTGTAGAACCTTTGATTTAAGAAAAGATTATTTCTGCGCAGGCTCCACAGCCAAAGTCTCCGCCGCCTTCTGGCTTCGTTCTGCACTCATGGGTTCTAAGTGAAACCCCGAATACAGGCACGCCATGCCGACGAGCGTGAAAACAGTCCCCGTTGCAAGATAGAAGATAACACTTTTTCTATCTTGCTTAAAAAGACAGTAACTTGCGCCTATTAATAACATAAGCGGTCCAAGGACCACAGTTGACGACAGCACTTGCCTTAAGGCAAATGAGCCAAGCTCTATACTCATAACCACCACCTACGTTCAAATATTTTGGTTATTCTGTAGAACTATTCGGCAGAACTTTTAGGTAGCTAAAGTTTTTACTTCAAACTAATGATCCCTGAGAAAATTATTTCGCTAGGGTAAGGAACACTCATTTCTGGGATAATCATATTGAGACAAAAAAAGGAACCCAAAAGGGTTCCTTCATCAACTAGCGAGCCGCAAGTTCTTCCTGTTTCTTGTGAGCGTAGTATTCATAGTTTCCTTCGTAAATACGCAGCTGACTTTTATCCACTTCAAACACCCGAGTGGTCACTTCACGCAAGAAATGGCGATCATGGCTTACGATCATCACTGTGCCTGGAAAGTTCTTAATGGCTTCAAGTAATACTTCACGGGATTTGATATCCAAGTGATTCGTCGGCTCATCCAGAATCAAAAGGTTCACGGGTTGCGCTAGGATACAAGCAAGTACCACGCGGGATTTTTCACCCCCCGACAAGATAGAAATTTTCTTTTCAGCTTCTTCGCCAGAAAACTTGAATGCGCCCAGCAAGCTGCGCACAAAGCCCATCCCGGCATTGGGAATGCGCGAATGCACTTCATCTAAGATCGTCGCTTTAGGATCTAAAACATCTAATGAGTTCTGAGAAAAATAACCTACATTGATCGAAGCACCTAATGTCGATTTACCGTTAGTTGCTTCGGTGTGACCCGCGATAATTTTTAACATCGTGGATTTACCAGCACCGTTCACACCGACAACCGCAATCCGGTCCATGCGTTTTACTAAAGCGTTAGCTCCAGAAAATACCAGCTTTTCTTTGCCATCATCCCTTTGCCAGATTTTTCCAAGTCCTTCTAATTTAACAACCTCGTCACCCCCACGCGGAGGAACGGGCCATTCAAATTTAATCTCGGCCTCTTCAGGTGGAATTTCAATACGATCAATTTTTTCTAATTTCTTTACGCGAGACTGAACTTGCGCGGCATGGGAAGCTCGGGCTGCGAAGCGCGCGATGAATTCCTCTTCCTTAGCAAGCATGTCTTCTTGCCGTTTCGCTGCCGCGATCAATTGTTCTTTGCGGATATCACGCTCACGCTCATAGAAATCATAGTTGCCACCGTAAACAGTGATGGTTTTATTTGCGATCTCAACGATTTTTGAAACCAAGCGATTCATGAAGTCACGATCATGCGACGTCATTAGGATGGCACCTTTAAAATTCACCAACCATTCTTCTAGCCACACGATGGATTCAACATCCAAGTGATTCGTCGGCTCGTCCATCAAAAGAACTTCAGGATTTAGTACAAGGATTTTGGCAAGAGCGATACGCATCTTCCACCCGCCCGAAAAGCTTTCAGAAGGACGGTGATAATCATCAGGACCGATACCAAGACCGGTCAAGATTTCAGCAGCACGGGATTCTAGGTCATAACCACCCAAGCGTTCAAACTCCGCTTGCAGTTCGCCGTAGGTCTCAAGAATTTTATTCATCTCATCGGGATCTAAATCAGGATCGCAAAGTTTTGCTTCAAATTCTTGCATGCGAGCTTGCATGTCACCGATGTTGCCGACAGCTGATTTCACTTCTTCAATTGCTGAGCGGCCTTTCATTTCTTCGATGTTTTGCGAGAAATAACCAATCACTGTACGATCGGATTTGGAAATCGTTCCGCCGTCAACACCTTCTTCGCCCGTGATGATTCTGAAGATAGTTGTCTTACCGGCACCATTGGGACCGACAAGACCGATCTTTTCACCTGCGTTGATTTGAAAGGATCCGTTTTTATAAAGGATCTTGTTACCGTGTTGCTTCGAAATATTCGATAAATGGATCATGAATTCACTCGCTCCGCTCTGTGCGCACATATATGCAGGACTTTTGTATAACGCGAAAATATCGAAGATGCGCCAAAAATTTTAAAATTTTTTGCCTAGTTTGTATGCACAGAAAAGAGTGTACACAAAAAATCGCAGATTCGCGAATTTTGGGGTGAATCAAGACGTAAGGATTTCAAATACTTCCACGAAGAATAGAGCACCTCACATGGCCTTAGCGTTGCTCTATAGGCTCTGCGGGGGTATTTACATGATCTTAAAACAAAACCACAACACGCCAAACGCAAGCCTGTTCGCGCTGACAGCGATTTTTGCTTTCGTCCTGTCGACAGGATGTGCGAAACAAGGGCAATTCCCAATCACTTCCATCGATGATTCCAACCAAAGTTCAGGTGCTACTCCAGACACAGGTACAGACGAAGGAACGACGGAAACTCCGGCAGAAACAACTCCACCAGCGCCGATTGAAAACTCATACAAAATGCAGGCGCTGGCTTGGGAAACGGAATCAAAACCAGAACGCAAACAATGGTCGGAGCACTTACAAAAAATCATTCTTAACGAATGGAGCAGTTTGCTTCCAGGGGCCGATGACATCACAAGCTTCTGCCCACGTTATAATCAATTGGACAATAACGAGCGTGCCAATGCATGGGCTCAGATTTTCGTAGCGATTGCGAAGTTTGAAAGTGCTTATTCGCCTGTATCGCGTATGCAGGAAACGACAATGGGTTCAGACCCCGTCACACGCAAACCTGTTTACTCTGAGGGTCTTTTGCAGCTTTCTTATCAGGATATTCAGTGGGCACCGTGGTGTAAATTTGACTGGAACAAAGATAAAAACCTAAGCCCTACAGACCCAAAGAAAACTATTCTTGATCCCTATCTAAACCTTGATTGCGGTGTAGGTATCATGGCTTTGCAAATCAAAAACAAAGGTCGCATTGTGGTGAGTTCAGGGGTCTATTGGGCTGTAATCAAATCTGGTGGCCGCTATCAACAAATCAGCTCTATTCAGAGTATGGTTAAAGCACTTCCTTTGTGCAAATAGTTCATACGCATTACAGGGTTAAAATATAAAGAGCTTTTGCGCCCAAGATCGTTTATCTTGGGCGCACTTATTTTTATATTGGGCCTTGCGACCTCGGCGTTTCTGACCGACTTGATGGGCCCTTCGAAAGGTCCCTATAATGACTCCAATTACAACTGTAGATTCGTTTGAAAGCTTTGGCCTAAGCGCGCCCGTTATGGCGGCTATGCAGGACATGGGCTTCACAACGCCGACTCCTATTCAACGCCAAGCCCTTCCGCTTCTACTTGCTGGTGCCCAAGACTTTATCGGTCTTGCTTCCACTGGTACTGGTAAAACTGCTGCTTTCGGTATTCCTCTTGTTGAAAACATCGATGCAACCATCAAAGACACTCAAGCTCTTGTCATGAGCCCGACTCGTGAACTTGCTTTGCAAGTGGCTGAACAATTAACCCTTCTAGGTAAGAAAAAAGGCATCCGCGTAGTTACGATTTACGGTGGTGCTAGCTACCGCACGCAAATGGATGGTATCAAACGTGGCGCACACATCGTAGTTGCGACTCCAGGCCGTTTGGTTGATTTCATTGAACAAAAAATCATCAAACTTCAAAACGTAAAAACCTTGGTACTAGACGAAGCCGATGAAATGTTAAACATGGGCTTTAAAGATGATTTGGAAGTTATCTTAAAAGCGACTCACCCTGAAGATCAGGATTCACACCGCGCTGCTTGCCGTACTTGGTTGTTCTCGGCAACTATGAGCACAGAAGTTCGCCGCATTTCTAACAGCTACCTTGAAAATCCAGAAACTGTTCAGGTCAATAAAACTGGTGGCACTGCTGAAACTATCGAGCAAGTTTACTTCACTGTTAAAAATTCCTACAAAACAGAAGTGATCTCTCGCCTTTTACAAACTCTTCCAGAATTTTACGGCATCATTTTCTGCCAAACTAAAATGGAAGTGGCAGAACTTGCTGACATTTTGACTCAACGTGGATTCCCAGCGGATTCTTTGCATGGTGATAAATCCCAAGCAGAGCGTGAGCAAACTTTAAAGAAATTCAAACAACGCCAAGTAAAAGTGATCGTAGCAACAGACGTTGCTGCCCGTGGTCTTGATATTAAAGACCTGACTCACGTTGTGAATCATTCACTTCCTTGGGATGCTGAGTCTTATGTTCACCGTATCGGTCGTACGGGCCGTAACAACCAAAAAGGAACTGCCATCACTTTGGTAAACCCTGAACAGCTTCACCTTCTTCGCCGTGTTATGCAAAGCACGAAAGCAGTGATGACTAAAGGTGTGGTTCCTTCTGCTGATGAAGTGGCTGGTTTAAAAATCAAAGACGTTATCGATAAAGTCAGCACGATGAAAGCGGACAACCCACAGTTGCAACTAGCTAGTGATTTGATCACCGACCTTACGCAAAGTGACGACATCAATCTTAAGGAATTCACGAAAGAAGAAATGCTTGCGCGTTTCATCGTCGCTTACTTCCCGAATGTATTCGTGAAGAAAGACTTAATGCTTGATTATATGGGCGACAAGATTCCTCGTGAACTTTTACCTCGTGATCCAAGAGACAATCGCTTCACAAGTGGCCGTGGTTCTGACCGTGGCGATCGCGGTGGTGACCGTGGTCCTCGCCGTTTCGGTCGTGATCGTGGCCCGCGCCGTGATGACCGTGGTGATGACAACTTTGACCGTGGCAGTGAAAGATTCGCAGAACGCCGTGGCTCTTCTTCAGGCGGCGGTTTCCGTTCTTTCCGTAATGAATCAGAAGGCTCTGACCGCCCTCAACGCACTGAAAGAGCTGAAAGATCGGATCGTTCAGAAAAACCATCATTCCGTGGTGGTGATCGCAGCGAAAAGCCTTCTTTCCGTTCAGAGCGTTCGGAGCGTTCAGAAAGAGCACCAAGATCCGAAAGATCAGAGCGCGGCGAGCGTGGCTCTGGAGAGCGTCGCGAACACAGCGGCATCAAGCGCTTCCGTCCAAGCGCTAACAGCAGCTCTAAGCGCGCCCCTCGCGATTAATTAGCAGCGATCTAGAATTTATAAAAAGCCAGTGAGCAACCTCACTGGCTTTTTTCGTTTTAAGCCGGCTGTCTCAGATTAAGACAGAGCGCATTTTTGGCTTTTCATCGTTAGTAAGTTCGACAGCTTTTTTGCTGAAATCAGTTTTATTTGAATCTCATTCTGCGGCATCATCATTGCTTTACAAGCTTCTTATACGGAGAAACATATGAGAAGCATTCTATTGATTGTGTTGTCAATTGTTGTGACCATTCCTGGTTATGCAAATGTTCATAGAACATCATTAACCGAAGCGAACACAAGCTGTGTTGATTGCGTTAATACCCAACACAAAACGGTCTACCAGCTTCAACAGCTTAGCCATATCCTAGTTTCTGGTGGAAATGTTCAAGAACTTTCAGATGCTAACAGAGAGCTTGGTCTTGCTCCTCGGTGTGAATTCGTTCAAGGCAACGAATTAGGACCGTGGGGCGAAATCATCATCACCGAAATGAGAACAAATAAAAGTGAATATTCAAATCTGTATCGCGGCACCCAAGATCTTTATGACGATTGCCCTAGATATCCGCGCTTAGAAGATAAAGACAAAGAACTTGTTTGGGTAATGATCTTAAATACGATGTCTCATTTAGAAAGTACCTGTGACGAAAACGTAGAAGCTCGCGGTATTAAAGGAAGAACAGCAATTGGTTTGCTTCAACTTCACAAAAATGCAGAAAACAGAAATGGATGCACTAAAGGTGACGGCGATGAAGCTGAAACAACCTTGCCTTGCGGTTTAGATATGATCAATTCACAGCTGCAAAGAGAAGGTGAATTGTACGGCGAGCGTGGCGAAACTTACTGGGCGGTTTTACGTGGTGATCAAAGCAAACATAACACCATCCGCAAAGCGATCAGAAAACTTGAATTCTGCCACCAAGGCTAAGCGGCCACTTTCACAAAACTCATCAAAGCGGACTTGAGGTCTTCAGTGACCTCGGTCCCGCGGACCACACCCATTTTAATAAATCTTTCTTTGCAGCTTGAGTTCAACGCCACCAGGCGAACTTCGGCCTTACGCAGGCGAATGTCCCTTTGTATTTGCGCAATCCATGGTACGGCATCAGAACTGATTTCTGGTACACCTTGAAAAAATAAAATGACCTGACGAACATCTTCCTTAGAAAATAGTTCGTGCCGGCAAGCTTCTAACGCGGGTAAAACAAAACCATTCATTTCACCTGACAAAGAAACAACGATCATTCCATTTTTTTGGGCAAAGGAATACTGAAACGACTTCTGCTCCAACGTACAACTCCTCGAAATCGACTCTTGAAATCAAGATTAGCATAGCGGTTTTTTTTCGCAAAAATTCTCGCTGCGCTTTCCCGTCGTGAAACACTTCTAGACAAGAATTTTTTTAATAATAAGAATGGAGCTTATTTAGTAAACCTTAAGGTATCAGAACGAGGTGATTTATGCGCACAAGACCGGTCTTTGTTTCAGGAGGCTTAAGAACTCCTTTCGTTAAATCAATGACGACTTACATGGACGTGACAAGTTCAGAACTGATGTCAGTCACTTTACAAAAGCTTGTGCAAAAATATAAATTAGAAGGTCAACTTTTAGGTGACGTCGCATTTGGTGCCGTCATGCAAAGTGCATCTGATTGGAATTTCACGCGAGAGGTTGTACAGAACTCGGGCTTAAATCCCCACACTCCTGGTTACAACGTGCAAAGAGCTTGCGGCACTAGTTTAGAAACTGCCAATCATATGGCACTAAAAATTTCTGCCCACCAAATTGATATTGGTATTGCCGGTGGTGTTGATACCAACAGCGATTTGCCGATCATGGTTTCAAAAAGTCTGTCCCATAAGCTTGTTGAGTTAAACGCAGCAAAAAGCGGAATGGAAAAAGCCAAAATTTTGGCATCACTGCGTTTTTCAGATTTGAAACCGCAGCTTCCAGCAGTGGTCGAACCCCGCACTAAACTTTCTATGGGTGAACACACTGAAAAAATGGTGAAAGAATGGATGATCAGCCGCGCCGAACAGGACGAGCTGGCTTATCAAAGTCATCAAAAGGCCGCTAAAGCTTACGATGAAGGTTTTTATAAGGATCTTGTTTTCGAATTTAAAGGTTTGAATCGCGATGGCATTCTTCGCGCTGATACAACGATTGAAAAATTAGGAAAGTTAAGACCTGCTTTTGATAAATCAGATAAAGGAACATTGACTGCGGGGAACTCTACCCCGCTGACTGATGGTTCTTCGGCTGTGATCATGACTTCTGAAGACGCAGCCAAACGTTTGAACCTTCCTTTGTGGGCGCGCTTCGTGGACTGCCAGGCTTCTGCCGTCAATTATGTGGCCGGTGAAGGTTTACTGATGGCACCCACTATCGCTGTCAGCGAAATGCTTAAAAGAAATAACTTAAGCTTTGATGATTTTGATTATTTCGAAATCCATGAAGCCTTCGCAGGCCAAGTTCTTTGCACCTTAAAAGCCTGGGAATCTGATGATTATTGTAAAAAAGTCTTAGGCAGATCTATTGCGTTAGGGCCCATTGATCGCTCTAAAATGAATGTGAAAGGCGGCAGTGTGGCGGTAGGTCATCCGTTCGGCGCCACTGGGGCAAGGATTGTTGCAAGCTTATCGAAAATGCTGCACGAAAAAGGCAGCAAAGGCCGAGGATTAATCTCGATTTGCACGGCTGGAGGAATGGGCGTCGCTGCTATTTTGGAGTCCGTATAGTTTGCAGGGATCTTCTAAGGGCCCACTCCTTGACAAGGGCCCTTCATCCTAATAACTCTTAATGCGTCCATAAATGGAGGAGGGTCCTTTTATGAAATTTCTTACTCTGATTTTCACCGCGTTCTTAACCGCTTCTTCGGCATTTGCTGCGCCAAAAACAGTGGTTGTGAATCCCACTTCTTTACGCACTCATTACCTAAACCGCAACGTCGGCCTTGCCATCGCCTTAAACGATGTTCAACAAGCAAAGGTTCAAGTCATTCAAGCCCGCGCAAACTTACTTCCATCCGTTAACTTGGGGGGAGTGATTTCTAGCGGCGCTGGTTTTATGTTGAACAGCGTTTCTATGCTTTTGCCATTTTTAATGCCAAGCAATTGGATGGATCTGAAAGAAAGCTCTCACCTTCTGAATGCTCAAGGCACATCTTACTATTTGGCGCAATTAAACGGGTATGCTTCAGCTTATGCGATCTACCAAACAATCATTGGTGACATGCAATTACGCTCGGCATTGTTTAAGCAATACCAAAATTTTAAAGCCATCGAAGAACAACTTCGCTTACCGGCTGAATCAGGGATCATTCCAAAAGAAGATTACCTTCAGGCGCAAGCCCAAGCACAAATGGCATTAGTTCAAGTTTCACAAATTGACGAGTTGCTAAAAAAAGAAAAAGCCTCTGTACGCCAAATGTTGGGTTTAGAACTTGATCAGGAAATCGTTTTCGAACCAAGTCGCGTTACAAGTTCTGCAGCGGAATCACAAACTCCGGTGGCTTTACTAGAAAAAATCCATGAAAGTTCGCCAGAAACTCAACAAATTAAGTCTTTGATCACAGCGGCTCAGTACAATAAATGGAGTAAAGGTTTTAGCTTCCTTAACGGCGCTTCCCTAAATTCAAACCGCACGGGTGGATCATTTAGCTCCATCGCAGGTTCTGGTTCTGTGAACCTTGGTTTTGGCTACTTCCCAGCTTTGGAGCTTAGCAACTTGCACATTGAACAAATGCGCTTAAGAAAAAAAGAACTGCGTTTAGATCAAGCAAACTTGATTGAAACCACTTTGGGCTCCCTGGAAGAGGCACAAAAACAATTACAAGCCGCTATCATCGCTGAGAATAACCTTCGTAAAGTTTATGATGCTGAATTCATGCGTTACCAAAACGGTATCACGGATATCTTGCACGTTCTGCAAGCGGGTAACTCATTAACAAATTCAATTGTAGCAAAAGTAAAAGCGGAAACAGCTGTGGATACATTGCGCGTGAGCTTGCACCGTATGATGATCAGTGATCAGTTTGCGAAAATCGAAAATTGCAAAATCGAACGTCAAACTGGTGGCGGCATCAAAGGAAAATTAGGTCGTATCTTTAAGCCAGAAAAATATAAAGTCAGCCTAGATCAGGTCTGCGGAAACTAGTTCCACAGACCTTCCAAGTGTTCTTTATCTTACGCCGCTACCTTCCCTATCTTCTGGTGGCGGCCCGTGGTGCCCGCCTCTACCGCCTCGGAATTTTGGCGGCTCAAAACCTTTTTCTTTCAAACACTCATCAATCTTAGTGCGCAGCTCTTCATCAGGAGCTTGGGGCCGCTGACCTTTTTCAGGCTTTTCTACACCTAGTTCCGCTAAACAAGCATCAAAGGCAGCACGATGCTCTTCGTGGGATTTGCGGGCTTCTTCCTGAGCAAATGCTGGCGGAGCAAAAGCCAATACCAAAGTGGTCAAGATATACAATTGAACTTCTGCGATTCGGTCTTTCTTAAGGATCATAGATCCCTCCTTTGTTTTAAATAAGCCTAAAGATTAAGTATGGAGTCAGAGTGGAACTTTCCCATTTTTAAACGGGATTAAAGCCGAGATTTAAGTTTAATGGCAGTTTGTCGATTCAATAGTGTTTCCATGATTGGTCTAAGCTTTAAGCTATTGCATAATAAAACAAAGAGGGCGCATTTATGAAAAACATCGGGTTGATATCTTTCCTATTGCTCTTAGCTGGTTGTACGACAATGCAGGAAAGACCTACGACTCAACAGCCGAGCGCTTCAGCAACACCAAGCCCCGAAGAAGAAACGACTTCCCGGATTGATTACCCAGCTTTGCAAAATCACTTAGACATGGATCGCGATAAAGAATCATTTGGTTATAAAGAAAAATCATTTAACACCTGTGAAGTGGGCTATGGATTTTCACCGTCAAAGGATTGTCACAAAGAACAGTTCGTCGTTATTAACTTCAGACTGCTGTGCCGGGAATCTGAAGGAACAATTTCAACTATTCTTACCGATGATGACTTAAGACCTTTAGAACGCAGGAACATTCGCTGGAACTTAAAAGGCATTCAAGGTGTCACTTACACCGACAACGATGGTTACGCACAGATCGTTACTTCTTCCCGCCAATCACAAAGTGGCCAAAGACTTAGACTTGCCATTGGTAACGAGTTTCTTTATATGCGCAGTAATGAAATCAAAAAAGTCATCACTCCCAACTCTTGGTGTGATGAATACTAGTTATTGAATCGTTGATAATTGATCGGCTTTTTCTTTTAATGAGGCTTCAATGGTTTTGACTCGATTGTTGGCCGCCTCAAAATCCCTTTGGGCTCGGTTGATTTGACTTAAAATAGAATTTCTTACCGTGCGAATTTGGGTTTGCTCTCTTTCCATCGCTAAAATATTTTGGCGAAGCTCATTGATGGTTTCTTGAATGTCTTCTCGTTGCTGAGCTATTTCACTTAGACGTTGATCTTTTTCACTTAAAACGGCTTGATTGTTTGCTACGACTTGCGAAGAAATCAACACACGTTCTTGGCGAAGAAGTTCTAATTGTTCCCGTTGTAAATTAATTAAAGATTGTAAATCCACGATGCGGGCTTCGCGTTCTGGGGAAAATAAGATCACGTTTTGCCAATAGTTTAGCTGTTCTTCGACCTGGCGAATGGTACTTTCTTGATTACGAATATCTTCGTCAATCTGCAGGCGGGCTGCTTGCGCCTGGCTATCTTGCAATTTCAATAGATCTTCTGCTTTCCGGTTGATCTCACTTTCACGGCGATCAAAATTTTGCAGATCGGTGACAAAGTCATTTATCTGCATCCCGGTATTTTGTACCTGCGCTGTGAAATTAGCAGGAGTACGCTGCTGTTCTGTTTGAACTCGTTGTTGCGAACGAAATCCTTCTAAGGTTTGGCGCCGGTCTTCGCGTGCTTCCCTAGCGGCAGCAAGCTGATCTTGCAAAGCCAAAATTTCAGTAGCGAGTTGTTCTTTTTCAGCACTGGGTATGGCCGGAGAGCTAGTGGTCTGTGCGTTACTTACAACCACCGGCAGTCGAACTTCACGGCGCGGAAGACTTTCCGCACGTTCGATAAGAACGCTCTGAGTTTCCTTCATGCCGCGATTGACATGGTAAAGCCACACGGAAACTCCGATAATAAAAGCGATTACAAGAAAGAACAGATTTTTTCTTGTCATAGTGGCTCCCTATTCAGGTTAGCCACTACGCTGAAGTTTTTCAGTGTGTTATTTGGAACCAGTTAAAAGTCGGATGCCCTTATCCTCAATGGCGATAAGGCGTTTTTTATAAAGCCCACCCAAAGCGATCTTATATTTCTTTTTACTGACGCCAAATAGTTTATAGATTTCTTCCGGGTCTGTCTTATCCGTCAAAGGCATAAAACCACCGTGATTTTTTAGCGCCTCTATGATTTTTGGTCCGATATCTTCAGCACCCTTATGTCCAGTCTGTTGTAGACTAAGATCGATCTTTCCGTCCGGGCGTAATTTCTTAATGAACCCTTTAATTTTTTGACCGTGGTAAAGTGGTTCAAAAACTTCATTGGCGTACAGAATACCCCAGTGCTTGCCGTTAATAAGGGCTTTAAAACCCAAATCAGTTTTAGAGGCGATGAAAAGATCAACGGCTTCACCTTCCGTGTATTTGCCAGGCTCTTTATCGACAAATCGATCTAAACGCATGGAAGCAGAAATGCGATCACTTTTATCAAGGTAGATATAAACGACGACGTATTGGCCCACTTTAAGTTCGCGGGTTTGTTCGCTGTAAGGCAAAAACAAATCTTTTGGTAAACCCCAATCTAAAAATGCACCGACGCGTTCGATTGCCTTGATTTTTAGGTGAGTGAAATCCCCCACCTTGGCAAAAGGCATTTCAGTCGTCGCTATCAAGCGGTCTTCAGAATCAAAACAGATAAAGACTTCGACGGTGTCCCCGGGCTCACATTGATCCGGCATATAACGTAAAGGCAAAAGAATTTCGCCATCAGAGCCTCCGTCTAAAAAGACGCCGAACTCAACATGTCTTAAAACTTTTAACTTATTAACCTGACCAATTTCGACCATGGGGAATCCTTCAAAAAAATGCTGCTGCTTAAAGCGCTGCTAACATAGCGTAATTAAGCCTAAAAAAGCAGGAAAAACTACATTCCAAGCCTAAGCCCGTGACAATACTCACGTGACCGCACAATATTTACCTTATGACAACGCCTCAGACCTTTGAGTTTTCTTCACTTCAAATTTCAAGTGATCTAATAACCGTCGCCCAAGAATTAGGTTTTAAAAACCTGACACCTATTCAGGCGGCCAGTATTCCCTATTTGCTTCAAGGAAAAGATCTTATCGGTCAAGCGCAAACCGGTAGTGGAAAGACAGCTGCGTTCGCGTTGCCTATCTTAAACAACATCGATCTTGAAAATCGTCAGGTGCAAGCTTTAGTGCTTTGCCCTACGCGTGAACTAGCAACCCAAGTCGTTGCAGAGTTTAGAAGATGGGGCCGGCGTCACAATGGTTTGCAAGTGCTAGCCCTAGTAGGCGGAATTCCAGGTCGTGAGCAAGCAGAAGCCCTAGATAAAGGTGTCCACATCGCTGTAGGCACTCCAGGTCGCGTGATGGATATGTTAGAGCGTGGTCGCATGGAATTAGATTCTCTAAAGACATTGGTTTTAGACGAAGCTGATAAAATGCTGGATATGGGTTTTGAAAACGAAATCAAAACCGTGATGAAGTTTGCTCCAGCTCAACGCCAAACAGTGTTCTTCTCAGCGACCTACCCTGATTCGATCCAAGCTTTAAGCAAACGTTATCAAAAAGATCCAAGATCTGTTGTGATAGATGAAGCTAAAGATGGGGCTGCGCAAATTGAACAAATTATTTATGAAACAACCCCAGATGATAAGCACAGCACTTTGATGCGCATCTTGCAGCAGCACCCTGCTGAAACCACTTTGGTTTTCTGCAATATGAAAAACACTGTGAGTGAATTAGCTCAAAGTATCGAAGAGCAAGGTGTCAGCTGCGCAGCTTTGCATGGTGATTTAGATCAAAGAGCCCGCGATCGTATTCTGGCTCTTTTCCGTAACGGCAGTTACCGCATTCTTATAGCAACGGACGTCGCAGCCCGAGGACTTGATATTGAAAACTTGGATCTTGTCGTAAATTATGACTTCCCGTTAACTCCAGACACCTATGTACACCGCATCGGCCGTACTGGCAGAGCAGGTCGTAAAGGTACCGCAGTAACAATGTGTTATGCAAAAGACACATTAAAGATCCTCGAGTTAGAAAAAGCCGCTGGCGCAAAATTCCTGCGTAAAAACCTAGGATTTAAAAATCAGCATGGCTTAGGAAAATCTTTTCAAGAAACGGCCATGAAGACCTTGGTTATTTCAGGTGGCCGTAAAGATAAACTTCGCCCTGGCGATATCTTAGGTGCCTTAACGGGTGACGCGGGATTGGAATCCTCTGACATCGGAAAAATCGAAATTCAAGATCGATTTGCCTATGTGGCGATCAACTCTAAAAAAGTCGACGACGCTTTAGAATATCTGCGCGGTGGAAAAATCAAAGGCAAAAAGTTTCCGGTGAAGCTTGCCAAGTAACTAGACACTGCTTGACTCTCAACAAAGGGTCTCGCATAACTAACCACAGCTAGGGGTGTTGTTGGATATTTAACTCCAACATCTGAGAAAAACCCTTTGAACCTGACAGAGATAATGCTCGCGCAGGGAAGCAGTAAAAGACCTTATCAACCGTGAATCATTCACAGCGCAGAAGGTCTGCCATGCTCCCCGCCCGACTATAAGGATGGAACATGGTAAAAAGAAAAAGCCCGTCAATTTTGACCGCGCTACTAATCGCCTCTTCAAGTTTCGCCAATGCGCAAACACCTGAAGAATCAACTCTTAACACGATTTCAATTAAAGATAGCAGCTATCTTTCAGACGTTGCCGGTTTTGGTGATGCCACCGATCAAGAGCTTCCTTTATCTGCAAAAGTAATCACCGCTAAAGAGATTCAAGAAACTCGTGCGCACCGTATGGCCGATCTTTTGCGCTTAGATGCTTCAACGACGGATAGCTACAATGCTGCAGGATACTGGGACTATATTTCCATTCGTGGTTTTACTTTAGATAACCGCACAAACTTCTTGCGTGAAGGTTTACCAATCAGTTCTGAAACTTCCATCGCTTTAGAAAATAAAGAGCGTGTGGAAATCCTAAAAGGCCTTAGCGGTATTCAAGCCGGCACAAGCGCGCCAGGCGGTATGGTGAATTATGTTGTAAAAAGACCGACACAAAATGATTTAAGAACCTTGCGCACAGACGTGACTGATAAAGGCAATGTCTTAGTTGCGGCTGATGCTGGTGGACGCTTTAAAACAGCTCCGCAATTTGGTTATCGTTTTAACGTGGCCCATGAAGAGCTGCGCCCGCACTTAAAATCTGCAAATGGTTCGCGTTCTATGATCAGCTTAGCAAATGACTGGCAGATCAATTCCCGCTCGGTACTTGAAACAGATATCGAGTGGTCTTTGCGCTCTCAACCAAGTCAACCGGGTCTCAGTCTTTTAGGAAACACTCTGCCGGACCCTGTAGATCCGACGATCAATTTAAACAATCAAGATTGGACAGAGCCTGTACGCTTTGAAGGATTAACAGCAACAGCTCGGTATTCATTGCAAGTGTCAGAAAATTTAAGTTGGTCCACCATCGTTGGAATCCAAAACCTAGCGACAGATGATTACTTAGCATATCCTTATGGCTGCAGCGCTGAAGGCAATTACGATCGTTATTGTTCAGATGGAACTTTCGATATCTATGACTATCGCAGTTTGGATGAAAGCCGCAAAACAAACTCTTTAAAAACGGGACTGCAATTTAATGCACAGACTGGCGAAGTTCAGCACAAACTGAATGTCGGTATTTTGGCTAGCACGCTCAAGGAAGATAATAACCCCCAGGCTTACAATCAGACGACAGGAAGTGGTAACGTCGATGGTACTGCTAGAGTTCCAGCAGAACCTGCGATGGACGAAACAGGTACGGACAGAGAGTCAAAAGTTGGCGAGCTTTTCATTTACGACTCAGCCCAATTTGGTTCATGGAAAGGCTGGATTGGCTTTCGATTCAGTGATGTCGAAAGAAGCAGCGTTAAAACAGACGGATCTGAAGAAACAAGCTTTCATAAAAACTTCACCACACCATGGGCGGCTCTTTCCTATGACTTTGATGGCATCACCTCGTACATCAGCTACGGTCAAGGTGTAGAAGCGTTTGTAACGCCTAATAAGCCGGGCTACACGAATCCAGGTCAATTCATCCCTGACGTCGTTAGTAAACAGCTTGAAGTCGGTGTTAAAGGCGAAACGAACTTTAAGTGGAGTGCGGTATACTTCCACATCACTCGTCCTACTGTGACCGATGCTGAGCCCATCTATCGCATTGATGGAGATGCAATTCATCAAGGCTTAGAACTGTCTGGTGCAAAAGACTTTGGAAATTGGAACGTCGAAGGTTCAGGAATGTACCTTCAGGCTAAGCGCGAAGGCAGCACTTTAGCGCCGCAAGTAAACGGCAATAAACCAGTAAACGTTCCTAATTACACACTACGTGCGCAAACGAACTATCAAGTGACGCAAGCAAATGGATTAGCTTTAAACGCCCGCCTAACCCACGAGGGTGAGCGCGCAGTCTTAGCTGATAACTCTATTATGCTGCCCGCTTGGACAAGATTGGATGCAGGTGTCAGCTATAAACTAAACACTGAAAAACAATCGTCAGTAAGATTTGCTGTAGATAACATCGCAGACACTCGTTACTGGAAGGAATCACCAACTCAATACGGGCACATCTACTTGTACCCGGGTGAAGAAAGAACATTCTCTTTAAGTTACTTCACAAACTTATAGGACACAAAAAAAGGGAGTCATCTGACTCCCTTTTTTATTACAAATTTTCTTAAAAAATTACTTCAGCAAGTAATCAATAACTTCAGTTGCTGAGTATGAAAGCTGGCCTGGTTTTAAGATACGACCCAGCAAGTTCAAATCATCCCCTGCAGTTAGCATTGGCTGTTCAACTTCACCGCCCGCTTGAACCTGAGGCATACCGATGTCTGCCATCAAAGCATTACACAAGCATTTACGGCCGATGGTGTCTTCCATCTTTCCGCCCTTTTTAACGTAGTCGTCAACTGGTTCTGCCGGACAACGTAAGCCTACAGTGTTATCTGGTTTTTTGTAGGCATGGCGAAGGTAACCAAGGTCACAGATACGTTTACGTTTTTGATAAATGTCTTTATCAGAAATCGTGCGACCCAGGCGAACTGCTTTAAACGGAAAGCCTGTCGGTGAAGACAATGGATCCGTAAAGATGAATCCTTCTGGTGGAACATCATTTTTAGCGATCAATTGAACAACTTCATCGCGGATGCTGTCAGCAAGGCCTGACTCTTTTGCAAAAGCAAACAAAGTACCAGCTTGGATACCAACGGCACCTTGATCTTGAACTTCTTTAAGACGTTCTGGAGTCGCGTAAGAACCTGCCATCCAGAATGGTAAACCTAAGGCTGCCATTTCTTTTAAATCAACAACGTCACGCTCACCGTAAATCGGCTCACCACGTTCGTTTAATTTCATCGGTCCACGCGGAGGCGCATTGTGACCACCGGCCAAAGGACCTTCCACTACGAAGCCATTGACTTCGCCAGTTGCTTTCTTTTTCAAGTTCGCAGCAAGCACGCTTGATGAAACGATGGGGAAGAAATAAGGACGCTTCAATTTTGCTGGCATTACATTATCCATAACCGCCGCTGGATCAAGTGAAGTGATAGTTTCATCACCAGTCACCGCTCCTTCAACAGGAACTTTCAACGAAGCCACTTTGTTTTCAGAAAGTAAATCTAGTGCGCCTGGGATTTCACGAGGAATACCCGCACCCATGATAACGTAATCCACGTCAGCAAGCAGAGCGCCGTACAAGCAAGAAAGATTTGGCAAAACTACTTTTTCAAGCAAGTTGATGCCCACTGGATTTGAATGGCCTTCTTTTGCTAGCCAGACTTCAACGAATGAAGCCATGATATTCAATTGCAAAAGAGCTTTCGGAGAATTCACCGTGAACATTGGAGGACGTTTGTAAGCTTTAGTAGCTTCCTTGCCGCCCTCAATGAAATATGTAGCAAGAATTTGATTTGCGATAGCTTGATTCGGGAACGCCTTCATCGCACGACGAGTGTCGCCATCTTTATCGCCATCTTGAAGTCTACGAACTAAAACTGAATTGATTGCCGTACCAGAAACAACGCCAAGTTGTCCTGTTAACGAAACTGTTTTTGCAAGTTTCCAAGAAGAAACCGCAATACCCATTCCACCTTGAATTATGATCGGATGTTTTTGCATAGACATTTATTAATTTGCTCTCCTACCTATTACAAGACTTTAACTTACAGAACCTTTATCTTTGTGGATTTTCCTATAGTGCGTCATCGGTCTTAAGCCTTTATTTGGACATTGGTTTCACAAAAAAGGGCCTAAGCCTTGTGAGTTTTGACAGTGTTAGTCCCCGGGAAGACCAGTAAAGCACTGAACCCAATACGGCGCCCCCTTAGAGTCCACGGCATATCCAACACCTAAAGATTTATAATAAGTGCTGACGATATTCTTTTTGTGCCCAGGAGAATTCATCCATCCCACCATAACTTCAGCGGCTGTCAGATAACCAGAAGCGATATTCTCACCCCAGGAAACTCCAGAAAGACCAAAGCGCGCAAACCGCTCGGAAGTGGTTTCGTTACGCCCATCGTGAGAGAAATAACCATATGTCGCCATATCTTGGGCGTGGTATTGGGCTTCATTAATGCACTTTGAATTTGCTAATAAAGACGGCAGTCCTAAGGCCGCTCGTTCCTTATTCGTGATCATCAATACCTGACAAGCTGACACGTTCATATCGCCACATAGGGACATATCAAGAACTTCCTCTGGAGTTTCAGGCGGAGCCGCTGGTGTTTCCGTCACTGGATCTGGTGTCACAGTTTGGCTTGAATTGGGGACTTCTAGATTTTTCGCCGGTACAAAAGAATTGCCGCAGGCTGAAAGAGAAAGGCCTAAGGCAAAACTTAAAAGTACTCGCATTTTAGAACTTCGCATTGATGTTCCTCCATGGGAGTACTCTAGGTAAAAAAGGTTTTAATAGAAGGCTTTTGCCCCATTCTCTGGCCCTAAGATGGGAAAGTTTTTGCGCTAACTAAAGGATCATTTCAATCCAAGCAAAAGATCAAAGTCTTCCTTAGTTAAAGCTCCACTGCCCGGTCCAATCTCTGATTCCTTTTCTGGGGTAGCAAAAAGAGATTTAAACTTTGAATCTTTGCGATTCTTTAGAAGCTCAATTTTTTCTTCTAAGGATTCATGCATGATGTAGCGGAAAACCTGTACGGCTTTGTTCTGACCAATGCGGTGGGCACGGTCGGTGGCTTGATTTTCGACGGAAGGATTCCACCACGGTTCTAAATGGAATACGTAGCTGGCTTTGGTCAAATTCAAACCGACCCCGCCCGTTTTTAAAGTCATAACTAAAACAGCGCCACCTTCCACTTTATTAAAGTCGGATAAAACTTTTTGACGCTGTTTTGTTGGCACCCCGCCATGCAAAACAAAGACAGGGATATTTGCGGCTTTCAGGATTTTTTCGGTGTGCTCTAAAGTTTGTAAGAACTGTGTAAATACCAAGGCACTTTCACCAGAAGAAACAATTTCTTCTAACGAATCCATCAGCGCCTCTAACTTCGGCGGCACCTTATCGTAACGAATATTCGGAAGATTCGCGGGATCCGAACATGCCTGACGAAGACGCAACAAGGCTGTTAGCATTTGCAACTGCACTGCCGTTTCCCCTTGGGTCAGAAGACTGTCCTGAACTTTTTGGTTATAAGCCAGGGCAATATCGCGATAAATTTCTTTTTGCTGTTCTTCAAAAGCAATACTGACTTTCGTTTCTTGCTTTTCAGGCAACTGATCTAAGATTTCTTTTTTCGTGCGACGTAAAAGCAACGGCTTAATCTTAAGTTTAAGATCTTCAATTTCTTCACGGCTTACGATATCGGTATTCACAAATTGACGACGGAAGTCTTCGATTTTTCCTAAACTGCCTGGAACTAAAAGATCCACTAGTGAATAGAATTCGCCATAATGGTTTTCCATCGGTGTACCAGTTAAACAGATTTTAAACTGCGCTTTTAATGAACGCGCAGAACTGGTGCGTTTTGTCGTAATGTTTTTTAGGTTTTGCGCTTCATCGAAAATCAGAATCTGCCACTGGTATTGTGACAAGAAGGCTTCATTTTCCATCAGCAACCCGTAGGTAGTGATCACTACAAGTTCTTCTTTAAGTTCTAAGCGGCGGCCCAGCTTATCCATGTCTTTACTTGAAAACACGGTTAAAGGAATTTCCGGAGTGAATTTTTCCACTTCCGTTTGCCAGTTAAAGATTAATGATGAAGGCACCACAATAAGAACCTGACGAAGTTCTTTTTTAGCGCGCAAGCTTTCTAAGAAAGTTAAAGTTTGAAGGGTTTTACCTAAACCCATATCATCAGCTAACAAAGCACCCAGTTTTAAGTTATACAAATCCTGAAGCCACTGGAAGCCTTCGGCCTGATAGGGCTTTAAGTCTGCCTTGATGGTCTTTGGAACTTGAATAGTTCTTTCTGATTTTCCAAGCTGATCATAGAAATCACAAAGTTTCTTCCATTCTTCATCACCACGGATGCCGTAGCCAGAAGAACGCAAAGCCAAAAGTTCAAGAACTTGGTGGCGTGGCAGATGATAAATCTTTTCAGCCCCAAATTTTTGACTGCTTTCCTTTTTTCCTTTTTGCAGTTTACGCCAGAAATTTTCTAAACGGCGTAACGATGGCATTTGTTTACGAGGAACGACGTAAAGCTTGCCCTCATGTTCAATGACTCCACCGCTACCGAAGCTGCCCATTTCTTGCGGGTCAATTTCTTGACCTTTCAGGAAGAATCTTGGATTGAGCTCAAACCAGTTGAAATGCCCCTGAGTCATATTGCTTTGCAAATTGAAGTCGACTTGGAAGTCCTCATCACTGAGTTCCTGCAAAGCTTGACCTTTAAAGAAGATTTGGAAATTTTCCGTCAACAAACCTTGCATCATCTCTAGGGTTTCATGAACAAGATTGACGTCTTCACCCTTAGAACGTGGCAAATGGAACATGCCAGAGATCAACATCCCGTCATTTTCAACATCCCCGGTCCACATTTTTGACAGCAGACTTGTGCGGGATTTTTTGAAAGCTTCACCACCCGTGGATAGCGCCAAGTATTTTAAAATCTCATAAAGCAGTCTGAATTCACGCTCGACAACGCCTTTTAAATTCACTTCCCCTTGTTCAGAATAAAACGATTCACTGCTGCTTAAGCTTTCCAAAGTTTTTGAAATGAATTCTTCAAAATGAGTGAGTACCGATTTCGAACACAGTTCACTTAAAGACATATCGCGGGCTAACACCACGCCCGTGCCACTGACTAAAAGCTTTTGCAGTTTTTCTTGAAGCAATGGGAAAATATCTTTCTTATCCACGATGCGGCCATCAGTCAGGGAGCCATCAAAATGATAAGACAGGGTTTCTAGGAAAAGGTATTGCAGAATACCCAAGTGCTTTAATAATTTTAAATCCCAATCCCGCTTTCCACGGGCCCGGGACGCAACGTCTTTAGCGTCACTATTTAAAAGAAATGGTAGTCCGTCGCTAAGAGTTCTCAAGAATAACACCGTGCGTGGAGTCCATCCTCGGCGGACCAAATCTTTTTGGCCCATGATACGCGCACGATGAGCGATGTAGAATAAACCCGTCTCTTCCAGATTCAAGTCCGTTTGACTTAACTGAGCTTCAAGGGTCACTGATTCGCCCGTAATTTTCACCGGGATGGTCCGAGCACGTAAATGCTTTAATAAAGATTTCGCTTCAATCTCGCCTTCCACTCTTAACGTCGGTGTTTCACCACGCTCTAAATGGATCGATCCAAAATCAGGGGAGATCTTATTCAAGACTGTTTCAAGCTCTTTCCATTCACGCTGCCATGGATGAACAATCAAAGTGCCGGAAGCTGGATCAAAAGCAAAAGAATCAAAGAAAGTGTAATCACGCTTGGCAGAGTTAATTAGTTTTAACTCGGTAATAAGCTCGCGCTTTTCGACAAACTCCACCCGCCATTCAAATTCAGAGGCTGCATCAAAGGAAATGTTTTTAACTAACAGCGCCCCTTCGCGGGAATGCTTTGACTGAATATATAGTGGCAAACGACCTTGGCGAACTTGGGTCGCAATATTTGCAAGCAGACCTTGCATAATAAGCTCAAGCTCTCGGATATTCTGACTGACAAAAAGATTTCCTACCTGAGAAGTCAGTGGCCATTGCGAGAACAATGAGTTTTGCGTCTTAGCTTGCGGCAATAAGTGGCGAGGTACACTTTTATGAAGTGGATGACGAAGAATTTCTTTCGCGCTGATCTGACTGCCGTCGCTGAAATTATAGCGCACAAGACTGACCAGACGGTTTTGTTCATTCACTTCGTTAAAGTAGTGCTCCGAATAAGCAGACAGTTTTCTGCGAAACACCTCAGGCATATTCCACAAAAGTGGCGAAAGGGCTTCCTGCTCTTTTGCAACTTCTTGAAGTTTGTATTGCCCTAAAGATTCGGTGAAAAGCGACGTCAAAGACTCCCCACCCAAAAGTGGATGATCTTCTAAAAACAAACTGATGGATTCAAGTTCGCAAGGCTTTTCAGCGGGAGCCGTATTACTGCCTTGATGACTGGAACTAAGAAAGAGCGGCCCTTTCAGATCTTCAGCCAGCTCTTTCATTAAACTTGCATCACCAAGCTCACGCAAAGTAAGCCCGCGCCACACCAAAGTGAATGCTGCCCACTGGTGGCGACAAGCTTCCGGAGTGAAAGCTGAAGTCTTGCAATTTTCACAGTAAAAGTGAACAGCTCCGCCCTCTTCCACTTCAAAAGCTCTAACATTCAGATTTTTTTTAAGTTGGGGATCAAGCAGCGTAACTTTAAGCTGCAAAGCTTCGCCTTCGCCGGAAGTCTTCTCGTAAGTTTGAAATGCGCCATCTTCAAGAAGGTTTAATCCTTCCGCAAAAGCGTTTCGTTCTCCCAACGGCACCACCTCATCGGGTTCGCGAAGGTGGGAGATATTTAATAGCGTCAAAGGCGCAAAAAACACTAAAACTTCCTAGGCTATGCTTTAAAAGGGCATCCGGTAGAATCCCGCAGAATCCCATGAAAGTCACGAACAGAACTGGGGCGAAATGGGCAAATAAATAAGAATTTCCTTATGAGTCTTGTTGACTTTAAAGAAGACGAAGGTCTTAAGAAATTCGAGTAGGTTCACAAAACATATTTCAAAAGTCTTAATTTCGCCTGGCAACCCTTCAGTTTCCGCTGTGAAGGCGCAATATAAGGCCTATGCCAAACTTCAATTATCAAATCGTTCAATTACACCATGTTTGTGAAACCCAAAAAGACCTGGTCAACCAAATCTATGAGATGTGGACAGAGACATTTGATCAAGTTTTAACCGAAGCCGGAGCGACTCTGGATCATGGAGATTTTTTTAGATCCCATTCTGCGGGCGTATTGTTGTTTAGGGAAGAAGTCATCGGCTTTAACCTATTCACGACCTTCGATATGCAGCTAGCTGCTCATCGAAATCACCATTATTTTAAAGAACTAGATCAAACCCTTTTCCAGTGCCCTGCGGGGAAACTGAGGAAAGTGATGACTATGGAATACTTCACTGTATCGCCGAAATGGCGCCGTCAGTGCCAAGAGGTTAATTGGGGTGAAATCCTAGCGGGCCTTGGACTTAACTACTTTGATAACTCCAACGTTCATTTAGGCCTAGGAACCCCCAGGGTTGACGTAAAAGTCGATCAGATGTGCAAACGCCTGGGTGCCAGCGTCGCGGGCCATATCGAAAAAATGAACTATAAATGCGCCGTTGTTCTTTTTGATAAGAAAGATGAAAGAAAATTCCAAGATCCTTTGACCCATCACTGGGTTAGTAAACTTTGGAACAAGTACCACGACCGCAAAGAAGAAAAAAAGATTTCTCCGTTAGCAGCTGTGCATGAAATAGCCATTCCTACACTTGCGCCAAGTTTTGCTCACGCCTAAATAAAATAAATTCAGAAATTCTCACTCTAAAGTCGGGCCATTACTTAAAACTTGTTAAGGAACTGGCCCGGTTTTTTTTGAACTCTCTTGTTTCGCTTACACTTAGATACAAAGGGAGGCTTTTATGAATACCATCCTTCGCGGAATCTGGGCCAGTGTTATGGCTACAGGTTCGATGACTCTGACCTTGTTTGGATATTTTAAAAAACTTCCATTTTTACAGAAGGCACCACTTCCACCCGCTTTATTAAGTGAAGATGTGGTGGCTAAAACAGGAATTTCAAAATTTCTAAATTCGCAGAAACAACAACAGGTCACAATGGTTTCCCATTTTGGTTATGGGGCTGCGGCCGGAGTTGTCTATGCATTTCTAGCTGAAAAAATTCCTGGTTCCAATCCTTTAGTAAAAGGTGCTGCGTTTGGTTTGGCCGTATGGGCTGCAAGTTATTATGGATTAATTCCAGGCTTGGGACTTGCTTCTGCCGGCGCACGCATGACTAAACAACGAAATTTAATGATGGCTGTGAGCCACGTCGTATGGGGCTCTAGCCTTGCTTTTGCTGAACAAGAACTTCGCCATCGCGGAAAAGATATGCTGGATGGTCGACAACATCCGCTGCGAGCGCATTAATTTAGGAGGATGCCATGACACCAGAAAGAGATCACACACCAATTCCTGACTTCACTCAACCTACCAAGGGAGAGCCCCAAGAAAACAGCTATGATGAAAATGAAATTCTGAATGACCAGGATGTGACCCGCAAACTGAATCCCCATCGCGACGATGAAAACTTGGGCGCTAAGTCATTATCTTACGAATCTTTGGAAGACGAACCAGGGGATTTCATGCGCGGCGAAGTGGACGTCAAAGAACAGATGGACCGAGCCGCTGATGCCATGGAGTCTTCAATCTTTGGTTATCAAAATCAATCCACGGAAGACAGTCCTCGCACAGAAATAGGTGCGTCCTTCCAACATACTCCTGGCGGAATTGAGGAAGTCGAACAAAAAACAGATGAGTGGCTTGCGACCCACAGCAAACCCCGAAATCGCCATTCGCGTGACAGAGAAAATCTTGACCGCAGTAATGAACACACTGGGGAACCTGGTGGAGAAACGGGAGCCTACACCGATATTGGCGCAGGCCGATCCGGAGTCACCCGCAAAGTAAACCCTGATCAAAAAAACCATTTACGCTAGAAATAGCCGAACTAATGTTGGAGTCTCGGGGCTCCAACATTTCCATTTTGTATTTTGACACCGAAATCCTGCTAAATTAAACCTTGTTTCATGCCAACTCCTTTGTCCCCAACTGACTTATTAATCGACGTCTTGTCCTCCTCGTCTCTGTCTAAGGCACAGGGGCAGGCCTGTTATTTGATTAATAAAGAAGGACGAATTTTAACTTGGAATGAACCAGCGACTGAACTTTTTGGGTACGAATCAAAAGACATCCTAGGCAAAGACGAAGGAATTTTGTTCGTCAAAAGTGTCTCTGGCACTTTAGAATATCCAAGCTATGACAGTCAGGGCTGGCGCTTGCGAGAAGATGCAACTTTTTTCTGGGCTCAAGAAAATAGTTACCCCATTCTAGGTAAGAACGGCGAAATTGAATTCTATCTCAAGGTCGTCCACGACATTTCTGAAGAAAGAATCTTAGAGCAAAATTTAAAGAAATGGATAGCCACCTACGAAAAGGCGGATTGGGGCGTTTGTATTTCCCCAGGGATGTCCATGTTAATGGGAGAAATGAATCCCAAATATGCCAGCATGCATGGATATACCGTCGAAGAAATGAAAGGCATGCACGTTAAGGACTTCGTAGCCCCCGAAGCTGCAGCGATCGCTGCCCAACATACCCAAATGATCTGGTCGAAAAGCCATCACATTTTTGAATGTCTTCATATTCGAAAAGACGGGTCTCGTTTTCCCGTTCTAGTTGAAGTGGGAGTTGTCAGAGACGACAACCACAACCCAACATATTGTGTCGTTCACGCTCGCGACATTTCAAATCTTAAGCACAGCTTAAAGTAACACTTCTGTATTGCTACAAGCCAGACCTTGGCTTTCTTGAAGTCTTTCTTTTCTATCGCTGAAATTAAATGAAGTTGTAGAAAAGGAGGGAGCGATGACAAAAAAATTTATTATCGGACTCTTGTGTTTTTGTATGACATTCTTTACCGCGACTTCAAGTCTTGCGGGGTTGGTCACTCTTGAAGAAATGCACCAAAGAGCGAGAACCCAAGCACCCCTTCAGCAACGGCTGTTAGAACAGCTTGAGCGCCCTGAAAGTCAAGAGCAGCTTGCGAAGTTTGGAATCACCAAGGACGAAGCCCGCGCGCGATTAGCTGCCATGAACGAACAAGAACTTAAAGACTTCATTCAGTCTAAAAACTTAAATCAAGCTGGCGGTGACATAGGCATTGTTACAGTTTTGCTTATCATCATTATTGTGATTCTAATTAGATAGGACATCTTGTGCACTTTGTTCGGTATGTTTTACTTGCGGCATTTTTTCTGTTGCTGTGCAGTTGTATTAGTGCCCCAAAAATGCAATTAAAATCCTATGCTAACAAAGATTGGGACGCGCAAAAAAAACTGGATGTGGAATTTGTTCCGCAAAAGAAAAACTTGTGCGGTCCCAGTGTCATAAAAATGGCAGCCGAGATTTACAATCCTCCATTGCCCTTAGCCTCATATCAAAAAATCAGCTTTCGTGAAAATCTGCAAGGAACTTTTAAGTCCGATGTTTTATCAGCAGCCCGTCGTCTGGATTTAGTTCCTTATAAAGTCAATAGCATCAAAGAACTGATCGCCGAAATACACGACGGACACCCTGTTGTCGTCTTTCAAAACCTGGGCTTAAAGTGGATGCCACAGTGGCATTTCGCCCTGGTGGTCGGCTATAACCTGGAAAAAAACGTTTTGTATTTACATAGCGGTACCACAGCCTATGAAGAATGGAAGATGGATCACTTCGCCTATTCTTGGCAAGGGGGCGGATCTTGGGCTTACATCCTTTTACCACCGTCGCAACTTCCCAAAACCGTGACGTTTGATGAAGCCTTAGATAATGCGATGTTGTTTGAGAAAATAAAAAAGCCCACTATCGCAAAAACTATTTTTAAATCCATGACCCAGAAGTTCCCAGACCGTTATGAGCCCCACCTGGGCTTAGCAAATTTATATTACAATGAACAGAATCGGCCCTTGGCTATCATTCAGTCCCAAGAAGCCCTTAACAAAAATCCTTCAGAACCGGCTTTGCTTTTTAATCTCGCGATTCTTTATCACGAAGATGGTCAGTATGAAAAAGCCTACGAAATGAAAGATTTAGCTCTTGTGGCAACTCCGGAAGAATTAAAACTTATGTACTTAGAAAAACTCTCTTTTTAAAGGCCTTCAGCTTGACAAGAAGCCACTGCCAAAGCCATGCTTGCCCAGGTTTTGAGGGCTTTTTGTTCAATGGAAATTATTTATAAAGACGATTATTTTTTTGCGATTAATAAACCCTCTGGTTTTTTCGTGCATCCTCCGGAGCTATCTCCTTACCCGGTCCCACCAGAAAAAATTTGCCTTTATGTTCTGCGCGATTTACTGAAACAAGATGTATTTCCGGTTCACCGTTTGGATGCTCCCACAAGTGGTTTGGTTTTATTCACCATGGATAAACCTGCCACCCGCGAACTGAGCCGTCTTTTTATGGAAAGAAAAATCAGTAAGTCCTATCTAGCCGTGGCCCGTGGTCACTTACAAACTGAAGGACAAATCGATATTCCGCTTGAAATCGCGGGCTTTGATGACTTGCAAGAATCCCTGACCCGCTATAGAACCATCAAGCACATTGAACTTCCTTTTGCGGTGGGAAAAAAGTATGCGACTTCACGCTATACAATGGTCGAAGTGAATCCAGTTACGGGACGCTGGCACCAGATACGCCGCCACTTTGATCGCATCGCTCATCCTTTGATTGGAGATATCGAACACGGAGATACTTATCACAATCGATTCTTTCGGGATGAACTGCAGATCCCGGGACTATGTTTAAAAGCGCAAAGTCTTTCGTTCATTCATCCTTGGACAAATCAGGATATAAAAATTGAAGCGCCCGCCTGTGAAAAATGGACGAAGCTAGAGAAATTATTTTCTGCGTCTGGTGTTTAACATTCTGTTTGTTCGCACTTTTAATCCATGACCATTTTCTAACTTAAATCCTTAATCATTCTTTGGTCCAATAAGCCATCATGACAAAAGGAGTTGTTAATGAAATTGGAACGTCGAAATTTTATAAAGCTTGGTTTGACTCAAGCTTTCGTGCTAGGCGCAGCAAATAAGGCCTTCGCGCAAACCTCGCCCGGTTTCGTGAAAAGGCAAACAGGGCCATCGATTCTGCAAGGAGCTACGGACGACTCCAAAACCCAATTTTCCGTCGTGCACGACAAAGTGGTGCCCTTAAAATTTCTGGTTACAAACACCCTAGGACAAAGCTGGTACCCAGATGATCAGCGCACGATCACTTTTGCTGATCACGATCAGCAAATCACGAAAGTTTACTTTAAGAACTTATCCGCGCAAGATAACTACTTCCTCCATGTGATAGACGAAAACACGGATCAAGTGATTGATCTGCGCGAGTTTCACACTTTGGATTTAACGAAAACGGCTGTGAACTTTGCTCTGTGTTCATGCATGCATGATATGGATCACAAGCCAGAAATCTGGCGCAGCTTGGTTAATAAAAATCCTGATGTGATTTTTTTTATCGGCGACTGTGTTTATGTGGATTCAGGTCTTATCGGCGGCGGTGGGGTCAATCCCGCGCACATGTGGAAACGTTTCTGTGAGTCTCGCAAAACCTTAGATATTTACTATAGCAAGACGCTGATACCAATTATTGCAACTTGGGATGATCATGACTTTGGCAAAAACGACACTAATTCAAAAGACTTTGCCTATGTCAAAGAATCCCAAGATAACTTCTTAAGCTTTTTTGCCCAAGATCCAGATTACTGCGACCTTTTAAAGCGAGGGCCCGGGGTCAGCAGTGCCTTTCACTTCAGAGACCAGTTGTTCCTATTGATGGATGATCGCAGCTTCCGGGAACGCCGTGGTTCACGGGAACGTTATGGCCACTGGGGGCAGGAACAAGAAACTTGGATGTTACAACTAGTGCGCAATAATCAGGGACCAACCTGGTTATTAAACGGCAGTCAGTTATTTCCTAACGTTCCTTGGAAAGAATCTCTTTCTGGCGACCACCCCGTGAATTTTACTGAGGTGCTAAAGGAATTAAAAAACGCCTATTCTAAAGTGATCTTTGGCTCGGGAGACGTTCACTACAGTGAAATTTCACGGATCGAGTCTTCATTTTTGGGGTATCAAACCTATGAAATTACTTCTAGCTCTATTCATAGCCGAAATATCCCGGGCTCCCCCGACGTCATTCCCAACAATCGACGTATCATCGGCAACGGTCAGCGCAACTTTGTCTTAGTAGAATCCACAGCCAAAGCCAATGGGGCTTCATTCAGCGCCACTAGCTTTAGTGCTAATGACAAAGCTGCTTTTCAGCTACAGTTAACCGTTTAACGGTTAAGAAAAAATTTCCCTCACCTTGAATTAGCATCGTGGATACAGGATAGTGCCACTTCTAATTCAAGGTGGGTTTATGAAATTCCTTTTGTGGGTTCTTTTATTAATGCCAGTAATGAGTCATGGAAAAAACCAAGTAATATTCTTAGTAAATACGAAAGAACACGACATTCGCGGTGCCGTAACAGCCCCTTATCTTGATGAAGCTGCCGACCGTGACGTATGGAAGAAGCTTTATCCCCACGCTCACCTTTACACGATCCGCGCTAATACCATCGAAGAAATGAGAAAAGACCTTGAAGTCGCTATGGCAAACCCGCCTGAAGACAAAGAGGTCTTGGGTCTTTTCATCCGTTCCCACGGCGTGAAGATGAAGCTTTACAATGAACAAGAAACTTTTCAGCTCAATTTTCCTGAAGACATTCCCCAAGCATTCGGTCCTATCGTAGGGCGCTTTTCTAAAGATGCATTGGTTGCGTTTAATGCCTGTTCTGTGCTTGAAGGCATGAATGAAAACCAAGCCCAACAAGCCCTTTCGCAAATCACTTCTTCGTTAGGTATCACTAGCGGTCGTATTTACGCCAACCGCACGCCTGGCTATGAGGGCTTACGAAGTGCGATGAGAGTCGATATTCGCAATAAAGACATTCCCGCTTTGCAACGTGGTATTGCTGGCCTTATTTACGTGGGCTTCCCGATCACAGTTCCTATAGCCTTCCTTATGGAAAAAGGTTTTAACCGCGGCTACCTTATGGAAATCGATGGCACTAGCGCCAAAATCCACAGAACTGATTATTTCACTGTTTTAAAATGGCCGCTTAATTCGGTAGAGCTTTAAAGCTAAAGATTCTGTCTAAAACTTCGACAAAAAATGATTTTCGTTTTTTAAAAATCCCCCATGCTAAACTGAGTTTCATGATCAAAGAATTATGGAACTCTTTCCCGCGAATTCTAGAAGAAAAGATCAATGCCTTATTGGATGAGGCAGAACCTAGCTCTACAAAAGCCTTTCAACTTTATAAAACCTGCCAGCGGGAACAGGTTTTTTCGGGAACTTTTGAAAAGTTCACTGAACACTTAGATCAGTATTTTTCCATTGCCAAATCAGATCGCCGTAAAAGCGATATCGATCAACTGCTTGATCGCCCTTTGCATAGCAGCGTTTACTTAGAATTTCATTTAAACTTCAGAACAGCCCAAGTCAGCGCCTTGTCAGTTTCAAATATCGTAAGCTGGGCCCATAATCTTTTGCGTTTGAATTATCGCAACAACTCGCCGGTGATTTCGAGTGATGTTATTAACAAGGCTTTGCAATACATCATTAGCCCTCCCCTTTATGAAAAGGCTCAGGACATTAGCTTTGCTGATTTTTGTGAGGCTTGGAAAAAAACAGTCTTTAAACTTTTTGGGAAACAGTACGACGGCGAGTTTACTCAGATCATGAATGAACTGAAGTGGCTTGATAAACAGTCCACCGAAATGGCGGAAGCTCGCAGCATCAGTCATGAGCCATTCATCCCTACAATCTATTTAACACAAACTGAAATTGACTGGACGGAATCAGTTCACCGCGCGGTTTTCTTTCACCAACCGGTGCCGAAGTTTCCTTTGTCTAAGGGGCCGCAAAAGCAAAGACTGATTGATTTACAGCGAGCCATCAGTCTTTACAAAATCGTGCAATCAAGCAAACTCCCGGAGTTCGTAAAACACCGGGAGAATATTCGCACAACCATTCTTTCGCGCTGCGAATCTTTACTCAAAGACCGGGCTCGCTAGTTAGCCAAGTCCGAAGAACGCTTTCACGTTATTTTTTTCGTTGCACTCTTTAATACGATTGCTGTAGTCGGCTTTCACTTCATATTGAGCATCTGGATTGTAAACCCAGAACGGCACGGTGAAAGTCACCATTGTTTGCATTCCTGCGCCTAAACCATGCACAACGACTTCACGAATGGTTGATCCATCAACCACAAGTCGCACGACAAAAGTCGCCGCCGCTTTCCCACCCTGGTTTTTAACCACAGCCTTAATGATAGAACTATGAGTTGGATGATCATAAAGAGGATCTAAAAGATTTGACACGACCAGATCTGGATACGCTCTACAAAGCGGCGGAAGGATTCGGTCACCAGGGATTGGTCTTACAGGCTCCAATCTTGAATATCGGTCTTCGATACTGAACACTTCTGTTGTTGTTTCAAAGCCCTCATGGGCTTGCGCGACGGATGCTAAAGTTAAAGAAAGTAACATACCCGAAAATACTGTTTTGATGGTTTGAGATTTCATGATTGCGCTCCTTGTTGCAGTGGTTATTTTTTGTCTGTGCGGCTCACTGTTAGTAAGGAAAAGCAAACAAGGTGCCATCAAAACTGGTGCTAAATGGTCCCTGCACTTTTAGAGTGTGGAAATGTCATTTGTCCGCGCGCATTGAGAGGACCTTGCTTGCTTTGTGTCTGCCTTTGCGACATAACAAAGCCACAAATTTTTTGAGGAGCGCATCCATGCTTAGAAGTCTTTTTGCCTTTATGGCAGTGATTCTTTTTTCAGTAACAGGTTTTGCTAAAGAGTATGTTGAAGGTGACTTGCATAAAAACGACAGCAAGTGGTTTCAGTTCAACATCATGCAAAGTATCGACAACAAGATTCCTTTTGATAATCAAAACGACACTTATTTTGAAATGGAATTTGGTGGACGTTCTGGGATCTTTGACCTTTACGGTTACCTAGATGTGTTTGACGTTTTCGATTCAAAAGATAGCGATCGCCATGGCACAGACACACAAAATGAAGACAACTTTTTCTTTAAGTTTGCTCCCCGCGTTTCTTTTGATGCAGTGACAGGAAAAGATCTTAGCATAGGTCCGTTTAAAGAATTTTATGTTTCGATGTTGTTCAATATCGGCGAACAAGATTTGTTTGAAGAGTTCGTAGGCTTAGGCACCGACCTGGAAGTTCCTTGGATGGGAACTATGGGAGTGAACCTGATGGCCCGCTACGTGCGCGAAAACTTCAACGCTGCCAACGAAGGCCGTTGGGATGGCTACGTACTCGCTACAAACTGGTTTAAACCATTTTATTTCTTTAGCAATGGCAGCTTCCTAACTTGGCAGGGTTATTTAGATTACAAATTTGCAGCAACGCAAATTTCTGATGATGTGAATCGCACGGATTCTTCTTTAGAATGGTTTAACGGTCTTTACTGGCATTCCCCTCGTTATGCCGCGGGATACGGTTTAAAGCTTTATAAAGATATGGCTTTATTCAAAGACGGTGGCTTTGCTGGAGAGACTTCAGGCTTCGGGCACTATTTGGCACTGACCTATAAGTTTTAGTCGTAAATCCAAAGACTTTGACTTTAAAATACAAAGGCTATAATTCCGATCTTCATTAACGGGGGCCCTTTATGAAGTTCATTATAGCCTTTCTTATCAGTTTCTCGTTCTTTCAAGCTCAAGCATCTGAAAAAATCCAAATCAAAAGCATGCAAGAAGTTCTGCAAAAAGTAGAACAGTATCAAAAAATTTATTCTCCATCGCAGATCCTTTTAGTTTTTGATATCGACAATACAATCCTGACTACTGAAAAAGACCTGGGCGGTGATGCTTGGTTTTCTTGGCAGGAAGAAAAACTTAAAAACAAAGATACTGCTGACTTAGCGGCTCCGGACTTTGATAGCTTACTTCGCGTTCAAGGTTATCTTTTCACTTTAGGCAAAATGCGCACTCCGGAAACAATGACCCCGGCACTACTAAATCATTTCCAACAACAGGGTTTCCCCTTATTCCTTCTTACTTCCCGCGGCGCTGACTTCCAAAACGTGACACAAAAGGAATTGGCCCGTCACGGTTACAACCCTACTTTGACTTCTCCAGGACCTTTAGGAGGATTTGCGAGCCGATTTACTCCGATCAACGTTCAACAACCTTCTGAAAACTGCCTGACTGCGCAAGAACTTGCTTTGTGGGGTGTCAAGGATTCACGTCCTTCTGTATATGAAGACGGCGTTTTCTATACAAGCGGCCAACATAAAGGTGCGATGTTAAGAGCCATCCTGTGCAAAGTACGCCAAGATTATCCTGTGATCATCTTTGTTGATGACCATGAAAAGCACGTAGATCGCGTTTTAAAGGCTTATGAAGGAAGCGCAGTGGACGTAGTATCCATGCGCTATGGTGCGATGGATCCACAAGTGGAGCGCTTTAAGAAGTCCGATAAACAAGAAGTTATTAGTGAGTGGAACAAGATCAAAGCGCTCTTAGAAGAAGTCTTCGGCGCTTACTAAAACTTCCCTTTAAAAGGGCGCCCCACAGGCGCCTTTTTTATTTGCGTCCATTACAGAACCCTCAAGGCACGTCCGCATCAGGCAATTCTTTTGACTCGTTCCCTAAAGAATTTTAGCTTTAAACACGGAGGCCTTTGGATGTTTCGCAATAGTTTAATTGTTCTGCTATTCTGCTTAATACAAGCCCCCCTATTCAGTGCCCATGGCCACATGATTTACATTTACCACCCGCCTGAGTCCGACATGGACACACGCTATACCTATCACTGGGATTTGTTAAAAGCGGCCCTGGAAGCGACAAAAGAAAAATACGGAGCCTACACCCTTAAGCCCTCAGTACGCATGACAGAAGACCGCCAGGTGCGTGAGCTTCGCAGCAATAGCAAAAAGCTCACTGTGATGATTCGCGAAACATCCATTGAGCGTGAGCAGGAACTTGAGACCGTTCGTATTCCAATCGATAAAAATCTTATTGGTTACCGAGTTCTTTTGATCAATAAAAAAGATAAAAAGACCTTTGATAGTATTAAAACCTTGGATCAGTTAAAGAAAATCCCCATGCGCCAGGGTGAAGGCTGGGGGGATATTGCGATCCTAGAGCAGGCTGGCTTTAATGTGATTAAAGAAGTTTATTATGATCGCATTTTTGAAAACTTGATTTTTAGCGATCATACGACAGCCTTCCCTCGCGGCGTCACCGAAGTCCAAGATGAATTCGCGGCTCGCAAAAATCGTCTGCCAAACCTAGCTATCGAAGATAATATAATGATGTTTTATTCTTTGCCGACTTACTTTTGGTTTCCGAAAACTGAAGACGGCAAGAAACTGGCGCAAAGAACTAAAGAAGGTTTAGAAAAACTGATTGATAGTGGCGAATTTGATAAAAAGTTTAATCAATATTATGGAAAAGTCATTGATCAGTTAAACCTAAAGAAAAGAAAACTTTTTAAAGTTAACAATCCTTTTTTGCCGACCACAGTTCCTGTTGATAACAAGAAACTGTGGTTTGACCCGACAAAATAATTACTCACACACTTTCGCTGAAACTGCTTTGATGTAGCTTCTGATTTGCGTCTCGTCGGCTTTTAGACGGTTTAGGTCTAAAAGCTCCCCACCTGCAATGATAAGATCACGGGTTGAGTGCGCGATCACTCGTTCGTAAACTAAGCCTTTTTCTTTAAGGCGAGCCTTACAAGCGTAACCTTCTGGTCTTTGTTTGCAGTATTGAAGACGTGCCAAACCGAAGGTGAAATCAGTTGTTGTCGTGATGTTGTAAGCACCTTCTTCAAAACTTGAGTAAAGCTGAGACAAAAAGTACGGAGATGTTTCAACTCCCTGACGAACTCCAAAATAATTAACAAAGTCGCCTTCGTTGATAAATTCTGGAGTGTCCTCAAGGAAAGCGCTGGCTTCTTCCCCATTAACTTCATCAGTAAACTGGGCAGTTACACCGTTGCTAGCAAGTTCAGAGCGAATGACTTCTCTAAGCTCACCTTTAAATTTAGAGCTTACCAAAAGACCGCAATCTGCTAGCGCCGTCACTGAAGTTAGAACCAATAACGAAGAAACAATAGCTGCTTTGAACATCTCAAAACTCCAAAGAAATTACTTACAAAGAAGGCTGCCGATAGATACAGGCTTTAAAGGAAACATTTGTTCGCGTTGAATTTGCCCAATAACCAAACCCGTAACTCCGCGCTCAAGCGTTACCAAAACTTTTCCTTCTCCATTGCGATTTTCGGTACATTGATAAACAGGAGACTTATCAGGGGTTCTTTCTCCTGTAACAGTTTCGCAAATGAGGCTTAAAGTAGAAGCCTCAGCACCTTCGCCTACCGTATAAAGACCTTGCTGAACAGTTTTGATAGCCATTTCTCGAACCACTAATGCCACTGGCGTTCCGTCGTTTAAAGTACCTTCACAAGTTGCGTAAACAGCAGGAGCCGGTCTTGCATTCGCAGCCACAGTAACCAACAACGACATTACAGAAACGATGATTGTTTTCATAAAATCTCCTTAAAAATTTTCTGTTAAATATGGGACTATTTAAACGATGGGACCCCGAATTTTCCAGTGACAATTCATAAAGTGAAGTTCTTATCTGACTGTCAAAATAACCTACAGAATGGCTTTCAAAAATGCCATGTCTTACCTTTTTGAAAGTAGTGATTTTCTGTAAGCCTTTCCCTTAAATTTCAACTATATAGAAATATCGAGGTGCTGGTATGGGAAAGATATGGATTGTCTTAACTTCTGTGGTTCTATTTTGGGTACAACCCAGCTTTGCTGATACTACGGGTTGCTCACCGCTATTTCGCCAATCAAAATCCCTGACAACTCAGCAGGGGCTTCAGCTTATTGCTTCGATCTTGCGGCCTCCCCGTCAGGATTGCTGGAACAAAGACAGCTCCGCTATTTTAGTAAGTTATGAATGGCAGCAGGTCAGTAAAGAGCTACCAAAAAACGAAGTGCTTTTTTGGGTGAACGTGCAAGGCCAACAACAGTTCGTGCCCGGCGACGTACTTTGTTTTGAAGCTAAAAGTCTTTTTGATAAAAACACTTCTTACGAAGATGTCTATCAATGCAAAGCCAGCGCTCAGTTAAAGCTTGAGCATTTTGGTTCTTTTATTTTAGAGATTGCTCCGCGGCTGAACGGTAAGTGGGATACCCACGGGTTTGAAAGAAATTATATTTTCAATTTTTAGGTAAGTTGAAATATCCCCAAAGCTGCAGGTGCGCACACTTTGGGGATTAGCAGATTATTTGCGCGGTTGACCCGGTCGCTTTTCATCGACATTTTCACTTTCCTCATTGCGATGATCTGCAGAATGGTCCATTTGCTTGTTGCGTGACCGCTGATGCTGCAACTTTAAATCACCATCATATTTTTTGCTTGTCTGACTGAATCCCTTATTTTTATTTCCAGACATGACTTGCCTCCTTGCTTCGCGACCTTCTTAGTTTAGCAAGTGAACGCACTTTTCTGGGTTTTGTCTATGCAATTAATCAGACCTTCGCCGTTGCAGATTACTGTTGAACCATCAAACTTTGCTCTATCGCATAATGAAGAAGTTGAAAGTAATAAGAATCAATCACTTCTTTGCTTTTAAACGAGCCACGACTTTCAATAAATCCTAAAGCTGCTGAATAGTCTGTCGCCATATTGATACCCGCTTCATACTTTTCTCGGGATACCAGTGTCTCTAATTCTTTTTCCTTTTTCGTGATGGCTGCATCCTCACACGCCAATGTTTGGGAACGACTAGAAAGGTTGCCGCAAATTTCTTCTAAAGATACTGGCTCACGCAAAGCTAATATCAAATCCTTGCGGCCACTTTTAGGGTCCGCCAAAAAGGCATTTAATGATTTTGTGACGTTCGCGAACTGACGAAGGCGGCAACCCTCGGCTTTATGACAAAAACTATCTACAAACTGAAGATAGCTGCCACTAAAGCTAAAAAGACTATCCATGATCGCCGATCTCACTTCTTCATCGTAGGATGTAGTGACCTGCCCCGCTTTTTCCATCACTGGACCATGAATTAATTCTTGAAACTGATACTGTGCTTCTTCGGCCGCAGTCCGGGCTAGGACATTTACAGAAAGGAGCAACATAACTAGAGTCATTGATAGGGTTTTCATGAAGTGATCCTTGGTTAAGAGGAAATAGGTCTAACATAGGTTCTGTCGGTTCCTTACTTACAATGACGAAAAGGCCAGATGGCAAGACTCGATAATAGCCCAGCCTTCCAGTTGTAGAGTGGAATGACACAAAGTCTTTGGTACTCTTAAGCTTCTATGCTGAATACAAAATTGCTCGGTAAAAAATTTGCGGATCACCAATTACGAAAACTCGATGATGGCGAAATTCTGTTTCGCGAAGGTGACACCAGTCGTGAAATGTATGTCATTCAATCCGGACGCATTGAGGTTTTCAAGAAAGTTGAAGGCAGTACCATCGTGCTTGATTGTATTGAACGCGGTGGCATCGTTGGTGAGATGTCGATGCTTGAATCCCTGCCCCGCTCGGCTTCAGCTAGAGCTATTGGCAAAACCACACTGGTCGCCTTAGACACGGGAAGCTTTCTATTAAAAATTCGTAGAGATCCCACTTTTGCTTTTGAATTGATGAAGCAATTAAGCGGTCGTATTCGTATGACGAATGAAAAATTAATTATCCTGGTGAACAATGAACAAGTGACGAAGGCTAAGCTTAAGGAAGTGGTAGAAAACAATCTATGATGATTGATATTTCAACTCGCAAAATGGTGGTGATTTCAGATCTTCACCTCGGCAATCCCTTTTCTAGCGCCAAAAAAAGCGTTATCGATTTTTTATATTGGGCCGCTGATAATAACTATGACGTCTGCGTGAATGGGGACGGCCTTGAAATCGCCCAAGTTTCTTTTACCCGACTTGCAGAAGATGTCCCTGAAGTGTTTCGCGCCGTGAAAGCTGTTTCCAAAGCAGGAAACCGCGTTTATTATGTCGTCGGAAACCATGACATTGTTTTAGAAAATTTCTTAGAAGACTGGGGCTCGATCATTCTTGCTCCATTTTTAAATGTAAAATGTGGCGACAAAAGAATTCGTATCGAACATGGGCATCTTTATGACCCCTTCTTTGTTAAGTATCCCCGACTTTATGAATTTCTAACTTGGCTAGGCGGGTTTCCATTGATGGTCAGCCCCAGGGTTTATCGAATTTGGATTAAATTTGAAGAGCTAAAATCAAAGTTCCGCAATTCATTGCGAACCTCGGGCGAAGTACCGACTTTACCAGGGGAACCGCCGGATTTTGTGGTAGCCGCTGAAGAAATTTGTGCCCGCGGTTTTGATTCAGTCATCTTTGGGCATACCCATCATGCTGGTCGTTTGACCCTACCAAGTGGCGAGTATTTAAATAGCGGGTCTTGGCTGATTGAACCCCACTTTATTGAGATCAATCCCGAACAGGTGCAAATCAGAACGCATCTCACAGAAGTTCGTAAATAAAATCTGCTTCATCCAGTTTTAATTTACAAGTTTTACTTAGCAGTGCTGGGTGCCCTAAAATTAAAACATGAGCGCGCAAAGGGATTCCCAACAACTATGGCTAAAAGAAGTGATTCAGCCCAAGCTTGAAACACTGTTTGCCCTTGGAAATGGCACTGCCTCAGCTGAGGAAAAATCAAACCTGCCAAAATTTTTGAAATCCTTGTTAGAAGATCTTGAACATTTAAACCTTGATAACTCTACGGTGGAACTTTACGTCGAAAAGATCATCGATGGTGCTAAAGCCTTACAGAATCAAGAATTGCGTGATGCCAATGAAGAGGTTTTAAAATCTTTTGCTTTAAATTCTTTAGTTGCTGATAGCTTTGATCGATTCTTTTATTTAAGTTATTGGACAGAATACCAACCGCTTTTACGTCGTAATCCCGAGCTGAATCACGCAAATATAATGAATGCCTTTCGTATGAATTACCATGTGAAAGGCCTTGCAACCTATCTTTCAAATTCCTTAAAGTCCCGCTTTGACTTTTACATCGAATAGAAAAATTCCTCTTTCACAATTTTGCCGTCTTTAACAGAGTATAAAGCCACTTCCTCAAAGTGCATCTTTTGATTGGATTTTTTGTTAGTGGCATCAAATTTATACAAAACAGCAAAGCGGTCCCCTGCTGGGAATGGTCCTTCTACTTCAACCGCGTGCACGACATTGTTTTCAGCCCAGTCTTTATTTTTTCTTTTGATGTTCTCAATGCCTCTCATCTGCGCTGGATAATTTGGCATTTCTTCGGCTTCAATACTTTCAATGTTTGAATCATAAAGACTTTCTACGGCCTTCATGTTTTCGCCACGCTTACAGAAGTCGACAAGCTTCTTACCAACCTCCATGGTTTCTTTTTCCATAATCCATCCTCCGTGAAACTTATTTTCAAAGAGTTTTGGAATCTAAGGCAGATGTAATTAAGCACCCACGAATTTGCCTGGAACAACCAAGCTCTGTTTTGCAACAAAGCTCCTGGCTTTTACCAAGCCAAGCTTCTTTAATTTGGAAATCAAAAATCTACAAATGGAGATTACCAATGAAGAAGATTATTTCAGCAGTGCTTTTGACATTTATTCTTTTAGGATCTTTGACGGCTTCGGCGTATCAAGGAGTTTTAACGTATGACGACAACGGCAGTTCAGTGATACAGCCATTGAAACAATACTGTGAAGATTCCCCGACGGATGAATACTGTTATCCACGTTCGGGACAATGCCCCGATGGCTGGAGTGATGCTAAAAAATATTGCTGGGGTGGTTGGAAGCGCGGCTTTTACAAATGTGGCATCGCTTGCCGAGATAAACGCCCTTGCAAATGGGGTGACCACAGCGAACGATGTGGCGGCCATGGCAGCTAGCCTGAAAACAAACCCATCGCTTTTAAAGGCCCTTAGTGTAAAAGCTAAAGGGCTTTTTTTTCATGGATAATTTTTCAGCTGGCACTGAATAAAGCATTTTAGTAAGAATGAATCCTTCAAAAAATTGACATTACTTGGGGGATGTAAATGAAGCCGGCTTCAATCTTCGCGATGGCATTAGTATCCTTAATTCTTTCTGCCTGCGCTCAAAACGGTAGTGGTGATGGTAAAAAAGGGACTCTGAATAACAAAAATGTATCAGCCCATAACAGAACTCAGTGCCCGGCTGTTGATGGTTCCTATCTAACAACTCAAGACGGCAGAACATTCCGCATTTTGATTACAACTGCAAAATTTGATAACACCATGGAATTTGCAGCGGATATTGATTTAGCCCAGGGTTCAGACAATAAAACTTCATTGCGCTATACGATCGATGGCAAAGCCTATGAAAACCAAGGTCTAACTTATATCGGTGTTTGTTCTAAAGGACAGATTGGCATCGCTTTTTATCAAAACAAGAAAGTGATCGCGACTTATAGAATATCCGTAAAAGGAAATGTTCTTACAACGATTACCGTTGATGAAAAAGGAAAGAGCGACAGTTTAAATTGGAACAAAGAATACTAAGAATTAAATTTTAAAGTTAAATGAAAAAGCCCCAGTTAAAATACCTGGGGCTTTTTTTATTTTAGTTATCCCAAGGGCGTTCTGCTTGCTCCATCAAGTAGCGCAAGAAGTGTTCATAATTTTCTAAAGTTGCCGCTGTCAAAGCGGGTCCTGCATTTTGATCCATCATCGCAAGGGCTTTAGCATAGTTTTTTAAAGCCTTAGAGCCAAAAGCCGCCCCATTTGGATGATTTTTTGAAATAACATCAAGATCTTTATCTAAACGATTTGCATAACAAGTCAAAAACTCTGTGTTCGTTCTAGTTCTTTGGCATTCTTTTGCCCTTGATACAAACCCAGCCACAGGGAAATAGATCGCAGTAATGGAATCACCATTGACCAATCTTTCAAGTGAAACGCTGGCATTGTCATACTGAAAAATCGCGCAGTTTAAAAGATTGCGCTTGTTACGCTGACAAATATTCGCAGCATAACTAGGATAGTTTTTATAGAATTCATTCATCGCCGTTGTGATCGCCTGGCGAACTGTTGCATCGCCTTTGCTGCGCTCTAATAGAACCTGCAACCCTGCTTGCCATGATGAAACAAATCTTACCTGCGCGCGCTTTAAAGGATCTACGGGAGGCGCTGGTTGTTCAGGCGGAGCTGGAGGCGCTGGTCTTTCAGGAGGTGCTGGTTGGGGCGGCGCTGGCTGTGGTGGTGTCGGCTTCGTGCCATTTTTCAATACATCCGCAGTGCGCGCACATTCTGGAATTTGCAAACAATCTGCAAAATCAAGACTGTGATTATTTAAATCCATGAAGTTTTCTAAAAGCAGATTTCCGTTAGTGAACATCTTCACGTAAAGATAGTTATTGCTAGTAACACCCGCATTGAACTCAATAAAAAGCTCTACGGCCCAAGTTGGCGCCCCGTCACTAGCCAAGTTGAATTTGTACCAGCCATAGCCTTGGGCCAATCCGTTTGCACATGTCCCGCTAAATGAAGCCTTTGCAGGTTTTCGCCACGTCAATGTCGAGGGATGTGACAACGTACAACCTTCATCGGTTTTTACTTGATCGGACGAATTAAAAATTTCAGGTGCTTCTTGCATGGCAAAGACGGGGGTCGCAAACAGAAAACAAAGTAGCATCATTTTCATGGTGAATTTCCTCCTGGTTTAATGGTCTGGGTTTTTATACCAAATCACTTTTGAAGAATGCAGAATCATTCGAGCTAATTATGGAAATGTAATTGCAGATGAATCTTTGCAAGTTTTTATTTTGCGAATCAACATGGCTTATCCTTCTCATTCTAGGACGCTGTTCTGGAACAGATATTAGTCCGATTTTTTTGATATGTGATTTATCGATATTAAGGAATCAACAATATCTTTAGAGGGGGTGGAGAAAGACCGATAAAACTAATGTGATTAAGAGCTTATTCCGCAATCTCAGTTTGAGACTTTTCTTCGGCGTTGCTGTTGCGTTGCTAAGTTCTGCTTGTACTCTTGAAACCACCCTTGCACCGACCAAAGAAGCTTTTGAATTAGAAATTTATCCGACCTTTGCTTCGACTGTTTCTAAAAGTTCAACGCAAACGTTTACTTTTTCAGAGAAAAATTTCGGCGCGAACATAGTACGCTTTGAATGTTCCTTAGATAATCTGGTGTGGGAAACTTGTGAAAGCCCCGTGACCTATTCAGGCTTATCAGAAGGCCGCCACACTTTCAGCGTGAAGGCTATAGATGCTTCCGGCGAAGAAAATATTGGCGGTCAACACGAATGGACGGTGGATACTGTGCCGCCAGTTCTTAGTGTTGATTCTCCACTGAATGACAATGATCTGCTCATTTTAAACTCTTTGCAGGCAACCTTAAGCGGAACGTGTTCAGAAGACGGCCAATTAGTCACTTTAACCGGCGCAGCTGTTGGTGTGACGACATGTACTGCCAACGCCTGGAACATTCAGGCAGATGTAAGTGCAGCGGTCGATGGCGATTTAACCTTTATGGTCAGCCAAGGCGATATTGCTGAAAACTATACGACCGTAAGCCGCGTTGCCACCAAAGACACAACGGCTCCGGTTATAGCCTGGGTCAGTCCCGCAACAGATTTAGAAGGCGGAGCCGCGATCACCGTCACTTGGAAAGTCACCGAGCCTCATGGAAGCGCCTCCGAAAATGTGATTTTAGATTATAGTGGTGATAATGGAAGCACATGGACTGTTCTTTCAACTCAAGGATCTTTAAATGGGACCATCTCGGCGCAAACTTATAATCAGGCCTGGACCGCACCGAGTGCAAGCGTTGCCGGGGCCATTTTGCGTTTACGCTTAGCCGATGCCTTAGGTAACTTAGTCACATCCACTAAAACTTTTGCGATTGATACAGCAGCACCGGTTTTAAATTCTTTGGTCTTGGCCGATGGTAATGAAAACGTAGGGCTTCCTTCCCTGAATGCTTTATTGTCAGTGACGCCTTCAATTTCTGCGATTTCTCACTATCGTATTTCAGAAAATAATACCTTCGCAGATACCACATGGGTGGCCTATACCTCTCCGAACCTTACTTTCTCATTAAGCAAAATTGGCGCCTTAAAAACAGTGTACGCCCAGGTGAAAAGTAGCGCCGGCATTGTTAGTAACGTTGTCTCAGACACCGTGACCCTAGAATACGGAACTCCTCCGGTAGCTTTAATCACCTCACCTACAGAGGGTGGGTCGTATTCTCCGGGTGCGGTGATGAATATTGCTTGGCAATGTTCCTCTAGTTCAGGCTCGGTGGCTTTAGCCACAAATCCAATTTCAAGCATTGAGTATACGGTCGATGATGGTGTGACGTATCACGTGATTGCGACAAACCAAACGAACAATGATACTGCGACCACAGGCCATTATAATTGGACGGTGCCAGCAGCGACGCCATCAGGCCAAACGATCACGGGTACAACACCTATTCGCGTGTTAGTAGGTTGTAAAACGGCCGCTGGAATTATTGCCACGGGTTTATCTGGTTTCCAAAATTCGATTTGGAAAGTTCTTATTGGTAGTCCTGGAAACATGGATTATGGAATCCACTTAAGCGCTGCTGATATGACGACGTGGACTGCGGTTCACGGGGATTCTGCCAATAATCTATATTCTGGATCTAAAAACGGTATTCTAAAAGTCAATCGTCAGACGGGTATCGTCGAACAGTGGTTGGGAAATCTTGAATCTGCAGGCTGCCCGACTCATTCAGTGGCAAGCTTCACCCGCCCGCGCATTTTGGATATTTCAAATGGTGAAATGACCATTGTTTCCGGAATGTGTGGAACTATCACTCGCGTAAAAATTTCGGATAAAAGTATCATATGGAACCGTAGTGTTCCCCATCTTTCATGGAGTTCTAATCAAACTTCCACTGAGGGTTTTTATCATAAAGCAGGTTATTACTATTTTGCCGTAATTAACACGATCGGCACAGTTCTGGCGCTGTATGAACTTAATCTAAACTCTATTAGTAGCACCCCAAAACTTGTGATGGGTAATGGCTCTAGCTGTTCTAACACCTTGCCTGTGGTGGGCAGTGTTTCTTCGACTCTGCAGATTCATTGTACGCTAGATTCAAATTGGTGGAATGTTTCTTATGATCGTCAGAAAATTTTTATTTATAGCGTGACAGGCTCGACAACCAATCAAGTAACGCTGACTTTCAATAGCACTACTGCAAATTATGAAGTAACGGCTGTAGGTACGGCGACAGCTCCTTGCACCCGCACGGTGATGATTGGAAATGATGCTTCAAAATACTATTGCATCCGTCATGCGGGACAAGGGCGCAATGTCACCTATTTTGATACTGCGACCAATCAGCTTCATACGACGCACGTAACTTTAAGTACATTTAACAATCTTGGTAATATGCAGATGCGGTTGGGATCTTCCGATTCAGCGGCCTACGTTATTTCAGGCGTGACCAATGAAATTTTCGAAGTGAAACATACAGGAACCGCTTGGGAACAATCTAATATCGGTGGGACTCCGCTATTTACCTATGGGAATGGTACTGACCCAACGAAGGTGGCTTTCACCTCACTAGCGGGCTTAGCGTATGACCCTGTGAATAAGTTTTTATACACTCGTGGAATCAATCACATTCGCCGGATGAAAGTGGATACAACAACAACACCAGCGACTCCATTTATTTCCCTGATCGAAACTGGGATGAGCACGAACGCGGCGTTATCTAATAGCGGATCTTTTGGTGGAATTGCTGTTAACAAAACCGGCACTGCAATCGTCGTAAATCAATCAGTCAGTCCGGTTTATTATTGGAAGGCACTTGATTTAACCACTTGGAATTCTGGTGCCAGCACCGTGGGTGGAGGTCAAATTTACCTTAACGGTGGCACCACGGCTGCCTACCCTACCTTAGGTACTTCTTTTGCTTATAACGCTGGCGTGAACCTGCAGGATTGGGGTTCTACAGCGACGTTCTTAAGTGATGGTAAACTCTATTTCGTCGGCTCAAGCAATGATAGCTGGGATCAGAATCTTTGGATTTTCCAAAGTTCGGGGCCAACCACTATCACTTCTGTGGCCGGAGCTACCGGCGCTGCAGGATATTCCTCTATCGGCGGCGGCGGCGCTACGGCGCTGGGCACCCCTCTGACTCGCATCTATGGCATGCAGTCAGCAACTAATAATGATTTGTTAGTATTTGATGCTCATCGTTTAAGAAGAGTTTCAGTAGTCACCGAAAGCGGTGCACCGAAAGTTTACGATGAAATCGATTTTTCAACTTTCACGAATTACCCAGGGAATTTACCCTGGGTCCATGCCGTGCAGGACACTGCGACTGGCTGGAATTACTTTGTCGTGAATGAAGACACGGCTACAGGCAGGGCCACCCAAGTATGGGCCGCCCGTGCTGCTGAAGGATTTGTTCAAATTCCGATCACGGGTTTAAAACTTACCGGAATTCAAAATGCCACTCGCGGCAAAGGCCTGGGCTTAGAAGTGACGCCACTTGGTTTACTTCTTTTAGATACACCGAAGAAACGTATCTTAACGACACCTCTAAAACCTTTATAGACCTTCAATGTCTTGGATTCTTTTCGGGATTAAGATCAAACATCGCTTTGTCGGTTTCCATATCCACAGGGACAGAGTTGTTTTCGTGGATGATCATCCACTTCCCGTTTTGTTTTTTTAAGCCTGCTGTATAGCGAGCAAAGACATTCATGGTCTGTCCTTTGTCATCTGCAAAATTCATGTGCGTGACAGCAAAAAATATCGCCAAGTCCTCGCTGACAAAAGTTTTTTGGTAGACAAATTCATACTGAACCGCGCCTTGGGTGTATTGTTCAAACATTTCCCAGTTCTTGCGATACTCTTGGGCCCCTTCGATTTTCATTGGTGGCATAAGATCAAATGCAACCACATCGGGAGCGTAACAGGATAGAATTTTCTCGATATCTCGTGAACGAATGCCGTCGGCCCATTGATCCATCAGGGCACGCACTTCAGCTTCCGCAGAAGCACTTGATCTATTTTTATTTACTTGGGCATTGGTTTGTGGTTCCAAAGGACCTCCGTGGGTTTTCCGCCTATAATGGCAGGAAAATAAAGGTGATCAATTGACCTTGGAAAAAAGCAGAATGACTTTTATGCAGCTCTACAAAAAGTTTTATTCAAACTTAATGGATCCCTTCCATTGCGGATCATCAGTCCAAAAGAAGCTAGTGAAATGGGAAATCATTTTATCGCGCAGCTCTTCGCGGGATTTTTTATTTTCATCACTCCATGCGAAACGCAGAAAGTTTTCGTTGTGGGTGTCAAAATTTCCTAAGAAAAATGCAACATCCAATCCATGGACTGCTCCGAAGACTTCATTCCATGGATAAGGTGTTTCATCCCAAGCAAATGTATATCGATACGTAGGAGTATAAACTTTGGCACCCAGGTAAAGTTTAAACAAAGTGTTTTCTAGAGCTAGGGAGCTTGACTTAGTCATTGCCTTAAATTTCAACGGATGCACCGACAATAGGTCATCGATCTCAAGACCCTTTGGTGTCTTTTGAATCCATTGCCACAATTCTTGCTGCGTGGGTTTTAAGAAAGAACTTCCCACCATGTAAGTGCCTTCATCCCTAGTTAACCCCATGATCAAAGGAACTTGCTGAAAGTCCCCTAAAGCGGCGCCCTCAAGGCCGTGGGGAAAGACAGTTCCATCATGAATATGTTGAATTGGAATGGTAAAGTCTTGGGCTTTGATGATTTCTTCGGTGCTACGGGAATATAAAAACTCTCGCAGATATTTTTCGCTTTTTGATTTTATAAAATCTTGGGCATCATCATTGTTATTAGCAAGACCTGCGTTGACTATAAGATTTTTCAAAAAATCATCGGCGCGGCATTCAGCAATTTTTCGCGGGTAAGAATTTGGAAGCCCAGAAGAACATATAGCTTTATGAAATAAATTTTTCGATAATGGCGTTTGCAGTAAACCCCATACATTCATACAACCCGCAGATTGTCCCATGATCGTGACATTGTTAGAATCGCCACCAAAGGCCTGAATATTATCTTTCACCCAGCTCAACACTTGGATTAAATCCAAGGTGACGTAATTTCCGGATTGATCCAGTTTATCGCCGCTATTGATTAACGGCGAAGCCATAGCGCCAAGCATGCCTAAGCGATAGTTCATGCTCACAAATACGATTTTGCTTTTTTCAGATAAATAAGCACCATCATAGATAGGGTCTGAAGCCGTTCCCTTAAGGTTTGAGCCACCATGAATCCACACCACAACAGGAAGTTTTTCTTGAACTTTGCGAGGCTTCCAGACATTAAGGTAAAGACAGTCTTCCTTCCCAACCGGCTTATCAAATTCCGAAGCCGGAACACGGGAAAAGAAATTTCCTTTTTGCGGGCACGCGATGGCAAGTTCTTGGGCTTTCAAAACTCCTGACCAAGACTTTACCGCGCGCGGAGCTTTCCAACGTAAATTCCCTACTGGCGGCGCCGCATAGGGAATGCCTAAAAAAGCTTCGGTGTTTTTTAGTTGAAGTCCTTCAACCCATCCGTCTTGAACTTTGACTTGTGGATTTTCTAATCCGTGGGCTGTAAGAAAGACAAGACTTAGAATTACTGAAACCATTAATGAAGTAAGTCGCATAACTGCCCCCGTCATGGGATTCAAGATAGACTTGGTTTCGGGACTGATTCAAAGAAAACTGATTAGAACAACATCATCATGTTGTGCTGCATTTAATTATTGCGAAAATTCCCATGAAGTCTTGGTTATATCCAGTGGACTTCAACTGTTGCTTGAGTCTGCAATTCCTTTTCAGGGGGACGAATCGGTTTTACGGCGCGAAGCTCAACATGCATTTCTCTGACAACATTTCTGTAGTGTCTGATGCGATGAAAAAGTTCGGCTTGAGTCAATTGCCCATGCTCTGCCTGAGAAATAAAAAGCGTGATTTTTTCTGTGCGCCAATCACCAAGGTAACCATAATCAGCGCGCCAATAATAGGGCTGAGAAAAATAACCGAAGCTGCCAAGATAATAAGGGCGCACGTGGGTTGGATCCTCCCACGCGTCATCACTTGTTCCATAAGGAAGGCGAATTGTGAGTGATGCCTCTGGGGTCGCCACGCGGTGAAGCTCTTGCATCAGCGGCAAAGTGTCTTTGATATGCTCAAGCACGTGTTCCATTTTAAATTCGCTGATCGAGGAATTTTCAAACGGTAAAGGCATTTCCACACAACGGTCTAAATCAAACTCAAGATCAATTCCCCTCCCCTTTTTTAGATCTAAATTGATCCAACCTTCTAAAGGGAATCTGCCACATCCTAGGTTCAGTCTATTGGCCACTGTCATCTCCGTTGCTGCTTAAGGGGTATTACAGACTGGGAACTGCTGTAATGCAAGCCCGGGTAAGGTAACTAGAAACGTCACTTTTTTGGGGATATAAACAGCGATCAGGTCTATTAGCGATTTTAACCCATATTCGCTGGGTAAGGCCTTTGCATTGTAACCCAGCGAATTTTAAGTCGGAGGTTCTAAAATGAAAGCCCTATTTGCAGCATTGGTTATGACCCTGTCCTTTTCCCAAGCATTTGCGGATGGATATATCACGTGCACGGCTATTGACCCAGATAACGGTCAAAGAGACGACATCATGGCCCTAGAGGCTGACATCGCCTTTATCTTAACTGAAAAAGGTGACGACGGAGTCCTTTCCTATATCGGTGAAAAAAACGGAGTTCGCAATTTTTCGAATTCCAAAGTTCAGGTGATCATGAATAATAACGATCATACTGTGACCGTGATTCAAAGGGCCACAGGCGCAAGCAAGGTCCACACCGAACTAAAATGTGTGGGATCAGGTGATGATATCGAATAAAAAAAGCCCCGAGAAGGGGCTTTTTTTTTGACTAGAACGTTGAATAGCAACGGCTAGAAGTAATGACTTGGTCAGCGTCGCGGACCATGTAAAGGCAGCTATACTCTGAAGAGTGCAAATGAACACGAACATGAGGGATCACATCCCCTTTAGGAGTGATCACTTGGGAAGGTTGAACTTCCACGTCTTGAACGTGAGCCAGGCTGCACATTTCGCTTAAAGCATATTTTTGGTGAGTCGCCACTGTGTTTAGGGCTTTCATAAATCTTTCTTTGTGTTCATATTTGCTGCAAAGGTCGCCAGCTAGGGCTGCAGAAGACACCAAGAAAATCATTGTCGCTAGTAAAAGACGCATTTTTTATCCTCCATTCGGGTTTAAAAGCCTGGGGAAGGTAATGGACGCAGCCTAAGTTCTCAATGACTATCCCCTGGAACCCACAAATCGAAAATGCATTGAGAAAGAAAGAGCGGAGCCTTAGGGTGATATCCATTTGACGCGCTCCATTTCAAGTTTGAAAAGATATCTAAAATTCTTTCACTTCTGACTCTATCTTTGCCCTTTTAAAGGCTTAGAATGTATACATTCGTTGTAAACGTCCGCTAGAGAGAGGCCCAAATGTCAGCAAAACCGTCATTCCGTGACAATGTTGATGAGAACATTAAAGAAGAATTCATGACTGTAACTTTAAGTATTTCAGAAATGCTTAAAGCTGAAGGCAAAACTGTTCGTCCCTTTCTTTCAGGCATTCCGTATTTCTCTCAGCTACCTGCAGAAAAAAAATTGAACGTTCTTCAACAAGTGCGCTTTTATCAAGAACTTTGCCAAAGCCACATCAGTGAAGGATATAAAATCAACGACAACCTTTCATTTACTTGGCGCGCGTTCCGCAAATTAGGTTTGACCCCAAGTTCAGATCTTTTCAATTACGTTGAAAAAGAAGATATCGTTGAGATTTATTCTAAAGACCAAATTCAACTTTTCAGAAACTTTAATTTCTTTGACTGCTGTTCGTACACTTTAGAAGAGCTGCACACGTTGGAATGGTGGACTTTGTTTGAGCGCGATGCTCAATACAACCAGATGATCTTAGATGAAGCTTTAAAGGCTATTTCTGGTGATGTTCACGAAACTTTTGAGCCAAACGTTCCTTGGCACCCATTGCGCGAGGCCCGCTCTGCTGAAAAGTTAACAATGCATATGGGAATTCGTCGTATGGCACCCGTCTATAAAAACAAACGGGTTGAAGGATTGGTGGTTCTTGAAAGAGCCACTGTCTTGAATAAAGAATAAAAAGCCCTGAGAAGGGCTTTTTTCATTTTACCAAGCTACTGACGCTTGTTCATTCAGATAGAAAATCATCGCTTCGTAATTTTTTGTAACGGCGGCAGAATAGCCTTCCCAATTATCAAAATAGGAGATCGCCCAGGCATATCCAGCCAGTGCTTCGGCGCCAGCCTTGCCACCATTAGGATGTCTGCGCAGAACGGATTGTTCTAGTTCATCGATCTTTCTTTTCCAACAGCGATTATGGTCGCGATTGTTTGGATTGCCCCCGCATTCATATAGAAATGAAGTGTAGCTTGTCGGAAAAGCCGCTTTGTAAATCGAAGTGCCTTTTAAGAAATTGGACATCGATAAAACCGCTTTTTCATATTGGTAAATCACGCAAGCAATAACCAAAGCTTTTTTACGAATGCACATCCACGTCGTGTACGAATCATAATTGTCTTTAAATTGCTGCATACTTAAAGCGATGCCATCTTTAATGTTCTGAGCACCATTTTTTTCTCGGTCCACCCGTTGCAACATGTGATCGGTTGTTCTTTGCACAGCCAAGTGGAAAATTTGTTTAGCTTGTCCCATGTCAGTAAACTTGGTGGGAAATTCTTCTTGGGGCTTGGGTTGAGGCTGCGGCGCAGGCGGCTCTGGAACGCGAGACGACTTGACCAAATCCCACACATACCAGGCCAGTTCTTCACGCAAATGACTTACTTGCTGCATATACCTAGAGCCAGAATTTGCTTCTAAGTAAGCAAGTGCATAAGCCAAGGCTTCAAAAGCCTGTGATGCATATTTGCCGGCAGTTGGATTTTTAAGTTTGATTCTTTCTTCCAGTGCTTCAATTTCCTCGGTCCAACAAGTATTAAAATTGTTTGCGCTCTGGTCATTGCATTTTTCCGATAGTGAGTCAGATGATGAATGCAAGCTTGCCAGCTCTTTATCGAGGTCATGTTTATAGTGAATGGTTCTGAATAAATTCGCTAGCTTTCTTAATTGCTGAATTTCACACTGTTCGTTCGCTCGTCCATTTTGCTGGCAAATGGCGCGCGTGAAGGGAAAGAAGTTTTGAATGAATTTATCCATTTCTTCTTTGATGGTAGGGCTTAGATCAGCATCACGGTCCACAGCCGCAATCGCACATTCTGCCGCTTCCGCCGCCCAGGTTTTTAGAAGTTCCTGATTTTCAATCAATCCTTCTCGGTCTTCGTGTTCTTCCTCAACTTCCTGACCAAGACAATTTGTGGGCTGTATTGGTTCTGTAACTTCACTTTTCAGAAACTCTAAAGTACGAGTGCATTCTGAAATCTTTAAACAAGAATCCAAGTCCACCTGATAGCCACCAAGTTCTGCAAAGCCTTCAAAGCTAGCCTCGTTGTCCGTGTACATAATAACGTAATAATATTTATTAGCCACTCGGCCTTGATCAAATTCGATAAGAATTTCTACGCGTGAATCCGCAAATCCTTCTTTAGCAAGATCAAATTTATACCAGCCATACCCTTGCGCTGTTTTATTGGCACAGTCCCCGGTCCAAACTGATTTATCCGGACGTTGCCAAACTAATTCGGAAGGATGAAGGACCGTGCAACTTGTTGGTGGTTTTGGTGGTAGCGGTGGACTGCCGGCAAATCCTATTTGGGAAAAATTAAAAAACAAAACAAACAGGAAGAGTTTTTTCATAGGTTGGCTCCATTAACCAAATAGGGTTTATAAAAATCTTGAACTGAAAACAGGTTTAACGATTTATCCCAACCGTGAAAATCATCCTTAGTTACCGCTAAATTTGAAATGGCAATTCCACACAAATGCAAACGGCCGCCCTGCTTAATAAACAACGGTCCCCCTGAATCCCCAAAATAGAAACTATTAGTTGGGCTTCTTAGGGTATAAATGGCTTCTTTGTTGGCCTGATCTATTTTGACATCTAGTCTTTTTAAAACTGGTGAAGAGGAACCAGTTTTAGAAGTCGCACCATAACCAGCAGCGGTCACTGGCGCACCCAATTTTATAACTCCATACCAGTCGCTAACGATCGGCACAGGTCTAAATGAAGACGGAATGTCTTCATCAAGTAAAACAACGGCAATATCATAGTTTTGCCTATTCTTTTTTTCTGGAAAGTACTTGGGATGAATAATGTGATGAGCCGCTTTATACCTAATAGCTTTATCTAAGCCTTCACTATTACGATTAAAGATGACGGATATATTTACTTTCGCATCTGCTCGGTCCTTATCAAAACAATGGGCCGCTGATAGCAAAACTCTCGGGGCAATAAGAACTGCTGTACAGCTTCCCGATTTTAATTTTACTCCATCCGCTAGAATAGTTATGCCTAGTTTTACTGTATGAAGGGCAATTTCATCGTTTTCAGCAACGATAGATCCACCTATGATTCCATTCGGATTTTGATCTGAGACTGAATGCCTTGGCGACGGCGCACACGATGTTAGAAGAAAAGAAATTAAAAGCAGACTTATTAAATATCTCAATTTGATACTCCACTGGAGAACTAAAAAATGGACCCTCTAAATAGCCTCTTGTTGAGTTTTTATCAAAGATAAAAGTAAGCTTTGATTGACCTTACAAGTGTTTAATGACGTCTTCCTTCGTGAAAAAAGTTCTTTCAGGCACCGATAACCCTCACCCTGACCCCCGCCATCACTAAAAAAGCTAGGTCCCTTTTCGCGGTCATCGGGGTTTTCATACTGGGTAAGGCATTCCGAAGTCGTTGGTGAAGACGGAATTACGGGACCCCACGGTAACATTTGGGAAAAAGTGAAAAATCGCTATGAAGCATTAAAGCCTTCATTATTACCTTAAATTCAGATACTTTCCGGGAATGAAGAAGATTCCTAAAAAATATCAGCCCAAAGGTTTTGAAATCCTGCATGAGGATTTAGACGTTATTGTCGGCAATAAAGCGCCGGGGATTCTTACTGTTGCTGCCAAATGGGAGCGTGAAAACACTGTTCACGGCGTTTTGAATCAATACATTCGTAAGGGAAATCCCCGCTCAACTAAATCCGTATTCGTGGTTCATCGCCTGGATCAAGCAACTTCCGGGGTTTTGATTTTTGCAAAAACTGAAGAGGTGCAACAGTTTTTGAAAAATAACTGGAAAGACACCAAAAAAACCTACTACGCCATCGTGCACGGAAAGATGGAAAAGAAATCCGGCAGAATTCAAAGTTATCTGACTGAAGACGAAGATTACGTCGTTCATTCAAGCAAAACTTCGGAAGAAGGTAAACTTGCGATCACTGAGTATGAAGTTTTAAAAGAGACTGACAAATTTAGCTTAGTTAAAGTCAATTTGGTGACTGGCAAGAAAAACCAAATCCGTGTGCATTTTGCAGGCGAAGGCCATCCGCTTGTTGGTGACAGCAAATATGGAAAACCAAATGCGAGCTTTAAAGATTTAAGGCTGCATTCTGCAGAACTCGAATTCACTCACCCGCATTCGAAAAAGCGCATGAACATCAAAGCCCCGGTGCCAGCGTACTTCCGAAGCTTGATAGATTTTGAATATTAGATATTAGTGATACGGAAGAGCAGCTTTCCAACCCCGAGTCTAAAGGCGTTTGACCCAGATCTGCAATTTGTCGTCGCTAGGAATTGAGATATCAGCTCTACAATTCTTAGTGGCTGTATCCGTAATAGTTTGAATATAGAAAGTTTTATTCGTCTGATCAGAAGCGTAAGAGAAAAAGCCTCTTAAGTGAACCACTTCATCTTCATAAGCTCCGTGAGTACCGGAATGATTTGTACCATCCCAAAGGCGCCATCTGCAATAAACGCCGCCATCGACGGGATACATTGAGTACATAAAGACTGATACTTCGTAATCGCCAGCAGGCAAGCTTGCAAAGCGAATGGCGGGAATTTTTCCCTCTGTAGGTGCTGACGCTAAACCAGTCACAGTCGCTGCTGCGCAATCTGCATCGGCGGTCGTATAGGAAGTGAAACTTGCAGGTGCAAGCTGCCACTGACAGTTCGTTGCTCCTAACATTGTGAGTGAACCCACTAAGGAATTTGTTGCAGGGATATTGGTGCTGCAGACAATCCCCGTTCCAGTTCCATCCGAAGTACACATTTTATTTGCCGTCATACCGGTAACGCCCAAGGTGGGAACGTTGCCAGAAGAACTACCGGTCGTTGCTACTGCGGCTGTTCCTAATCCTAAAGCCGTGCGAGCATTAGCAGCCGTTGTTGCCCCTGTTCCACCGTTGGCTATCGCTAAAACAGAAGTTCCAACAGTAGCAGCTAATGAAATGTCTAAGGACCCGAACGCCGGCGCACCACCACCAGCAGGAACGCGCAATACCTGGCTTGCTGTGCCTGCAGCCGTACTTACTGGTGCGGCACCCGCGCCCCCGCCTAGCACCACTCCGTTTGCTGCCAGTGCTGCTGAAGACGCCATGGTTGTTCCAGAATCAAAATAAGGAATACCACCGCTTGTGCCTGAAGTTAACCCAGTGCCACCTTTAGCAACCGTTGCTGTTGGAAGTAATGTGGCTGAAACAGTACCGGAAGAGAGGTTACTTGCATTTAAACTTGTTAACGCGGAACCATCGACGGCCGGAAGTTTTGAATCCGCACCCAGCTTCACGATCTGATTCGCACCCGTTCCGGTATTTACATTTGCTACACCAGAAGCAATCGTGATTCCAGACACAGCAGCACTGGTATCAAATCTTAAAATACCTTTTGTCGCATAACTTGCATCGCTAGGTGCTGCACCCGTCGAGTCTGCTGAACAGTCCCAAGTTTTAGCCGTGTTATTCCATTTTAAAATTTGTCCATCAGCGCATGCCGAAGTACTTGCAGCCACTGTTTGTTTTGCAGTGCCATCGTAAAAACGCACGGCTTTCATATCAGAGTTATACCAGCTTAAACCTTTGTGACCCGCAGCAAGCACAAGGGCATCTTCTTGAACTTGAGTTAAATTTCCTAGCAATAAAGTTTTGCCTGAACTCATGGTGATATGGCCTGAAGCTAGGATATCTTCGCTTCCCATATTCAAATCACCAGTCATCGTGCCGCCAGCAAGCGGAAGTTTTGGCGCCGCTGTATCAGCAGAACTGATACGAGCATCCACTGCTGTGTTGAAATCAGACATCTGGCTTGCGGTCACACTGATATTAGAACAAACGAAAGTGTCACTCGCCGATTGCCAGATTAATACTTGGCTTGTTGTACATTGAAGCAAACTGCTCATTTGCAGTCGATCATCTAAAGCGGTTTGTAAGCCTGTTGTTTGCGAAATTGGTAAAGAAGCTACACTCAATAAGCCTGCTACCGTGACTGATAGACCGGAACCAATTTGCACAATACCTGTTGAAGTCGTTGTCGCAACTGCCACAGCTCCACCCGTGTCCGTCACACAAGAAAAACTTGTGCCATTGGATTTTAAGACTTCTCCGGCAGCACAGGTTGGTAAGGCATTTTTAGCGAAGGTTTGAACTGTGGGATCATCTTCATTATTTGGAACTTCAGTTGCAAGATCAGTTAGTTTTGCATAGTTCGCAGCTGCGACACCACCAAGTTTATCGGCGTCTTTTGCTTTGGCTGCTTCTTGCGCCACCATCGCATACGGCACCGTGCCGACTTGATAGTAAGGTAAAATTGCTCGGGCTCCACCTGTTCCCGTATCAAAGATTATTTTTACTTTGCGAATATCGCCAGCCGCCGGAGTATAACTTCCAGAGCACACGGTTGATTCAGAACCTTGGTGAGCTGACTGTAAAGCATTTACTGTTGCTGAAGAATTAGAAAATACCTTAAGCAAGTTTTCGCGGGATTGTTCTTGCCCTGCAGCCGCATAAACGTTCACTGCTGCTGTACCAGTGCCGACTGAAATAGAAAAAACACCCTCTGACGTTGAAAGGTCTTTTCCTAAATGTTGTTCTTCATACAATAAACAGTTGTCAGAGCTAAGGATTTGAACTTTGAAGTCTACGTTTGCTGCTGCTAATGGTAGGTCGCTAGAGTTATCTAAAATTCTTCCAGAAATATGAACTGACTTGGGACCTTCCGCATAAGCGATGGTGGCCATCAGTAAACCGAACATAAGTATGCTATATCTCAACGTCATAACAGCCTCACATCACTTGGTAACGAATATTTAGTTCCGCGCGATACGCTCCGTCTTGAGATTGAGCTTGTTCAGAGGATGTGATTTCTCCCACGACTCCTTCAACTCTGTATTGTCCTGATTGATCCTGTGCTTGAATTTGATTCGAAGGGGAAATAGTGGCTTTTCCCTTTGCCGCAATCAAGGGTGCGACCGTTTCTTCTAAAGAAACTATCGACGCTTCCAACGAGCAGCCCGCAAGAATTCCCGACAGAATAAAAACAAAACACATTCTCAAGCGCATGTATTAGATTTATCGGGTTCCTTAGTATCGACCTTAAACTCATTACTGTTTCGTAAGACAAGTATGGAAAATCCATGGATTTTCCCGGAATTTCCCTATGACTTTAGATAGGAGCCAATGCTAATCGGCTTTTCGTGACCACGGCCAGCGGCCTTCGATTTCCACTTCTAAAGAGAAGCTTAAGAACGTTCTGATGATAACAATAAGCGCGAGCACACCCAGCGATATAAAGGTGGGCTCTACGGCGACGGTACCGATGATATCCCCTGCCACGAGGAATTCTAATCCCAGCAAAATCGCTTTACCTAAAGAGCTTCGTAAATTTTCGTAGGCGTGTGGGTTCTTTGCAAAGTGTTCGCGAACATAATTCACAGTGGCGATAAGGCCGCCAATGACAATGACTAATACTCCCCACACTTCTATCACTTTAGCGAGGACATCGAGATTATGATTTATCGTAGAAAGTAGTGGCGACTCCATTTTGGTATGGTAGCGCCTATGAACGATGCCGAAAGAGAATAAAATATTTCTTTGCTAACTATCATCAAAAAAAAGGCAGTCTTGATGACCGCCTTTTTTTGAATTCTCTTTTTTAGGAGATTACTATTGGCACTGATCTTTTAGTGCTTTTTGAACGTTTTGGTAACGAGCATAGATCTCTTCGTATTGATCCATGTACAACTCAATTTTATCTTCGTTCATTGTGCTGTTCATTTTTTCCTGAATCCAAGAAAGTTCAGCAGCAAGTTTACCTTTGTAAGAAACCAGTTGACCGCAAGAAAGAGCTGCTTGAGATACAGAAGCTGACAAAAGAATAGAAAGAGCTAAAACACAAGTTTTCACGATTTTCTCCTAGGTTGGGCTATTTTCAGGCGCAACCTATGATAGAGGCATGAAGAAAACAAATGCTTTTTGGTTATTTTTCTTTTTTAGACAAAATCAGAGCTATTTTTCATTAAATAACAGATTTTTTTAATTGGAGCTGCTTAGCTTCTAACTGTTAATAATGGAATTCCATACCCTTAAATTTGATCACGCGACGATTTTTCTCTGCCACTAAGTGGGCCCAGTTAGGGAGATTAAATCTTTGTGGGGCTGCGATCTCATAGATCTTTTTTGTGCGCACGTTTTGAATTTGAAGTGTGTATTCATACGCAATTGTGAAGCGCATGTATTTCTTTGTTACGCCGATCACTTCAAACTTGCTATAAGCCGGAATTTTTTCATTATTTAAAACAGTGGGAAATGAATTGATCACATGATCACCGACAAGACCGCGGCCTGTTTTTAATGTCGGGCTCATGGAAAGTTGATCTTTGATTTGGCTGAAGTTGCCAACAACAGTTCCAGGCGAAGCCCTGACACCCACTTTGACGCTAACACCTGTGGGATAAAGATTTTCATCTAATTCTTCTAAAACGATGTTGTAAACGACATCGTTGATCTTTCCTTCTTTCATGTCATAGGTCTCAAAAGAGTTCGCGGCATTTATGCGAAAGTACTGATCCTTTTTAATCATCTTTTGTTGGTACTCAGTGAATTTTAAATCAACCTTAGAGTCACCTGTAGGCATCATGAATTCGGGATATTTTTCGACAGTGTAAACATCTGCTTCAGCGACCAATAACAACCGTGTTCGAAGTTCGCCAAAGGTCACCGGTTCACGCTTTTCTGCGAACGCTATCGAACCTAATAGTAATAGTAATCCAAACACTATCTTTGCCATGTCTTGGGCTTTGCAGAATGTATTCCAGATAATAAGAAAATTAGCTAATTATAGAGTAAAAACTAGTGTCCATTTTTTTGACAGTATCCCCATGGTGTCACTTCCTGTTTCTAAATTTCGATGAGACCCTTCTACCATGGTTGAATTACTAAAAGACTTCCCGCCTTACGTTGTTGCCTATAAAGCCACTGGAAAAGTCTTTCAAGATGAATACGAGCGAGTTGTCATGGCCAGGGTCGATGAAGTCGCTGCTCAATATGATGCCATCAATTTTTTAGTACGGCTTGAAACTGAAATGGAAAACTATAGCGTGGCGGCGCTGATTGATTATTTGAAAATCAGTTTTAAACATATTCATCGTTGGAATCGGATGGCGATTGTTTCAGATGAAAAGAAGGTTCGTTTATTTTACGACGCCTTAAGCCCTTTAGTTCCAGGTAAGATCATTGGCTATGAATTAAAGGATTATGACAAAGCCAAGGCTTGGGTGTCGGAACCTTTCTTGCGAGATGAAAACTGGCTAAGATAAGTCGAGGTCGATTCTCAACGGCCTTTCATTTATTGAGAATTATTCTCTATTAATAGCCTTCACCAAGATTCTCTCTAATCCTAATCTTACGGAGGTGTTCAGTGCGTATTGTTCATCTTGTATCTGGAAGTGAATGCAAAAGTACTCTGTTGTCGGCTCATGCAATGAATCTGCTTCAAGCGCTTTTCAATAAGTCAGCTGACGCAAAAGAATTGGCTCGCTTGTGTTGCAAAGCCGGACTTTGCCCGCTTACTTTGCGCGATAAACTTAAAAAATAATCTGCACTAATTGTGGCGCCATTGTAACTTCAGTGACGGGTATTTAACTTATACCTGCAGTCATTTTCATGTAGAGCTTCCTCTTCTTTAAATTGGAGTTCTAATGAAAAAATTAATTATTGCAGCCTTGATCATGGCGAATCCTGCTCTTGTGTACGCAGAAAACAGACCCAATCCGCCTGCTAAAAATTCAGATGTTTATGACATCAGCGACTATGACAGCTTCAATCCCTATTTTTCAAAAGAAGAACTTAGAATCATTCGCGAATTAGCACTGCAAGAGCCGCAGTATAAGTCTTCAGAAGACCATGACAAAAAAATCGTGGTTGTCACTGAGACTGAAGATAGCTTAGGCCCTGTGACTGTTTTTGGGTTTAGCGAAAAAGAAGTGCTAGCGATGGATAACGATCCGCAAGGGGCTGCTTGTTCAGATAAGCATAACCAAGGCGATATTTCTAATCGTTGGTGTCATGCTTACTTTGTAAAACTAGTCGACACCTATTTGCGCAAGCAGGGTTTGAATAAAAATCTTTCTGCTTTATTGGCCGCTTCGATCTTTGTTCCCAAAGAATTTCTTTATGACAAAAATCCATCTGCTTCTGATCTGGTGATTGCCGAATATGAAGTCTTTAATCGCTTCGGGACTAAGCAGAATACCCGCCTGACAGTTTCGCTTTTTGGCGACAAGACGGTATTTTTAACCTTTCAAAAGCGGTTTTAAATTCCGAAATTGAAAAACGCTGCAGTTCATACTAGTTTAGGCCCATGGCAAAAGAACCTGGCGAACTGAAATGGATTGAAGATTTGCTTCCCGAGCATCGTTACCGCCGAAAATCCATGTTCGGCGGGTTTGCCTATTACTTTGATGAAAAAATGATGCTTTTGATTTTTGAATCAAAAGACAAACGGTGGAATGGTCTTATGTTTCCAGTGGAGCATGATCTTCAATCGCCGATTCTTAAGAAATTTCCTGAATTAACTCCGCACATGATTTTGCCTAAGTGGCTTTATCTTCCGATTTCCACCGAAGGTTTTGATGAAGTGGCAACTGAAGTTATTCGCGAAGCTTTGCGACCAAATAGCGTTTGGGGAAGTATTCCTAAGCCAAAAAATAAAAAAGGCAAAAGTAAAAAACAAGACGAAGTTTCAGAGAAAATTGATACTCGCCGTCCGCGCATGTTTTCTGATGAACCCGTTGAAGATGTTTTAAAGAAAGCCAAAAAAATTTCTGATTTAAAAAATCTCGGTGAGGTTTCAGAAAAACAGTTCGCGCAGGTTGGTATCACCACTGCTGCTCAATTCATCAAGCTTGGCTGGAAAAAGACGATTCAGAAGCTTGCGGCCCATGATCCAAAGCACCGCCACTCCCTTTATGCCTATGCCCTGATCGGGGCCTTAACTAATACGGAGTTCTCACGAATTTCTGATGAGGAAAAGGCAGAAGCCCGGGCCTTCGTAAAATCGTTGCCTAGGGAAAAAAAGAGCCCTGCCAAAAAGAAAAAAGTGTCTAAAAAATCGACTAAGAAATGAATAATCTTAGAGAATTTTCCTTTTCTTAGGGGTTATTCAAGTTCCCTCTTGCGCCCCAGGGGATGAACTGGCTAATTACTGCCTATGGAAAATCAAAATCTAAAGCGACCTGAACTGCTTCTTCCTGTGGGCACCAAGGATATGGCCTTGGCGGCTATTCATAATGGCGCTGATGCCATTTTTATGGGGGTACCGGGATTCAATGCCCGCGGTCGCAGCCATGATTTCCAAATCGAAGAGGTTAAGGACATTATCGATACCTGCCATCTTCATGGCGTAAAAGTGAACCTTGCTTTTAATATCCTGATTTTCCAAAACGAGCTTCAAGGTGCGGTTGAAGTTTTAGAAAAAATCCTTCCGTTAAAACCTGATGCCTTCATCGTCCAAGATTTGGGCTTAGTGCGCTTGATCCGTCAAATGGCGCCTTGGCAGCGTGTGCATGCTTCAACACAAATGAGCGTCACTAATGCTGAAGCAATCCAATGGTTGGATGATTTAGGTATTCAGCGCTTTGTGCTTGCGCGCGAAAACTCCATCAGCGAAATCACCGCTATTAAACAAAATACGACGAAAGAAATCGAAGTCTTCGTTCACGGTGCTTTGTGCGTGAGCTATTCTGGACAGTGTTTTACTTCTGAAGGCATCGGTGGACGCTCTGCCAACCGTGGCCAATGTGCGCAAAGCTGCCGCTTCACCTACGAAATGCACGTTGACGGCGAAAAGCGTGACCTTAACGGCAAGTCTTTCCTAGTTTCCCCACAAGATCTTTGCGGTATCAACGAAGTTCCCCAGCTTTTAGCAGCAGGTGTAGATTGCTTCAAGGTTGAAGGTCGCCTTAAAACTCCTGAATACGTGGCGACGGCCGCTCGCAGCTTTGATGAAGCCATCACTTCAGCGCAAGGTGGTAAGGCTTTAGCTAATCCTATCCTTAAGAAAAAACAAATGGCTTCAGCCTTCTCTCGTGGATTTTATAGTGGCTGGTTCCATGGCGTGAATCACCAGGAATTGGTTGAAGGTACTTTCAGTGCCCACCGTGGTTTTGAGTTCGGTAAAATCACTCGTGTTAATGGCAACTCTTTAGAAGTTGAATTGAATCCTGCGGCTTTCTTGCAAGGTTTAAAAGCGGACTTCATTAAAGCCGGTGACGGTATCTTGTGGGTGTATAAGGACCGCTCAGGACAAAACTTAGAAAAAGGCGGATTTGTATTCGCGGTTAAATGCCTTTCTTCAAGCAAATTTGAATTAGAGTTTTCTAGAGACATCGCGATGGATGGCCTTTACCTGGGCGCCCGCGTTTTCTATAACCATGATAAAGATCTTAAAAAAGACGTTTCATTAAGTGTTGAAGATAAACAAAGAAAGAAACGTCTTCCTGTTTTCATTCGTGCTCAAGCTTCTTTAGGTCAACCACTGACCGTTGAATACACAGACGGCACCTATACAGTTTCAGCTTCTTCTGAAAACGTGTGCGAAGCTGCCAAGAACAAGGGCCTCAATGCTCAAGACCTGCAAGAAGAGCTTTTTGCTTTAATGGGTAGTCCATTCCGCGGGGAAGGTTTTGAGTGCATGATTGATGCTATGACTCCCCTTTTCTTGCCTCACCGTCAAATTAAGGAATTGCGCCAACAACTAGTCAAAGAATTGACTGACCTGCGTATTAAAAATGGCGCGGCTCCGGTTATTCCGGCGCAGCCTGCGGTGATGGATTGGATCGCTAGTAAAAAAATCTCTAAAACTTCTGCGCACCCTGGTTTGAAATTGAACTTGTTATTACGTGATAAGCATCAAGTGGAAGATGTTGCTAATGCGATTAAGAATGGCGAGTTGACGCCGGCTGGGATCAATTACTTTATCTTGGATTTTGAATTCGGTTTGGATTTTGAACCAAGCTTAAATGTTTTAAGAGCGCAGAATCTGAAAGTTGCTGTTGCGACCACGCGTATCTTAAAACCTAATGAACACCGCAATATCAAAGCTCTATTAAGAATGAATCCTGATGCGATCTTGGCTAGAAACTTAGGCGCTGTTCAGTATCTTCAAGCTAATGGCTTCCAAGGCGAAATCCTTGGCGACTTTAGCTTAAACGTGGCCAATCATTTAACTGCCCAGTATTTGCTTGATAAAGGCCTTACAAGCGTTTGTTTGGGTTATGACCTAAATCACCTTCAGGTCAGCGAATTGATTCAAGCGGGTCAAGCTGAACGCTTTGAAGTGACAGCTTATCAATACATGCCAAGCTTCCACATGGAGCACTGTGTGTTCGCGGCTTTCCTAAGCAAAGGGACTAGCTTTAAAGACTGCGGTAAGCCTTGTGAAAAACATGAAGTGAAGTTGAAAGACCAATTCGGCAACTGGCATCAGATTAAGCCTGACCAAGAGTGCCGCAATACTATGTATAACGGGACCTCGCAGTCTGCGGCTCGTTACGTGAAGGAATGGGAGTCCTTCGGTCTTGGTTACATCCGCTATGAAGCTTTAAAAGAGCGTGGTGCGGAATTGATCACGAAAATCCAAGCGCACTTGGACTTTATCTCTGGAACTAAGAATCTGGAATCTTTGATTAAGGATTTAGGAAACGTAGAAAGCTACGGACTTTCAGAAAGTCATTTCGGCAGAGAAAAAGAATATCAGAGCAGAAAGAAGTAGTTCTTAGAGGCTACTTCGGCGAAGCGGAAGTGTAGACCAGTCGGCGAAGCCGAAGTGCAGACCAGCTTACTTCGGCGGAAATTTCGATTTTAGGTAAGTTTCGTATTCTCTTAATAGGGAGTTCATCACTCCCTTAAGAAGTTCATCAAATTGTGGGTCTTTTTCTTGGCCCTCATTTAAAGCGACAAAATCTTTAATTATTTGAGCTTCGCGTTCGGCATTAAAGAACGGCTGACCTTCTGCTTGTTTGATTTTCCAGATGGCCATAGTCAAATCGCGACGACGCACTAAAAGCGCATGCATCTCTTTATGAACTTGATCGATTTCCTGACGAAGGCTTGCGATGGTATTCACAGATAGCTCCCTCTTAGTCCAAACGGAAAAGTGCGAATTTTAGATAGCGAAGTTCTTCCATCGCCAAAGGATATGGATGGTCCACGGGCTGACCACCCATATAAACCAACGTGCCTTTTTTGCGAGCTTTAGAGAAAGCTTCCTTACAGATCTCCATAAAAGCTTGAGTGGAAATGTGGCTTGAACAAGAACTTGCCGCAAAGAGGCCTTCTTGATTCACAAGCTTAATGGAATTAGAGAATACCTTTGCGTAAGCAGCTTTGGCTTGCTCCACTGATTTTTCGTTCGGTGCAAAGCTTGGCGGGTCTGTGATGACGATGTCGTATTTTTTCTTTTCGGTATTTAGCTGTTCAAGGTATGCAAAGGCATCTGTCGCTACGTCATGGTGAACTGTATTCAGTTTGTTGATTTCAAAATTACGCTGAACCGCTTGAATAGCGACTTTGGCAATGTCGACGCTTGTCACTTCTTTAGCGCCACCTTTAGCAGCAAAAATAGAAAAGCCGCCCGTATAACTGAATAGATTTAAAACAGTCTTTCCTTTAGCAAAATGCTGGATCATTTTGCGGTTATCGCGTTGATCTAGGAAAAAGCCCGTCTTAGCAGCGTCACGAATGTTAGAGGCAAAAAGAACGCCATTTTCCAGGAATTGAACCTCAGGCGCTAATGTCCCGATGATGTTGGTTCCTTTTTCATCAGCGTCGTTACGGCGTTTCAGGTATACGCACTTAATTTGCGGGAAGGCCTCTTGGATTTTTTCGCCAATAGCTTTAGCATTCCAAGTTTTTTCCATGATAGCGTGGTCATGCTTAATAACCGCTGTGTCGTTATAGATATCGACGATAAGACCTGGCAGACCGTCACCCTCCCCGTTAATCAAACGGAAAGAATTTGTCACTGAAAGATCAAAAGTACGGCGGATTTCAACGGCCTTACGCCATTGGTTTTCAAAATAGAGTTCTAAGGTGCGCTTGACGCTGTTTTTTCTAAAGATAGGTTCTTCGGCAAGGACTAGAACTCTAAAACGTAATTGTGTGTCGTTTTGCCAGATCCCCAAAGCAAGGGTTTCGCCCTTATAGTTTAAAAGATGGATACCTGACTTAACAGAGCGCCCCTCTTCAAAGCAGTTTGCAAATATCCAGCGGTGGCCTTGCTTAAGATGTTTAGTTACATCGCGCTTAAGCTCTAGGGTCTGAACGGATTCATCAAAGGTCACAGCTGGGTTCATTAGATTCTCCAAGGAGGTAAATATTTAAGCTAATTACGAAGGCTCCACAAGGGCTTAAGGCGCCTTCTTGAAAGCCCTTGGCGAATTTACAAGGCTGTCTTGACTGTGGTGGGTTTCTAAACGACTCTCGCGCTTATGAAGTCTTCTAAAACGTCTGTATCGCCTTTAAAACCAGTCCTGTTAGATCAAAAGTTTTGGAAGAACTTTGCCGCGAACTATTGGGAAAAAAAGCCCTTAGCGCTTAAAAACGTCAAATCCGGTTTATTAGAAATGAGCGCTGCAGAGATCTTTGATCTTTTGGTCCTTTATAGCGACCGCTGCCGTAAGCTGAACGACCCTGAAGGCTTTAAATTTTATATCGATGGTTTTAAGGCCGATGCCGATGATGTTTTGCAAGTCCTGCCCGTTAAGAGTGATAAGTCCCTGCTGGGATATCACGCCCGTATGGAAGCGGAGTTTTCAGATTACTGCCTAGTTTGCGATGAGCTCCTTAAGGTGAATTTAAAAAAGCAGCATCTGCTGACTGACTTTACCGACGAGCTTTACCATCACGTAGGTTTCCCGAATCGTTTTTCTGAAATGGGTCTTTATTTAGGGAACTATCGTAAGACTCCATTTGGGGTCCACGTAGACTCCTGCGGTGTATTTAGTTTCCCGGTTGCTGGAACTAAGACCTTCCGTCTTTGGACACCTGAGTTCGCCGAAAAGCATCCCGATCTGGATCGCGCTTTTAAGTATGATAAATACAAAAAAGACTCCTTGGTTTTAGAGGCTCGCCCTGGCGACATGACTTATTGGCCGTCAAATGCTTGGCATATTGCTGAATCTGATGGCTCTTTCAGTGCGACGTGGAGCTTGGGCGTGTGGGTTGATCAACCTCACAAGAATATGTTCTCTGATTCTTTGAAGGATCTTCTAGATTCGAAGTTAGCTAAAGATGCACTCAAGCCGACAACTTCGTTTAAAACCCTGCACAACAAGTCTGGCGAAGTGACAGAACTTCCTAGTGCTTACCGCGATTCGATGGCTGTATTGCAGAACTTGTCTGCCCTTCAGTTGCAAGAGGCATTTTTAAAATCTTGGATGAAGCATATTTCGCTTCAAGGTTTTAAGACAATTCCGAAGGTTGATTTAAAAATAACTCCGAAATTAAATATCAAACTGCGCAACAATCGCGCTTTAATCCTGTGGCAACAAAGTCTTACCGACAAAAAAGTCTTCTACTTCAGTTTTGGTGGCGTTTTAGTTGAATCGAAATCTAGGGGCCTTCTTAAGCTCGTGACGGCCCTGAACGCAGGTAAGACTTGTTTGGTGGGTCAGTTCTTAAAAGGCTTAACTGCAAAAAAGGATTTAGCATTGCTTCAGAAGCTTGTGGATGCCGGTTCCTGCAGTTAGCAGCAAACCCGTTCCAAGAATCTGGATTTCGTCTTAGTCTCCGGAAGCTGTTTTTAGAATACATCAATTTCATAGCTCATCAATTTGATTTGGCGCCAAAATCTTTTGGCACACACCTTGCCCTATAGAGCCCCGTTAAGAACCTTTCATGGGGAAAAATCAATGAAATCAACTGTCAAAAATATGTCGTCTTTAATGGCCTCAGTGTTAGTGCCTTTAACTGTCAGTCAAATCTTAATGGGCTGTTCTGCTTCGAAAACTTCCATTGATCCTACTGAAAAACTCTCTTTTGAAACGGAAAAATGCGTTTTCCCCTGGAATTTCGCAGAGTCTATAGAGCGCGGAGATGCAGCCTGTGTGGCAGTAAATCTTAAGAAAGGTGCAAATCCCAATACAAAAATTAAAACTTTCTGGGATCCTTCAATTAGTCCTCTTCACCACATCATCACCCGTGGCATGTTTAAAGACAGTCCGAAGATTGTTCAAATGCTTTTACAAGCAGGAGCAGATCCCAATGAAACCCTCTCATCTGGGGATCCTATTCTTTTTGAAGCAGCTAAAGGGTCAAGTTTTTATAGAGATGAAATAACCTTGGCTTTGATAAAATGGCCAAAAACCGACGTCAATATTCACGATTCAAAGTTGAATCAGACCCTTTTAGAAAAGCTGCTGAATCAAGGCCGTGATAAAGAAATAAAACCTGTTTTAGCGGCTTTGTTAAATAGAAATGATCTTAAAGTCGAAAATATTAGCGAGAAATATTCTGTAGCTCACCTTGCTTTTACCCAAGGCCTTGTAACGGAGGCCATGCAGATAATTGAAAAAGGATCCAGCCCGAATTCTGTAAATGGAAACGATGTTCTTTTAAATTCATCCATCGCTTCTCAAAATAAATCTTTTACTGATTTTTTATTAAGCAGACCCGATATTGATATTAACTTAAGAGCGAATATTAAAGACATAGATAAAGGCACTACGTCTTTGCATGTAGCGACTCAGGTCGATGCAGTTGATATTATGCAAAAACTACTTCAGAAAAAAGCCCAGGTTAATTTCAAAGACTTAGCTGATAGATTGCCTTTGCATTATATAAAATCTAAAAACGCCGCAGAAATCTTGCTGTCCCAGGGCAGTCTTGTTGATGCCCTAGACAGCTCTGGCAATACGCCACTTTCCTATGCTGTTCAGGGTGGTAAGACTGACGTAGCAGAACTATTATTAAGCAAAAAAGCCAATCCAAATGCTTTGTTGGAAAAATCCCCATTGATTTGCAGAATCTTAGAAACTAGCCACAACATTATGTTGGAAAAGGTTTTTAAATATAATGTAAATCCAGCGGTTGATTGCGGCAATACTACACCGCTTCTGACGGCCATTGAAAATAGTAATATCTTCGCCACTCAACTTCTGCTTAAAGCAGGTGTCCCATTAGATAAAAAAGACGGCCAGAATAAACTTCCCTTACAAGAGGCTTCTAAAAAAGGTTTGTCAGAAATCGTAGAACTCCTTTTACAAAATGGTGCGCCAGTAAATCTTCGCGATGCTAATGATAACACCGCCCTTCATTTCGCGGCTAATGAGAAAGTGTTAAAGGCTCTTTTAAGCGCTAAAGCTGAGGTGAACGCAGTTAATGCAGAAGGTGACACTCCGCTTTTCGCTGCAATTAAAAATAATCGTAAAAACTTGCCGCAAATTTTATTGAATCATCAAGCTGAAATTCATGGTTCAAACCGTAAAGGTCACAGCTTATTAATTTTAGCTTTAGAAAATGACGATTTAGACTTGGTTAAAGTTTTAGCCAATGCGGGTGCAAACATTGACGGGGAAAAAGAGTCCATCGAAAGACCCATCTTTTTTATCGAAACACTTGCGGAAGCTGTGTTCTTTGTAGAACGCAAAGCCGAGCTGAATGGAACACTAAGAGCATTAGCTGAACTTATCAAGAAGTGGAATCGATGGAGAACTTTGACACCTGCAGAAACAGAAATTTTAATTTATCTATCTTCGCAAGGTGCGCGCTCTATAGAGTTTTTAGATACGGTTCTGATTGAGAACAACTTAAATCTTATGTCTGGTTTATTAAGCAGTGGTTGGTCGCTTTCTTATAAAGAGAATGGCAGAGGCATCGACTCTAATAAAATTAGCAGTCATGAAATGCTCATTTTGTTATTAAAAAATGATCATACCTTTGAAGATTATCAAAAATTTATTTATACTCTGGAATTCAATATTCGCCGTCAAACCAGTGAACTTGAATCAGCAAAAGCCAAATACGAAAGTAAAAAGGCCAGCGGCGAAATCGATAATGATCTTGCTATCAGAATGCAGGTGCTAAAATCCGCGATAGACTATGACACTAAGATGATCGAAATCGCTGAAGAGTGGAAAGAAGGAAAACTTAAGCTCTAGTTAGCAATGTATCGCTGATTTGCTAGAACAGGCATTTGACGTTTCTGAACTAGCACCTTGCAAGATCTGGCAAATGCAGGCGCCCTGCAGTAACTCGAACAAGTTCCTTCTATTTTTTCAACTTTAGGTATTTTCTAGGGACGGCATCTTTGTAAATGGGCTTTTCATACCAGCTATTTAGAATTTCTTGATAGCGCCCCGATTTACGAAGTTGCGCAAGGCCGCTATTAAATTTATTAATCAAGTCTTGGCCGTGTTTAATTTTTTTGGAAATCACTAAATGGTATTCAGCTCGTTGAATATAATGATCATTGTGCGTAATGAGGATCGCTTTTTCGCCATAAAGTTTTTTCGCCAGCACATAACCCACCTCGACATCACTGGGAACAGCTGCGGCTCTTTTAGCCATCAACATATTGAAACTCTGAACATCCGATAGCAAGCGAAGGACCTTTATAGCTCCTTTTTTTTCAGCCTCGATAAACCCATCCCCCATCCCGCCAAAGCCAATTGTTGAAGCGATAAGTTTATCTTTTAAATCTGCATAATCGTTCCAAGAAAAAGGAGTGGACTTAAGGTGAAAGAAAGCATAGTGCCCGACGTAAATAGGATCACTGAATAGGTAAAAAGGTTCACGCTCTTTCAGACGTACAAAAGCGATGGTTCCATCCCACTCTCCAGTTTTTGAAAACTGGGCCGCGCGTGCCCACGGAAAAAATCCGTACTGAACATCCACTCCCTTCACTGCAAATGCTTCTTTAGTGATATGAGCAAGTATGCCTTTATTTTCAAGATGTTCTGAAACAAAAGGTGACCACTCTCCCGTAGAGATGCGCACCACTTCGTTTGAAAACGCGGTTTGAACAAAAAGATTCAATAAAAGAAACAATAGCTGAGCTGGCATAAAAAAATATAATAGCACGGAAACAGTTAAATGATCCGGTGTTGAAGCTGTGTAATTCGCCAATGTTTCAAACAATAGACGAACCCCGGAAAATATAGACCGGAACTCTATTAAGTCCCGGTCTATATTCTGAAATATTTTAGATGTAAGAACCTAATTCCTTACTCATAAACCTTTTGCGCATCTTAATTGTGCTATTTGTTTCCATCTTTCCAAGTCTACGTGTAATCAGATCATTTTTAGATGGTTTTTTAGTCAATACTCCAGTTGATGCAAAAACTTCAACACCAGTATCTAGTGATTCATAAATTTCAAAAACATCGCAGGCTTTTAAATACTCAGTGCGTACGGATTGATTTTCAAAATTTGTATAAGTGTATTGGCTGTATTCTTTAGCGTCTTTTTCAGCCGCTTTTACTGCGGCAAGCGGAGTTGCTGCTTGGAACAATACTACACGCTCTTCAAGCAATTCAGCAAAGGCCTGTTTGCCTTTTCCGCTGGATTTACCCACAGCACGAGTTATATAAAGCGTTTTTACGGCAAACCATCTTTTATTTTTCATTGTCTCTTCCTATACATAGTTCAGGTCACTCACAACACCTAAGAACTATAGTACACAGTTGTTTTAGAAACCACGAATAAAGTCTTCAAGCTGCCTTTTTTCTTTTTGATCCAATGAAAATCCTAAAGGAGGCATGTGACCTTTTTGTATCAAGGCGCGAATAGTGCCTATGTGCTGGCGGCGTAAAAAACCGCGAGCGAAAGATCCACTTTCATTATGGCAGCGTACGCAAGTTTTGACTTTCAAGAAGGTATTATCTTCGCGAGAATGATATGAAAAAGGAACAGTCAGATGTGCATCCTCTTGGTCATGTGTCCGATCATAAACAATTCTGCCATAGGCCTTCATTCTTAAATTCCAAGTGTGGATCTTGATTCGCTCACGCCACGTTAAGGCAGCGTCCTGACTTTCTGCGAACGGACGGATCGCACGCGGGCCGTTGTTATGACAGATAAAACAATTGGCGCGATATTCAACTCGTTGCTCAATTAAATTGTCGCTCCATTTTAAATCACCGGGCTTTAACTGGTAAAAACGGGCCACCTTGGGATTTTTAGTTTTATCAATAAAGATGGCCAACCTGTCCCACTGGGTGGGATCAGCATTCGCTCCGTGATGACTTTGATTCATCATCCAGACATCCTGGTCTTTACCCCACTGCCAGGTGATTTTATTAAATACGGGTTTCAAATCCGCTGTTTTAGATTCCTCAGATTCAATAGTGAGCGCGTGGCCATCAAAAGCGATCCATGCGATAGCTACAAGCAGATAGATAAGAATGTAAAGCCCCTGTTTAAAAGAGGCTTTCCATTTTAGTGAAACCAGTTTCTGGCCTACATCGGGCATGTAAAGTTATATTCTTGGGATTCGATTTGAAGTTTGGCATAATAGGTAGGGTTTCCTGATCCAGGGCCACAACGTCCACATCTGCCACCGTAATTCTTGGGATAAGAAAAAGACAAAGTAGCTTCTTTCCCCGTTTGCTCAGAGGTTAAGCCATAAGTGTAAGGTAGTTCCACCACTTGCCAACCAGTGAAAGTTTCTGACGTCGTATCTGGGTTAGTTACTACGCCTGTTGCTTGCGCCGGGCGCGCTTGAATGACCGTAACACTTAAGGAGGCTCCGGCATCGCTAAAACAATTGTGAGTCCCTAGGACCACGGGAGCCGGCGTTGCCAAAGCCAAAGAGTTCAACATTAAAATCATAACAAATACTAAAGTTTTCATGGTTAATCCTTTCAGAGCTTTATCGCTGAATACTGATTAGCCCCTCTCGATAAATAATAAAAATTAATTGTTTTTATATATCCATTAGAATAACTAATACCTATGAAAATCTCGAACTTAGGCCTTTCCGCCTTCCTGCAGACCGCCAAGGACTTGAATATTACAAACGCCGCCAAAGAGCTGGGATTAACCCAGTCTGCTTTGTCGCAACGTATTTCCCTTCTTGAAGCAGATCTTGAAGTGACCTTGTTCGTGCGAGAACCACGAGGTTTAAAACTCACGGAGGCAGGAGAAAAACTGCTGAAATTTGCCAGTATTCAAAAGCAATTGGAAAACGAACTTCTGTGGGACATCAAAGGCTCTCAAGAAAATATCGCCGGTCATTTTAGATTAGCGGCCTATTCTTCGGTTTTACGCTCTATGATTATCCCTTCTTTAGCGGGCCTCATGCGCGCTCACCCGGGAATCAGCATCGATTTTCAGTCCTACGAAATGTATGAGCTTCCGGATGTTTTGAAATCTGCTAAAGCGGATCTTATCGTCATGGATTACAAGTGGGGTAAAAGCGGCTTGCATGAATCCGTGCTTGGTTATGAGGAGTTTGTGGTGATTGAAAGCGTGAAACATCAAAGTCCCGCTGACGTCTATTTGGATCATGGCCCCTTAGATAATGCGACGGAATCATTTTTTAAAAATCAGTCCAAAGTTCCCAAACTTATTCGTAGATCCTTTATGGGCGATGTTTATGGAATTATTGACGCGGTTGAATTGGGCCTGGGCCGCGCGGTGATGAGCCGTCATTTAGTCAACGACAATAAGTACGTGAAGATCGTTCCGGGATATCAAAAGTACAAACGACCCATTACTATTCACTACCACGATCAGCCCTATTATTCGCGCCTGCACAGTTTGATTTTAAAAGAACTTGAGAAAAAGGCGCCGTCCTTTTTGAGCTAAAAAACAAAAAAAGGCAGCACTGTTGGCTGCCTTTTCTTACGTGTAGTAAATCGAGAAATTAATTAATTTTGCGATACTTCTTACGTACAGCGTACGCACCATCAACGGCAGCTTTGGCATTGACCAAGCCCTTGCCAGTTTGATTTGGAATTTCAGTTTTAATTGGAGTCGCTGTACCGTCCATGATTTGACGAATTTTCCAAGAAGTGATGCCTGGAACGACAGATCTCATCAATGCCACAACACCTGCCACATAGGGAGATGACATTGAAGTACCGCTGAATTCTGCATAATCTGCGGCTTGAATTTCAAACTGCACCTTAAGTGACGAAGAGTTTGCTAAGTTAGCGATTAATTCTTCGCCAGCTGTTTTTTCGACCATAATTACAGGGACCTGGATTTCGTTTGGATCTTCACTTAATGACCCGCTTACCAAAGCTGAATCGTTATTGCAGATAACCAAAGCTGAAGCCCCCGCTTTTTGCGCGTTTTTGATTTTATCTAACAATGGCAAATTGCCACGTTTAACTACTAGGATCTTTCCTGTTGCATTTACTTTTGTAAGTTCATCCACTGTGCCGTATTCACCAAAAATAGATGCTTCATTTAGGGAAGTCGTAGGAACCCCGATAAATGTCACTCCAGGAAGAACTTTCCAATCACCACTTTGAGTTTGAAAGCTTGAAAGCGCAGCTCGGCCCATCCCCAATGGTACTGCAGAACGAATACCCACACCTGGCGCCATTAAGTCTAAAGCTGGGCTCCAGTTAGAAAACGCTGCACGCTGCCCGCTCATATCAACTGCACCTACTGCCGTCACAGAAAGATATCCCGCAGGCAAAGGAGTCGCCTCCATACCATTGTTACCCATAGCTGCAACAACTGGAATTTGCTCTCCGTCTAATTGATTAATCATAAATCTTTCAGTAACGCTTCCGCCGCCACCTAAAGACATATTCACAACATCTACTTTTTCACGAAGGGCCCAGCCTAGAGCTTTTGCAATCGCATCACTCTTACAACCTTTTACTCCGCACACTTTAGCAATAAGTAGTTTCGCTTGAGGAGCCACACCCACGGCCTCTTGTGCCGCTTGAGCTGCAATAATACCAGCTACGTGGGTTCCGTGACCGCCATCATCTTTTGTGTTTTCAGGGCCGCCTTCATCTGTAAAATTCTTCATTTGCTCAATTCGGCCCGCAAAAGCCGGATGATTTTGATCAATACCTGAATCGATCACCATCACGCGCGCGCCAACACCACGGCTCATAGTCCATGCTTGAGGTACGCTGATCATTTTAAGACCTTGGGAAACCGGCACCTGATTGTTCATCAAAGTCATGCGCGGTAAATTAGAAACCGGCGTCGGTGCCAGCTGCACCCGAGGAGCACCGTAAACTTTTTGTTTTTCGATGAAACGAAGGTCTTTTGCATCAACGAAATTAAAGATTTGATTCTGGTTCTGCGCTTCTACGATCAAAACTTGCAGATCAGACAAATCACTATCTAGACGAACCCCTGCATTATTCTGAATTGAAGATTTGAAGGCTTGCGCTTGATTGTGATCTTTAAATGAAATTAAGAATTTTTCAGCACTCGCTGAAGAGGCGATTAAAGATAAAACACCAACTGCAATGATAGTAGTAAGTTTTTGACGGTTCATTTTCTATTCCTTATTTTTTCGTGCAAGTATATTTGTGGCGAATGTTCATTGGTGCTTTATCAGGACAAAGCAGGATCGTAACATCATCCATTTCAATTTGATTTCCAACTGGTGTGAAGATCGTGATTGAATCCACAGCTAAAGGTAATGACGGACAGATCGCCGAAGAAACATGGGTCTGCATTCTGGCGCGAAGATTTTGTCCTTCACAACTTGTCGTATAAGTTGTTGGGAAGCCGTCACCTTTAGAACGGGTCACTGGAACTCCGTCAGCAATCAGCTTGGTGCCATTAATTTGATAGATGACCTGGCCTTTTTCATAGCCTTTGCTGATGCTAAACGAAGTGATCGGGCCAGACTCAGATGTACACTCGAAGTTGCCTGATAGCTCAGGGCAAGCAAATGCAGGAATTGAAACTAATAACATAATCAGATTTAAAATAATTTTTTTCATCGCAGGGACTAAATCGCTCCGTCTATTGCTTGTCAATACATGTGCAGAGATGGCGCAACAGGCGAAAAAATCATCCCGCGTTAACTAGATAAAGCAAACCGAAGACAGGCTTCGGTTTGCCTAAAATTCATTACTCACAGATCATATCTTGCGGCATGTAGGCATTGCCTTCACCGCACATGGCTTTCCTGAAAAGGCCGCGCAATTCTGCTGCAAATGAAAGCTGTTGCATGGTCATTTCACCCGCTCCAACTTTGGCCAATTCAGCTAGCATTTGATCATGCTTAAAGTGACTGAATTTTTCGATAAATTTTCTATCAATTTCTTTAAGGTTTAAAACCACATTCGAGAATGGAATTTCGATAGCTTTATATTCTGGATCGTAATCTCCATCAAAAGGCTTAAGATCTTGCGCCAATTCTCTATCATTCAGAAAGGTTTTTGCTGTCATGAAATTTGTAAGCTTAAGTTCGCTCCGGAAAGTGCGGTCGTACAATTTAATACGGCCTGGTAGCAGATCATGTAAGCCTCTTAAAGCAGCTTGATCCACGTTATTTACATGCTCTCTTAGCGCAGTCTCTGGGAACTTTTCTTGCAAAGCTCGCTCGTAGGATTCGCGAACCATCTCATGAAATACCAGCACTGTTAATTTTCGTGCCTCGACAGGCTTATGACCTTCTGCCAAGAACTTCTTATAAGTATTCACTAGTGTTATCGCCACAGTATAAACTGGAGCATTCTCGGCGTTCTTAGTATTGCCGCCAAGGTGCCAGCGGCTGCCATTTTCATAGTCAAAGATTGTACTTAGATCCAAACGACTGTTTTCAGTGTTCACTTCCTTCTTATGATCCCAAGCAAAGACATCGTGGGAAAATAAACCAATCACTCCCACGTCTTGAACATTGAATGAAGCCAAACCTTGTGAACAAAAAAGTGCTGCTAATAAAAATGAAAATCCTAATTTTGCAAATCGCATTGTTTCCTCCAGTGAAGTTTTCATGTCATAGACTGAAGGAATAGACAAAGAATACGCGCCAAGTTTTCAGTAGGTTTTCAGCTACGCGAATACGGACATTAATTTTCCCAGAACGCCCCGTAACACCCACCTGATTTACACATCACATCTTGATGTTTAACAATTTGCGCAGGTTTAAGTTCGTAATCGTAGACAGCAACTTTTCCAATCGCACCTAAGAAAAAAGAATTAAGACTGCGAGTAGCAATTCTTAACGGTGCAGACCCTGCACCGGGAATGACGTCGAATTGATGAAGGCCTTGCGTTTGTCTTAACCTTTTATTTTTATATATCTTCACGTAGCCTGTAGGATATGTAGCTGAAGTTGCTTTCGTATTGATCACTAAAGTCACGTGAAGCCACTGATCCACTTTCACAGCATCCTGAAAATAGGCGCCGGAACCTAAGCCGCCAGTTAAGTTAAATGCATAACCTGAAATTCGATTGGGACGATTTTCTGCGTTGGTGTATGAGTACATGCGCATGGCGTACTCATGTTCATTCGGCATTCCTTTACCCATCCAGTAAACGTAACCACTTCCTTCCACTTTTGGAAATTCCAAAGTGCGTGGTCTGATCCATGCTTCAAGTGTCAGTATCCCCGTAGTTGGCACCGATAAATTCGCAGCACTACGAATTTCTAAGTACTGATCAAGTCCATTAAAGTCTGCTGCGTATTCCCCGTTAGGCATTCTTACGGTGCGCGGACGAGATACTGAGGGAAAATATCTTCCCGCATTACCGTTCCCTGACAGATCCTGCTCGATCCCAAGTCTTGGTGAACCCATATTTAAAAACATCACTGGGTTATCAGCTAAAACAGACTTATTGTAATTAGATAGTCGATCGGATTGCTGTGAAGATTGAGCTTGCAAACCTACCGCAAAGACAAGAGCGCCTATGAAAGTTTTTGTAGTTAATAAAAAGACATTCTGTTGACTCATGAAACCTCCATAGGTTGCTCAATGCAATTCAATGAGAGATTCAATGAAGTTGCCATGGAAGAAAAGAGCCGTTGCGCAGATACATCAGGGTATAGCGACCTAAGCCTCTGCAATGTTGCAGGTTGGTTTTTAAAGAAGGATTTTTTGAATTTACTTTCTCTATTTTAATCAATGAGTGATGATCTTAGTGATGGAAAACAAACATGAGATTCAAATCTTCATCGATGCAGACGGCTGTCCCGTTAAGGAAGAAACCTACAAGGTCGCCGCACGCTACAAAATAAAAACCTATGTGGTAGCTAATAAGTATTTAAATGTGCCACTTGATCCACTCATAGAAATGAAAGTTGTCGCGGGAACATTCGATGCCGCAGATGATTGGATTGCAGAAACTGTTACCCACCGTGATATTGTAATCACTGCTGATATTCTTTTGGCCGAACGTTGTGTAAAGAAAAAGGCCCGTGCTCTAGGACCTAAAGGTGTCGAATTTAACGAAGACAACATTGGCTCTGCTGTCGCCAATCGCGAACTTATGCAAAACCTAAGACACATGGGTGAAATGCGCGGCGGCCCCTCCCCCATGGATCAAAAGGCACGGTCGCAATTCTTGGGAAAATTAGATCAGATTATTCAAGCTCAGAAGAGGGTGTAAGACCGCGGCCCTGCAAAGTGGCAGTGAGCTTTTTTTGATACAAACCAAGTAAGCTGTCCCCTACTTCTTCGCCTTCGATAATTCGTAAAGCTAGAGCGATGGCTTCTAATGTCGCAAGGCCCTCACTGAAGTGTTCCTTACGCAGATGATAGCGAGCTGTGTTTGCGGCACCGATTTTCACTCGCGGCAAATGCGCCAGTTCTGGATGGCGCGTGTTCAACTTACTGGCTTGGCGCCAGTTGCCATCAGTCACAATCAGTTGAATTGGTTTCTGCGGTTTGATGTCTTCTAAGTTCACCGCATCGTCTGATGGAAAAAGCACATAGGTTTCATACTGAGGTACAAGTAACGTATTTAAATCCAAACGCTCTGTTGATTGACCTCGCACGTACATCTGCGAATTACTTAGAGCGTGCAAGGCAAGGCGACCTGTGTTGGTTGTGCGCTTCAGTTCTTTTGCGTGAATGATTAGGCTCACACGTATCTTAAGATCATGCTTAGGAATAAAAGCGCAGATACAACGCTGGCGATGTAGAAAACATGTAGGACAGGGATCGATAGTTTTTCGTTTGCGGGTAAAGATATTCAGCGTATGAACTTTCATAATGTACAGGTTCCATGCTTTTACCGCGCTGGTAAACATAAAAGCACCGCGAATTAAAAATGCTGTCCTCCAACGGAGGACAGCTAAAGTACGAGACAAGAATTTTTAATTAGCGTTTGCAAGCTTTGCTGTCGAAAACTGGATATTCTCTTCTGTCAAATTTGATCGCCATTTGAGATCCATCAGACATCTGAAATACCGCGAATGTAACATTATACAATCCCTCTATAGCTTGATCCACAGGTACTAAGTTATACGCGCGACCAGAAACTACTTTTCTATTATTTTTGCTGTTAGAAGCTGAAAAGTGGCGGGCACTTTCATTTTCCATGTCATCTGTTTCTCGAGCACTCACTATTTCACGGGTTGAATCATACCAGGTGCCTCCAATTACCTGCGAGACAATCAGCTTATTGTCTTCAGCTGCAAATTTGAACATACTACGAGTGTTGAGCTCACAAAGTACCTTTGTTTGCCCCTCAACCGCAGAGGCTTGAACCACTCCCAAGAAAATCAATGCAGAAATTAAAAGTTTCATTAGAAATCTCCTTTTTTATTGTTTGCACAAATCTGAAGAGCAATCGCTATGCCCACCTAAGGGAACTAAGACAATCCAGCTTAGCTTAAAATAAAGGATTTCTCAGGGGTGTTCCATTTTCTTTATAAGGAACATCCGCAACTTTTAAGTGTCGAAACGTTGGTCGTTCTCTGCGGGTTTCGTCTGGAACTGTTGAACTGGAGGGATACTTAAGGTGCTATAGAAAAAGAGTAATAAAAAGATATAGGAAGGTTTTGGACATAAAAAAACCGAGAACTAAGCCTCGGTAATTTTGCCCTTATCGCTTGTGAGGATCGCCATTTTTTAGATAAATGGCGGGGTGGACGGGACTCGAACCCGCGGCCTTCCGCGTGACAGGCGGACGTTATAACCAACTTAACTACCACCCCACATCGATTTGGAAGGTCTTTTATAGCTACTCTGGCCCCGCAAGACAACAACAATTTTGCAAAAAAACTTAGTCATGGCGCCCAATGCCCTTTTTTTGAGCATAATAGCGTCTTGGAAAAGGTATTTTTCAGGTATAGTGTAGCTTCCAGATACCTAAAAGGAGTCCCCGATGAAAAAAGCCCTAGTTTTAGCGGCATTATTGTTTGCTCAAATCTCTTTTGCTGAAACCACGACGTACAAAGTGGAAGGCATGCACTGCGGTTCTTGCGCTAAATCTATCAAAGCCCATGTCTGCAAAATGGAAGGCCTTGAAAAATGTGAAGTGTCTGTAGGCAAGGTTGTGATTTCTCCTAAAGCGGGCGTTATAATCCCTCAAGAAAAAATCCAAGCTGAGATGTCTAAAGCTGGTGACTATAAAATCACCGGTTCTGAAACTTCGAAATAGTTTTTTCGCAAGCATTTGGCTACCTAACTAAAAAACTCCTCGTTCTGTTGTATATCAAATGACGAGGAGTTTAGCTTCTGTCATACTAATCACCTAATGAATGTCGAATCCACGCCCACCACTAAAGGGCACTTGCTAATTATTGATGATGAACCAGAACTGCGCGAAGTTTTGGTGGCCTTGCTTGAAGACGTCACTTCTGAAATCTCTCAAGCAGCTAACGGCATTGAGGCGATTGAACTTTTGAAGCAAAAAAAGTTTCACGCGGTTTTATCTGACGAAAAAATGCCAAAAAAATCGGGCTTAGATGTTTTGAAGTGGATGCGCGAACACGGCATTAATACTCCCTTTATTATGCACACCGGTTACGGCCAAAAAGACATCGTGCGAGAAGCGCAAAAATACGGAGCCCAAGCCTTCATCGATAAACCGTGGGACGAAAAAACTTTGATCCGCACGGTTCAGGACGCCTTGAATCGCGGTATGCAGCAGGACAAGCCGTAAGCTTTACTTGTCTGCCCCCTCACTATCCCTCAAAATAAGATTTTTCGGGCTGATAGCCCTAGAACAGGATTCGTAAATGAATAAGCTTTTTTGGCTCGACATGGAAATGACCGGACTTGATGTTGAGAAAGAAGTGATCATCGAGGTGGCGGCCATTGTCACTGATTTAAATTTTGCCGAACTTGATACTTTTGAAACAGTGGTGAAACAACCGCAGAAGTATTTGGATTCAATGGACGCCTGGAACCGTGAACACCATAAAAAATCGGGCCTGACTGCAAAAGTTCCATTTGGGATGGAGCCTGACCAAGTCGAGGCAAAACTAGTCGACATGGTGAAAAAGCATTTCCCAGATCCAAAAGACCGCCCGGTGTTAGCTGGGAATTCGATCATGCAGGACCGTCTGTTTATTGATAAGTACATGAAGGATCTTTCAAGCCGTTTGCATTATCGCATGGTGGATGTGTCTTCATGGAAAGTGATCATCAATAATAAGTTTAATTATTTCTATCAAAAGGCGAACAAGCATCGCGCGTTGGACGACATTCGCGAAAGCATCCAAGAACTTCGCCATTACACTGATAAGATCAATTTTAAGTAGTTAGATAAGGATCACGGCCGTGCCAGCAAAAAACCAAGCCTCTGAAGAATCCGCTTTTAAAAATTGGATCAACGAGGACTTGGTGAAAAGGACGGCCCATCATATCCAATTTCACTACCCTACTTTTGCTAGTAAAGAGTTTATAAAAGTTAGCCATGAACTACCGGCCTTGGAACTAAAACCAAGGATGCGCCTGATTTGTGATTTTTTAAAAACTCATCTGCCATCGGATTATAAAAAGGCGTTGGCGATTTTGATGAAGGCGGCGACGGAGCCATCGCCAAAAATGAAACCGTTAGCCGGTTTTGATCTTTGGGCCTTCACCGAATTTGTTCAACGATATGGACTTGAAGATTTCGATGAATCCGTGGCAGCACTTAAAGAGTTAACCTCTAGGTTCACTGGTGAGTTTGCAATCAGACCGTTCTTGATCAAAGAAGAAAAAAGAACACTTAAAGTACTACATCAATGGGCAAAAGACCCCAATCACCACGTGCGAAGATTGGTTTCCGAGGGCTCAAGACCAAGGCTTCCCTGGGGTGAACAGTTAAAGCACTTTATTAAAGACCCCGCGCAAACCATAGAACTTTTAGAAAAATTAAAATACGACGAAGAACTGTATGTTAGAAAGTCAGTCGCCAATCATTTGAATGATATCTCAAAAGATCATCCAAAACTTGCAGTTCAGGTGGCAAGCAAGTGGCTCAAAGAAGCGCCGGAAAAACATAAAGTAAAGATAAAGTGGATCGTAAAACACGCCTTAAGAACTCTTTTAAAGAAGGGCGATAAGGATGCATTGAAGCTTTTAGGTTTCGAAAACTTAGCCAAAGTCGAAATCCAAAACTTCAAACTGGCAAAAAAAGAAGTCAAAGTAGGCGACTCGTTAGAATTCGCCTTCGATCTAAAATCCCCAAAAGACTGCCAAGTCATGATCGACTATTTGGTCCACCACCAAAAAAACAACGGCGAAACCGCCCCCAAAGTTTTCAAACTCGCGATCAAAAACCTAAAGGCCAAAGAAGCTTTGGCTTTAAAAAAGAAACATTCATTCAAACCGATAACCACAAGAACCTACTACCCCGGCACCCACTTCATTGAAATCATGGTCAACGGAGTCCTACTAGCAAAAGCCAAGTTCGAACTAAAAACCAAGTAACAAAAAGTTTTATGTTACATGCGAACTTGCCCCCAAACTCTCCACCACCGATCCGGTAACGCAGCATGGACGTAAAAAAGAACCAGGCACCTCCAGCGCTCTCGGCAGAGGCACCAAAGTGCTGAGGTATTTCATTTGGATATTTCCGGAGTTTTGACTAACGCACCGTAGACCCAAAAAAGAAGCAGGCACCTTTTCCCCCTAACAGTTCCAGCTTTCGGGATGGATAAAGGGGGCTGCTCTGCTGGCAAAACCGAGTTCCACAGCGCCCGAAAAATCAGCAGTAGTAATCAGAAAACAAAAGACAAAAAAAAGGGAAGCCAAGATGGCTCCCCTTCGCGCGAGGACTGTCTGAGTGTTTTGCCAGCAGAGCAGCCCCCTTTAACCAACCCGAAAGCGGGTCAATTAGTAACGGTAATGTTCAGGTTTGAACGGACCTTGTGGAGACATGTGCAAGTACTTAGCTTGTTTTGAAGAAAGCTTAGTCAACTTAACGCCAAGTTTATCCAAGTGAAGTGCCGCCACTTTTTCATCAAGGTGTTTTGGTAAACGGTAAACCGCAAGCTCTTGGTACTTATCACGGTTCATGAAAAGTTCCATTTGCGCCAAAACTTGGTTTGTGAAGCTGTTCGACATAACGAAGCTTGGGTGGCCAGTAGCACAACCAAGATTTACCAAGCGGCCTTTTGCAAGGACGATGATTTGTTTGCCGTTTTTCAAAGTGTGGATGTCCACTTGAGGTTTAACTTCGCGGATTTTTGAATTCTTGTTCAACCAAGCCATGTCGATTTCGATATCGAAGTGACCGATGTTGCACACGATCGCGTTGTTTTTCATAGAGTTGAAGTGCTTATCAGTGATGATATCGCAGCAGCCAGTCGCTGTTACAAAGATATCAGCGATTTTTGCGGCTTCATCCATAGTAGTAACTTCGAAACCTTCCATAGCTGCTTGCAATGCGCAGATAGGATCGATTTCAGTGATAAGAACGCGAGCACCAAGACCACGAAGTGAATGCGCAGAACCTTTACCTACGTCGCCGTAACCAGCAACTACACAGATTTTACCAGCAACCATCACGTCAGTTGCACGTTTGATACCGTCAGCAAGTGATTCGCGGCAACCGTACAAGTTGTCGAATTTAGATTTAGTTACAGAGTCATTGATGTTGATTGCAGGAACTTTTAGTTTTCCAGCTTTCAAAAGAACCTCTAGATTGTGAACACCAGTTGTTGTCTCTTCAGAGATACCGATGATCTTTTTCATTTCTTTTGCAAAACGTGGTTCATGCATCATGTTCGTCAAATCACCACCGTCATCAAGGATCATGTTGAAGCCTTCTTTGCCCCAGCCAGTGATAGTTTGTTCGATACACCAGTTGAACTCTTCTTCAGTTAGACCTTTCCAAGCAAATACTGGGATACCCGCAGCAGCGATAGCTACAGCAGCGTGATCTTGAGTAGAGAAGATGTTGCAAGAAGACCAACGGATTTCAGCGCCCAGTTCTACAAGTGTTTCAATAAGAACTGCAGTTTGGATTGTCATGTGAAGGCAACCAGAAATGCGTGCACCTTTAAGAGGTTGTTGTTTTTTATATTCTTTACGAAGTGCCATCAAACCTGGCATCTCAGTTTCAGCGATTTTGATTTCTTCACGGCCCCATTTAGCCAATTTATCGAAAACCTCTGGGTTTTCCATCGCCTCTTTGCAAACTCTGAAATCGCCAGTAACAGCTTTTGATTTCGGTTGAGCTTTAGTAGCAGTCTTTGCGTTTTTTTTCATAGCGGATTTTCCGTTCGTCGTCGTTAATGACATTGATTTATCCTTACGTTGTTACTTATCAAAATTAATTCAAAAAAAGTTCTAAGGTAAAGTCAGAACTTCGTAGCCGGTGTCAGTCACAAGCACCGTGTGCTCAAACTGCGCTGATAACAAGCCATCGGCCGTGTGATAATATTTAATACTCGATCCGTGGATGGAATATTCAATAATCTCATCAGTACCCTGATTTACCATAGGCTCTACAGTGATACAATGGAAGGGAACAAGGCGATCCCCTTTTCCTTTTTTCCCGAATGAAGGAACAAATGGCTCCTCATGGAAAATACGCCCCACACCGTGACCACCGATTTCTTTGACAGTGGTGTACCCCTTACGAGTCACAAGCTTATTGGTTTCAAAACCAATATCACCCGTGAATCCATTCGGAGTGATCATCTCAATCCCCTTGTCGCGGGCCATCATCGCGGTTTCTACAAGATCTTTAGCTTCATCAGAAACATTGCCGATCATGTACATTTTTGAAGTATCACCAAAGAAACCATCAATCCAGGCAGTGACATCGACGTTGATGATATCGCCATCTTTAAGAATGGTCTTATCATCAGGAACACCATGACAAACTACCTCATTCACTGAAGTGCAAGTGTACTTAGGATAACCATGATAACCCAAACAAGCGGACTTCGCCCCTTTAGTCATCATGAAATCATTGGCCAACTTATCAATCTCGTTGGTTGTGATCCCGGCTTTTACGTATTTATCAAGATAGGTCAATGTATCGGCTGCAATACGGCAAGCACGAGTCATCTTTTTGATTTCTTCTAACGAAAGAGGCTTAATTCCCATAGACCGACTTTATAACATGGGTCTAGCTACTTGGATAGGCCGTAAATTGCGGAAAATAAGAGAGAAATTTCACTCTAAGCATCAAATTCAATAAATAAGAATTGAATGGTCTTCCATAACAACCCTGCCCCAAAAACAGACCAAAGAAAGCTAGAAGCATTCCCATAAAGCCACAACTAAGTTAAAAAATGAATCCGCCCCTGCGAACACAAAGTGCAGCATCCCCGTAGCGACGACGAAGTCGAGCACCAAAGGCGACCACGAAGTGGAGCAAGGTACGAAAACAGAGCCAAGGGTTGATCAAAAAGGGTCGTATACAAGGCGGACTGGTATTCCCGCAGCGCAGGCGTGGCAGCGCCACGTCGGAGCGAGGACAATACCAGTCCAACGCAGCCCGAAGGGTGAATGGCAAAGCCATTCATAGACGACCCTTTTTCATCAACCCGCCTCGAAGGCAAAAAAAAAAAGCCTGGGTAATCCCAGGCTTTTTTCGACTTAGTTAAAATCTAAGGCCTATTTAAGGTGCTTAGAAACTAGTTTAGTCATATCGAACATAGAAACAGTAGTTTTTCCGCCGAAAACTTCTTTAAGTTTTGCATCAGCGTTGATGTTTCTTCTGTTTTTAGAATCTTGAAGATTGTTCTTTTTGATGTAAGCCCAAAGTTTTTTAACAACTTCAGTGCGTGGAAGTGGAGAAGCACCAACAACTGCTGCCAAAGCTGCAGATGGAGTCAACGCTTTCATGAATGCAGCGTTTGGTTTACGTGCAGATTTTGCTTTTGGAGCAGCTTTTTTAGCAGCAGCTTTTTTAGGAGCAGCAGCTTTTTTTGGAGCAGCTTTTTTCGCAGTAGCTTTTTTTGCAGGAGCAGCTTTTTTAGCTGCAGCTTTCTTAGTGGTAGCTTTCTTAGCTTTCGCCATTCGTAATTCCTCCGTTAGGTTTTTAGTCTCGTTTTTTATACGAATGAGCTTAGTGTGTATCTAAGTCCAGTCGTTTGTCCAAAAAAAAATGCAGGTAAAATCATTTTTTTTTCAACACCTTCAAAGGGAAAATCCCTGAAAACGGCCTTTTTCCCCTCGGAAAACCCGTTTTTTCCCTAGGAAAATGGCTGTTTTACCTATGAAAAAGGCCTATTTCCCTAGGGAAAAATGCTTCTGGACTAAGGCAAAACCCACCTGAACCGATAAGTTCAGCATGAGTTTTCAAGCAAGTTTTAAGCAGATTCTTAGAGAGAAAATGGGTGAAAACACCTCTTCCTCCTCTGCTAAAATGACGGATCCCTCTTTGAACGACCCTGCTCACATGGCTTATTTGCTAGGGAAAATAGGTCGTTTGGAGTTACAAACTCCCCGTGGACAATATCCTGCGCCGAAGGTACGTCCACAACGAAAGCCCCACTCTTTCAATCACTCACAACGCCAAGCTTATGAATTCATGAAGTCATGGATCCATGATCTTAACGAAGGCTTTACTGCCAACGAATTGAAGAAAGCTTTCCGTCAGGCTGCGATCATTTTGCATCCCGATCACGGGGGGAACACTGAACAATTCATCGATCTTAAAGCTCACTATGAGACGTTAAAAGGTCTAACTCCTTAAAAATCTTTTATAAACACGAATACATTAATATTACCTACATGAAATTCCGATAGGTCGGTTATGCGCGACCTTGAGTTTACATCTAATGAAGCATTTAAAAAGAGACTTACCTACTTTAAGGTTATCTATGCATTGGGTGTTTCGGTCTGCTTAATCTACTTAGCTAAATACAATTTCGAATACAAAACCACAGAGTACAATCACGTCTTAATCCCCGGCTGGCTTGGTTTTGCCATCATTCCCCTTCTGATGATGAAGCTTACAAAGAACTTCCTTTGGTCAGCCTTAACCCTGTCGTTCTTTGCGATTGGGATGCTGACTTATCTTTTATATACAGCGGGCGGAGCTGAAGCTCCCGGAATTTTCTGGTTAGCTGCTGTGCCCTTGGTGCTTGGGGTTTTAATAGGATTGCCTGGTTCTTTAGCAGGATACATCATTGTTACCGTCATCATCACCGTCTTTTGGTGGCTGCATGTTTCTCGTATTGGGCCCAATGTGATTCACGATTACGGCAATTATGAAAAGGAAAAGAGCTTTAATCTTATCACCTTCCTGCTGTTTTCATGCTTCACAACCCATCAATATATTAAGAGCGAAGAACGCCACCTGAAGCGCCTGCAAAAACAAAACAGCGATGTGGAAAACTTATTACGGGTCCTTATTCATGACGTGGCGAATACCTTGACTGGAATGACTTCAAATTTGTTACGCGCCAAAGAAGGGCCAAGGGCTTTTTCTAGTGTTGAGTTTGAGCGAATGGAAAAGGCTGTTGATGATATTCAAAATCTGCTTTCCCAAGTGCGACACCTTAAGTCAGTTAAAGATGGTAAGGCAGAGTTACCTTTAAAACCTCTATCTTTAGCTCTGGTCCTGAATGAAGTTTATGAGTCCACTCTTTCCCAGGCCCAGCGTAAGGGTATTAAGCTGTCTTTAGAACTCTCGCGGGATCGAATGATGATTAACGCCGAGCGAACGATACTAAGCAACGTAGTGCTGCTAAATCTGATGAGTAATGCCATTAAGTTTTCACATCCCGGCGAGCGCATTGACGTGCGGGCCTTTTCTAAGGACGAAGGGGTGATTGTTGAAATTCAAGATTATGGTATTGGCATTCCGACTGAAATCTTAGAGCAAATCTTTAGTTTGCAAGCAAAGACCTCTCGCCCGGGAACCCAAGGGGAAAAAGGCACGGGTTACGGCATGCCGTTAGCCAAAGAGTATTTGCAGCTTATGGATGGCAGTCTTGAAATCCATTCGCAAATTGAGGCAACCCCAGACCGCCCGCGCGGGACTATTGTAAGGCTCAGACTTCCATTAGCGAAGGTGCATGCAGAGCCGTCTTAAAATGAGAATTGAGTCCCTTGGACTCTGCAGAATCCTGTTAAAATTCCGATAAGATAGCTATGAAAAAACGGAACGTATTTGCCGCGTTACTTCTTCTTTTTAGTCTGACTGCTTATGCCGTCCCAGGTTCTTTAACCTATCAAGGGCGCATTAAAGATTCTCAAGGGCAAGGCCTCGAAGTGAATGGTGTTGTTTTCGAATTCACCATCATGAATCCGACAGGCACTTGTGCACTTTATCGCGAAACTTCCAATGCGGTGGATATGCGCAACTCTACGGGTGTGTTCGATGTTCCAATTGGCACAGGCACTAAGAACTTCCCTGCTGCGGCGGGCTTTAAACTTCTTGATAGTTTTGATAATAGCGCTGCCCTTTCTTGTGAAGGCGGCGGCACGTACACTCCCCTTGTTGATGACAAGCGAGTTTTACGTGTGCAATTTCATGATGGCACGGGTTGGAAATTAATTTCCCCTGACAGTGAGATTCGCTCTGTTCCTTTTGCGGGTCACGCCAAAGTAGCACAGACTGCTTTAAAACTTGGAAGCAATGTCGCAAGTGATTTTGTAGCGAAATCTTCTTTGCCGGTTTGTGCGGCTGGCGAATATCTTCGTCATATTGCCCCTTCGGGAACTTTCGTTTGCTCGGCTCCTAGCGTACCCGGTGCAAATGTAACTGGTAACATTGCTGGAAGCGCCGCAGGCTTTACTGGTTCGCTTGTTGGGGATGTCTCAGGAACTCAAGGCGCTACGAGTGTAGATAAGATCAAAGGTGTCACGGTCGATATGACTGGTATCGCCTCTGGTAAAGTTTTGAAATACGACGGGTCCAAGTGGGCTCCGGCGGATGATGCTGGCACTGCAGGAAGTTTGACGGGTTTGACTGGTGATGTGACTTCTTCAGGAAGTCCGGTGGCAACGGTCACTTTAGCTGATGGCACTGTTGCTACGGCGAAGATCGTTGATGGTGCTGTAAATTCAGCAAAAATTTTAGATGCTACAATCGTCGACGCTGATATCGCTGCAGGTGCTGCAATTGTTGATACGAAACTTGCGACAATCTCTACGGCTGGGAAAGTTTCAGGCAGTGCGATTACTTCTGGAACTATCGCTGGCACTACTGCAATTAACACGAGTGGCTTAATTCAAACTTCAAACGGCTTCCGCGTTTATCAAGGTGCCAATTATGTAGAACTTAAAGCTCCTGCTGCTTTGGCTGGAGATTTAACTTTTAAACTTCCAGATACACTTGGCTCTAGTGGTCAGGTGCTGACTAATAATGGTAGCGGAAATTTGACGTGGTCGACTCCGGCTGTGGGTTCGGTGACTTCTGTTTCAGCAAGTGCGCCGTTAGCTAGCAGTGGTGGCGCGACCCCGACGATTTCACTTTCAGATACGGTGACTGCAGGTACGGCGACTAAGATCACTTACAATGCGAAGGGTTTGGTTACTGGGGGAGCTTCTTTAGTTGCGGGTGATATTCCGAATCTAACTGGTGATGTGACTTCCACTGGTGGAGCTGCGTCTACGAAAGTCGTCAAAATTCAAAACGTCGGTGTTGTTTCTACGACGCCTTTAACGGGACAGGCTTTCCTTTTTGACGGTACTAATTGGGGTATCCAGTATTTTGGTTTTGGGCAAATGCGCTCGACAACTACGGGTAACTTGCAGATGCCGACTTCGTGTTCGACTGCTGACAAAACTTTGACTTGGTCAGCAATCACCGACACGTTTGCTTGTACGACGATTGCGATTGCCAATACTCAAGTTTCCGGTTTGGGAACGGCTTCAACTAAAAACTTTGGTACTTCTGCAGGTCAGCTAGTGGAACTTGATGGTGGCGCTAGAATCCCCGCTTCACTTCTTCCGGTTGCTGCCGGCGGAGTGCTTGTTGATGGCGGTAACACTACGGGTGCTGCGATTTCAGTTGGTGCTAACGATGACCATAGTCTTCTTTTAAAAACGAATAACGCCACAAGGATCACGGTTGCGAATTCAGGAAATGTGGGCGTCGGTTATGGCAGTCCTGCTGTACAACTAGACGTTGCAAGCAAGGCGCGCGTAGTTGATGCTGCGACAGCATATTTAATGATTAACGGTGATAGCGGAAACACCCAAGGCGATGCCGGTGAAGTGACTGGCGTTTTGGGGTTCGGCTCTGATGGCGCAAATACAGCCGGTGTTCCTGCCAATGGAATGACTTTAGAGCATTTGAATTTTGCCGGCACCCATGCTTTGGCTTTTAGACATTATAATGCAAGTACTATGGTTGAAAGAATGCGCATCAATAATGATGGTAAAGTAGGTATCGGTACTACTGCCCCTATTGGTACTTTAGATATCGTCGCAAACAACAGCAGCTATCTTCGTATTCAACAATCTTCTGCCGATACCAATGCACCAGCTGTCGCATTTGCTAAATCTAGAGGAGATATAACGACTCCAGCAGCGGTTCTTTCTGGTGACCGCATCATGGGTCTTTATGGTCAGGCTTATCATTCCGGCAACGCCTTCACCGCTAATATCGCTGCTATTCAATTTCTTGCAGCGGAAAACATAACGGCTTCAGCACAAGGTAGCTCTATTGATTTTGGCACGACCCCAATTGGTTCAACTACTAGATCAACTCGCATGACCTTGGGACCAAATGGTTACTTGGGGATTGGACAAAGTTCGCCCGTAGTTCCATTGCATGTAAGATCAGCGCTAGCTACAACAGCTACTCATCCTTATCGCGCTGGTATTATCGCTGAAGGCGAAGGAACAGATGTGACAGGTCGAATCGGCTTAAAAACTTCAAGTGCGACTGAGTCCCCTGTTCTTTTGGGATATCGATCTCGAGGCACTATTGCTTCCCCTACCACACTCTCTTCGGGTGATGTGGTTTTATCTATCGTCGGAAGTGGTTACGATGGCACGGCTTGGTCGGCTGGTGCTAATAGTGGAGAAATGCATTTCGTTACGACGGAAGCGCATTCAGCGACAAATCACGGTACTGCAATACTGTTTAAGACTATAGCTAATGGCACAAACACGAACGCAGAAACAATGCGAATAGATCATGATGGTGAAGTGGGTATTGGTACTTCATCACCGTCGGCGGCATTAGATGTCGCTAGAGATCAAGATAGCAACACCGCTGTTCGCGTAAGAAACTCTCACAACTCAGGTACTACAGCTTATGCTAGTACAGCTGCTGAATCAGACGGATCAGCAATTGAAATGGTGGCTTACTCTACAACGCACACTGGGACATTTGGTACAGTTCCGATAGCAGACTCCGTAGCACTTCGCAGTTGGGCTGGTAAACCGACGAGCAATATGTTTGTGGGTACTGGATCCTCGGCACCACTGCATCTTGGAATTGCAAATACCCCAAGATTAACGTTTGCAACAAACGGCTACACGGGCCTTGGCACAACGACCCCGAATGGCCAACTTGATTTACAAGCAACCGGTGCCCACGAAATACGTTTCGGAAGCACAGGTATGAGTTCTACAAATAAAGATTTCAGAATCGTGCAAGATAATGCAGCTAACTTCACACGCCTTTCAACAGGTGGTGACACTTACACTTGGATGTCCTTCCAAATGGATACAGGCTTTGTAGGTATCGGAAATACAAGTCCGCAGTATACCTTAGATGTTACAGGAAACTTCCGTATCACAGGAACTCCGTACCGCAACGGTGGTGATATCGCATGGACTGTTCCTTCAGATAAACGCCTTAAAGATGTTACCGGCCAATATCAATATGGCTTAAAAGAAATCGCGAATCTTGATGTCATCCGCTTCCGCTATAAAAACGGTAACGCGATTGGCGCAGAGACAGAAAAAGAATTCGTTGGAGTTTTGGCTCAAGAAGTACAAAAACAAATCCCCGACGCCGTGAAATTGGAAAAGAACGGATACTTAAGCTTGAACAGCTCCCCTATTTTCTGGGCCCTAGTGAACTCAACAAAAGAGTTGAAGTTCCGCTGCGAATCCACTGAACAAAAAGTGGAAACTCATTCACGAATGATCGCAAGCCTGGTTGAAGAAAATAAAGAGCTAAAAGCGAAAGTGAAGAATACTGAATCAGAAATGCAGAAGTTAAAAGCGGCGAATGATGATCTGAAAGCCCGCATGGATAAGATTGAAAGAATGCTTCTAAAGAAGTAATTTCTTCTGGTCTGACTGACGTGGTGAAACCACGCAAAAAGAAGCGGGCACCTTTTAGTCTTAGCGGAACTAATCGAAGAAAAAAAAGCAGTCTTCTCAGACTGCTTTTTAATTTTATTCTCTTAAAAATTTATTTTTTTGATCGTTCGTCGTGGGATTTCCTTTGGCCTTAGTGCTTGGGTATCCCGGAGGTCGCCCCTCTGGCCCGCCACGATGGCGTATCAAAGGCCAGTGAGGCAGGATGCCGTGGGCGACCGGAGCGGATACCCAAGCACTAAGGCCAAAGGAAATCCGCACCGAGGACTGCCGATCAAGAACTAAACCATCTTAAAGCGAATACGTTTAGGCCCAGCATTCTCGCCAAGACGTTTTTTGCGGTCTTCTTCGTATTCAGAGAAGTTTCCTGGGAAGAACTCAATCTTAGAGTCCCCTTCAAACGCCATGATGTGCGTGCACACGCGGTCTAAGAACCAGCGATCATGCGAAATCACTACGGCAGATCCACCGAATTCAAGCAACGCTTCTTCAAGCGCACGCATCGTGTTTACGTCTAGATCATTTGTTGGCTCATCCAGAAGCAATAAGTTTGCACCTTGTTTAAGGATCTTCGCCATGTTTACGCGGTTTCTTTCTCCACCGGATAACTGACCGACTTTTTTCTGTTGGTCTGTTCCAGAGAAGTTAAACCAAGAAACGTACTGACGAGCATTGATTTCACGTGTTCCTAATTGGATCACGTCTGCTCCGCCAGAAAGTTCTTCATAAATAGTTTTGTTTGGATCCAAGGTCTCACGGGTTTGATCGACGTAAGCGATCTTCACCGTCTCACCTACTTTGAATGAACCGCCATCTGGAGATTCCTTCCCCGTGATCATGCGGAATAAAGTCGATTTACCCACACCGTTCGGTCCGATAACACCCACGATAGCCCCTTTTGGAATCGTGAAGCTCACGTTATCCAAAAGAACTTTGTGGTTGTAAGCCTTCGTGATGTCTTTAGCTTCGACAACGATGTCACCCAAACGAGGTCCTGGTGGGATGTAAATAGACATCTCTTGGATTTTTTCTGGCGATGCTTCTTTTAACAAGTTTTCGTAGTTAGAAATACGCGCCTTAGATTTTGCCTGACGAGCTTTAGCCCCTTGGCGAATCCAATCCAACTCTTTTTCAAGAGTCTTAGCTTTACGAGCTTGGTCCTTTTGTTCGTTCGCTGTGCGTTTGTCTTTTTGTTCAAGCCAAGACGTGTAGTTCCCTTTCCAAGGAATACCTTCACCGCGATCAAGTTCTAAGATCCAACCAGCAACGTTATCTAGGAAATAACGGTCATGCGTAACCGCAATAACTGTCCCTGGGAACTTAGAAAGATATTGTTCAAGCCAAGCCACTGATTCCGCATCCAAGTGATTCGTTGGCTCATCCAGTAATAAAATATCTGGCTCAGACATAATCAAACGAGCCAAAGCCACACGGCGTTTTTCACCACCTGATAGATTTGTTACAGGCAAATCGCCATCTGGACAGCGAAGTGCATCCATCACGATTTCGATCTTCTGATCGACATCCCAAGCTCCCAAAGCTTCCAATTTTTCCTGGATGGCACCTTGTTTTTCGATCAGCTTGTTCATTTCATCCGGATCCAAGTCAGGATCGCTGAACTTATCATTGATGGCGTTATATTCTTTCATCAACTTTGGAAGTTCGCCCATGCCAGCAAAGATGTTTTCTTTTACCGTCAAAGTCTCATCCAACTGAGGTTCTTGTTCGAAGTAACCGACCTTCATCGTCTTAGATGGGAAGGCTTCACCCAAGAAATCCTTATCTACCCCTGCCATAATTCTAAGCAAAGTGGATTTACCAGAGCCGTTTAGACCCAAAACCCCGATTTTGGCGCCATAAAAGTAAGAAAGATAAATATCCTTCAGCACATATCTTTGTGGAGGATATACTTTACTTACGCCCTTCATTGTGTAGATAATCTCTTGAGACATGATGTCACACTCCTAAAAACGGTAGTTTTACCAGGGTAAAAATACTTGTCAAATGGAGTTCATTTTATCACACTATCGCCCTTGTGCATGAAGCACTACGATAGAAAATTACGGCAGATAGAATTACACAGCGAATGAGTGACAGCATCTTAGAGCAACAACCCGATCAGCAGGAACAACTGCCGAAAAAGAAGGAGACTTCCAAAAAGCCTCTTTTTGGGAACCTCAATCAAGATCTTAGCCACGCATTAAATACCTGGGAAACGCTGACCGAACAAATGACGAATAAGATATCTCCAGAAGAAGAGCAGCTTTTGGAAGTAAAACGTCTTCTTGGCGAATTAAAATCAAAATTAAGCGAATTTAGCGAGTAAACTATAGGTTTTGGGTTAGAATTTTTCGTATTACCGCGAACTAAGGGTTGGCGAGAAGGTCCCATATGCAAGGCGGAAGGGTTCTCGCGAAACGCAGGCGTACCTATCAGGTACGTCGGAGAGAAGCGAGGTTCCTAACAACGCAGTCAGATGGGGCCTTATCGGCGACCTGACTTCCCGAGACAGTCCGGCGATTCAAACCGAGAACTATCTTTTTCCCACTCTTGGGGTGTCAAAGTTTTCTGGGTCAGGGCATGTAAGCCGCTTTTTAGCTCATCTTTTAGCAAATCATTGATGAATCTTTGGCGGTCGATGCGGGAAAGACCTTCGAACTTATTTGAAACCGCCAAAACTTTGAAGTGAGTTTCACTGTTTGGCGGGACCGAATGCATGTGGCTCTCGTTTTCGATCTCTAAATGAACGGGTTCAAGAGCCTGATTTAAAATTTCACTGATTCTAGAAGCACGGGACATTATTTAAGTGTTTCTCTTTTCGATTTTGGATTTGACGTAATCTAATCCCATTTTCGCCATAGTAATAACACCTTTTTCTTCCAATTTCTTTTCTACATCCTTAGCCGTGCGTAAAGCTTTCGCTGCCGCGATTTGCGCTAATGGATTTCCTACAGGAAGACCTTCGAAATTGCCGTCATGCATCCATTCATCAGCAACCGTGTCGGCAACTTCCATCACCTTCGGAGCTTTTTGGCGAAGCAGCTCGCTGCCATAGAAGTCCAAATGAACCTTAAGGCGCTCTTCACCGATATCAGAGCGGTCTGGATGACCGTGATTTGTGTCTTCTTCAGAAATCACTTCCGCGACGAAGATTTCTTCTTTCGTGATGCCTTCGTTAGCTGCTTCCGTGTTGATAGCTTCAGTGTCCTCTAAAACCGCTTCTGCTAGTTTTACAGTTTCATCTTCGTGATGTTTATCGGCCGCCATGTCGTGGTGGGGACGACGTTTTTTAGCAGCATGGGGCTTCGAGTGGGACGCGTGATGACTCCCCTTTTTTGCAGCCTGGGTTTTAGTCGAATGCTTTTTCTTTCCATCATAATGCTTAATTTCTGGCATGGTTTTCCCCTTAAACGAAGCCTAACATTTCTCGAGTCACAAAATCATAATCAGCTTTTACAGGCGATTTTCCAGCGAAAAGGCTTTTGCCGGAACGCACGGTGTTTTTAACCTCAGAAGAGGTTCGAATATAGCCCTTCATCAAACTATCCTCAAAAGATTCAATACACTTTTGTAGAAGCTCATGACTGGTGTTTTCGCGTCCATCAAATTTCGTGAAAAGAATTTTTCGACGGAACTGCAGGTTGAAGTCTTGCTTGATGTCTTCTAGCTCACTTAAGTTTTTTTCTAAACCCAGGAAGGCAAACTTATCTGGATTCACTGGCAACACGACTTCATCGGAAGCCACTGTGACTGCTGTATTCACCGCACTTAAGGCAGGTGCTGTATCAATTAGGATTAGATCATAGCGGTGACGGATTTTTGCTAATGGAGCTTTTACCACTTGCGCCCAATTGCGATTGGAGTTCATTAGAGCTCTATCAAGGACTGAGTTATTTAATGAAGATGGTATTAGATCCACATGGGGTTCCACGAAACGAACGCACTCTTCAATGCTTTTGCGTTTCTCGACGATGTCTACCCATACTGGCAAGGATTCATCTTCGACTCCCAAAGCGAAACTTAAGTTTGCTTGCTGATCTAAATCGATGAATAGAACTTTTGCCCCGTACATGGCAGCTCTTAAACCGACATTCAAAACAGAAGTGGTTTTTGCAACTCCACCCTTTAGCATTTGTACTGAGATAACTTTCTGCGGGTATTTATAGCCTGAAGCTAAAAGTAGCGTTCTCACCTCTTCGGGCATCAGCCATGGTGATTTTACTTTTTTATTTAGAACAGCTTCTGCTTTCTTTTTTACTTCAGTAGGAGAAATCTCCATGAAAGAGGCCAGATCACTCAGGGTGATGCAAAACTCCTGCGTTGCCAGAACTGACATAGGACCTTCCTCCTTCGCTAAAGCTTCGGCGGATAAATCCTCCTTCGCAATTGCTAAGGCGGATAACCGGGTACGTTTAGGAAAGCGTACCTAGCAGGCGCGATGAGCGCAAGAACGGCGCACAGAGTTATGTATTTAAGTCTTCAAGGTGTGCGGCCTCATTCATTAAGAGGTCCCGCACCTCTTCGATGTTGTCTTTATAGGACCAGAGCAATTGTTCGCGCATTTTGCGTAACCGCCAGACTTGCTCTTCACTTAATGGTTTTAATGAATCCACCATGTAGTGAAAGTGCAGATCGACTTCGCGTTTAAAGTCGCCATAATCTTCGTCATCTTCGCGATCTAAAAAATCGATAAATTCTTGCACAGCTGGATTCATAGTCACCTCATTCAACATTTTGCTATGCCTTGGCTGCATCTTAAAGTGGCGCCCCTGACATCTTGCTAACAATCACAGGCAAGATTATAGTCTGGGGATGGCACCAGAAATGGCAGTGGGATATATCATAGGCTGGCTTCCTTCGGCGGCAGTCACGGCCGCACATATTTGGCTTCACCGTAAAAAAGTGAAGTCCGCCCGCTATCGCTTGTTACAAAGCAACCTGCAAAAGGTGCACTTGCAATGGCGAGAATCCCGTTCGGATCTTGAACCTTTTGTTGAGGGAAAAGAAGAACAGGATTTGAAAGCCTATGAAAAAAATCTGCTTTTCATGGGAATGTTCTTTTTATTCTTAAGCTGGGTTGGATTTTTCTTTAACTTAATTGTGCTTCTTTCCGTTCATTCGCTAGCAATTTCGCGAAAAGAGCAGAAGGTTTTTGCCAGTAGCTTGACTGAACGAAATTTAAGTCCTGCCGAAGTTGATGCTGTTGTGAAGGAGCTTTCTTGAGTACGGAATTAATAATCATTGAGAAAAATAAGCACTGGCTGGTGGTGGATAAACCAGCTGGCATTAGTGTTCACAATGAAGTGGGCGACGTGAAGAGTCTTTTAAAAAAGCAGCTTCCAGCCGGATCTTATCAGGATATTTTTTTGGTTCACCGTTTGGATAAAGAAACTAGCGGGCTGATGCTTATAGCTTTGGATCAAAAGACGGCCGCGAACTTAGCTGATCTTTTTCAAACCCATCAGGCCGAGAAATTTTATTACGCTGTTTTGCGCGGACCTATGCCCGTCACTGGACAGTGGCAAGAATGGAATCAATCCATTTCAGATAAAGCGGAGGGGCGCAAGAATCCGCAAGGTCTTAGCAAAGATCGTATTGAAGCGAAGACTCTTTTTAAAGTTGTTAAAGCCAATCGCTATTTTTCCTTAATTGAAGTTCGGCTGATGACGGGGCGCCAACACCAAATTCGCAAACACACGGCCATGGCTAAACATGCTATCGTCGGTGATTCTCGCTATGGCGATCCAAAGTACAACTCTAAGATGACGGGTATGTATGGTACGGATCGAATGTATTTGCATGCATTTAAATTACGCCTTCCACTAGAGGGTAAAACCCACGAATTTACGACTGGGATTCCTGCGGAGTTTGAAGAGTTAGTTAAATCCACTGAAGAACTGTAAAAATCTCCCTCGGAAACCAACCGTTTGGTAAGAATTGCCTGTCAAATTTTCTGACAGTTTTCAAGGCGCCAAGAGCGGCATATAAGACAGCAAGTTTCCGGGGGTTTTTATGATTTTAAAGTCTCTCTTAATAACTGCTTTAGTAAGCTCTTCTGCTGGCGTTGCGTTCGCGCAAACAGCGGCCGTTCAAAAAAAGATTCTGGCTCAAGGTGTGCCTGCTGAGGCTTTTAATCGCCTTAAGAAATTTATAAATAACAATCAAGGCCGTACCTACACCATTGATACCTACACTTGTGATGGTCGTGATGAAAACAGCGTTCGCCCTTGCGAGGAATCTAAACGCAATCGCAGCAGCAAACGTGTGACGGTTGTTAACCCTCAGTATGTAGCCATCGTTGATTTTACGGCACCATCAACAAAACGACGATTTTATCTTATCAATTTAAAAACCGGTACCGTTCAAAAATTCTATACTGCCCATGGCATTGGAAGCGGTAAAAGTAATTACGCTGTAGCTTTCAGCAACACCAAAGATTCCCGTCAGACTTCTTTAGGTATCTACGTGGCTGGTGAAGTTTATACGGGCCACTATGGGGATACTCTTCGTATGTATGGTTTGCAGCGTTCAAATGATGAAGCCTACAATCGTGATATCGTATTGCATGGTGCTTGGTATGTAGGTGAAGACTTTATTAATTCAATCGATCCAAAAACTGGCAATGCCCGTGGCCGCTTAGGTGTAAGCTGGGGATGCCCGGCAGTTTCAATGTCAGTCGCACAAAAAATCATTCCTCTGCTTAAAGGTGGCAGTTTGATTTATCACTACCACGCAGATCTTGATGATGCTTCTTTAAGCGGCGCTGAAGTGAGCCTTCGCTAATTAAAAAGTTTTTTTCGGAGGTGGCAGTTTGCTATCAAGTTTAGATAGGAAACTTGCCACTAGATCTTCACGCTCTTGTCCTGTTACGGGACGTGCCCCTAGCGGGAACTCTTTGTAAAGTTCCGTCGGAATCTCTAGCAAAAATCTTGAAGGCGCCACCGGTCTTACCACGCCATTTTTTTTGCGTTGTTGGCAGCGGGACATCACTAATTTCTTTTTAGCTCTTGTAACACCTACGTAGAATAATCTGCGTTCTTCGTCGATATCTGAACCCAGATTCTTGTGTGGCAATAGGTCTTCTTCAAGACCTGCAAGAATCACTAGCGGGAACTCTAAACCTTTAGAAGCGTGCAAAGTCATGAGTTGAACTTTGTTTGGTTCTTCTTCTTCGTCAGACATGTCGTCTCTAAGTAACATTGAATCGACGAACGATTTGATGTTTTCTACGTCATAAGAACGGCGACCCAAATATGAATCTAGAATGCGTCCTAGGATTTCGACGACCATCCATTTTTTTTCTGCACTGGTTGGATCAGCGGCGGTTCCGTAAACGTATTCGCGGTAGCCGATATTTTGGAAGATCTCAACCATCTTAGCTCCAGGGGATGAACCCACTTGGAAATCTAAAATGTTTGTTGGAAGGTCTTCGATAAACTTCATCAGTTGATCGATGGACTCCCCGGCTTTTTCTTGAACTTCAGCTTCTTTCCAGAAGCGGCAGGCATCGACGAAGTTGATGCGTTTTTTCAGCGCGAACTCGCTTAGTTTTTCGATGGTCGTATCACCGATTCCACGAGTTGGAACGTTGATGATACGTCTTAAAGAAACTTCATTCGGAGCTAAGGCTTGTTTTAGGTAAGCCATAAGGTCCTTGATCTCGCGACGGTCAAAGATCGAAGTACCACCAGAGATATTGTACGGAATGTTGGCTCTTCTTAGCGAGGCTTCGATCAAGCCACCTTGAGTGTTCGAGCGATAAAGAACCGCGAAGTCTTTGTATTTATAACCCTGTCGCTGCCAGTGCAGAATTTCGCTCATCACGAATTCGCACTCGTCTTCTTCGCGCTCTAGCAAGAATAACTCTGGCAGCTCGCCTGTGGATTGTGCGATTTCCGCTCTTAGGATTTTACCGTGACGATTTTTGTTTTTTGAAATCGCAGCATTCGCCACCGCCAAAATTTCGGCACTGGAACGATAGTTGCGTTCAAGCTTGATGACTTCACAGCCTTTGTATTCTTGTGGGAAGTTCAGGATGTTTTTTACTTCCGCCCCACGCCAGCCGTAAATCGACTGATCGTCATCGCCGACCACGGTGATATTTCTATGGCTTGCAATCAGTTGCGCGATCAGGTCCATCTGCATGCGATTGGTGTCTTGGAACTCATCCACCATCACTTGGCTGAAAGAGGCTTGAACCTTTTCTAAGATATCTGGGTTTTCTTTAAATAACTGCAAAGGCTTAATCAGAAGACCTTCAAAATCAACCACACCAAGATGCTCTAAGCGTTTTGCGAATTTTGGCGTCAATACTTCGACCATCTCGTGATATTCGTCAAAGCCTTCCGTCTGCACTGCTAAACCGGTGCGACGGTCATTGATCATCGTCAAAATCTTGTCGACGTCGAATTTATCTTTGCCGGAATTTTTAATATCCTTGATGAGGTCTTTTAAAATCGAATTGCAATCCGACTGGTCAACGATTCCAAAATAAGGAGAAAGATTTGCGTGCTTGTGAAAGCGACGAAGAATCTGCAAACCAAAAGAATGGAATGTTCCCGCCCACAAGCCCTTACCGGTGTTGCCAAGCTTTGCTCCCACGCGATGTTTAAGTTCGCGCGCGGCTTTGTTTGTAAAAGTCAGAACGCAGATTTCATTGGCTTTTGCCACACGCTCAGAAATCAATCGTCCTGTGCGGGAAACAAGAACGGTGGTCTTACCCGAACCCGCTCCGGCTAAAATCAGCAGAGGACCAAAATTATGCTTAACAGCCTTCTGCTGCTCAGGGTTTAACCCCTTTAACCAATCCATCACGAACCTTTTACGTCTAGAAAATGGAAGGATAGACAAAGCAAAATAGAGTTGCAAGCACGCAACCAAATACACCCATAACGCACCATGGACCGAAAATAGAAGCAGGCACCTTTTCCATTCTTTTGCCCGTGGAATGGGCATTTCAGCGTGAAACTAAAACTTTTTTCGTATTAATTTCATCTTTCGGAAATTTCGTCCGGGGAAGTTATGAATTGACAAAAAAAGGTGCCAGGGACTTTTTCGGAGTTACCAACGATGCGGTGGTGATTATTGCAGATTCATAACTACCGCGGCGCAACCGTAAAAAGAAGCAGGCACCTTTTGAATTAAAGAAACAGGCACTTTTCGGAGTTACCACCGAAGCGGTGGTGAATATTGCAGATTGGGCATTTTTGCAAAACCAGTGGTCAACGATATGTCTTACTTACAAGCCTTAGTATTTTCGCTGCTATGTTTTTGAATTCTGTTAGCCTGCGGGTGGGAGAATTCTATGAAAACTCTATTGCTAGTCATTTCGTTCTTATTTGCTTCAATTGCTTTTGCTCGCACACCAGATACGGTGAAACCCGGTGAGCCTTTGTGCTATGGGCGGGAGTACTCTGAAAAGCACATGAATTCTCGTCCTAAGCAGACTGTTAAGTTAATGAAGCTTAAGTTTTATATTACTGGGGAAGCGCCTTACACGAGTCTTGCGTTGGCGGTTGATGCGAAAATAAAAAGACCGGTCAAGCCTGACCCTTCTGGAAATTCAGAAGAAACGACAGAGTTCGTTTACAAAGATTATACGACGTTGATGTTTTGTGAAAAAACGGCCTCAGGAAAACTCCGTTGTGGTGTTGAGTGTGATGGTGGGAGCGCTGATATCCGCTGGAGCACAAGCAATCCATCTAAAGGAGCTACCCTTAAAAACAACGGCTTCGTCATGCACGGAGGCTGCGGAGAGGAAGACGATCCCATCTTTCTAACTCCAACACCTAAAGGTGATGATGTGTTTAACCTTGTGCCGCTACCGAAAGAATTCTGCCAAGAATAACTTAAAAAACCGAGGAAGAGCGATCGCTCAAAATGGGTCAGGCGCAAGGCGGAGGTCCTTCCCGCAGCGTAGGCGTAGCAGCGCTACGCTGGAGCGAGGACAAGGGCCGACAACGCAGTCGAATGGCCCATTTTCAGCGATTGCGGCTACGGTCTGTTGTGGATTAGCGTTCTCACTTCATCTTCGAATACGACTTCGATTTTATCCGTAAGAGCATCTTTCACAAAACCCATACCAAATTTTGGATGTTGAAGTTTTGTGTTCTTTTCGAATTTACCCTTCATATTGTAGCTAGCTGTTGGAGCTTTTTCGTCAGACATCAACATTTCATATTCGTTGCGGTGGCTTGATTTTCTTGAGCTTAGTGTTTGTTCGCGTTTTTTCGCTGCAGCACCCGTCAATGGTTTGCCCGTTTTAGTTTGAGCTTTAGGAAGAGAAAAAGTTTTTTGCGACCCGCAAATTTCGCATTTGATTTTTGCTGACGTTGCAGAAGTGTGAGCTAAAACTACGTGGTATCTATCAGCGTCGCACTTTTTACAGAACGCAAAAAACGATTTTGCTACTGGTGGCAGGGTATTCATTGTCATCTTTTCTTCCTATCTACTATATTGTTGTTTTAAACTATAAATCATTAGTTTTTCATCAAGCTTCTTGTGCGCGATTTCACTCGCACTCAAGTAGTAAGGGCCTTTGCCCGCTTCGATCTTCTGCTGAAACTCAAGCATGCTGTTTTCATCTTTTGGATCGATGTATGTATCAGTCGGACCGTAATTTTCTAAGAACGCCAGGTCTTCTTCTTTGTTAAAGAACTTTTCCCAGCAGTGGGTATTTACTGAAACACGATAAGTGATGGTTTTTGCGTGAGAGTGCACTGGCGCATAAGCCCCGATCACTTCAAGGTGACCAAAGTGCGAATGCAGTTTTAAAGCAGGGCTTCCCCACTGAGTCATGCCAGAGCATTGCTCGACGTTCGCATACCAAAGACCGAAGGCTTTAGAAAGGAATCCCAAACCGTAAAGGCCTTGTCCTTGGGGCAACAAAGAATTCACTGAACAAAGATTGTGGGCAATCCACTCCCCGCGATGCATGGATGGAATGATGATAAACAAAGAAAGCGGAACCCAATCCATATCATCAAGCGAAGTGACTTCTTTCATCACAGAAGAAGTTTTAATCGGCGAACCCGTCGCAGGGAAAACTTTCGGATCTAAAGCTGCGCGCATTTCCTTTGAAAGTGCCGATGGACGAGCGGCAAAACCGGCAACGAACCCTGGCATCACCGCGCAATCGTAAAACACCCAACGAGGCATCGCCATGTTTGATGGACCGAAAGCTCTTTCTTCAAGTGAATAAATACGATCAGCAAAAGCGATGTTGTGAATATCTAAAGGGTCTTTAAAAATGGGCTGCTGTTTAAACCAATCTAAGCGATGAACTGAACCCGGCAGTGCGATTTGATTTTCTGGACGAACAAAAACATAAGGCCGAATATCATCGCTTTCCATCCAGTTCGCTTTAGTCAGCAGCGGGTTCATGAGTCTCCTAGGGGTTCACCATCAGTTCAGGTTTTACTATCTTATCAAACTCTTCGCCAGTGAGGAGTCCAAGATTGATAGCTTCTTCGCGCAGTGTTGTGCCATTTTTATGGGCAGTTTTGGCAATTTTAGCTGCGTTATCATACCCGATGCGGGGATTTAAAGCAGTCACTAACATGAGTGAATGCTCCAGATGCTTTCGAATTTGGTCCCTATTGGCCTCTATTCCCATTACGCAATGATCAGTGAAGGACTCACAGGCATCGGCAAGCAATCTGATCGAGTTCAGCACGTTAAAGATAATCACCGGCTTAAAGACGTTCAACTCCATATGCCCGTTGGATCCCCCGACGCTGACCGCCACGTGATTTCCCATCACCTGGGCACAGACCATGGTCATGGCCTCACTTTGAGTTGGATTTACTTTGCCCGGCATAATCGAACTTCCCGGTTCATTTTCTGGGAGCCTTAGCTCTCCCAAACCGCAGCGCGGTCCTGAGCCAAGCAAGCGAATGTCGTTAGCGATTTTCATCAAAGAAACAGCAACGCCGTTTAAAGCACCGCTAACTTCAACCAGCGCATCGTGGCTAGCTAAGGCTTCAAATTTATTTTCTGCTGAAACGAATGGGATCTTGGTTTCTTGCGCAATTGCCTTCGCCGCTTCAACTGGAAATTTCACATGAGTGTTAAGCCCCGTACCCACTGCCGTTCCACCAAGAGCCAATTCATGCAAGTGAGGAAGAGTGTTATTCACGCGGGTGATGGATTTTTTAATCTGATTCACGTAACCCGAAAATTCCTGACCCAATGTCAGCGGGGTCGCATCCATCAAGTGAGTGCGCCCGATTTTCACGATGTCTTTAAATTCGTTTTGTTTTTGTTCAAGCGCTTTGTGAAGTTTATCAAGCATCGGCAACAAACGGTGATGGATCTGTTCGGCAGCTGCGATATGCATCACCGTTGGGAAGGTATCATTCGAGGATTGCCCCTTATTCACGTCATCATTGGGATGAATTTCTTTATTTGGCAGAGTCAGTCTCATCATGTCCATCGCACGATTGGCGATCACTTCATTGGCGTTCATATTGGTCTGCGTGCCTGAGCCTGTTTGCCACACAACTAAGGGAAAATGAGCATCCAGTTTCCCTGCAATCACTTCATCAGCCGCTTTCAAAATATAATCAGTTTTTTTAGCGTCCAACAATCCCAGCTGCTGATTGGTTTTCGCAGCACACTTTTTCAAAATCCCAAGAGCACGAATCATCTCGCGCGGAAAACGATCGCCGCCGATTTTAAAGTTTTGCAAAGACCTTTGGGTCTGGGCTCCCCAGTATTTTTCTGAAGGAACTTGAACCTCTCCCATGGTGTCTTTTTCAATGCGCACTTTATTTTCAGCCATAAGCTCCTCCAGAAGAAAACGGAAATCATATCAAGCAAAAACCACAAATCACAAAATGTTCCCTTACAAACTTCCCCTCGCACAAATCGGATGACCGAGAAGGCACCATGCAAGGCGGAAGATGTCCCTTATCGGCCATCCCCACGTCTGAAAACCTGTCCTACGTGAGCTTGATCTGTTGGGTAAATGACAAGTTCTTGAATGTTGACGTGCGGTGGACGCGCCACGCACCACGCGATCGTCTCTGCGATGTCCTTGGCTTCAAGTGGAGTCATGCCTTCGTAAACCTTATCGGCCTTGCTTTTATCACCCAGGCGCACATAGGAAAAATCAGTGTTGACCATGCCGGGCTCAATGTTGGTGATGCGAATTCTTGTGCCTAACAAATCCATGCGGAGCCCCTCGGAAAGGGCTCTGACAGCGAACTTAGTAGCGCAGTAAACTCCACCACCTGGGTAAGTCCATCTGCCTGCGACAGAACCCAAATTCACGATGTGGCCCGTGTTTTTCTTAATCATGTTTTGGATCACCCCGCGGGTCATGAACAGCAAACCTTTCACGTTGGTGTCAATCATGACTTCCCAATCATCCAAATTTGCTTCCTGCATTTTTTCAATACCCTTAGCAAGACCCGCGTTGTTCACTAAGATTTCAACTTGATCTAAATCAGCGGCGTGGGCTTTTAAAAACTCACTCACTTCGAAACGATCAGAAACATCGAAGGCCGCAAGCTTCACTTCTAATTGCGGGTGAGCTTTCTTTAGTGCTTGTTCAAGTTCGACAAGTTTTTCATAGCGACGTCCTGTGGCCAGGATGGCATAGCCTTGGGCTGCCAAAGCAAAAGAAGTTTCCCATCCAATTCCGGAAGTGGCACCGGTGATTAAAGCCCATTTCGTCATAAATTCTCCTAGAGGGAAAAGAATAACAGCCTCGGGGCTTCCTACCAAGCCTGCCGCCTCGCGCAATGCGTTCATTTACTTACTTAGCCACCCGTTTTTTGGTAGTTCTTGGGCCCTATGAAATGTCCTTGTGGTTCAGAAAAAAATTATTCTCAATGTTGCGGTCTTTATCATTCCGGTGTCGAAACAGCGCCCACGGCTGAGGCCTTAATGCGTTCACGCTACAGTGCCTTTGCAAAAAATCAAATGCAGTACTTGCGCGACACAACCGATCCACAAACTTTGGACTCCATTGATGATGAAGCCAATAAAGAATGGGCTGAAAGAGCAAAGTTCTTAAAACTAGAAATCATCAAGGCTGAAGAAAAAGGCACCAAGGGCACGGTGGAGTTTAAAGCTTTCTACAATGTCGACGACGAAGATTTTGTTCACCACGAAGTTAGTACGTTTAGAAAACAAGCAGGCGAGTGGTTTTTTAAATCCGGCAAAATCAAGGCGGAGAAAAAATAATGAACCACTGGTTGATGAAATCAGAGCCTGATGTTTTTTCCATTGATCAATTAGCGAAAGATAAAACCACTTGGTGGGAAGGCGTTCGCAATTATCAAGCGCGCAACTATATGATGAACGACATGAAGGTCGGCGATTTGGTTTTGTTTTATCATTCCAATGCTGAACCCTCTGGTGTTGCTGGAATTGCGAAGGTTTCTAAGGTTGCTGAGCCCGATAAGCTTCAATTTGATAAAAAGTCCGAATACTTTGACGAAAAAGCGACTAAAGACAAACCACGTTGGTTCTGCGTCGAGGTTCAGTTCGTCTCAAAGTTTAAACATATCGTGAGTCTGCAAGACCTAAGAGAAAATCCAAAATTAGCCGATATGATGGTGTTGGCAAAGGGCTCGCGCCTTTCTGTTCAACCTGTTGAGAAAAAGCACTTTGATATTGTTAGTAAACTAGGCGGCTAATCTAAATGAAACTGTTCCTAGCCCCCATGGAGGGCGTTGTAGACTGGGTGATGCGAGACACGTTAACGCGTATTGGAGGAATCGACCAATGCGTGACGGAGTTTTTACGCGTCACTGATAAGCTGCATCCGGAAAGTGTATTTTATAAAAACTGTCCTGAGTTAAAAACGGGATCGCGCACGCGCTGGGGTACACCGGTGTTTGTGCAGTTGTTGGGTGGCCATGCGGAGCCTTTAGCTTTAAACGCGCAACGTGCGGTGAAGCTAGGTGCTTTAGGGGTAGATCTTAACTTCGGCTGCCCGGCTAAAACCGTGAACCGTCATGATGGTGGCGCTTCGCTTTTAAAGTCATGTGATCGCGTTTTTAAAATCGTTGATACTGTTCGAAAGGCAGTACCTGCGGAAGTGCCAGTGACTGCGAAGATCCGTCTGGGTTTTGATGATCCAACGAAATGTATTGAAATCGCTCAGGCGGTTGAAGAAGCTAATGCCACATGGCTTACGATTCACTGTCGCACGAAGACTGATGGCTATAAACCACCCGCTTACTGGGAATGGATTCCTAAAATCAAAGAAAAAACCAAAGTGAAGATTATCGCTAATGGCGAAATCTGGAATGTTGGGGATTTCAATCGTTGCGTTGAAGTCACTGACTGCCAAGATTATATGATCGGCCGCGGAGTGATGAGTAATCCGTTTATCTTCCGTCAAATCAAGCAAAGCTTAAATCAAGAGCCCGTTGAGGAAATGACTTGGGAAAGAGCGAAGCCTTTGCTGCCGCAGTTCTTTGAAGCGAGTACGCTTTATATTAATGACTACTTCGCTGTTTCTAGATCAAAACAATGGTTGCGTGCGCTTTCATTGAAATGTGTTGAAGCGAAACCGGTTTTTGATGAATTGAAGATTATTAAAAAGCCGATCGAGTTCCGCGCTACACTAGAGAAACTTTGCTTGTAGTTTTCTCAAGACCGTGTCCGTAATTTCCACCACCGCTTCGGCTGTAAGTATGCAAACTCTGTAATATCCACCACCGCTTCGGTAGTAAGAATGCAAACTCTGTAATCTCCACCACCGCTTCGGCGGTAAGTATTCAAGCTCTGTAATTCCCACCACCGCTCCGGTGGTAACAATAAAACAGAGTAATCTCCACTACCGATTCAGAAGTAAAAATCACGATTTAACTTTTAACGATTTTAAATTTTCTGCAGAACCCAATAAGGACTCTGCGCCTTAAGCACTTTCAATTTATAAGTGCTCGCGATCCAGTTCATGCTCTTTTCTGAATAAAAAACCACATGACTTGGATCACGGCGATAATGCCAATCATGGAAGGTCGCTTCCCCACGATGCGCGGAAGTCATTACACCGACTAAGCCGCCGGGCTTTACTAAACGAAGAATTTTTTCGATTTCTTGTTTGGGATTAAAAAGATGTTCCCACACTTCCGTACTTGTCACGAAATTGTACGTACTTCTTAAAGCGCTTTGATCCGGGAAATAATAAAGATCATAGTGACTAGTGCGATATCCACGATAGCTCAATAGCTGAGATAAAAATGCCGTAGGCCCACACCCAAAATCCAGAGTCGTCAGTGAATTTGCAACATGGCCCGATGTCTTAAAATGATCATCGATGTATTTAACTAACGGCTCTAGAAACGCCTGATAACCAGAGCTGCCTTCATTTTGATGTTGATCGTAACGACGCTTTTCATCTTGGGGGCCTAAGCGCTCTGCCGGATTCATGAAGATCAAATCGCAAACAGCGCAGTGAAAATAACTGCGCTGGGGATTCTTATCCACTTTAAACGGAGCTGGGTTAGAAGCTTGGCAGAGCAAACAATTCATATTACTCAGATCCTTGTCTCTGAGCGGTTCCCATGTCAAAATGAATTATGGCTAAAGTTGTAATGTACAAAAAAAATCCCTGCCCTTTTTGTGACCGCGCTGAAAACTTCTTTCAAGCAAAAGAAATTCAGTACGAGGTCATCGATTTAACCAATCAACCTGAAGAAATTGACCGCATTAAGCACGAAACTGGCTGGAGAACCGTCCCCATCATTTTGATTGATGGCAAGCTTATTGGCGGCTACAGCGACATGAAAGAACTTGATGAACAAGGCAAGCTAATGCCTTTACTTGGTCGATAACAGTTATACGCTTCGCTTTTTAGAAGTGTTACTGTCTAAGCTCCGTGCGCAGACTCATCTCCACGGAGCCTTCAAAAAATTTCTGAACTCCCACGACCATTTCGTCCAACGTGCGAGCCTTCGCACAAACTCCCACCAACGTATTTCCAAATGGCAGCCACACCGATGTCGTGCGCACATAGAAGCGTACTTTGCGCATCGCTAAGTCTTCGCCAAAATAATGACGACAGCGATCGATCAGTTTCAATAAAACTTTTCCGTACTCAGCACCCTCTTCTTCCGAAGTGCGAGGCGCACGTAAGCCCTCTTTACCAGTTGGAGGAGCAAAACCTAGGTCCTCTCCCACTTGCCACATCATCCACGGACGCGCAGCCAGCCCACGACCAGCCATCGCCATGTCACAGCCTGTTTCTTTAAGCATCAACAAAGCATCTTCCGCTGTTTGCACGTCACCGTTACCGATCACAGGAAAATCCACAGCTTGATGAAGTTGTTTGATTTGCTCCCAGTCAGCAAAACCACGACGTTTTTGTGCGGCTGTTCTTGGATGTAAACACACCCACGCAGCACCAGAATTTCTTAAGCCACTGACGAAAGTTAAAAGATCATCGAATTCTTTGGTACTTCCCACCGCACGAAGTTTCACACTCACAGGAATCGAAGAATTTTTGACGGTCATGCGCACGACTTCAGCGGCATAATTTGGATCACCCATTAAGGCGACTCCGTAATTATGCTTTAAAGCCTTTTGCACCGGACAACCCATGTTGATGTCGATGGCTTCCGCTCCCCATTCGATCAGGCGCTTCACACTTTCAGCAATAGGGATTTCTTCGTTACCAAGAATCTGCGGAACTAAACCAGGCTCGTGCACAGCACGCATAGTTTCAGGAGTCTTTTCAAGATTTTCCCCAGGAATACGCCGCGAGTTTAACATCTCAGTTGGCCAGATAGTGTAAGCACCGTCAGGCAAATACTCGCGCATCACCTCACGCAAAGCTACGTGGGTTAAGCCCACCATCGGAGCTAAACACAGTGGGAAGTTGACCTTCCCGTCTAGAATAGGACGATGCAAACCAAACATTAATTAGAAACAGTAACTTGCGGTGCGAATTTTCGAACGACTTCATAGCCGCCGAAAAGAACGCCAGAGAAGAAAAGGTCGCCGTAGATTTGATTATCAAAAAACGGGATCGCAGCAACGTAGCAGTTTACTAGGCCAGCGAAATCTGGAGTGTACATGCCACCCATGATCCAAACACCGAAATTTGAAATTAGGAAAAAGATTGAACTAGAAACAAGGGCGAAAGTTCCAACGCGCACAACACTTCTGTTGTCACGAAGAGCCCAACCCAAAAGTACGATCGCTAAAAATGCGAAATAAACGAAAACCATTGTTGAATGTAAACCAAGAACTAGATCGCTAATGAACAAAGCTGCGATTGGAAGAACCAAAGATTGTTTTTTTGAAGGGAACATCGCGCCACCGAAAAGAGCCATAGCACCGATCGCTGTGAAATTCCAAGGGTGGGGAATAAGGCGGCTAAAAGCAGCTACTAAAACCATCATCACTAAAGTCAAAACTTGGTTCATATTCCCTCCCGAACAGAGCTACAAAATTATCATTTGTTCATGCGATTGTCCACCAGTTCTTGGACAACGCCTGGCTCAGAAAGAGTCGTGGTATCACCCAATTGATCAGGTTGATTTTCAGCGATCTTTCTTAAAATTCTTCGCATAATTTTTCCCGACCGAGTCTTCGGCAGGCGCGGCGCCCATTGTATTAGATCTGGCGTAGCAATAGGCCCGATTTCTTTACGTACGGTCTGCACCAATTCCTTACGAACCTCATCACTTGGTAATTCGCCAGCTTTTAAGGTCACAAAAGCGTAAATGCCTTGCCCTTTAATATCATGGGGATAGCCCACCACCGCGGCCTCGGCCACCTTGTGATTGGCCACCAGAGCGGATTCGATCTCGGCTGTACCAATTCTATGTCCCGAAACATTGATGACGTCGTCGACCCGACCGGTGATCCAGTAGTAGCCATCTTCATCACGTCTGCAACCATCTCCAGTAAAATAATAACCAGGATAATTTGAGAAATAGGTGTCTTCAAAACGCGAATGATTTCTATATACCGTGCGCATCTGTCCTGGCCAAGAGTCAGCAAGAACAAGCACGCCGTCACCAGCACCCTGAACTTCTTTTCCTTCTAATGTGAGAAGTTTTGGCTGAACACCAAAGAAAGGTTTTGTCGCTGAGCCCGGTTTTTGTCCAATCGCTCCTGGCAAAGGAGAAATTAAAATTCCACCCGTTTCAGTTTGCCACCAAGTATCGACGATAGGACAACGTCCATCGCCAACAACATCGTGATACCACGCCCACGCTTCAGGATTAATCGGCTCGCCGACACTTCCTAAAACGCGCAGTGATTTGCGCGAAGTGTTTTTAACAAACTGATCCCCTTCACGCATTAGGGAACGAAGCGCTGTCGGCGAAGAATAGAAAATAGAAACTTGGTGCTTATCAATCACTTCCCAAAATCTTGAAGGAGTTGGATAAGTCGGCACACCTTCAAAAATCAAAGAGGTCGCGCCATTAGCAAGCGGTCCGTAGACGATATAACTATGCCCCGTCACCCAGCCAACGTCAGCCGTGCACCAATAAATATCATTGTCGTGATAATCAAAAACATACTGATGGGTCATGCTAACAAAAACTAAATATCCACCCGTCGTATGCATCACACCTTTTGGTTTTCCGGTAGAGCCTGAAGTGTAAAGAATAAATAACGGATCTTCTGCATCCATTTTTTCAGGCTCACATTGATCAGAAACTTTTTGCACTTCTTCGTGATACCAAAGATCACGGCCTGCTTTCATTTCAACTTTGGTGTTTGCGTATTTTACGACAAGCACTTTTTTAACGTTGTCAGATTTAACAATGGCCTTATCGATATTTTCTTTAAGCTGAATCACTTTGCTGCCACGGTAGCCAGCATCGGCTGTGATCACGAATTTAGATTCACAATCAGCGATACGATCTGCAATGGAGTCTGGAGCAAAACCGCCAAAGATCACCGAGTGGACCGCGCCGATGCGAGCACAAGCTAGCATCGCAAAGGTCGCCTCTGGAATCATCGGCATGTAGATGGTGACGAAATCACCTTTTTTGACTCCCATGTCTTTTAGGATGTTCGCAAGCTTACAAACTTCTTTATGTAATTCTTTATAAGTGATTTTACGAACCGCGGCCTCTGGATTGTCGGGCTCCCAGATGAAGGCAACTTTGTCACCGCGCTCTTTCAAATGACGATCAATACAGTTGTAAGACACATTGAGCTTTCCACCTAGGTACCATTTAATTGAGACAGGTTTGGTGAATTGCGTTTCTTTGACTTTATTCCACTTGCTGTACCACTCAAGGCGCTCTGCTTGCTTTGCCCAGAATTCTTCAGGATTTTTGATGGACTGTTCATACATCTCTTTGTATTTGGACTCATCGATCCAGGCGTTTTTAGCAATCTCAGGTTTCACTGGGTACAGGTCTTTGTGCATAGTCACCTCAAATAAAACGTTATCGTAATTCAACTTAAATTGACGTCAAATAATTAACCGCTTCTTGAATGTTTCAATGTGTTAATTTATCTTCGAGGGCAGAGGTAAACATGGCCATCCAAGTACAACATTTTTTTGATAAAGCAACATCGACACTCTCTTATGTGGTGCACGACGAAAAAACCTTGGATGCTGTGATTATTGATCCCGTGTGGGACTTTGACCCGGCGTCGGGCGCATTGAGTGAAAAAAGCATTGAGCCGATTGTGACCTACATTAAAACCGTGAACCTAAAACCGCACTTGGTTTTAGAAACCCACGCCCATGCCGATCACCTTTCTGCCTCACAAATTTTAAAAAGGATTTATCCCGACATTAAGGTCGCTATCGGCGAACGTATCAGTGTCGTACAAAAAACTTTTAAAAATATCTTTAACATGGAAGATGGCGAGGTCAGCACCAGCGAGTTTGATATCCTATTAAAAGAAAATGAAACCTTCCATGCAGGATCATTGAAATTTAAAACCCTTTTCACCCCTGGCCACACGCCTGCCTGCGCAAGTTACCTTATTGAAGATTGCCTGTTCGTCGGTGACGCTTTATTTATGCCTGATTCAGGCACGGGCCGTTGTGATTTCCCCAATGGAAGTGCTGAAACTTTGTATGAGTCCGTGCATGAAAAAATCTATTCCCTGCCGCCAGAAACAAGAATCTTTGTTTGCCATGATTATCAACCACTAGGGCGCGAACTGAAATTCCAAACCACCGTTGGTGAAGAGATGGAAAAAAACATCCAGCTTCGCAGAGTCACCACGAAAGAAGAATTTGTAAACTTTAGAAAAACCCGCGATGCCACATTAACAGCACCGAAACTGCTTTTACCAAGCATTCAAGTCAATATCCGTGCGGGCCACTTACCGAAGCCCGAAAAGGACGGAAAACGCTTTTTAAAAATTCCTTTAAGCTAGCACTGAGGATTCAGTGCTGGCGCATTAGGAACATAGCCCTCTAAATCTAAATCAAAGCGCAATTCTTTTCGTTCGCACTTCCCTTTAAGAATTTGACGTGCTTCTTTGGCATTTTTCAATAACGACTGAAAGCTTTTATCACCAAAAAGTAGTTCGGTTTTGAAATACTCTTTGGCCTCTGGTGATTGCAGACTTTGTTCGAAAGCTAAGAACTTACGATAGGTGCGGTAACTGAAGTGATTCAGCTTTTGCAAGACTTGCAGTTTTCGCATCATGTTTGTTTTCGTCACTCCGCAATCGTTATCTTTTAAAACCATTTGTTTAACCAGGGCTGCTTGTTTGCCTGCCATTTCTGTTTTTTCAGCCTCAGGAACAATTAAGACATTGTCCTTCCACTTGGCGTCGGATTTTTGACGATTTAAAGAATTATTACTTGGATCAACAAACATCCAATAAAACTTATAATGAATGTTGCCGATGCGATCTTGTTGATTTAACAAAGTATCTAACAAGATCATGTCAGCGATATCTTTCATCTGCACGACGGTTTGCGCGACCTTCGCAAATTCGCTAAAGCCTACGATTTCAGTGACACTTCTTGTTTCCGTCAGCCTTAAGAATGGAGCAAGCGACAAGAAGCGTGTGTAGCGAGTACTATAACTCCCCCGGCCGCTGACTTCGGTGTATTTTTCTTCGTTCTTAACGTTATCTGAGAGGGCGCCGTAAATTTGTCTGTGGGTGTCGTCAATCAGTGCGGGATAGTCGCGCGGATTAAGATGGACTTTTTCCATCATTTTCCAAGTGATCTCTGTATAACGGCCCGATCCTTTTAAGTACTTGTTGGCTTTATCCACAAGCCCTCTGTGGATACCGGCATCCATGGTGCGAATAACAGAGACTGGAATTTGATTGATATCCCCCAGAAGTCTTGAAACTTGGTAGTAAGCTAAGATCGAAGGTGTTGATGAACATGTGAAAGTCTGCTTAAACTTCGCTTCCGTCTTATAACCTAAGACGTCGACATCACAGTGAGAAGCATCAATAGTCGTTTTAGAATTTTTGGAAGTGGGTTTGATCAGTAAAACGCCGGGATTCGTGGATGAATACTTCGGACAAATTCCCATGTTCGTATAAAAATCGAAGGTACAAAGCTCGACTTCTTTTTTGATGTCGCCATTTTTATAATCGCCGCCTTGCCATTTTTTAGGAACCACACAAAGCTCATACAAGCTGTTTGGCGAAGTGAATTGCTGACGAATACCTCCGCGCAGATCCCCTAAATTAAATGCATTCGCGGAACTGCAGGCGACTGATACAGCGAAAACCCCTAGAACCCATAGACTTTTCATAGAACCCCCATTGCCCTACCTACGCTTAAGTATGAACAAAGGGACCTGAAACACTACTAGACGTGCCCACAATCAAAATAAAAAAGCCGGACTGACATTCATCAGCCCGGCTTCAGATTTTTATATCTTAACAACAAAACAGATTAGTTAACGTCTTTGTAGTCGGCGTCGATGACGTCGTCACCTTTTTCTGTTTTAGGTTCTTCTTGTTGTGGTTGACCTTGTCCGTCGCCACCGCCAGAAGCACCTTGTTGTTTGTAAATCTCAGAAGTCATTTTGTGAGTCAAAGTTTGTAGTTTCTCAAACTCTGCCTGCAATTCAGATGCTTCTGCAGATTTATTTTCTAAAACTTTCTTCGCTTCAGCGATAGCATCGTTAGCTGCTTTCACTTCAGCTTCTGGAAGTTTAGAACCAGAATCCTTGATCAACTTTTCAGTTTGGTAAACCAAGTTGTCTAGGTTGTTTCTTGCAGTCGCTGCTTCCGCTTTCTTTTTATCTTCTTCAGCGTGTCCTTCAGCATCGTTCACTGCACGTTTGATTTCTTCTTCAGAAAGACCAGACTGTGCTGTGATCTTGATTTGTTGAGACTTACCAGACGACATATCTTTCGCGTTGACATGAAGGATACCGTTGGCGTCGATGTCGAAAGTCACTTCAACTTGCGGCACACCACGTGGAGCTGGTGGAATTCCAACTAGCTCAAAGCGGCCTAGAGTTTTATTGTCAGTAGCCATCTTACGCTCACCTTGAAGCACGTGGATGTCTACGGCTGGTTGGTTATCAGCAGCTGTCGAAAACACTTGAGATTTCTTAGTAGGAATCGCCGTGTTTCTTTCAATAAGTGTCGTCATAACGCCACCCAAAGTCTCGATACCAAGGCTTAGAGGGATAACGTCTAGTAAAAGTACATCTTTTACGTCACCAGACAATACACCACCTTGAACAGCGGCACCCACTGCCACAACTTCGTCAGGGTTCACTGTGCGGTTTGGTTCTTTACCGAAGAAATCTTTAACTGCTTTTTGGATAGATGGAATACGAGTCGAACCACCCACCAATACAACTTCGTCAATTTCTGAAGCTTTTAAGCCCGCATCTTGAAGAGCTTTTTTACAAGGCTCAATAGAACGTCTTACAAGGTCTTCTGTCATTTGATCGAATTTTGCACGAGTCAAACGAGTTTGAAGATGTTTAGGACCTGATTGGTCTGCAGTGATGAACGGCAAGTTGATTTCAGTCTCTTGTGCAGAAGAAAGTTCGATTTTTGCTTTCTCTGCCGCTTCTTTAAGACGTTGCAACGCCATTTTGTCGTTTTTCAAATCAATCGCTTGGTCTTTTTTGAATTCAGCGATCAACCACTCTAGGATAACAACGTCAAAGTTATCACCACCCAAGTGAGTGTCACCGTTTGTTGAACGAACTTCAACAACACCGTCACCTACTTCAAGGATAGAGATATCGAATGTACCTCCCCCGAAGTCGTAGATCGCGATTTTTTCGTCTTTCTTTTTATCAAGACCGTAAGCAAGTGCGGCTGCTGTTGGTTCATTGATGATACGTTTTACATCAAGACCTGCGATACGGCCGGCATCTTTCGTTGCCTGTCTTTGAGAGTCGTTGAAATAAGCAGGAACAGTAACAACTGCTTCAGTCACTGGCTCGCCAAGATAGTCCTCAGCCACTTTTTTAAGTTTTGCTAAAACCGCTGCACCGATTTCTTCAGGCGATACGTTTTTACCTTGAACCTTAAACGCACAGTCATTTCCTTTAGGAACAACTGTGTAAGGAACAAGTTTGATCTCTTCAGAGATCTCGTCGAATCTGCGACCGATGAAACGTTTTGCAGAGTAAATAGTGTTTTCAGGATTTGTGACAGCTTGACGCTTTGCAATCTGGCCAACCAAACGGTCGCCATCTTTTGTGTACGCAACAACTGAAGGAGTAGTACGTGCGCCTTCTTCATTGACGAGAACTTTCGGCTCGCCGCCTTCCATAATTGCGACGCATGAGTTCGTCGTTCCTAAGTCGATACCAATAATTTTGCCCATACTTCTTCTCCTAATAACGTGATCATAAGCTGATCTAAAAAACATGATGTGATTGGATTTAACAAGGTAAATGTGGTCACGAACCGGACTTCGTCAAGGTGTCCAAACTGAATTTTTTATGACAGATTTTTAACAAATGAATTCAATAGGTTACGGAACTTTAACTCGTGTTATCACGCAAAACTATGCATGATGAGTCTTCGCTCCTCTCTTAAAGAATAATGTTTACCCCTCTAGGCCTCGGCGCAAACCCTTCAACGCCGGGGCCTCAATTTTTTTGCTCTGCAAAAAAATTGAGGAAATCAATCTGGAAAATGGAAAAATAGAGGCGGAAAAGCTTGAAGCTATTTCTTTTTTCCGAAGAATCCGCTGCCGCCTTCTGGCGAAACTTTGAGCCCCCTTGCTTTCGCAATATCTCTTAAAAGTTTTTCTTCGTCTTTATGTAATTTTTCAGGGAACTGAACGTTCACGCGGAAGTAAATATCGCCTCGGCGGTTGCCTCTTAAGGATGGCAAACCTTCGTTAGCTAACTTCACAGTGTCACCAGGTTGAGTGCCCTTTGGAATGTCCATTTCAACTTCGTCTGTCACTGTAGGCACATCGATTTCTGCACCTAGCAACATCTGAATGTATGGCACTGAAAGTTCGCCGAATAAATCATCGCCTCTTCTTTCAAAGTGCGGATGCGGCTTCACACGGATTTCTACGAACAGATCTCCTGGAGGGCCGCCCATGTATCCACCTTCACCTTCTGTTGCAACACGAAGACGCGTGCCCGTGTCGACTCCAGCAGGAATGTTTAAGCGGATCTTTCTGTGTTCAGCCACGCGGCCTTTGCCTTTGCATGACTTACATGGATTTTTAATTTGGGTGCCCTGGCCATGACAAGTTGGGCACGTTGAAGCCATCGCAAAGAAACCTTGCGAACGTACGACTTGGCCCGAGCCACCGCACATCGTACAAGTCACAACTTGCGAACCTTTTTCTGCGCCCGAACCTTTGCAGTCGTCGCAGTTTTTATCAGTTTCAAATTCGATTTCTTTTTCTAAGCCTGTGATGACATCTTTTAAAGTCACTTCCGTGACATATCTTAAATCAGAACCACGGCGTGGTTCATTGCGATTACGACGTCGTTGCTGTTGTTGGCCACCACCAAAGAAATCGCCAAAAATATCGCCGAAGTGAGAAAAGATATCTTCCACATCTTGGAAGCCTTGACCGCCACCACGACCACCGCTGAAAGCCGCGTGACCAAAACGATCGTACTGTGCACGTTTTTGAGGATCACTTAAAACTTCATAGGCACCGGCAGCTTCTTTAAACTGCTCTTCTGCTTCTTTATTCCCTGGATTTTTATCAGGATGAAATTGCATAGCAAGCTTGCGATAAGCTTTCTTAATCACATCTTGTTCTGCATCCTTGGGAACGCCTAAAATTTCGTAGTAATCTCTTTGTGCCATAGTTTTCCGTCAATCATAGCCTGATAGTAGAGGCCAAAATATGGTGCCAATAGATGGTCCGTCAATGCTTCCTTGTAAATTTAGTAACTCTAAAGTTGGATGCGACGCTTCTATTTAGATGCAGCGGGCTTTTTCATTGAATTGATTTTGTCTTGAAGGCGCTTAATAAGCACTGGATCTTGATTGTTTTGAATCATCTCTTGAAGTACGGACTCGGCCAGCTCAAAATTTCCTTCATCAGAATAAAGGCGCCCAGCCAAAGTAAACACCCATGCAGGAGCACCATTATTCCCCGCCTGCAAAAGTAATTCAGCCGCTCTTTTTCGATCCTTCACTTCATACAAGTAGTGATATGCGGCGTGATATTGAATCGTCCAATCATTTGGAAATTCCTTAACACCCTTATCGAAAATTTTTGTAGCCCCTTCAATATCGGAAATAATCACGGAAAGCGCCAACGAACCGTTTGAATAAGCCACGCGAAACTTTGGCGATAGTTCCGTTATCGCGTCCACCATGTGATAAAGCCAAGAGTTATCAACACAAACGTTTTCGGCCTTCTTTTGTTCGCAATAATCAAAATCTTGAATGGCTCTGATCCAAATTGTATCAGCCATAACTTCTTGATAACCAAAACTGAATTTGCTGAGGTAGGCAGGAGGCGCGATGAGAGATCGCGCTTCCTGTTTATTCGAAAAGGACCACCAATTTGTGACTAAAATTAAGCCGATTGGTGCAAGAAAAAAAATCTTACTAAGGAAACTAGCAAGCTTCCAATTAACGGATACCATCTGTCGCGTTCAACAAGATTTTATTCTGGTCAATCGTCCACACATCGTCAGCACCTGAAGAAGAACTGATACGTCCAGTAGCTGCCGCAGTAAATGTAGTTACAGTGATTGTTCCGATCGCTGGAACTGCTGGCGGATTGGCATTGGTAGCACCACGGACCATTCTGCACCCTGTTGCGCCCATCGCAACACCTGGAGCCACGCAATAAGCTGATGCAGTACGAACGTTTCCTGGAGCTACAGGAGTTGTGTTGTATCCGTTTGCAGCGCCCGCTTCAGAAGTCACAGTTGTGAAACCAACGTTATATCTTAATTCCCCTGCTGGAGAATATCCGATCGCGCCGAACATACCATGGTATGCAGTGTATTCTGCGTAGAAAGCTTTTTCTGAAGTATACAAAGATGACAGCTGAGTCTTAGCTTCTGACTGACGAGCCTTTGCAAGATATTTGTTGATCGATGGCACTGCTATCGAAGCCAACACACCGATGATCGCAACAACGACCATCAACTCAACGAGAGAGAAACCGCGTTGAGAATTCCTAGATGAAAACATTAAAACCTCCATGGTTCTTATCTTTTTTTGTTTACAGGCATAAGTGTGTCAAAAATTAATTAGCTTTGCAAGACAGAGTCCAGAGGGAAAATTCACTTACGTTCCCTAGCATATTCCAACCGCACACAGCCGAACGAAAACGTATCGACTAAAAACCAGCTTTTCTTTAGACCCTAGACTTGTCATATCTGAATGGATGATCAAATTGAGGCATAAGGTAGAATAAAGCCATGGGTGAGAACAACAATAATAATAACAGCAACTATCCCTTTTCATCTCCAGAAGGAGAAGCCGGGGTCCAACTAGTCCCAAAACTAGACACTCCGAAGATGTATAAGGTTATCCTTCTGAATGATGACTATACCCCGATGGATTTCGTGGTCCTTGTATTGCGTCGTTTTTTTGCGAAAACAGAAGAGCAAGCGACCCAAATCATGTTAGATGTACATAAGAAGGGGGCTGGTATCGCCGGAGTCTTCAGTCTAGAGATAGCAGAGATGAAAGTGATGCAAGTGAATCAATTCGCACAACTCAATCAGTATCCGCTAAAAAGCACACTGGAGGAGGAAGCATGATGAGCCGAGAACTTGAGCGCAAGCTCGCAGAAGCAACCGAACTCGCGAAACGCCACCATCACGAATTTGTGACCTTAGAGCACATACTCTTGGTACTCACAGAATCGCCAGTGATGGTTGAAATTCTTGAAGCGTGTGCCGTCAATGTTCAAAAACTCCGACAAGATTTAAGAGATCATCTAAAAGTTGGGATACCAATGATTACGGATGATCAGCTGTCCTCTTACGGCGGCTTTGAATCTTGGACGCCAGAGTTCACATTGGCTTGTCATCGTCTTATTCAGCGCGCTGCCATTCAAATGAAAAGTGCCGGACGCAATCAGATTAGTGAAGGCAGTTTGTTAGTAAGTCTATTCTATGAACAAGACTCCCACGCGACTTTCGCCTTGGCCCGCCAGGGTCTTACACAATTTGATATTATCAATTATATTTCACACGGAATTACTAAAGACGGAAAAGAGCATGATATTCCTCCGGCTTCATCGTCTTCATCCCAAGCTCCTCGAAATGAGTATCAAGGTGAAGCTTATGAAGAAGGTCGGGGCTCCCCGCTTGAAAGTTTCTGTGTAAACTTAAATGATCGTGCTCGACAGGGAAAATTGGATCCATTAATTGGTCGCGAAGACGTGATCGAAAGAACGGTCCAAGTCCTTTGCCGTCGAACGAAAAATAATCCGCTTTTAATCGGTGAACCCGGTGTTGGTAAAACAGCCATCGCTGAAGGTTTGGCGCAAAAAATCGTTAAAGCCGAAGTTCCTGAAAAGCTAAAAAATGCTGTGATCTATTCGTTAGATCTTGGTGGCTTGTTAGCGGGAACTAAGTTCCGTGGTGATTTCGAAGGACGCTTAAAAGCCGTCGTAAAAGAAATCGGCAAACGACCGGGATCGATTCTATTTATTGACGAAATTCACACGATTGTAGGTGCTGGTGCCACAAGTGGTGGCTCGATGGATGCTTCTAACCTTTTGAAACCAGCATTGGCTTCAGGGGACATTAGCTGCATTGGTTCGACGACCCATACAGAATATCGTCAGTACTTTGAAAAAGATCGCGCTTTAAATCGTCGTTTCCAAAAAATTGATGTGAACGAACCGTCTAAAGAAGATTGCATTAAGATCCTCAACGGTCTGCGCAAGTCCTATGAAGAATTCCACTCTGTGACCTTCACTGAGGACGCTTTAAAATCCGCAGTCGAACTTTCTCAAAAACACATCCATGGAAAACTTCTTCCAGATAAAGCCATCGACGTTCTGGATGAAGCTGGTGCTCACTTCCGTTTAAAACACCAAGGCGAAGACACCGTTCAAATTGATTCTAATGAAATAGAAGAAACCATTGCTAAGATGACGGGACTTCCTGTTGCTAGTATTTCTTCAAGTGAAAAAACTCAGCTCAAAGATTTGGATAAGAAACTAAAAGCCCATATCTTTGGACAAGACGAAGCCATTGATCGCTTGGTGGCTAGCATCAAGTTTGCGCGCAGTGGTTTGGGTCGACCTAATAAACCTATCGGCAGCTTCCTGTTCACTGGACCTACGGGCGTTGGTAAAACGGAAGTTTGTAAACAGCTTGCTCAAATCATGGGTGTTCACTTTGAACGCTTTGATATGAGTGAGTATATGGAAAAACATGCGGTGGCTCGCCTAGTCGGCGCGCCTCCGGGATACGTGGGTTATGAAGAAGGCGGTCTTTTAACTGAGGCCGTGAACAAACACCCTTACGGAGTCATGCTTTTAGATGAAATCGAAAAAGCCCATGTTGATGTCACTAACGTACTTTTACAGGTGATGGACGCCGGTCGCTTGACTGATAGTAATGGTCGCGTCGCCGATTTCAAAAACGTCGTGTTAGTGATGACTTCAAACGCAGGTGCTTTAGAAACTTCTAAAGGCACTATCGGTATGGTTGATGAAGGTCGCAGTTCGCTTTCAATGGATGCCATTAAAAAAGCGTTCTCTCCTGAATTTATCAATCGTTTGGATGCCGTTGTTTCCTTCCGCGATCTTTCTGAGGACATGGTTCTAAAAATTACTCAGAAATTTGTGGATGAGTTGAAAATGACTCTGCTTGAAAAACACGTTGAATTAAACGTGTCTCAGGATGCGATAAAATGGTTGATGAAAAAGGGCTATGATAAGGTTTATGGCGCTCGCCCACTGGCGCGTGTCGTAGATGAACATCTGAAAAAAGCTCTGGTTGACGAACTTCTTTTTGGACGCCTAGTCGATGGCGGACGTGTAAGTGTTGAACTTGAAAAAGAAGCACTTAAGTTCCATTTTAGCACCACCCCAAGCGGAACCGGCCAAAAGAATCAAAAACAACCCGTCACGACGTGATGTGCTGGCATTGACATTCTCAATTGAGATATCATTATTAAGAGGCGGCTGTTAACTCATCAGCCGCTTGATATTGATTTCTAAAGGAGTGTCATTGTATGGCATGGTTTAAACGTATCGGATTATTTGTATTAACAAACGTTCTGGTGATGGTGACGATCGGGATCGTATGGTCACTAGTCAGCAGCTTCCTTGGACTTGCCGGTCTTAATTCTTACATCCCATTCTTGATCGCATTCTGTGCGGTTTGGGGTATGGGTGGAGCTTTCGTTTCATTGCTTATGTCTAAGTGGATGGCGAAGATGTTCCATGGTGTAAAAATCATCGAACCGAACAATCCAAATCCAGAATTGCGCAATCTAGTAAATAAAGTTCATGAGTTTGCTCGTCGCGCGCAACTTCCAAAGATGCCTGAAGTAGGTATCTATGAATCAGTAGATATCAACGCATTCGCTACGGGCCCTTCTAAGAGCAGATCTCTAGTGGCAGTTTCTACCGGTCTTCTGCAAAGAATGAACGAAAAAGAGATGGATGGCGTCCTTGCCCACGAAGTCGCGCATATTGCGAACGGCGACATGGTGACGATGACTTTGATCCAAGGTATTGTGAATGCCTTTGCGATGTTCTTCTCGCGCATTCTAGCGAACCTTGTAGCTTCTAATGTGGATGAAAAATTCCGTGAGATCGTGCGTTTCGGCGTCACAATCCTTGGCGATATCGCATTCACATTATTGGGTTCCATCGTTGTGAACTACTTCTCTCGTCGTCGTGAATTCCGCGCTGATGCCGGTGGTGCGAAGTATTCTTCGCGTGAAAACATGGTCGCGGCGCTACAAAAGTTGCGCTCTGTTTATGAATTACCAATTCCGCCAGAAGAAGGCATGACGTCTACTTTGATGATTTCTAACCGAGACAAAGGTGGAATCGCGAAATTATTCATGACTCACCCGCCGTTAGAAGTTCGTATCGAAGCTTTACAACGCGGACGCTTTTAGTCTCAAATTACTCTGACCTACTCCGGCGGAGCCGGAGTGCAGACAAGCCCGGCGGAGCCGGAGTGCAGACAAGCCCGGCGAAGCCGGAGTGCAGACAAGCCCGGCGGAGCCGCAGAGCAGACAAGCCTTGTTCTTTCCTCTAAAGAGGCATAACCTAAATGGGTTATGCCTCGTTTAATAATTACACTCTCATTTTTATCTGTGCTTATGGGTTGTGCGACGATTTCGCGCTTAGACACCCGTATTGATAAACGATTAACTCCGCCAATTCCTAATTTTTTAAATAAATGGAAAAATGCTTCGGTTGAAGAACTTGAAAAACTTCAGGTGGGCGATAGCGAAGATAACATTCGCTGGTGGAAGACTTACACTTTGGCTTTGGCTAAAAAGGAATCTGCACCGGCGCAATCTTGTACTGGTTTTAAACAGCTTTCGCAAACTGTAGAATTTCCGCTTTTTGATTTAGCGTTGCTTCATGCTTATGAAGTTTGCCCTAAGAATGAAAAGCTAGGGCCGCTGCCTAAGACCGTTGCGAGCTGGTATCACGATCTTTATGTCGACATTAAACTTAAAGAGGCTTTGGAATCTTCAGATTTAAAAGATGACGTTGAAGCTTTAGTTGATAAAGCGAAGGCTGATAACAATAAAAAGAAAAAAGAAGATTATTATCTGCGCGCTTTAGATGTGGCGAAGAAAATTCCTGGGGGTGAAGAAGATCTTAAAGGGATTCAAGCTTCACTTTACAAGAACTCTCCCCGTTTGATGCCAGAGCCAACTTTAAAAGATCTTAGCTCGGTGGCTGGTGATTATCGATTTCACCGTGATTTTGATTCGGCGTTGAAGGTCTATAATAAAATCCTGACTGATAACAACAGTTCTACGGATGATAAGTTTTCTGCTTTAAAAAATATCCGTCAAACTTACAAGGTTGCGCAGAAACGCAATGATTATATTCAAGCTACTGCGGAACTTGTGAATTGGACTAAGAAGCAACTTCAGCACAATAAAAAAGATCGTCGGGTTATTTCTCGCTATCATGATGCTCAAGTTCTATTTGCTAAAACTTTGTGGACTGAAGATCAAACGTCGCGCGCGGTGAAGGTTTTAAATGAAACGCATAAGCTTTTGCGCAACCTTCACCCGATGGATGAAGTTTTATTTATCCTGGGTCGAATTGAAGAAGAAAAAGGCAACTACGAGAAGGCCATCGAATACTTTGAAGCTAGTTACAGCCAACCTGTGAGCCTTGCTGGCTTACGTGACAAGATCGCGTGGTTGAAGTCGTGGAACTATTATAAATTGCAAAAATGGGAACAAGCTCGCACAAGCCTTGAGGAAATGAAAGATCTTGTTAAAGATCCTTCTGATAAAGCCCGGGCTCGCTTTTGGCTGTCTCGTTCACTAGTTAAACTGAACAAACAAGAAGAAGCTCAAGCTGAGCTTCAGGATCTAATTAAAGAAGATCCGCTTGGTTATTACGGTGTTTTAGCGGTGCGTGAGCTTGGACAAAAGTTTTCCCCGCTTAAAACTGACAATAAGGAACTGGAAAGTTTAAGCCTGCTGGGGGTTAATGAGCTTGCTCCTGCTACCCGTTTAACAACCGAGTGGTTGATTGCCGTGAACGAAAAGCCTTATGCCGAGAAGTTACTTAATTCTGCGGCTGAGGATCTTAAAAAACGCAACGTCACTTCAGAACAAACGTGGCTGACGATGTCTTCAGCGTTTGCGCGCACGGGTTTGTATCTTCCTTTATTTGCAACCATTGGAACTTTGCCTGCAAGTGTGAAGGATCAACTTTTAAAAGATCATCCTGATTTATTATTCCCACAAGCATATGGCGATATCATCGCTGCGGCTTCGGCGAAAAGCGGAACCCCGCAAGAGTTTATCTTTTCAATCATTCGTCAGGAATCAGCATTCAATCCTGAAGCCCGCAGCCCGGTTGATGCTTTTGGTTTGATGCAACTATTACCAAGTGTAGCCAAGGTATTGGCTAAGGAAAATGGACTTCCTTACGAAGAACCCCTTGATTTGATGAAGCCTGAAATCAACGTTCCGCTGGGTGCTTTTGAATTAAAGAACTTAATGAAAAAGTACAAAGGCAAATTCATCCTAGCGGTATCCGGATACAACGCCAATGATAGCGCTATTCGCGGCTGGCTAAAAACCCGCCTTCGTCCGGATAGTGTTGAATTCATCGAAGAAGTTCCCTACGAAGAAACCCGCGCCTACATCAAGTTGACGATGAGAAACTACGTTTTCTATCAAAGACTTTTAAATACCGATACTCCAACACCATTCCCCGAAAACCTACTAGCCCTCTAAAAGAAGCAGGCACCTTTCGGTTTATCATCTGTTACAGAATGTGTTGTCTGTGAGGGCGGTCGTGTCGACTTCTGAGTATTCCGTGTAGGTGACGTGATCTACGTTGGTTAGATCAACCTCTTCTGATTCTTCAGTGTATTTTACTTTTAATGTGTCTGTAGAAAGTTCGCTTAGTTCGTAGCGTTTTTCTACTGGCGTGCCTAGGGCGACGCCGTTGACATGGGTGATTGTTGCTACAAGTTCGTTACCAACTTCTGAAGTTACATCTGGAGTTGGTATTGCCCATGTTCCCGTTAGGGTGCATTTGGTTCCTGAAGTGGGGCCAGTGAATATTGCTTCGCTTTGTTCGAAGTCGTTATTGGCTTTTAATTCGATTTTTGCGTACGAGTATTCTCCGTCGACTTCCGGGTTTTCATTTTGCGTGTGATAGCTGACGTCGTTAGTGATACTGCCTAGATCTGTCGAGCCGGAAGTTCCGGTGGTGTTGCAACTTGCACTTAAAAGAACCATCGCTGAAAGAATAATATATTGTTTCATATTTTCTCCTATCGGCTTGCCTTTATTATATTTAAGCAGCCGTGGACTCTCTAGGCTGGCTCGGCGTTGTAATCTCATTTTGATACAAGACCTAGGCCCACAAACTCTGACTTCCCTTGCGAAAAGTCTTATGAAGACCTTTTTAAAAACCGATAAGTCGTGGTGGAGAAAGGGGAAATGTTCATGTTTTCTCGCAAGATTTGGATTACAGCTGGCTGCTTAGGTTTAGTCTTCTTTGGTGGACTTGGTGTTTACTTATTCTCAACCGAAGCTTCATCCCCTTTACGCACGCAAAGTTCCAGTAAAAAAGATGGCACTCGTGCTTTAGAAAATTCCTTCATCACTTCACAAACTGACAAGGTCGTTGATGAGCCCAGCGCATTATTCAATGACCCGGCAATCAGCCAAGCTTGGGGCTTGAAAAAATCAGATGCGGCTCGCGCTTGGTCAGTGACCCAAGGAAGTCAGGATATCGTCATCGCAGTTATTGATACTGGGATTGATGCTTTCCATGAAGACTTAGCTGAAAATCTTTGGAAGAACCCAGGAGAGACTGGCAAAGATGCTCTTGGTCGCAACAAAGCTTCTAACGGTATCGATGATGATGGCAATGGTTTTGTCGATGATACCCATGGTTGGAACTTTGTTTCTAACAACAACAAACTTGATGATAATCATGGTCACGGTACGCACATCGCAGGGATCATTGGTGCTAGAGCTGGTAACAGCAAAGGAATCACGGGGATTGCTCCGCAAGTGAGCCTGATGATTTTAAAATACTATGATCCGAAAGTAGCAGGCACTGACAACTTAAAAAACACCGTAGCTTCGATTCGTTACGCGGTAAAAATGGGCGCGAACGTGATTAACTATTCCGGTGGGGGCACCGAGTTTTCGCAAGAAGAACACGATGCTATTGCTGAAGCTTCCAAAAAGGGAATCCTATTCGTAGCGGCTGCGGGGAATGAGCGTTCAAACTCGGACCAACATCACTACTACCCTGCAGATTATAAACTTCGCAACATCATTTCTGTGACGGCAATTGATCCAGCAACGCAAGTTTTAGCATCTTCAAATTATGGTGTTGAGACTGTGGATATCGCGGCTCCGGGTCAAAACATCCTTTCTTGTCTGCCGAATAATTCCTATGGCTATATGACTGGAACTTCGCAAGCCACAGCGTTTGTTACTGGGGCTGCTGCTTTGGTGATGGCACACAAACATTCTTTTAATGCGGAAGATGTTAAGAAATACATTCTTGCTACAGGGGATGCACAAAGCCAGCTTGCTTCTAAGACCCGCACTTCCCGTCAGTTGAATTTATATAAAGCTTTGACGATCTTAGACCAAGGGGTTTCTGCTACGGGAGTTATCGCTGTGAATACCCAGTCGATGAGAAATTTCACTTCGGATCCGAATGATAAGAATTCTCGCGCAACGGCTGCTGAAGATGGCGTTGATCCCACAGCAAAAGAGATGAGCCACTTTGGTCGCTCGTTGATTGATGCGATGGGTGCGAAGCCGCGTCCTTCTAAGTTGGGAACGAAGCAGGATAATGAAAGTTTCTAATTAGCTAAGTTTTTAATCTAATGTCGAAGTGCAAGCGGATATACGCTTGCATTTTTTTTCGTCTCATCAAAAAATCTACTCATGGAATATCCACTGATTACTATCAATTATTTGGCGGTTGTTTTAGCTATCGTAGTCTCGTTTATTTGGGGAGGTCTTTATTATGGGCCGCTGATGGGTAAACGTTGGGCGAAAGAAATGAACATGGACTTCACTAAGAAGCCCGACAAAAAAGTGATGCAAAAGTCGTTAGCGGTAAATCTTATCGGAACTTTTTTGATTTGTTATGTTCTGGCTCACACGAATCAAGTTTGGCGCCCTTCTGTTTGGGGGCATATCGGAGCCGACGGACCAGCCTGGTCTTACGGATTTTGGGGTGCATTTTTTGTCTGGATTGGCTTTTTTGTGCCACTACAACTGAACAAAGTTTCTTGGGAAATGCGCAGCTGGCGACTAGTGGCGATTAACGTTGCTCATGATTTCGTGCAACTGCAGCTTATAAGTCAGGTATTGGCGCACTTAAGATAGTCGGACCATTTAAGACGGAATTTAAATTAACTCAAAAAAAATTATTAATAAAAGCGGCTCTTTTGAAGCCGCTTTTTTATTTTTAGCGAATCATTTTATTTAAATTGAAACGATAGCTGAAGGTCAGATTGAACTGTGACGCTGTGGTTGGATATGACTCCACATCTTTTGCACCCTTGTTGCGAGTTAATTGATTTCTTCCGTACTCTACGCCAACCGCCAGATCTTTGACGCCAAAAGCGTTTCTGCAAGCTGAACCGACGGTCCATCCTTTAACGGCCCGAACTTTTTCAGGTGTGAACTCACCGTCTTGTCCGTCAGAATCAAAGACGTGTTGGTTATAATAGAAATCCCACGTGCAGTATTTGGATTCGATATTTCTTAATGCTACTTCAATCCCCTTGGCGCTTGAGTCGATCTGGGGGCCGTGGCGGCCGTTGCCGTCGCCCATTTTGTTACGGGTGAAATCGGATTTGAACACGCGCACTTCGGCGTCTCCCCATTTTGATGTGAAGACGTATCCCAGGTACGCAGTCATATCATCTTGGGTTCTTTTTTCTCCGGGGTAGCTGCCGACGTCGCCGTGGGCTCCGGTGACACCTACGTATAGATCGTGATTTTTAAAATGCGGATTTGAACTGTCAAAAATTTTACGAACGGCATTCAGAACTCTTAATTCAAGGGTTCCTGCATAAGCCGGGTAAGAATTCGCGCGGGAGTCGAAGGGATCTATGCTTGATTCGCCTTTTAAAGTATCCCCGTCAACCACGCTGAAAGATGCTAGGATCACGCGATCTAGTTCTTCTTTCAATTGATAATTCAATTGAATGCCTTTGTCGTAACGAACAAAAATGCCGTAGGGTGCGGTCATGTAATAGCGGCTTGGTTTTCCTTGCAGCGGATCTAATCCACTGGCCGGGAAACTGCCCGCCAAAATCGTGACATCTTGGCTGTCAGTGATTTCAATGTTGGCGCCAATGTTTGCGATCATCCACGGTCGATCTACGTAACCATCAGCGCGGATGCGATCTTTGTTGTGATAGTTCTGCTCGCTTTCTTCGTTATAGTTAAGCACTTGATCTTTCGGGATCATGCTAACTGAAATAAAGATGTTTTTAATGCGCGAGTTATCGTTGGTTCTGATGATTTTTATTGAACCTTCCGTTACGTGATCACCCATGGAGGTTTCATTGCCGCCGGACTTTCTAAAGTCATTGTGCAAAAGGGCTGCAACTTGTCCTGATGCGGAGGCCTCAATGCAGACACCGTTAATATATACGCCGTGGATGTCCATGCACTCGGATTGCTCGCGCTGCTTGTTCAACCATTGGTTTGAAGTGTCCCAAGAAAAATCGGCAAAGACGGATTGGGACAAGCCCATTAATAATAAAAACAGTCTTAACGACATGATTGTCTCCTATAAGTTATTTTTCAATGCAGGCGCGAGTTCTAAACCGATTAGGTGTGGGAATTATAGTTAAAAACCGGAAACAAAAACATTTTTCTGCCTGTTTCATTAGTTCGGAAAGTGAACGAACATGAAACGAATTGTTTCCGCAATTTTCCGTAGGAAAAACTAATGGTACTTGGGGAACAGGGTTGGTTTCACCACTGAAGTGGTTTCTTCTTTTTCTCGAATCACCTCAATCTACTCCTGCTTTGTACCTTTCTTTCCTTTACCTCCTCCCATTTGTACTTCACTCCACCACTCTCAAACTCTATTTTCAGGTTTTCGCAATTCCCATTTCAGAAATAATATTTACCACCGCATCGGTCATTCGCGATGTCATATCAAAATTGTCATGCGTGATTTATTTGACGTGTTTTTTGCGTCGTTAATCTTCGCTCTGTTGAACGATCTATAAGTAGAATTTCGAAAAAATGTTTTTAAATAGATCTCTCTATAAAGACGGCGTTAAGCGATTTACATCGATTTTAAATTCAGTCAGTACATCCTCTAAAAAGTGGTTTTCAAAAGCCATGATATACATTGTTCAATCGAGGAGATTGATATGAATCCACTTGCCCGCTTGTCTAATCAGGAACTTGAAATTCGTTTGAAGGATCTTGTTCAGAAGGAACGTAAACTTCTGCATGTGATTTTAGAACATATTCGTGAAGTTGATGCTCGCAAACTTTACCTTGGGAAAGCTTATTCTTCTATTTACGAATATCTTGTAAAAGAACTTGGTTATTCTGGGTCGGCAGCCATGCGCAGACTTGAAGCTGCCCGTCTTCTTCGCGATGTTCCTCAGGTTGCAGAACGGATTCAAGAAGGGTCTTTGAATCTTTCGCAGATTGGCGAGCTTACTCGCGCAATTAAGGAAAAAGAAAAGCTCAGCGGCGACTGCGTAACACCTAATCAAAAAAACGAACTTGTTGAATTTGTAGTTGGTAAAACCACCGAACAAACTCAGCATGAGCTTGCGCGCGTCTTGGATTTACCTATTAAAGCATTTGATACCAAGAAGGTTCAACAAGACGAATCAGTTCGTTTGGGAATTACCCTAACAAAAGAACAATACAAGAAACTTATTCAATGCAAAGATCTTGCTGCGCATATTCTTTTGCAGGATTCGGGAACCGTTGCCTTGACTGATGTCATTGAGTTTTTAGCTGATCAATATTTGGATGATAAATTTAAAAAGAGGAAAACCGTTCAACGGCATGTACCTAATAATAATAATAATAATAGTCCAAAATTTGCAATTATCACCACCGAAGCGGTAGTAGAAAAAAAGAAATCCCAAAATACTGCGAAAAGCATATCTGTCCTAAATCTAGAACGAAAATCAGTAACACCTAAGCTCCGCAGACTCGTCTTAGCCCGAGATAAATGCTGCCAATATATAGACGCGAAAACAGGAAAGAAGTGTAATAGCTCGTTTGCTCTTCAAGTCGATCATAAAACATCACAGTGGGCTGGCGGGAAGACTTCTTTGTTGAACCTTCAACTTTTGTGCGCGCAACACAATCGCAGCAAATATTTGAATGAAGCAAACATCAGAAGTGGGACAAGATGACCTCCTCCAATCCGGTGGTAAAAAGTAAAAAACCAAGTCTTGAGCGATCCCCCAGGTTTTTCGACTGTTTAGCCAAATGATAACAATCGAAAGCAATTTAAATAGCTGACTGGCGCTTTTAAAGTTTCTTTAAGAAGTCTTAATAGGCAGGTGGACTGCCGCGTGCAAACCAATGACGGAAAATGGGCTGGTAGAAAAGAAAACCGATTAGGGCATCCCCACCCTAATCAATAAAATCCGACAGGGAAATTCGCCCCTTAATCATAACAATCAAACCCGCTGCCATGAATGCAAGCGCGACACCCGTTCCAATCAGATTACGATGACCAAGATTTACCATACCCAACAGGATCAACAAAGCGCTTAAGCCGAAAGGACCCCAGTATAAATACTTCTGCCACTTCGGTTTAACTGCTTCTTCTTTTTTCGCGCCCAATCCAACAACAGGCTTCTGGGAAAGGCCCACCATCATCAAGCTGTTAACCCTTGCAATCATCTGATCACAATGCGGATCGCCGCCTTGGGCTGCTTTCAACTCTTCATACTTGTAAATGGCAAAACGTAAAGCATCCAACTCACGGCAAGCCATGATGAATTCTTCGTGCAGATCTTCATTATCAAAATTTTCTACTAAGTTTTTCCATTTGCGCACCAAGCTAGGTTGCGCTTTCAAACTTGGATCCTTAGGAAGGCCCTCTAACTTTTCAAAAAGAACGTGGCAAGAGTAACATTCCTTCGCACGACGACCGTTCAAAGCCGCGCACTTCGGGCATGCCTTCATCTCTTGGGACACAGTTTGCGCAACGGGCTCCTCTTGATGCTGGGCATCACTGGTTTCCGCAGCATTCAACGTCACCATGAACGTCGGAACATTCGCAAAGTCCACCGGAGGATATTCAAAACTGAATCGACTCTCACATGAGATGCACTGAAACAATGGAGTTTCAGAGTGAATATCATCACTCGCAACTTCGTATAATTTAGCACATGAAGGACATCGTATCTTCAATTTCACTGTGGACTCACTCGCTCTTTATGTTACTAATACCATGATGAAGAGATGGATTCAATTTTTCAAGCAGAAAGCCTACGAATTTCGCTGGGCGATTTTGTCAGGTGTTCTAGTCGGAACAAGTTATATCCCCTTCCCTCCTTGGGCATTGATCTTTTGCTACACTCCACTTTGGCTTTACGCGGTCGAAGACAGTCGCTCAGTGAAGCAATCTTTTTGGGCAGGATGGGTCACGCAATTCATACTGAGCTTGATCGGTTTTCATTGGATCGCTCACACGGCCCACGAGTTCGGGCAAATTCCTTGGGCGCTTTCAATCATTGCACTGCTGCTTTTTTGTGCGGCAATGCACTTGTATATTCCTGTGACCTTGGCTGCAGGAACTTGGTTGCGTTACAAGTTTTCACTTTCTCAAGGACAAAGCCTCTTCACTCTGGCAATTCTGCACGCCTTACTTGAAAGAGTTTGGCCCGTCATTTTTGACTGGCACCTGGGTTACACTTTGCTTTGGGCGAAAATTCCCATTTATCACCTCGCAGATGTCATTGGCTTTTTTGGTTTGTCGGCGATCGTTCTTTTACTGAATGCTTGGGTTGGATTCATCTGGCTGAAACAGTCGTACCTAAAAACCGCACTGACTCATCTAAGTCTGTTAACGCTTACTTTTGCTGCATTAGTAGGCATCGGTCACTTTCATGGCAAAGAATGGAATAAGTTTGACCGCGAAGTTAAGGCCACCGTCATTCAGGCCAACATCGGAAATCTAGAAAAGATCTACGCTGAACAAGGGCGCGGTTATCAAGAAGTGATTACCAAAAAATTCCTTGAACTCAGTCGCGAGGCCTTAAACAAGCATCCCGGCACCGACGTCTTAGTTTGGCCAGAAACCGCGTTCCCCGATTATTTAGATCAACATCTTTTAGGAAGAAAAAATACGCTGCTGCTGACGCAAGAACTTTCAGCGATGAACGTGCCGCTGATCACGGGCGCTTATTCTAAAGATCCTAAGACCGACGAAACTAAGGACAGCTCTACTTACAATGCTCTTTTCCTTGTCGATCCTCAAGGCAACAATCTTGATAAGCCTTACCGCAAGACCGAACTGCTAGCATTTGGCGAGTATTTGCCATTCAGCGAAACCTTTCCGGTGCTACTAAAACTTTTACCCTTCGTTTCAAACTTTGGCCGGGGTCACGGGCCGCAAAGTATGGCTTGGAATAACAAGAACGAAAAAGTCAATTGGGGCGGTCAAATCTGTTATGAGGGTCTTTACCCCCAGTTCACTCGTGGTTTAGCAAAAGCAGGTGCTGATATTTTGGTGAATGTCACAAACGACTCTTGGTTTGGCCGTACGTTCGAACCACAACAACACTTATACATGACCTTAGCCCGCGCCATCGAAGCACGCCGACCTTTGCTTCGCTCAACGAACACTGGGATCAGCACCGCGATTTTGGCAAACGGTGAAGTTTTACAGAAATCCCCGCTTCATCAAGAGTGGTATGGTCAGTTTGTGATAAAGTATTTAAAAGACGCCCCACAAACTGTTTATGTTCAATACGGTTATCGCGATTGGATGGTGCTTTTAGCAGCGCTGGTTGCAATCATTCTTACAGGAGCTCTTCATGCAAGATCTCGTCGTCCTTGATTGGACGGAAATCCTAGAAAAAATCCGTTCCCATGCAACCAGTGAAGCCGGTCGTGAAACGATCATGAAAACCGGTCCACTAAAAAACCGCGAAGAAGCCTACAAAAGCTTTCAAGAAATTTTTAGTGCCGGTGCCGTCGTCAACCAAGGCATTCGCCCCTACATGCAAAGTCTTGATCTTTATTCGACTTGGATTGCGCGGCTAAAAAAGAACGCCGTTTTAAAAACCTTAGAGATCAAAGACGTAAGAAGTTTCTGTCTTGAAGCCTTGGCTTTAAAAGAAGCTTTAAATTCAGTAGACAACGAATGGGCCCACTCTATTTCTTCAAGCTTGTTTCAAGCTGAAGAGCCGTTGTCGGCAATTGATTCCATCATCACCCCTGGCGGAGAAATCCGCAGTGACGCGAGCGAAACTTTATACCGCCTTTATCGCGAAAAAGAACGCTTAGCCCGCGAAGTGCAAACGACCCTAGATCGTTTGGTGAAAGATCACCAAATGGAAAACGTATTGCAAGATAAGTACGTTACTACCCGCGATGGTCGTTGGGTGTTACCCGTACGCAGTGGGATGCAACATCACCTTCCAGGTGTCATCCACGGATCTTCACAAACCAAGCAAACTGTTTTCATGGAGCCTGAAAAGGTCATTCCGACAAACAACCGTTTGCGCCAAATCGAAGTTGAAATTGAAGATGAGATCGAAAGATTGCTGACCGAGCTTTCCCGATATCTTTCATCAAAGGCTTCAGAAATCGAAACCGCAAGACAGCTTATGGAAGAATGCGACGTGCGTTTTGCACAAGCGCAGTTTGCGGCGTTGATTGAAGCTCATGCCATTGAGTTTTCAGAAGACACGTTAGAGCTTGTCGACGTACGCCATCCGCTTTTGCAACTTTCCGGTAAAAAAGTAGTTTCAAACTCTGTGGTGCTTGAAGGGCAAAAAAGTATTTTGCTTTTAAGTGGCCCCAATGCCGGTGGTAAAACAGTTCTACTAAAATCCATCGGTCTTGCCGCACAGATGGCAAGATGCGGACTTCCGATTTGTGCAAGCGAAAATTCAAAGCTGCCGTTCTTTACTGATGTGCTAATTGGTATCGGTGACGCGCAAAGCGTGGATGAAGAGCTTAGTACCTTTGCTGCCCACTTAAAAATTCTAAGTCGAGCTGCCACATTGAAAGGTCGCCAGAACTTAATTCTTATCGATGAAATCTGCGGATCTACAGATCCAGAAGAAGGCAGTGCCTTAGCGCGCAGTTTTATTGAAAGCTTTTCTAGCCACGATGTGTTCGGAATTATCACTTCCCACTTAGGACCTTTGAAAGCAGGCTGGGAAGAAAGCCGCGTTCTTAACGGAAGCTTAGAATACGATCCCAAAACAGGAAGACCTACATATCAATTCATTGCCGGTATTCCTGGTGATTCCTTGGCAATTCAAACGGCAAAACGCGTGGGAGTTACCCAAGCCATTGTACAAAGAGCCATGGATGTATTAGCACCTGCGACCCGCGCGCGCTTAGAAGGCCTAGAGCAAATCGAGCAGCTAAAAAGTGACATCGCCATTTTGCAAGATCATCTTAAAAAGGAAACTCACAAGGCCAATGAAACCCGTAAAAAATACGAAGGCCTGTTAGAGCAATTCAATAAAGATAAAGAAGAGTGGCTGCAAAGGACTTTGAAAAAGGCGGAACGCAAGGTTGAAGAAGCCATTGCCCAGGCTAAAGTCACTGAAACCTTTAAACGTCATACAGCTTTGCAAGAAGTGAAACACAAACTTCCTGAGATCGTAAAAGCAAAACCAATTACCCAACCTGGAGCTCCGGAAAATGCGGAAGAATTCGCAAAGAAATTCCCACCAGGCTCTAAAGTGTGGGTGCCAAACTTAAGTGCCGATGGCGTCGTGCAAAGCACACCTAATAATAAAGGTGAAGTTTTGGTTCTTTCAGGTTCCGTGCGCTTGCAATTAAATTGGCAGGATTTAAAACCTCCAGGCAAACCGCAAAATCCAACGGCCCAATTGGTTCGCCAAAGCTCCCCGTTTGCGGCGGCTATTGCCGATGAAGATCGCACCTTGGATCTGCGCGGAAAAACTGTGGAAGATGCCTTATCAGATTTAGAACTGGCTTTAGATAAAGCAGCCACTTCTAAAGAAGATCGAATTAAAATTATTCACGGGCACGGCACAGAGGCATTGAAAAAAGCTGTGCGCACATATTTAAGTCGCTCTATTTATGTCAAAAAATGGAAAGCGGGATCCCCGGAAGGTGGTGGCGATGGCATCACATGGGTTGAACTAGGAGAATCATAAAAAAAATCCCATCGCGAAGATGGGATTTTTTTTGCCAAAACTTAGTTTGGAGTTGGATCTTCTGGAAGGGGTCTTTCAGGCATACACACAAAACCACACTTCACATGACAGCCACGGAACGCATCCCAACAGTATTTCGCAATCATGCGATATCCTGTTGAACAGCGATGAGCCGTTGGCTCTACCACGAATGCCTCTTGCATATCTTCAAAACTTTGTACTTCATTGGCCTGTGCTATTGCACCTGACATTGAAACCACAGCAAAAATTGCTACAATAAATGTTTTCATAGGTTAATTCCTCCTGCAAAGGAGCGTATTTAGGCACATGAAGAGTTACCAATAACTTTTAGGAAATGTGTGGGAAGTCAGTATGTTTACGGATCTTAATATTTCAAGCTGGATACTGTCTAAATCCTTAAGTCTTTCTTACTTCATTGCATTCCTATCTTTGCTGCCGCAAGTGCTAGGGCTTTACGGGCACAATGGTATTTTGTCCATCGATCACCTTTTAAATCTGTTAGATAAAGAAATGCGGGCAGAGCGATTCTATCATGTCCCAAGTCTTTTCTGGCTTTACTCTTCGGATCTAGCACTGAAAGGCATGTGCTTTATCGGAATGATGGCAGCCTCGCTTTCGTTTTTAGGATTTAGTCAAACATGGATGTTATTGATCTGCTTTCTTGCTTACTTAAGTTTTGTAAGTTGCGGGCAGGTGTTCTTAGGTTATCAGTGGGACAGTCTGCTTTTAGAATTTGGATTTATCGGACTTTTCTTTGGGCCGTTAAAATGGGAATGGATTCCGCTAGGCGCCTATGCGATTCATCCGTTGATTTATGTTTTATGTTTGTTCTTGTTGTTTAAGCTGATGTTTTTATCTGGCGTCGTAAAACTGACCAGCAAAGATCCGGTGTGGAAAAATCTGACGGCATTAACCTATCACTATTGGACTCAACCCCTGCCAAATCCCATCGCTTTTTTTGCTGATAAGTTGCCTTTACACTTTCAGCGCTTTTCCACTTTGATCATGTTTTTTACAGAGATTGTAGCGCCGTTTTTTATTTTTATTCCAGGTCCTACACAAGTATTAGCCGTGATCTTTTTAGCGGGCCTGCAGGTTTTAATTCTGCTAACGGGGAATTATGCATTTTTTAATCTTATCACCTTGGGACTTATTTTCGGGGTTCTGCCCGATTCGGTGTGGGGTTTTAAGATTAATTGGGTTGAAACAACCACGATACCAACGTGGGCTGCAGTTTTTGCGGCGGTTTTACTTATTCCCTCTTCAGTCTTTTGGATTTACAAAAGTATTTTTGAAAACGACAAGAAGTTGGATTTCATGCTGCCGCTTTTAAGACTGCTTTACCCATTTCGCATCTCAAATCCCTATGGGCTTTTTGCGGTGATGACGAAAACTCGCCCCGAGTTGGTTTTAGAAGGCAGTAACGACGGCATACATTGGGAAGAATACGAATTTAAGCATAAACCAACTTCACTAAAACGAATGCCACCCATTGTGGCCCCTCACCAACCGCGACTGGATTGGCAGATGTGGTTTGCGGCTTTAGAAAGTTTCAACGACAACCTGTGGTTGCAAAACTTGATGACACGCATTTTTCAGCAAGCTCCGGATGTTTTAGCTCTGTTTGAAAAAGATCCTTTTAAAGGAAAATCGCCGAAGGCTTTACGTTTAATCAAGTATCACTATAAGTTTGCGACGTGGGAACAATGGCGCAAGCAAGGCATTTGGTGGCAACGAGAGATGGTTGGCTTTTACGGGCCCACTTTTCAGATCGAAGAATTTGTTGAATAGATAAATTCGTTTCTGTCCGCAGGAAAAAGTCCATTTTCCCAAACAAGTTTTATAATTGTTTGTCTGCAAATAAATTTCCTCCTACCATTTTTAGGTAACCGTTGGAGGAAATGTCCCATGTCTGATGAATTTTTAGATCTTGAACGTCGGAATTTCCTTGAGTCAGTCGCAAAAGGCGTGATCGGTTTATCCACCACCGCATTCTGGGCGAAGGCTTCTTCACTGGGTTTGTTGTCGCTGGTTCCGAATGAAGCAGATGCGCAGATGATTCCGCATGGCGCTTGGAAAAGACGAACCATCAAAGGTGCGTTTGCCTGGGGCTCAAATTCTAATTTTTCATTTGGTAACGGCAGCGGACCATCTACATCATCGCCAGTTCATATTGGTGCCAACTGGTCACATATTTCAGCGAATACAAATTCAGCATTGGGAATAAAATCAGATGGCAGTCTTTGGGGCTGGGGAGTTAATCCTAATTTTCAGCTGGGTGATGGAACGAACACAGCTAGGTCTTCTGCTATTCAAATTGGAAATGAGACAAATTGGTTATCAGTGGATGCAGGAAGCTATCATACCGTAGGCATAAGAAATGACGGGACTCTTTGGGGTTGGGGTACCAACATCTATGGCGCAATAGGAATTTCCACTGCTGTTCCCAATCAGGTCAACGCTCAATTAGACTGGGCGGACATTGCTTGCGGCACGAATCATACACTTGCAATTAAGGCTGATGGCACATTGTGGGGATGGGGATGGAATGCTTTTGGAATAATTGGTGACGGAACTTCAACAAATAAACTTTCTCCGACTCAGATAGGGACGTTGACTAACTGGCAAAAAATTTCCGCTGGATATGCGCATTCGCTTGCAATAAAGACGGATGGCAGTCTTTGGGCTTGGGGAAATAATAATAACGGCGCACTTGGCGACAACACGACTACAAGCAAGTCTTCGCCAATTCAAATTGGAACTCCTCATATATGGACAAAAATATCTACTGGCCAATCTTTTTCAATGGCTATTAAAAATGATGGCTCGTTGTGGACCTGGGGCTATAATTCCGTGGGGCAATTAGGCGATTTTACAACTATAGATAAATCAATACCCACTCAAGTAGGAACAGCTACAAACTGGTCAAAGATTGCTTCAGGCTATTCCCATAGTTTAGCAATTAAATCTAACGGAAGTCTCTGGAGTTGGGGATCTAATGTGAATGGACGGCTCGGTCTGGGTGATACACTTGATAGATCTTCTCCTATTCAAATTGGCGTTTTGACAAACTGGAGTCATATTAGCGGCGGACTTCATTTCTCATTAGCTCTACGAAATGACAATATGTTGTATGCTATGGGTGAGATCAACAACAGCATATCTCCAGTCGCTGTCGGCGCTTTACCTGTATGGAGTACGATGTCAGCGGGACATCAGCACGCTCTGGCGATAAAAACTGACGGAAGTTTGTGGGCTTGGGGATATAATAATAGTGGATGTATAGGTAACGGAATGACCGGTGGCAGTTATTCTTCTCCTATTCAAATTGGCGCATCGTTAACGTGGTCAAAAGTAGCTGCAGGCTTTAGGCATTCAGCAGCAACAAAATCTGACGGCAGCTTGTGGGTGTGGGGAGAAAATGATTATGGCCAAGTGGGGGTTCTCTATAAAAGTCCAACTCAGGTCGGCGCGCAAAACGATTGGGCCTTCATTTCCTCAGGAAGCTCACACACATTGGCGTTAAAACAAAATGGAAGTCTATGGGGTTGGGGATCTAACGGTTTGGGGCAAATTGGTAATGGGTCAGCCGACACCGTTCCTACACCCTGGATGATAAATGCAGGTCCATGGCTTGACTGCAGTGCTAGCGCTAGCCATTCCTTAGCCGTCAAAGCCGACGGTACATTGTGGACGTGGGGTTACAATGCAAGCGGACAACTAGGAAATAACGGAACTGCCACTTCTCTAAGTCCCATGCAAATCGGAACTTTAACAAACTGGAGAAAAGTATCAGCAGGCGCAAGTCATTCCCTCGCTGTCAAATCAGATGGAACCATCTGGGCATGGGGCGCAAATTCTAACGGCCAACTTGGCGATGGAAGTACAACAAATAGGTTGTCCCCCGTATTCTTAGGACCAAATACTCAATGGAAAATTGTAAGTGCTGGCGCAGACTTTTCACTCGGTTTAAGGGAAGATGGCTCTTTATGGGGATGGGGCACAAACACGAGCGGTCAATTGGGCCATGCGCCGATCACCAACCGGAGTTCGCCAGTACAAATAGGAACTTTGACCCATTGGGATAAAATTTTTTCTGGAACTTCGACTGGTTTTGCAATTACGACCTAATATCCCGGAATCCAAGTTACATAGACGTGAGTGCCAGACACAAGAAGTGAATAGAGCGTATGTTTGGAAGGGATCGTAGGACCATGATCAGGCGGCATATGCATAGTGAGTGCAGTCGACCCTGCATCAGAAAATGCTAAGAACGAGCAAGTCGTTGATGAAGCTCCCTGTACGATGAACGAATAGGATCCACCATCTTTTATATTGTGAAAAGTAAAAGCACCGCAGCTTGATGTGGTTGAAAAAAGATTTCCATTAGCAAAATCAATGGTAGAACCTGCAACTGAAGTTGTGGATTTCATAAGAAGTGCATTAGAAATCTTTACGGTTCCAGATTTATCTATATTTACCCGTGTTGTCCCATCGGTAACCAGATTCAACGTTTGAAAACTCGAAGTGCCCACAGTCATTGTTGCAGCGGAAGAATTACCTCCATCTATCACTGCAGTGCTTGGCAATACACTTTGACTCAAAGTCCCCGAAGTAATCAGCCCCGCAGAAATATTAGATATACCCAAATTCCCCGCCGTCACATTCAGTGGCGCAGAAACACCCAAAGCAGTGTAAGCCCCAGCACCCGTGCGCTGAACAATCCCCGTTAACGCAATCCCGGCAATGCCGTTCAACTCTGCATTTGAATTTTGCTTCCCATTAAAAGTCGACCAATCTGCTTGGGTTAAGTAACCATCAGTAACAGCGGACGATGCAGTCATATTCACCACCGGATCGGTGGCGCTGCCCGTTATTGATAACGGCGGATTTGCACTGACTGAATTCACTGAACCACCACCACCTGCCGCCGCAGCGGCGCAGACCCAACCTGTGCCAGTGGTGTACTTCAATGTTTCGTTGTTATTACAAGCAACCCCATTTGGCTTATAATCAAAATATTTTCCAGCCGCACTGATCAATTTATCAACCGATAATCCTGCCAAAAAACCGTCAGCAACAGAATTGGAACAACTTACCGTCGTGCCATCAAAATTAAGAATTGAACCAGCACCGCAACCAACGCCAGGTTTTGTTAATAGATCAGAAGCGGCAAGTTCCCCGACTTTACCAGCACGATGGGCATACATCGACTGCCCGATGGGACGTAAAGGAACGGTCGAAGTAAAAGTTTTCCACCCTGTCCCATCATGAAATTTAATTTTTAATAAATAAGGATTCGTTCCTGCAGGAGTATAAGTTCCCCCTCCATCGCACGAAATGCTTGAAGCAGAGCTATTGAACACATCCAAAAGACTTCCACCAAACCCCACCGTTCCCGTTCCTAAAGGATGTTCAAATAATCCATCGGATGAAGATAGATCATAGACTGCACTTTGCTCGCGATAAAGAACACATGTTTCGGCTGGATCATAAACACTGAATTCAAATGCAACGGTTGCAGAATTTAACACACTTCCATCCGGCTTGAACAAACGACCACTGATGGTCATCGAATTCGCCACAGCCAAAGCCGACGAAGCAAACAAGCTTAATATTAAAGTGGTTAAAAATGCCTTCATCACATTAGATATTTCGGCATCTAAAATGCTTTGCTTAACGGCTAATTAAAAGGAAAGACTGCGGATTTCTAAAGAATAATTGTCTGAAGTTTTCAGCTTCTTCAACTCAGCCCCAGAATGAATCAAGACCTGACTGCGATATCCATCACTTGTAGTAATAGACTGGTTAGCACTAATCCCTGACTGAACAAACGACTTATCTGCGACTTTAGGCTTTGATGGCAAAATCAAATAATCAACCTGCGGCACAGTATCACTGCACGCACTAAGACTTATCATGATGAGACAAATAGTTATTACTTTGCCAGCCATGATTTCTTTTCGGTGAATCTTAATTAAACCTCAACAGGGCACCTTTATTTCGCCACCTAGACATTTCGTTGACGTACCAGAGTGATATCGTTTCAAGAAGAGATTTTTCTAAATTGTAAGTACGCGATTTTAAAAGTCATTTTATTCCGTCCCAGACTGAAATATGGCACCGCACTTGCTTTAGAAATCAGCATAAAGAAATTAATTCCGGCAAAGCTGGACAAAAAATAGAGGCTTTATATGAAAACAACAAAACAACAAATCATCACTGTCTTACTTACTTTGACTGCAGCAACTCTATTAGTTGGTTGTTCTAAAGGTGCTCAAGTTGGCAGCGAAGACTATTCAAGTCGCGTGACTGAAACTGACATTACTGCTTCTTCGACAAAGCCTTTAGCTTACTGCAATCAGGCGACAGGTTCTGAAATCACATCCAAAATGAAAGTTTACCAAGAAAATAATGCTGTTCGCATGGACCTAGTTTATGTTCGCCTAACAGCACTACCTGCTAGCTTTAAAAACGATCAGTCTTATATCTCTATGTGGAAGTGGTTATCTAACTCTGCAGGCAGCACTTATCTAGATTCTTCAGCTTTAGAATTTGTTTTAATTGATTCAACGAACAACCAAGCACTTACTAACTGGAAAACAACCCTTAAGTGGAGTGATGTTGCCTCTGCAGCTTCGGGCCTTGGTATCACGGATCCACAAACATTCTTTAATCGCGTGAACATCTTGGTCAATCTTAAAGATGCCCAAGGTGAATACGACGCTTTAAAAATCACGCACTACAATTTAACAACACACAAAGCGATCAGCCAAACTGACGGTTTGTTACCGATGTTTTACGCAAATCCAAACGACTATGCGACAGAAGCTTCAGGTCATGCTCGTGCCGAAGTTCTAAAAAACCTGCACCCTTTTGCTAGCCAAGTTGGTCAGGGGTTTTCTTCGACTCAATATCAATCGATGGCGAATGCATTTTGCTTTTAATCCGAATTTCAAGACCGTAATCCGAAAATAAAGAACTAGAATGCTTTAAATTCTTTATAGCGCCTCTCAGACCCGGCATTGCCCTTGCAGTGCGGGTCAGTATGAAAAAACTTACTTTATTTTTATTCTTAATTTTTTTCCTTCAAGCCTGCAGTCAAGATAGCTCTTCAAATAAAAAGCAAACCCCACTAACCCTGCGTCAATTAAGCAAAGATGGAGTTGAGTTTTCGTACGCAAGAAAGACGGATCTTGCTGAGGATCTTAGCAATCTCACCTCGTTCAAAGAAGACTTAAATAAATTCGTCGTTGAATTCTACATAAAAGGAAAACCCCTTGCACAAATTCGCGTACTTAAAGTTGACAAATACACCCATGAAAACAGCGAGCTTTCACATCTAGTTCAAAGTGTCTCAACGAATTCTTGGAACCTTATTGATGAAGTCGACCTTAGCGAAGGTGCGGGTGCTATCAAACGATTCAAATCTAAAGAACTTACTTACGAAATTTTCGACGGAGAAAAAAAGTTGACACAATTCGAAGTCAACTTCATTCCCGATCTTTTTATCGCCGCTGGTGAAGTAAAAACTTTGTCAGATTTAAATTTAGATTCTGGAACTTTTGATTTTGGCTATTTAGTTCTAGGTTACGGCTCCTCACTTGTAACAGAGGGAAAATCTATAACTTTCAATGTACAAAAATTAATTACGTTCGGTGCTATCGAAACTTTCACCAAACAAATGGCAATGATGGAAGGACCTGAGGCTAGCCGGGGTCAAAATGGCGGTGCTGTTGCGATAAATGCATTGGAGGCAAACGGCAATCTGGAAGTTTTTCTTAGAGGCACCGTTGGTGGAAGGGGAAGAACAGGAGACAGTAATAAGAATGCAGGCGCAGCCGGTGCAGACGGAAAAATGGGAGTTTCTGGGCATAATCACCCGGATCCAAGCCCAAGATGTAAAGTCCAAAGCACTCCTGGAGAACAAGGCAAACAAGGCCCTGAAGGGGGCCCTGGTGGAAATGGCGGCAATGGTGGCGACTCCGGAACCTTTAAGTACTCCGGACAAAAAAATAATTCACTCTATTTGAAAATCCATACACTTCCAGGTCCCGGTGGAATTCGTGGTGAAGGCGGCACCGGTGGCCCCGGCGGCCCGGGCGGAAAAGGTGTCAGAGATTACTATCCGTGTCCAGCAACCCCGGCAGGCGCACAAGGAAAAGCCGGCGATCCGGGCAAACCAGGACAACCAGGTAGCAGCGGCACAGCACAAGACTCATGCGTAAGTCTTCACAAGCACGAAGAAACAATCTGCAAAGTATTTTAATCAAAAGGATCGTATATGAAAAATTCCATTTCTTTACTCTTAGTGACTTCTTTGGCTCTTTCAGGATGTTCTAATTCCACCACCTCACCGAAAGTGAAAACAGAAATAAAAGTACAGGGCGAGACGGAACTTAAAAAATTAATTTCTGGTCCTCAACCCAACCTTGCTCTTGCAGAAATCGCGGCACAAGAAGTTAAGTTATTAAATCCTGAAGTAGCGACCCAACTGGCAAAACAGATGGAAGGGAGCGTAAATTGGGCAGAACTGCAAAAGTCGACGACCCATAAGATCTTAAAAACTGCGCAAGGATTCGTGATGGGCGCTTCACCGGCAGTATATGATCCCGAATACATGTCTCGATCTTTAATTCGACAAATTGAAGAAGCCCGCGCTGCCGGTTCGTTCGCAGGAAGAATTGAAATCCAAGTAGCCAATATGGCGAAAAGCGAGGCTCTTAAAGGCTTGATGGCTACCTATAACGAAACTCTTAATTCTCAAGGCAAAGAAATTTCAGCAGAACTTGTAGAACGATGGTCAAAAGAACAACCGGAAATCATTCAGCAAATTGATAGTTTAATTTCTGTTGATGTTAAAAATCGAGCTGCTGAAATTACCAAGGTCTTAAAACAGGCAGACCGCCTGTTAGTAACATATGGAATTCCTGATGAAGATCAGGCAAAGATACTTCTGTATGGTCTAATAGCGAATCATCTTCATGAAGTTTTAAAAGAACACAAAACCGTAAAAGAACTCATTCGCATTGTTGGCGAGGTCAATGATGCCAAAGCCAAAATTCAAAATGTTCTGCTATTAGCGGACTCATTATCAAAACACGGTCAAGCTCTAAAAAATGACTGGAAGAACATTAAATCTTCTTTTTCAAATATCGTTGAAGATCTGAAATATTACGAAGGACTTACCGACCCTGATCAAATGGTGGTTTCAGAAGAAGCACGTAAGGGCGTCATTCGCTATCTTGATGATGTACTGAATGGCAAAGTAAATAGTGGTGAAAAGGCATCAAGCGAAAAGAAAAGCTTTCTGACTGAGGCGCATCCAATCGATAAAAATGTCGACAGCTTCTTAACCAGCACGAAAAACGCATCGGACTCACTAAGTAACCTTATTAATATTACTGAACAGCTTTCTGGTGCTCTGGGTGTTAGAATCGATCCCTCGCTAGTCGACGCAATGAACACCGCTAAGAAGGTTACCGCAGGGGTCGAACTAGTCCATGGAGCCGTAAAGGCTTATGCAACAGGGGGCTTAGTCGGAGCCCTGGGGGTTATTTCCGGAGGGGCTGGAGGTGTTTTAGGAATTGGCGGTGCCCCATCTGAGCTAGGCATGGTGAAACAAGACTTGGCCGAGATCAAAAAAACCCAAATGGAAATTTTGAAAATTCAAAAAGCCACTGTACGCATGATCAAAGACTTAGCCGTCATGATCGACGAGTATCATCAGCAGGAACTGCGAGCCTTGGCTGAAATTCGTGACGATATTATCACTAATCTTGAATTGAACGCCCTTACCTTAAACCGAGACATTCATCTGTGCCATGCTCTTTTAAGTTATGCCTACTCTTCTTCATCGCCTGTTGGCGTCCGGAAATCTTTAGTTTCAGTTCGTGAAGCAAGCCTTAACCGCCAACTCTTCTTAACGAAAATTGGAGGACTAAAAGGAATTCGCGATGCCCTAAGTTCAAGCCAAGGAAGTTATGCCCAAAGCTGTCATCACGCGATGTCTTTAGCTTTCAAACAAGAGTTTATCAGTGATACTCCTCTGTTGCTTCGCCACATCAATCGTTTCCAGGATGGCGAAAAGGAAAGTGGCATAAAAATTCAGAGTAAGCTCTACACTCCTGCATTAAATTATTTCCATGGCAAAATTAGCAAAAAAGATTTTGAAGAGATGTCATTGCATCTTCCAGTACTGGATTTCAAAACCTACCAGTCTAGAAAGATTGACCATATATATTCAAAAGCCACTGTGAATCGCGAGCCAAATCTGCTGTCACTGGTTGATCTTGTCGGCCCGTTATCCTTAGAAAGATATGGGACTTTGTTAGTTGCCCTGCACCCTTATATTTCAACGAATATCAGAGACTTTGAAAATTTAGAAACGCTCACCGATGAAAAAGAGGGAATGGAAAATGGGACTAAATGGTCTCAACAATGGTTGGCCGGAGCTTTAGAAATCACTAAGATTGCAATAGCCCAAGAATCCATTTTAGCTGGGGAGCCATTGCTTCATGCTCTTGAATTGGACTGGCCTTCAATTACGGCAGAAACATCTGACTGTGTGAAGGAAAAAAAGAAGTTTTGCTTTGTAAGGCAAAATCCTTTGATGTTGCGTAATCTGTTAACTTATATCATCTCCAGAAAAAATGGATTTAGTAATGTTAATTACTCTTCTGCCTATGAAAAAGGATCAAGCGGAACTAACGACATTGCAAACTTGCTTAACGTGAAACCAGATAGATTGATTTTTGAAAATTCATCAAAGAGGTGGATCCTAAAACTTGATAACCAAGATCAACTAGGTCTGCAAATCTATTTACCAACTCCTGAGGTGGTAGCTAGAGGTAGAATTGAATATTCAGAAGCGATGCCACGCTTACTTATGCTGCAGGAAAAGATCGCTGAGGAGTTAGCTTTGGTAACACCGCTAAATCTGAATGAAAAAGAAACAAATGAGATGATGAAGTTACTAATAATTAAAAATTAGTCAACGGAGCTAGTTTTCTTTAAGTGTTCGCAATGTTCCTGATCTAAATTGAGATTCGTTTATGGAGCCCTATTGGGCCTCCATATCTTGGCCGATTCTATGTTTGGGGGTGGCCATTGAATCTGCGCGGTACTTTTTCTAAAAGTCTCATCGGTATTTCTTTACTAGCATCAATTTTCGCTTTTCAAAACTGCGCGCAACAAGGCGCATTTGAAGCTTCAAGCACTGTCGACATTTCTGATGCAGCATTAGTGAATGAAGGTAAAGCGGTTGCAAATCAAATTTATGATTCTGAAACCCGCGCCAAGATGGAAGGCGACCGCGCTGAATTTAAAAATGTGTTTAGAACTATGGCCATTGAAAAATTCAAGGGCACCAGCAATGAAGAAATCAAAGCCACCGTCGATCAAATGATTGATGCTGGCGCAAGCCCCGCTGATCTGGAAGTTTCTTTTTCGGCAAGAGCTGACCTAAAAATGGCTGTTGAAAGATTAGCGAAAATTCAACAAAACCGCGCCGGCTTGATTTCAAGCCTAGGTATTACTCCTTATTCAATTCGCTTTAGCTTAATTCTAAATAAAAAAATCTCTGCCATCGAACTGCAAACAGCTTTACGAAAAGATGTCAGCCCTCGAATTTCAATCGCACAAAATTCCAACGAAGAATTAGACCTCGCGCAAGGCTTTATTAATGGAAACAAAGAACATGTGAATGACTTAAACGCAGCCTTCGTGCAACTATCACGTCATCCTTTAGTGAAGGCCATTGCAAATGATGTCTCAATCAAAAGCAGCGAAGGTTCACCTACAAAAACTCCGGAACAATCCGATGTCGTACACGTGCCTGCTCAAGAATGGCAAATTGTTACCGCTCGCATAAAACCGAACCCAAATCACACTCGTACCAGTGAGCACCTTTTAAGAATCGTCCAAGAAACTGCAAAGAATAAATACGTCGCCGTCGTTGGGCAGTGGGGTAAAGAACATTATCTTTTTTCATTTCGAGTAAAAGTCGAAAAAAGTGCAGTGGATGAGTTAATGAGAACACTGCGTGCTTCCACTCAATTTGAATTATTGGGCCTTACCCACAGATTTGTGATGAAACAATATCGTATCACGGTCAATGAGCACGCTGATTGCCTAAAGCTAAAGGATCTTTGCAACGGAAAGTATTTTAAACCAGAAAAAATTGAGGCAGACGTCGTTCCAAGCCTCCACACCACTTGGCCACAGGGTCTACCGATAGTGAATCCTAATTTTTGGTTAACCAAAATTGAGAATGAAAGATCATTTATCTTCACTTTAGTTAACGAAGGAGCGATGTCTTATTATTCCGACATGAGCAAACTAGGCAAAGCGTTGGGGATGCTTTCGTACGTAGATACGATTAGACCGATAGGAACAACCGAAGGCTATACAAAGGGTTCAACAGCTGCTTATCTGTCGGCAACGACCTACATTACTCTTGCAATCAAATATAAGAAAGATCAGTTCACGTTGTGCCAAGATTCTGCAGTTGCCAAAGTTCATTACTGTTACCCAGATGGATACCTAAAACTTGAATTCGTACTTGAGGCATTGAACGCTGGATTTGCGAAGACAATAATATTTCCATCAGGCAGTATACGTGAAGGAGCGACGAACATTTACGTGAAGTTCCCAAATGACCCGCTTTCAAAAAGCGAACTCATAAAAGCTCTGAAAATCGCTCCGTTTATTGAATCAGTGACAGAGGTTAAATAGCAAAGAAAAGAGCTCCTCCAGGAGCTCTTTTCTTCCCAAAATCAAAAACTAACCTAATGCGCAGATTCCTGAGAAACTTCCTCAGCCTGCAAATTCTCGCCCTGGCGATAACGATCCACCAAACTTTCATCGGTCGTTGGGAAAGAGAATAACAACGAATGAACATTGGATTCTTCATCTTCCTGGGTCACAGCAATGTAGGTAAGATCCTTAGTCGTTTCGTGGTCTGGATATTCTTTAATAAAGCAAACCAAGACGTTTCCATCTAAATCATTTTTACGCCAAATTTCATCAGCACTTTCAATGGTGTCTTCACGAAGATTCGCGAATTCAGAAAACTTATCTTGAGGAATATCTTTTTCACCGCGCACTTTTAGCATGGCAATATAAAGCCCCATGGCCAAAGGGTCGCCTTCACCCAGGGCGTCGCCTTCCACTGCTCCACCAGAAACTTCTTCAAAAGTTTTATCGTAAACAAGCTCCCCTTTTTGGAAGGCTTCTACCATCTTCGGATCACGAGTTGGGAAGTGGATAAAAACAAAAGTTGGAATTTCTTCTTCCGAAGAAACGTAAGCTACTGCCACATAAGTGAACTGTTCATCGCCTTCTTGAATATTTTTAATGAAGTGATAAACGGCAAAGTCCTCAAAAGTCTTATCATCCATCCACACTTCTTCGGGTTCATCCAAAGTTGTTTCAAGATAATGCTCATGGGCAATTTGTTCTTCGTCAGAATAATCGGTTTCAATGCGAAGAGATTGGTACTCATGCTCCATATGGTCGATGGCTTCTTCAAAGTAGCCAAACAAGGCTTCTTCAGACTCAAAAATAAGTCCTGCCGCTTCATCTACAAGAATGTATTCTTGTTCAGTCGGACCAGATGTTTTTTTCTTAGCACGGGTTTTCGTTTTTGCCATATTTCTCGCACCCCTCACACTTCATTATCGAGACAATCTTGTGCCGCAAACAACTTAAAAAAAAACAGACTCGACAAGGTTCGTCATACCGTCATTTTTCATGTTGCAACGGCCGAGCTTTTTCCTCACCATCTGAATTAAGATGTCGCAAGGGAGGCGCCTTGGCCAATATCGAAGAGACAAGTTTAGAAAGAATGGAAGCTTTGTTGTCTCATTCCGCTTTGGGTGTGCATGTTTTATTTGAAAACAAAGACATC